>NZ_CP017702.1:1275919-1913879 GCF_002706745.1 Companilactobacillus farciminis KCTC 3681 = DSM 20184 | reverse complement strand
TGTACAAGTTAACTGAAGGAATATTGTATGATTCTTCCAATGTCTCACGAGCAGAAACAAAACGATTTTGAATTGTTTCGCCGTAATCAGTTGGAGCGTACTTCTTAAAACTTGTCTTGAAATCGGCCAACATTGTTTGTGAACCGATAAGACCATTTTCAATCGCTGGAGCAAAAGTAATCAAAGGCTTGATTGATGAACCAGGAGATCTCTGCGTACTAAAGGCGTGGTTCAATTGAGATTTCTTAAAGTTGACCCCACCAACAAAGGAAAGTACTTGACCAGTCTTGTTATCTAGTAGAACTGAACCGTTTTGAACAGGTTCTGATACTTTAACAGTTTTACCAGTATTAGCATCAGTTCCTGAACCAGTATGAGTTGTTCCTAGATTACCTTTGAATTGTTGAGCTTGTTCGTTCATTGCTACATAAAGTTTCTTGTCGATCGTACTGTGAATCTTGTAATTCTTGTTGTGCAATTCGGTATTGGCTTGTGTGTAATATCTTTCGTAAAGGTTTTTATCCTTTTTGACATCACTGTATTTGACACCATCGCTTTTGGCCAACCGTTTCATCAAAATAGTTCTTGTTTGTTCAGTCAAGAGATTGTAGATGTAGCCATACTTGATTTCTTTAGAACTAGCTTTAGCTGGCTTTAGGAAATCTTTTTTCAAGTCAAATTTTTTGGCGCTGTTGTATTGAGCTTCAGTAATTTGTTTGTCACGATACATTCGATAAAGAACGATATCTTTACGTTTCATACCAAGGCTCATGTCTTCTTTGAAAGTACCACGTTGTGTAGTACCGTTTGTTTCTGAGACGACACGATTATAAGGTGTATAGACCGAGGGACTTTGTGGCAAACCAGCGATAAAAGCTGATTCGGCAATATTCAAGTCAGAAGCATTTTTACCAAAGAGACCTTTAGCAGCAGCTTGGACACCTTGAATATTTTGTCCTTTGTTATTAGCACCAAAGGTTGCGGCGTTTAAATAATCCTCTAGAATTTCTTCCTTAGAGAAGTATTTATCGACACGCATAGCTAAGAAAATTTCGACTGCTTTACGTTTCCAAGTAGTTTCAGATGATAACATCTGCATCTTAACTGTTTGTTGAGTCAAAGTTGAACCACCAGTTTGAGCACCGATTCCGGTAACGTCAGAAATAATAGCTCTAAAAATAGACTTAGGAACGACACCCTTATGACGATAAAAGTCACTATCTTCGGTAGCTACAATGGCTTTTTTCAAATAAGGCGACATTTCAGATAATGAAATTTTCTTACCTTGAAGGTCTTTTTGTAAATTATCGACCTTAGAACCATCACTAAAGTATAGCGTGGCAGAATTGTTCACGTCTTGAAGTTCTGATTTCATTTCTTGTTTAGTAGGTACTTCGACTTGACTCGTCAAAGCAGATACGTAACCTGTACCAAGACCGATAGCTAAACTCAAAAGAATCAAAATCCCAGCAATGGAATAGAGAATAATTCGGCGAATAACTTCAATCGTTAGATTAGCTTTTTTAGCAAAGTCGGACCAGCTTTTAATACTTTTGAAGCTGTTGACGATGCTATTCCATAAATTTTTCACTTTAAAATAAGCTCCCTTAAAAAGTTACATACCGTAATTATATAATAAAATCGATTTAGAAGTGTAAAAACAAAAAAAGTTCTGTCGAAATTATGTCCAACAGAACTTTTTAGTTTTACTTAATTAGGCGATAAATGGCGTCGGCGTAAATGGCAGTCGACTTCAATAATTTATCGATATTAATATATTCATTAGGTTGATGCATAACATTTTCATCACCAGGGAACATAGCACCGTAGGCAATTCCGTGTTTTAGAATACGACCGTAAGTTCCACCACCAACGGTAAATGGTTCTGTGTCGTCACCTGTATGATCACGATAAGCTCCAACTAAAGCTTGAACCAATGGATCGTCAGCATCGACGAAGTGTGGCAATTGATTGTGCCCTTCGATAACGGCAGTGACATTTTCTGGTAGGTGATTGTTGATTTTTTCAGTCAAAGTATCACCAGTGTCACCTTTAGGATAACGAATGTTTAACAAGATATTAGCTTTGTTTTCATCGTATTCGTAGATGTTAGGTGAAAGTGTCAAATCACCCATAACAGCGTCAGTATTAGCAATGCCAAGATGTTTGCCGGCAAAGTCTAAATGTAAGTCATTAGCAATGAATGAGAAGTAAAGCTTTTCACTGTCATTTAAGTCTAATGTTACTAAGAATGATGCTAAATAAGTGGCGGCATTGATACCATTGAATGGTTCCATAGCATGTGCACCTTTACCGATAATTCTTACTTCGGCAACATCATCGTTGATTTCTAGACTACCTTTGATTTCTTTGTTAGCAGCTAAGAAATCATTGAACTTAGCTTTCAAATCGTCAGCACTGATATTTGCAAGATTGATTTGGCAATCAGCGTTTTGAGGAACCATGTTAGGTCTGATTCCAGCTTCGAACTTCTTAACTAAACCGATTGTTGGTGTAGGGAAGTTAACTCTAAATGAGACGATTCCTTTTTCACCATTGATGGCAGGAAATTCAGCATCAGGTGAAAATCCAGTTTCAGGCATGGTTTCTTTTTCCATGTAGTGATTGATGCCGACCCATTCGCTTTCTTCATCAGTCCCCAGAATCAATTGCACACTCTTAGATGTAGGCAAAGCCAATTCCTTGATGATTTTCATAGCGTAGTAGGCAGCAAGGCCAGGGCCTTTATCATCACTGGCACCACGAGCATAAAAGTTACCGTCTTTAATTACGGGTTCAAAAGGATTAGTCTCCCAACCTGGTCCTTCAGGAACGACGTCCACGTGTGACAAAATAGCAATGGCATCATCGCTGTCACCTAGTTCAATTCTTCCAGCCAAGTTATCGACATTCTTAGTTTTGAAACCATCACGGTCTGCAAAGTGTAAGAATGTTTGAAGAGCTTTCGCTGGTCCAGGACCTAGTGGAAAATCGCTAGTCTTGTGTTCTGTATCTCTAGAACTATCAATACTTACTAATTCAGAAAGATCGTTGATCAATTCATCTGAACGATGTGCAACCTCTTTCTCCCAATCTATCGACATATTTTCTATGACCTCCACATGAAGTTTTTTTCATTTTACCAAAGGTTGAGCTTAAAGGCTAATCGGTCTATATCTCATTTATGGAATCGCTGTCAAAATTTTCAGAGAAATTAATAAATGAATTATTAAAATCCCTGATTAAATCAGCGTTTTGGACCGATTGGTCGTTTGTTGGCATGGCGAAAGAAATATTTTCTAGTAAATCAATATTTTTAAGACGTTGACCCTTAGGCAAACTCTCATAGCTTTCTTCAGAATTGTTGCCGAGGTAGTTGTTTGGATTCAATTGAATTAAGACATTTTTGGCATTGATCCAGCCATCTTTTAATTTCAACCACGTTTGTGAGCCGACTTTTTGAATCGTCAAGATGCGTTCTGCTTTGTTAGCTTCGAGACGGTTGCTGATGACGTCAGTATTTGGTTCTTGGTAGAGCAAGTTATTCGGTTGTTGATTGCGGTAGATAGCTTTGGCACCGAAATATTGACGTAGATCACTGAGTGAGTATTCGGAGTTGAAGCCAGTGGCATTGGCAAATTGATTCTCACCAACTTGAACGTATTTTTCGCCATTTACTTTGACGATGTTAGTGATGTGATAGCCATCAAGTGGATTGACTCGTTTTTTAGTCTTGATTAAACGATAAGGATTCTCGTAGATAGGCTCAGATTTTGTCGACATGTAGTAGACATTTTGATTGAGAGCTTCTGATTTAGACTTATCTTTTAGTTCACGATATTCGTTACCAGTTCCAGGGTAGTTAGTGACCACGCCATCGATAGGCATATTGATCAAGGTATTCCACTTCTGGGGACTTTCGTTCATTTCATCCCAGGCATAGATAGTTTTGCCCATGAAATGCATCGTATTGATAATTTCTGGAGTAATGATTTTTGAAGAAAGATTGACCCCGGTAACGTAGCTTAATACTTCGAAGTTAACTCGCTTGATAGTTCCAGCAATGAAAATCCGAAGGATGTTTGGCATCAATTCGGCTTCATTTTGTAAACTCTTAGTGGAGAAGGAATGAAACATGACTCGGTCTTGCATGCCATATTGATCGATAGCTTGTTTCAACAATTCTTCCATATTTTGAGGATTGCCTTTTTTGGTTTTCTTAGTTTCAATCAAGAACTTAGCCTTAGGGTTGTTTTTGTAATGCTCAAAGACTTGATTCAGACTGTGGATCGGTTCGCCATTTTTTTGAGTCAATTGTGACAACTCAGAGAAATTGTGTTGAGAAACGATGGCCGAAGTTCCGGTAACTCTTTCCAGATCACGGTCATGCGAAATAACTAAGACGTTGTCTTTAGAAACGTGAATATCTAGTTCAACATAATCGGCACCTTCGTCAAAAGCTTTGTTAATACTTTCGAAGGTTTCTTCTGGAGCATTGATGGGGTCGCCACGATGACCGATAACGGTAAAACCACTAGCGAAAAAGAAGATTAACAAAGCTAGTGATACTTTAAAAATTTGGAAACTTTTTGAAATCATAATTAACTCCCTAATTTTTTAGATATTATATACTAGAGTAAGTAGTGAAATGTGAGGTATTTATTAATGAATAACGAGAAACAAACATTAGATATGATTGAGCAAATAACTCGTAATGATGGAACAAAGTATTATGAGCTTGCCAATATTGTAATGAACGGTCGGGCTGAAAAAGCTGCTGAATTAGGATTAATCAAAGAAGTTAGAATTCTAAAACTCAATATCCCACATTCTTCAGCTGTTGGCGTTTACGAAGATTACGTTAACCAAAATTATACAGTTCCACCTATGGAATTAACAGAATGGGTTGAATATAAAAAACCAGAAGGTAAAGTGTTGGATGCTTTTAATGAAATCTTGAAGGCTAACCACATTGCCACAGAGGACAGTGCTGAATAATGAACTATTTTATAGCAGATACACATTTTTATCATTACCAATTGTTGCAACCAAATAATTTTGCACCACGTCATTTTGGCAATGTTGATGAGATGAATCAAGCAATGATCGATGCTTGGAATAGTCGCGTGGATGAAAATGATCGAGTTTATCATCTAGGCGATATTTCGATGCGTCCGCAAAACACGCCGACTGACGAAGAGACTTATGATATGCTACGTCAATTGAATGGACATATGACTTTGATCAAAGGAAATCACGATTATCGTTCTTTGTTCAAATTCTTGGATAAACACAATGAAACTTTGTCTGATGGCAAGAAGAGATTTGAGTTTGAAGACGTTGGTGCTTTATTGAAATTTGATCATCATCAATTTTATTGTACTCACTATCCTCTGTTATTGGGAAAAGTTGAAAAAATTATCAATCTTCACGGTCATATCCATCACTATGCCGTACCGATTCCCGAAAATATCAATGTTGGCGTCGATGCTCCAGAACGAGATTACTTGTCAGAAGATCTACCTTGGGGTTCACCTTTACGTGGTGAAGAAATTTTGGAAATGTACGACAAGAAGAAACAGGACTTAGCTAGATTACAAAGAAAGTAGGATATTATGGAGAAAATTCAAATAGTTCATACGAATGATTTACATTCACACTTTGAGAACTTTCCAAGAGTCAAACGTTTCATTGAACAATCTAGAAAAGATAGCACTGCTGATGATTTTTACTTATTTGATATTGGGGATGCCATGGATCGAGCACATCCTTTATCAGAAGCAACTAATGGTCAAAAAAATATCGAATGGATGAACCAATTGCATTATGATGCTGTAACGATTGGCAATAATGAAGGATTAGGCAACAGTCACGAACACTTGGAACATCTGTACGACCATGCTAATTTTCCAGTCGTGTTGAACAATGTCTATGAAAAGAATCCATCACGTTTGGCTGACTTTGCTCAGGCTAGTAAGATAATTGAGACTAAAAAGGGTACTAAGATTGGAATTATCGGTTTAACGGCACCTTATATTTTGACGTATCCACTGTTGGATTGGGATATTCGTCTGATTCAAGAGATGTTGCCAAAATCTTTAGAGCTGGTAAAAGATTGCGACGTCATAATCTTGCTATCACATTTGGGTGTTTCTATGGATCGATTGATTGCCAAAAAACGTCCCGAAATCGATGTTATTATCGGTTCTCATACGCATCATTTATTTCCTAAAGGGGAAATGGACAATGGCGTCTTGTTAGCTGCTGCCGGAAAGTATGGTCAAAATATCGGTACTATCAATCTAGAACTAAACGATGATAAAAAAGTCGTTGAGAAGTCAGCTTTTACTACCAAGACCGAAACTTTGCCAGAGTTGTCAGGCGATGAAGACTGGATTAAGAGCCAATTTGATTTGGGTGAGAAATTACTCGATGAAAAGAAGGTTGCCAACCTACCAGAATCCTTGAGCGCAGATTATCAAGCACCAAATTCGATCATGAATGAAGCTTTGTCAGCCGTTCAAGAATTTGCCAATAGTGATGTGGCAGTTTTGAGTTCAGGATTGTTTTTGAGTGATTTGCCAAAGGGAATCGTTACTCAAAAAAATCTTCATGACATTTTACCACATGCAATTCACGTGATGAGAACTACTATGACAGGCGATAACGTTTGGCGCTTAGTCATGGAAATGGAAAAGAATCGTCTATACTTACGCAATCACCCTCAAAAAGGGATGGGATTTCGTGGTAAGATATTTGGCGAACTAGTTTATCGGGGAATAACGATTGATAATAAACGCAATGTTTACATCAATGGTCAAGAATTAGAGAAGAACAAAGAGTATACTTTAGCATTATTGGATCATTATTTATTCGTCCCTTACTTCCCATCGATTGAGATTGCGGGGAATAATGAAATCTTGTATCCTAAATTCTTACGAAGTGTATTTGGAGATTACTTAAGTAAAAAATATCCGATTTGAGGTGATTACTTGCAGGACGTTGAGGAAAAGAACGTTACAAAAGTAGCTTACGTAATAAAGTTGGCTGATAATTTAGTTTCTATTAATAAGACACAATACAGAATAGTCGAAGACCACGACAGTGGTTTTAATGAAGAGAGAATTGAAGAACGTTACAACAACGTTTTAGATAAATATGATTATATTGTCGGCGATTGGGGATACGATCAATTGCGTTTCAAGGGTTTTTATGAAGACCAACGCAAGGAAAGTACGCTTGACAATCGTATTTCGCATTTGGAAGACTACCTATTAGAGTATTGTAATTTTGGCTGTGCTTATTTTGTTTTGGAGAAAGTTAAAAAAGCTCCACTCAAAAATAATCATCGTCGCACCAATCATCGTTTTAAGACGAGAACTAATAAGTTTGTCAAGAATGTCAATAAGTCTAAGCCCCACAATAATCAACATAAAAGAAAGCCTACACGACACAAGAAGACGACTGTCAGTGCCAAGAAGACTTTTAAAATTAGAAAAATAGGTGAAAAGAATAAATGAAGTATCAAACATATTTAATTGATTTAGATGGAACAATGTATCGTGGAAAGGAAAAAATTCCTGAAGCTCGTGTTTTCATCGATAATTTAAATCGAGCTGGAGTTGATTATTACTTTTTGACGAATAATACGACCAAAACACCACAACAAGTGGCTGAAAATTTGGTCAACAACCATCAAATCACAGCTACACCAGAACAAGTTGTTACACCATCACTTGCTACAGCAGCATATATTCAAAATATGTTTGATGATGATATTACTAACCACAGTGCTTATGTTATCGGTGAATATGGATTAAAGAGTGCTGTTTTTAATACTGGTATTAAATTGAATGAAGATAACCCTGATGTAGTAATTGTCGGATTGGATTACGACGTAACATACCATAAGTTTGAAGTAGCTACTTTAGCTATTAAGAAGGGCGCATTCTTTATCGGTACTAATGCTGATACTAATTTGCCTAATGAAAGAGGACTAGTACCTGGTGCTGGTTCAGTAATTTCATTAGTCGAGACTTCAACTCAACAAAGAGCTCACTACATTGGTAAACCAGAACCCGATATGATTTTCTTTGCGGCCAAGGAAAAAGGCTTTGATCCTAAAACTTCCGTAATGGTTGGAGATAATTACAATACTGACATTAAAGCCGGGATCAGTGCTAAAGTCGATACTTTGTGGGTCAACACAGGTGTCAGTACCCATGCCGATATCGATAAAGAAAAAATCAAACCAACACACCAAGTAGAAAGTCTGGATCAATGGGATGTCTAATGCGCAAAAAGACTTGTTTTATACAATAGCTCTAGCTTTCTTTATTTTGACAGCTACTATTACGATTACGATCTTTGCAAGTTATTTGTTGTTTGCTTTTGATATTAAACATTATTATTTAGAGCAGGCAGTTAGTTTGAAGTATTCCACGATTATGAAGAATTACGCTCAGATGATGGATTATTTGATCAATCCCTTTAATTGGCATTTTCAATTGAGCGATTTTGCGTCATCAGCTTCAGGTAGACTGCATTTTGAAGACTGTAAAAAATTGTTCTTATTGAATTTCGGTGTTTTTATCGGGACAGGACTGATTGTTGCTAAATTCAGAAGAGTTCGAGCGAGATACAATCGCATCTTCTTGTGGATCGGTATTTTTGGTATCGTATTAGCAATTTTGATGTTGTTGAACTTTGACGAATTCTTCGTGATCTTTCATGAAGTTTTATTTAGAAATAGCGATTGGTTATTCGATCCTAATAAAGATCCAGTTATCAATATTTTGCCAGAAGAGTTCTTTACGCAGTGTTTTGTTTTATTCTTTATCTTGTTTGAAGGACTGAATTTTTGGAAAGCCAATAAAAAAAACGTTTAGGAAGTTAATCCTGAACGCTTTTTTTTCGTCTATTTTTAAGAGCAGTAATTAAAATTGGAATCAATGATACTAGGACGATTCCGATAATGATCAATGAAAAATGTTCTTGAACTGCAGGGATGTTACCGAAAAGATGCCCAGCTAGAGAACAAATCGTTACCCATAAGAAAGCCCCGATGAAGTTGAACTTCAAGAAGGTTCCATAATGCATCGTTCCACTACCAGCAACAAATGGTACGAAAGTTCTAATTAGAGGAATAAAACGACCAATGGCGATAGTTTTACCACCATGTTTTTCAAAGAAGACGTGTGCATCATGCAAATGCTCTTTGTTGATCAATTTTCCAAGGTATTTATTCCTCGTCGCGTATTCTCCAAAATGCTCACCGATTTCGTAGTTCATTGAATCTCCCAAAACGGCGGCCGCTAAGAATAGTAAGAACAACACCCACGAAATCAATCCATATTTAGGATTAGCGGCTAATGCCATGGCTGCAAAGATTAAAGAATCACCAGGTAGGAATGGCAAGATAACCACACCAGTTTCAATAAAGATGATTATAAACAAAATTAAATATGTCCAAAGACCGAAATTATTCACGATATTAACTAAATGACTATCAATATGCAAAATGAAATCGATCAGACCAGTCACGTAACTCAACAAATCAACTCCAAAAATTCAAATTAAACTACATTATAACAGCTTAACTTAAAATAAATTTAAATACAGGCTAAATTAAAGATTATTTTTCAAAAATAGAAGTACTGTGTTCGAAGTAATCTTTGTCAGGATAGAGATTTCTCAAGGCTTTAGTAATTGCGATAGGACCTTCGGCAAAGGCAGTGGCAATCAATTGTAGTTTACCAGGGTAAGTTACAACATCTCCAATTGCAAAGACGTTAGGTAGATTGGTTTCCATTTCTTGAGAAACTTTGATGAACGGACCATTTAATTCCAAATTCCAATCACGCAAAATCTTAGAATCGGACACGAAACCGTAGTTGACTAATAATTTATCGGCAGTGACTGTCTTTACGTCGTCAGATTTGATCATTTTCAAAGTGACATCGATTTTGGAATTGTCTGCTTGATTGAAGTCGACATTTTTGATGATATAAGGATTGAGCTGTTCGACGGATGATTGATTCAATTTGTTGACGCTAGATTCCATAGCTCGATACTTGTTTCTTCTATGAATGAGGGATGTATGGTTAGTGATTTTATCTAAGTCGATTGACCAATCAACAGCAGAGTCGCCACCACCAGCTACTAAGACGTCTTTACCTCTAAAATCTTCCAAACTGTTGACGAAGTAGTCGAGATTATTCTCTTCTAGAGTCTTGTCATAATCAAAGGTCAACTTTCTAGGTTTAAAAGCACCGTTACCGATAGCGATAATAATTGCCTTACTATAGATAGTTTCTTTATTAGTAGATAATTCCCAAACGTCATCTTTTCTATTAATAGAAGAAACGGAAGTTCCTAAGTATTGATCACAGTTGAGGATTTGTAATTGATCAAGTAGCTGTTGCGTTAACTCACTACCAGATACTTTGGGTAAAGCCGCAATATCGTAGATGTGTTTTTGTGAGTAAAGTGTTTCGGGTTGTCCACCGAGTTTAGGCAAGCTCTCTATTAACGCAACGTCCAAATTTCTTAAACGTCCGAAGTAAGCCGCAAACATACCGGCAGGGCCGCCACCGATAATAGAAATGTCATAAATTTTCGTATTCATATCATAGTCACCATTTTCTGTTATATAATCTATAGATATATTGTCACACATTTTATATTAGAACAAAGGAGGAAATTAAGTGAGAATAGGAGATAAAATCACAGGTACGATTTCTGGTATTCAGTCATACGGTGTTTTCGTTAAGATTGATGATGAACATCAAGGACTGATTCACATTTCAGAATTAAAGCATGGCTTTGTTGCTGATCTAAATAGTCAGTACAAAGTAGGAGATAAGGTCGATGTAATTGTAATGGGAATCGATGAGTATAATCAAAAGATAAGTTTGTCGATGCGGGCATTACATCCACAGAAAGTAGGAAGACCGATTTTACATAAGCATTTTTGGACTAATTACCGTGATCACATAGGCTATAAGACGATTGCAATCCACAAAGATGCCTGGATTAGCAGTGCAATGAAGCTAATTTCAGAAAAAAAGCAAAAAAATTCAACTTTTTTGTAAAAAAGGGTTGCGCACCTCTATTCTAATTGGTAATATATATCTTGTTGTTGCGACAGAGCAACGGCGTCAATGGATTCAAGCCTTACAGCTTATCCAAGACGTCAAAAATTATTTTAAAAAAGTGCTTGACTTGCTCTTACATCTTCGATAAGATAATTAAGTTGTCTGTTAGACATCACCTAACAAATTATCATTTACTTGATGATTTGTTAGAAAAATTATTTTAAAAAGTTCTTGACATTAAATTGTCAGCTTGATAAAATAATTAAGTCGCTGATGAGCGTAAGCGCTTAATCAGCTGGTAGACCTTTGAAAACTGAACAAAGTTTTAACACTAAATTGTGTAGGCCAACATTTATTTGTTGGATTTACAACGAAGTCAATTCGCTAGTATAATTTTTTATGAGTCACAAACTTTTAATATGAGAGTTTGATCCTGGCTCAGGACGAACGCTGGCGGCATGCCTAATACATGCAAGTCGAACGAACCATCCTGAAGATTGAAGCTTGCTTCATGATTCAGACCTTGGTGAGTGGCGGACGGGTGAGTAACACGTGGGTAACCTGCCCAAAAGTGGGGGATAACATTTGGAAACAAGTGCTAATACCGCATAACAACTACTTTCACATGATCGTAGCTTGAAAGATGGCTCTGCTATCGCTTTTGGATGGACCCGCGGCGTATTAGCTAGTTGGTGAGGTAATAGCTCACCAAGGCAATGATACGTAGCCGACCTGAGAGGGTAATCGGCCACATTGGGACTGAGACACGGCCCAAACTCCTACGGGAGGCAGCAGTAGGGAATCTTCCACAATGGGCGAAAGCCTGATGGAGCAATGCCGCGTGAGTGAAGAAGGTTTTCGGATCGTAAAACTCTGTTGTTGAAGAAGAACATGCGTGAGAGTAACTGTTCACGTACTGACGGTATTCAACCAGAAAGCCACGGCTAACTACGTGCCAGCAGCCGCGGTAATACGTAGGTGGCAAGCGTTGTCCGGATTTATTGGGCGTAAAGAGAATGTAGGCGGTTTATTAAGTTTGAAGTGAAAGCCCTCGGCTCAACCGAGGAAGTGCTTCGAAAACTGGTAAACTTGAGTGCAGAAGAGGAAAGTGGAACTCCATGTGTAGCGGTGGAATGCGTAGATATATGGAAGAACACCAGTGGCGAAGGCGGCTTTCTGGTCTGTAACTGACGCTGAGATTCGAAAGCATGGGTAGCAAACAGGATTAGATACCCTGGTAGTCCATGCCGTAAACGATGAGTGCTAAGTGTTGGAGGGTTTCCGCCCTTCAGTGCTGCAGCTAACGCATTAAGCACTCCGCCTGGGGAGTACGATCGCAAGATTGAAACTCAAAGGAATTGACGGGGGCCCGCACAAGCGGTGGAGCATGTGGTTTAATTCGAAGCAACGCGAAGAACCTTACCAGGTCTTGACATACCATGACAAACTAAGAGATTAGTCTTTCCCTTCGGGGACATGGATACAGGTGGTGCATGGTTGTCGTCAGCTCGTGTCGTGAGATGTTGGGTTAAGTCCCGCAACGAGCGCAACCCTTATTATCAGTTGCCAGCATTCAGTTGGGCACTCTGGTGAGACTGCCGGTGACAAACCGGAGGAAGGTGGGGACGACGTCAAATCATCATGCCCCTTATGACCTGGGCTACACACGTGCTACAATGGTCGGTACAACGTGTTGCGAACTCGCGAGGGCAAGCAAATCACTTAAAACCGATCTCAGTTCGGATTGCAGGCTGCAACTAGCCTGCATGAAGCTGGAATCGCTAGTAATCGCGGATCAGCATGCCGCGGTGAATACGTTCCCGGGCCTTGTACACACCGCCCGTCACACCATGAGAGTTTGTAACACCCAAAGTCGGTGGGGTAACCCTTCGGGGAACTAGCCGCCTAAGGTGGGACAAATGATTAGGGTGAAGTCGTAACAAGGTAGCCGTAGGAGAACCTGCGGCTGGATCACCTCCTTTCTAAGGATATGGTGCTTTAGCACCAACGGAAATACACAACGTTAAAACTTTGTTTAGTTTTGAGAGGCCTACCGGGCGCATTTCGGGCCTATAGCTCAGCTGGTTTAGAGCGCACGCCTGATAAGCGTGAGGTCGATGGTTCAAGTCCATTTAGGCCCATTCTCAGAAATTTTAATAGTACCATGGGGGTTTAGCTCAGCTGGGAGAGCACCTGCTTTGCAAGCAGGAGGTCATCGGTTCGATCCCGTTAACCTCCATTGACAGAGATGTCATACTCGTACCTTGAAAACTGGATATTAAGAATTAATGATTTAAAGAAACACCGAAAACTGCGCGATAAAAGTGGATGTATTTCCATATTTTGTCAAGATTAAGTTATAAAGGGCGCACGGTGGATGCCTAGGCACTAGGAGCCGATGAAGGACGTAACTAACGACGATACGCCTCGGGGAGCTGTAAGTAAGCTTTGATCCGGGGATTTCCGAATGGGGGAACCCAAATATCGTAATGGATATTTACTTGTTTGTGAATACATAGCAATCAAGAGGAACACGCAATGAACTGAAACATCTAAGTAGTTGCAGGAAGAGAAAGAAAATTCGATTCCCTGAGTAGCGGCGAGCGAAACGGGAATAGCCCAAACTATGAAGCTTGCTTCATAGGGTTGTAGGACTGATGTTGTGAGAACAAAAGGTAACGATAGTTGAACAAGTTGGAAAGCTTGGCCAAAGAGAGTGAAAGCCTCGTAAACGAAATCTGACCCACTCCATTCAGTATCCTGAGTACGGCGGAACACGAGAAACTCCGTCGGAATCCGGGAGGACCATCTCCCAAGGCTAAATACTCCCTAGTGACCGATAGTGAACCAGTACCGTGAGGGAAAGGTGAAAAGTACCCCGGAAGGGGAGTGAAATAGATCCTGAAACCGTGTGCCTACAAGTAGTCAGAGTCCGTTTATGGATGATGGCGTGCCTTTTGTAGAATGAACCGGCGAGTTACGTTAACATGCAAGGTTAAAATGAAAAGTTGGAGCCGTAGCGAAAGCGAGTCTGAATAGGGCGACTAAGTATGTTGATGTAGACCCGAAACCAAGTGACCTACCCATGACCAGGTTGAAGATGCGGTAAAACGCATTGGAGGACCGAACCCGTGTATGTTGAAAAATGCTGGGATGAGTTGTGGGTAGCGGTGAAATTCCAAACGAACTTGGAGATAGCTGGTTCTCTCCGAAATAGCTTTAGGGTTAGCCTCGGGGATTAGGATCGTGGAGGTAGAGCACTGTTTGGACTAGGGGCCCGTCTTGGGTTACTGAATTCAGATAAACTCCGAATACCATTGATCTATACCCGGGAGTCAGACGATGAGTGATAAGATCCACCGTCGAAAGGGAAACAGCCCAGATCACCAGTTAAGGTCCCAAAATTCATGCTAAGTGGAAAAGGATGTGGAAACGCATAGACAACTAGGATGTTGGCTTAGAAGCAGCCATTCATTCAAAGAGTGCGTAATAGCTCACTAGTCGAGTGATTCTGCGCCGAAAATGTACCGGGGCTAAGCATGATACCGAAACTGTGGATGCATCGTAAGATGTGTGGTAGGAGAGCGTTGTAAGAGCATTGAAGCTGTACCGTGAGGAGCAGTGGAGTTCTTAGAAGTGAGAATGCCGGTATGAGTAACGAAAGACCAGTGAGAATCTGGTCGGCCGCAAGACTAAGGTTTCCTGGGGAAGGCTCGTCCTCCCAGGGTTAGTCGGGGCCTAAGATGAGACCGAGAGGTGTAATCGATGGATAACAGGTTGATATTCCTGTACTAGTTTATTTTGTTTGAACGATGGAAGGACGCAGGAGGATGATGTGTGCGCGCTGATGGATATGCGCGTCCAAGCAGTAAGTCTTGATATGAGTCAAATGCTTATATCTCTAAGGACAAGCTGTGATGGGGAGTGAAATTTTAGTAACGAAGCACAACAACTCACACTGCCAAGAAAAGTTCCTAGTTAGAAATAAACTACCCGTACCGCAAACCGACACAGGTAGTCGAGGAGAGTATCCTAAGGTCAGCGAGTGAACTCTCGTTAAGGAACTCGGCAAAATGACCCCGTAACTTCGGGAGAAGGGGTGCTGGTGTAACAGCCAGCCGCAGTGAATAGGCCCAAACAACTGTTTATCAAAAACACAGGTCTATGCTAAATCGTAAGATGACGTATATGGGCTGACGCCTGCCCGGTGCTGGAAGGTTAAGAGGATCAGTTAGCTTTTGCGAAGCTGAGAATTGAAGCCCCAGTAAACGGCGGCCGTAACTATAACGGTCCTAAGGTAGCGAAATTCCTTGTCGGGTAAGTTCCGACCCGCACGAAAGGCGTAATGATTTGGGCACTGTCTCAACGAGAGACTCGGTGAAATTATAATACCCGTGAAGATGCGGGTTACCCGCGACAGGACGGAAAGACCCCATGGAGCTTTACTGTAGCTTGATATTGAGTTTTTGTGTGACATGTACAGGATAGGTAGGAGCCGTTGATTTCGGAACGCTAGTTTCGAAGGAGGCGTTGGTGGGATACTACCCTTGTTATATGAAAGCTCTAACCTACATCGCTCAGCGCGATGAGGGACAGTGTCTGGTGGGCAGTTTGACTGGGGCGGTCGCCTCCTAAAATGTAACGGAGGCGCTCAAAGGTTCGCTCAGAATGGTTGGAAATCATTCGCAGAGTGTAAACGTAAAAGCGAGCTTGACTGCGAGACTGACAAGTCGAGCAGGGACGAAAGTCGGAGTTAGTGATCCGGTGGTACCATATGGAAGGGCCATCGCTCAACGGATAAAAGCTACCCTGGGGATAACAGGCTTATCTCCCCCAAGAGTTCACATCGACGGGGAGGTTTGGCACCTCGATGTCGGCTCATCGCATCCTGGGGCTGTAGTCGGTCCCAAGGGTTGGGCTGTTCGCCCATTAAAGCGGTACGCGAGCTGGGTTCAGAACGTCGTGAGACAGTTCGGTCCCTATCCGTCGCGGGCGTAGGAAATTTGAGAGGAGCTGTCCTTAGTACGAGAGGACCGGGATGGACATACCTCTGGTGTACCAGTTGTGCCGCCAGGCGCATCGCTGGGTAGCTACGTATGGAAGGGATAAACGCTGAAAGCATCTAAGTGTGAAGCCCCCCTCGAGATGAGATTTCCCATTCCTTTATGGAAGTAAGATCCGTTAGAGAATATGACGTAGATAGGCTGCGGGTGGAAGTGTAGCGATACATGGAGCTGAGCAGTACTAATAGATCGAGGACTTAATCGAGTAAGAGTTTACAGCAGTTTGAAGTGTTTTAAATCATTGATATTAATATCTAGTTTTGAAGGTACGAGTGTCAAACAGTGTAGTGACGATAGTGAGAAGGATACACCTGTTCCCATGCCGAACACAGAAGTTAAGCTTCTCCGCGTCGAAAGTAGTTGGTGGGAAACTACCCGCGAGGATAGAGAGTCGCTACGCTGTCTCATGATGGAGGATTAGCTCAGCTGGGAGAGCATCTGCCTTACAAGCAGGAGGTCACAGGTTCGATCCCTGTATCCTCCATATCATGAGCCGTTAGCTCAGTTGGTAGAGCATCTGACTTTTAATCAGAGGGTCGACAGTTCGAACCTGTCACGGCTCATTTGCAACATATATACACACCATGCGGGTGTGGCGGAATTGGCAGACGCGCTAGATTTAGGTTCTAGTGTCCTTTGGACATGAAGGTTCAAGTCCTTTCACCCGTATTCAATATTGTTGTTGCAATATTGAGTTTCATTTAGTAAAATATGAAAGTATTGTTTTTATGCCGACTTAGCTCAGCTGGCAGAGCATCTGTCTTGTAAACAGGGGGTCGGAGGTTCGAATCCTCTAGTCGGCATAATGCGGAAGTAGTTCAGTGGTAGAACATCACCTTGCCATGGTGGGGGTCGCGGGTTCGAATCCCGTCTTCCGCTTTCATTATAGTAACGCCGGGGTGGCGGAACTGGCAGACGCACAGGACTTAAAATCCTGCGGTAAGTAATTACCGTACCGGTTCGATTCCGGTCCTCGGCACTATAATGAATATGCACCTATAGCGCAATTGGATAGAGTGTCTGACTACGAATCAGAAGGTTGTAGGTTCGACTCCTACTAGGTGCATTGCTCCAAATATTCAATCTCGGGAAGTGGCTCAGCTTGGTAGAGCACCTGGTTTGGGACCAGGGGGTCGCAGGTTCGAATCCTGTCTTCCCGATAGACAATGTATGTTGTCAGTTTCACAGTTTTTGGCGGTGTAGCTCAGCTGGCTAGAGCGTCCGGTTCATACCCGGGAGGTCGGGGGTTCGATCCCCTTCGCCGCTATTATTCCGGACCTTTAGCTCAGTTGGTTAGAGCAGGCGGCTCATAACCGCTCGGTCGTAGGTTCGAGTCCTACAGGGTCCATCATTTTGTATGGACCTTAACAATTATTGTTATCGCGGGATGGAGCAGTCTGGTAGCTCGTCGGGCTCATAACCCGAAGGTCGTAGGTTCAAATCCTGCTCCCGCAATTGTTTCAAAGATTAATTTGGTTCCTTGGTCTAGTTGGTTAGGACGCCTGCCTGTCACGCAGGAGATCGCGGGTTCGATTCCCGCAGGGACCGTTGATAGTTAGTCTATCATAAGAAGTTAGCCGTAAGGTAATATGCGGGTGTAGTTTAGTGGTAAAACCACAGCCTTCCAAGCTGTTGTCGCGAGTTCGATTCTCGTCACCCGCTTTGCCACTTTTATGGGCCTATAGCTCAGCTGGTTTAGAGCGCACGCCTGATAAGCGTGAGGTCGATGGTTCAAGTCCATTTAGGCCCACTATATCTGGAGAAGTACTCAAGTGGCTGAAGAGGCGCCCCTGCTAAGGGTGTAGGTCGCGTAAGCGGCGCGAGGGTTCAAATCCCTCCTTCTCCGTTTTAATATGACCCGTTGGTCAAGTGGTTAAGACACCGCCCTTTCACGGCGGTAACATGAGTTCAAATCTCGTACGGGTCATTGATGCTAGTCATCAAGAATTAAATAGTTTTACGTTTTAAGCAATGGAGGATTACCCAAGTCCGGCTTAAGGGAACGGTCTTGAAAACCGTCAGGTCGCGAAAGCGGCGCGTGGGTTCGAATCCCACATCCTCCTTAGTGGGTAGCATGTGATATTTTTTATTATCGCGGGATGGAGCAGTCTGGTAGCTCGTCGGGCTCATAACCCGAAGGTCGTAGGTTCAAATCCTGCTCCCGCAATTTGTTTTGAAAAAATTAAATTTGGTTCCTTGGTCTAGTTGGTTAGGACGCCTGCCTGTCACGCAGGAGATCGCGGGTTCGATTCCCGCAGGGACCGTTAATGGCTCGGTAGCTCAGTTGGTAGAGCAATGGATTGAAGCTCCATGTGTCGGCGGTTCGATTCCGTCCCGCGCCATTTTGGAGGGGTAGCGAAGTCTGGCTAAACGCGGCGGACTGTAAATCCGCTCCTTCGGGTTCGGTGGTTCGAATCCACTCCCCTCCATATTAGGGATATAGTTTAAAGGTAGAACTACGGTCTCCAAAACCGTCGGTGTGGGTTCAATTCCTACTATCCCTGTTTCTACCTTTTATCATGGCGGTATTGGTGAAGTGGTTAACACACCGGTTTGTGGCACCGGCACACGTGGGTTCGACTCCCACATACCGCCCTTTATTGGGTTATAGCCAAGCGGTAAGGCAACGGACTTTGACTCCGTCATGCGCTGGTTCGAATCCAGCTAACCCAATTGCTGTAAAAAAGAATATGGCGGTATAGCCAAGTGGTAAGGCAGAGGTCTGCAAAACCTTCATCACCGGTTCAAATCCGGTTACCGCCTTTGGTTATGCTCAAGTAATCAGGCATATATAATAATATGCCGGTGTGGCGGAATTGGCAGACGCGCAGGATTCAAAATCCTGTTCCCACTAGGGAGTATCGGTTCGACCCCGATCACCGGTATTGATGGTTTTAAACCAAATATCAGTTAGCTCAAATCATTGTTAAATCAATGACTTGAGCTTTTTTTGTATCTTCAAATAATGGAACTTTTGAATGTTTTTTGAACTTCTGCATATATTTTGCACATTATTGTATCTAAACTAATTGATTTCAAAATGATCAACAATGACGGAAACGGCTTTTTTGCCATTGTACTTTGAACTAAAGGAGTATTCGTCATGTACTTTAACTTTGCCATTGATAAAACCTTGAATGGTTATCTTATCGCCAATTTTGATGGTCTTATTAGACTTAATTGTTGTTACGAAGTATTGGTTGCTAGTCTTCAAGGGTGTTAGTAGCAAATGATAAGTACCTTGATCATCAAGATAGATGTCTTTTACGTGGAAGTTTCTCAAAGTTAAGTTCATGAATAGCACATTGCTACTGTATTGTTCCATAGAAGTTATATCTAGCTCCTTAGAGATGTCTGGATACTTATCGCTAGTCTTTTTCTTATGAGATTGAGAAACGGCTTGTACGTCGTTTTTAAGGTCATTTTTTAAAGGATTAAAGCTCTCTATACTGCAATCAGATAAAAAAATAAGGCTAGTAATTAAAGCAATCCGTTTTCGATTCATAATATCCTCCCAATAACTATTTACATTCAGTATAATTCTTTAAATATGTTGATATGTACGTAAAAGGATAGCTAATTATTTGTAAATGATAATTTTATATTTATTGCTTAATCAAAAATAATAATAATTTAAATTCAATAATCGACTTTATTTGGTATCTAAAAAAATTTTGACTTGTTAAGATGATTACAAAAACGGGAGAAAGTACATGCCAATGTCTTTAACTAAAAAACATTTAATCGAAACTACTTACCGAGAATTTTCTAGTCGACGGATTGATAAATTTACTTTAGTGGAACTAGCTCAAAAGGCTACTGTCAGTCGCAGTACGATTTACAATAATTTTGGTGGCTTGGAATTCGTATACAAGGACTTAGTTGAAAAGATCATCCTTGAAGAAATTACACGTGATTGTCGCTCCTACGAAGAATGGATCAAAAATCTAGTCGCATATATTTATGACAATAAGTTGCTTTGTTTAAATTTATATCGGCAGACGATGCCATTTATTAATCAAGAGCACGTTCATCGCCGAATAATGGAGAATTTCAGCAAAATATTGGTTCAATATAATCAGGAAAAAGTGATTAGTAAAGTGGCTCTGGATGCGTTTATTTTGATGTTAAAGAAGCAATTCGATAATAATTTAAAAACCAATCGTTTTGAGATGACTGAAGCCTTGGTAAAATATGGACATTTTTTATTTAATGTATAAAATTGCACATTTTCAGAAAAATGTAGATTCTCAGATGAAAACAGACACGTTAAAATATATTTGTAATCAGAAATGATTATAAAAAAATAAAGAGGAGAATTGCGGGAGTAATTTTATAAATAAAAAAACAATGATTCGTTGTGGGGTCATTGTTTTTGTTGTGTGCTTTGCTATATTTGAGATTATTATTAAATCATGTATTATATATACTTGAGGTGAAAAAATGTTTAGAAATGCTAAAGAGGAAGATGCAGACCAGATATTACCAATTTTGTTCCAAATCTTTGATGAAATGGAACTAGATGTTTTCAAAAAAGTTGGCGATGAGAAGATGGCCCAAGTTATTAAGGAAGGCTTTTTCCAACCGGGCTATCGCTATGGACTGGACAATATCCTAGTAAATGAGATCGATGGTAAAGTAGTAGCAATCATGGTCGGCTACCCAGAAGAGGCAGAAGATACGATTGACGAACCTTTGAAGAAAATCATGCACAAGTATGGTATCAAAGAAGATAACCTATTTGGTGATAAGGAAGCTTGGCCAGGTGAATGGTACTTAGATTCATTTGCGGTTGCTCCAGAATTTCAAGGTAAGGGTATCGGAACTGCAACGATGGAACACTTTATTGAAGTGATTCGCGACCGTGGCGAAAAGATACTAAGTTTAAATGTTGACGTTGATAACGCACCTGCTAGACACGTTTATGACAAGACTGGCTTCAAACAAGTTGGACAATTATATATCGGTAGTCATTTGTATGATCACATGCAATATGACCTAACTAAATAAAGACCTTTCCTTTGATTAGGAGAGGCCTTTTATTTATTGAAGTTATTTAGATAGGGCATGTTTGATTTTAATCCTAAATTATCTAAATCAGTTTTTGGCGCTAAAGTAGGTAGTTTAATGTATTTATCTAAAAAGATTGCTAACAGAGTACTCATAGGTCCATCATCCAAATTACCAAAAGATAATTCTAATCCGGGGTGACCTTGGCTTAAAATAGTTGGTTGAACTTGAAGAACTTCTTTGCCACCTTGGGTTACGTGGTAGTTGGATTCAACTAAATTACCGACGACACTCCAGTTGACTTTGCTAAGATACACAAATTTCAAGTCGATCATTGGAAGTGCATTGATGGTTGCTTTTTCTTCACCGTTGATTTTGATTGAGTAAATTTTTAGAAAGTTATTTTTTAGACTTATTTCACCAATTAATGTGTTTAAACGATTATATAATTTGATCAGGAACGGATTGTCTTTATCACGTGAGGCTATAAAGACTGTCTCCTTACTTTGATTGGCGACGACTAAGATATTGCCGACTGCCAAATCTGCTTTACGAATATAAAGCTCCATGATTAATCCTGCTTTTGGTCCTCAATCGTTTTTTCAATGATTTGGGCTACACCGTCGTTGGCGTTGTTGTCAGTTTCAATTTGGGCGATTTCTTTAATAGCTGGAATAGCATTTTTCATTGCTACACCAACGCCAGCATCTCTGATCATGGAATAATCGTTTAAATTATCTCCAATTGCCATAATTTCATCAGGTGAGATATTACGTTTTTTGGCATATTGTAGAAGAGCAATTCCCTTTTGAGCGTCAATGCTGTTGATTTCAACGTTGTTAGGGGATGAGGAAGTGACAACTACATCTTTAATATTTTTGGTGATTTCTTTTTTCATGGGAGCGAGTACTTTATGTTGGTGTTCGTTGAAACCAATTAACTTCATGATTTTGAAGGATTGGTCATTAAAAATATGGTCGTAGCTGTCAACAAAGTTCATTGGCATCATCTTGACACGTTCTTGAGTGTCTCTTAGCGCTTGCTTGAATGAAGTACCAGGGTTTAATTTGACTAACAAATTAGCTAAATTGTTGACTCTAGCTTCGCGGTCGTTAGAAAAGATTCCTTTGTTAGTAACGACTTCAAAGTAAATGTCGTACTTGTGAAAGTAGTCAACGACTTTGTTTTGAGATTCTGCTGAAATTGGATTGCTAGAAATCATTTCTCCCTTATTATCAAAGACTTCAGCACCATTTAAAGTGATGTATCCTGGATGAACTTGATTTCTTAAAAATGGTTCAGCCTCACTTAAACCACGACCGGTAGCGATTAAAAACTCGATACCAGCATTTTGTGCATCCTTGATTGCTTGGATGTTACGATCTGAAACCTCCATCTTTTCGTTTAGTAAAGTACCATCCATATCGGATGCGATTAATTTAATCATAAAGTTTCCTCCGAATGCGTTATGCTATAAGTGAATGTTACCATATTTTATAGCATTATATATCAAAACAGGTAGGTGTAAATTTGAAAACCTTAATAAATAACGATTGGCAAGAAGTTTTAAATGGTGAATTTGACAAACCGTATTATGAAAAGCTCCGTGAATTTTTAGTAGAAGAGTATAATACACAAACTATTTATCCAGAGATGCACCACATTTATCAGGCTTTTGAGTGGACTCCTTTTTCTGAGACGAAAGTTGTTATCTTAGGACAAGATCCGTATCACGAACCAAATCAAGCGATTGGCTGCAGTTTTGCAGTTCAACCGGGTGTAACGATTCCACCATCATTGCGCAATATCTATAAAGAATTACAAGATGATCTTGGTTGTACGCCGGTTAATCATGGTTATTTGAAGTCTTGGGCTACTCAAGGAGTCTTGTTGCTTAACTCGGTTCTTACAGTAAGAAGAGGACAAGCTAACTCGCATAAAGGCAAAGGCTGGGAAGAATTGACTGATTATGCAATCAAGGCCTTATCAGAACGTGGCAAGGTTGTCTTTATTTTGTGGGGGAATGCTGCTAAGAGTAAAATCCCTCTGATCGATCAATCGAAGAATACGATTATTTCTTCAACTCATCCGAGTCCATTTGCTGCTAGATATGGATTTTTCGGCTCCAAACCGTTTTCTAAGGCAAATCAAGCACTTTTAAACTATAATGAAAAAGAAATCAATTGGCAGTTACCTGAACGTGCCGATGATGAAATGGAGGAAAAGTAATGGATTTATTTGAAAGTCTCAAGAGTAAGATTAATGGAAAAGATTTAACAATTGTTTTCCCAGAAGGTGAAGAACCTAGAATTTTAGGTGCAGCCGTTCGTTTAGTTAAAGAAAATGTTCTTAAACCTATTTTAATCGGTAGCCAAGAGGAAATTGGCAAGGTTGCTGATGAAAAATCATTTGATATTTCTGGTATTGAAATTATTGATCCTAAAAATTACGCTGATTTCGACGCAATGGTTGAAAAATTCGTTGAACGTCGTAAAGGCAAGAATACTAAAGAACAAGCTGAAAAGATGCTTTTGGACAACAACTACTTTGGTACAATGCTAGTTTATTTGGACAAAGCTGACGGAATGGTCTCTGGTGCTATTCATTCAACTGGTGATACTGTTCGCCCAGCTCTTCAAATCGTCAAGACAGCTCCTGGCAATTCAAGAATCAGCGGTTCATTCATCATGCAAAAGGGTGAAGAACGCTACATGTTTGCTGACTGTGCTATCAATATCAATCCAAACGCTCAAGAGTTAGCTGAAATTGCCGTTCAAACAGCTAAAGATGCCAAATTGTTTGATATCGATCCTAAAGTGGCTATGTTGAGTTTTTCAACTAAAGGTAGTGCTAAGAGCGATGAAGTTACTAAAGTTGCTGAAGCTACAAAGATTGCTCAAGAATTAGCACCTGATTTGGCACTTGATGGCGAATTGCAATTTGATGCCGCTTTTGTGCCTAGCGTTGGTGCTCAAAAAGCCCCAGATTCAAAAGTTGCTGGACATGCCAATGTCTTTGTTTTCCCAGATCTTCAATCAGGAAACATCGGCTATAAGATTGCGCAAAGATTTGGTGGCTTTGAAGCTATTGGACCTATTTTGCAAGGACTTGCTAAGCCAATTTCTGATCTATCACGTGGCTGCAATGAAGAGGATGTTTATAAATCAGCTATTTTGACAGCAGCATTAGCATTATAGAATTAAGGAGAAATTATGCTTGAATACCAAGTAACGACCCATTCATACGAAGAAACTGAAGATTTAGGCGAGAAGTTGGCTCAATTGTTGAGACCAAGTGACGTTGTAGTCTTAAACGGTGATCTCGGTGTGGGAAAAACAACTTTAACTCGAGGACTAGCTAGAGGTTTAGGTATCAAACGCAACGTGAAGAGCCCAACTTTTACATTGATTCGCGAATATAAAGATGGCAAAATTCCTTTGTATCATATGGATGCCTATCGTCTAGAAAGTAGCCCTGATGAAGATTTGGGCTTTGATGAGTATTTCAATGGCGATGGTATAACGATGGTGGAGTGGCCACAATTCATTAAAGATGAGATTCCTGATGAACATTTGACAATCAATATCGAACGCCTGTCAGATTCTGATAGAAAGATCATTTTCAAATTGCATGGCGACAAATTTGATCAGCGAGGTTTTGACCAATTATGAGCCAACAACTAAAATTACGTGAAGCTGTTCCAAAAGATGCACAAAGTTTGCTGGATTTTTTAAAAAAAGCTAGTCAACAGAGTGATTTTATTTCGTTTGATGATATGAAAGATGTTACGGTCCAAGACGAAGAGATTGCTTTGGATGCTATTTTTCAGTCGCAATATGATGAATTGATTGTTGCAGTGCTTGAGGATGAAATCATTGGTTATTGTCGGTTGGAAAATATCGATGACCAAAAAGCGGAATTTGGCGTCGTAGTCGATAAGGATTTTTGGAACAATGGTATTGCTTCATTCTTGTTGGAAGAAGCAATTGATTGGTCTAGCGGTTCGCCATTAGAAAAATTGATTTTAGAAGTATATAAAAATAACCCAGCTGCAATTCATATTTATCAAAAATATGGATTTACAACTGAGTTAACTAAAGATAAAACATTAGTAATGTCAAAGATGGTTAAGTAAGCTTAATCATCTTTTTTATTTGTTCTGTTCCAAACTCTTGCTCGGTTTTAAGCAAAATTTCGGCACAAGCGACACTATCGGCTAAGGCGTTATGGTGATTTTTCAAATCGATGTTTAAGGCTTTAGAAACAGTATTTAACTTATGATTAGGGAAATCTGGATAAAACTTGCGACTCGTTCTCAAAGTATCGATGGTCAAATAATTTGGAACCATAATACCGTAATTAGTTAGGGTATTTTTCAAAACGCTATTGTCAAAACTGGCATTGTGAGCCGCAACGAGGTGACTGTTGTCAAATAACGACTCGATATGTGGCCAAACTTGATCAAAGGTTGGTGCATCTTGAACGTCTTGAGGCGTTATGTGATGAATTTGAATGTTGCGTGGGCTAAAAACTTCTCTTGGATTGATCAAAGTATAAAAGTTATCCACGATTTTGTTGTCTCGCACGAGAACTAAGGCTAATGAACAAGCACTGGAACGTTTACCGTTGGCTGTTTCAAAATCCATGGCGACAAAATTCATAAATTATTCTCCTTTAATATTAAGGTCTAATTCGATTGGACAGTGATCTGATCCATAAATGTCAGTTAAAATATCGGCATCTTGAATGAGTTGCTGACCATTTTTAGAAACGACAAAGTAATCAATTCTCCACCCAGCGTTGTTTTTACGGGCATTAAAACGATAACTCCACCATGAATATTTTATTTCTTGGGGATGAAGTGAGCGGAAACTATCGATAAAGCCGCTATCGAGCAATTCACTAAATTTGTCACGTTCTTGATCAGAGAAACCGGGATTTTTGTGATTAGTCTTAGGATTCTTCAAATCAATTTCTTCGTGAGCAACGTTTAGATCGCCACAGAGGATAACGGGTTTATCGGCTGATAATTGTAACATATATTCTCTTAAGACATCGTCATAACGCATCCGATAGTCGACACGTTTTAATTTTGGCTGTGAGTTAGGCGTATAGCTGTTAATTAAATAATAATCAGGGAATTCTAACGTTATAGTGCGTCCTTCATCGTCGAATTCTTCGATACCTAGACCTTGTTTAACAGAAATTGGCTCAGCTTTAGAGAAGACAGCAGTTCCAGAGTAGCCTTTTTTCTTAGCATAGAAAAAATATTGATGATAACCAGGCAAATCAAGGTCTAATTGACCTGCTTGCATTTTAGTTTCTTGAATACTGAAAACATCAGCATTTAATTGTTGAAAAGTAGTAACGAAGTCTTTTTTGACGACGGCACGTAAACCGTTTACATTCCAAGATATTAGTTTCATAAAATCACCTCGGCATAATTATAGCATTATTGGGATGCCTGTTTGGTCGTTAAGTAACTAACTATGTGATAAAATTAGACGTAAGTCTTAGTAACATAAAGGATGATGAATATTGAATTTTCCAGTTGAAAAATTACCAAATATTGAATTTAAATTAGATGAACCACTTAGTAAATATACTTTTACTAAAACTGGTGGAAATGCTGACGTTTTAGCTTTTCCCAAGACGCGTGAAGAGTTGATCCAAATTGTCGACACTGCGCGTGTCAACCAAGTGCCAATTACTGTGATTGGTAATGCCAGTAATTTAATTATTAAAGATGGTGGCATTCGCGGCATTGTGATTATTTTGCCTAACTTTAAAAAAATCGAAGTTTCTGAAACTAAAGTTACAGCTGAAGCTGGTGCAACGATTATTAATACGACCATTGCTGCACAAAAAGCTGGTTTGACTGGTTTGGAGTTTGCAGCTGGTATCCCTGGAAGTGTTGGGGGAGCTGTTTTCATGAACGCTGGAGCCTATGGTGGAGAAGTAAAAGATGTCTTTGAATCGGCTGAAGTTTTATTGCCAGATGGACATATCACTACTTTGACACACGATGATATGAACTTTAGTTATCGTCACAGTACCGTTCAAGATGACGGAGGTATCGTTATAAGCGCTACGTTCAGTCTAAAACGCGGTAACAAAGACGTTATTCAAGAAGAAATGGACCGTTTGAATGCATTGAGACGTTCTAAACAGCCACTGGAATACCCATCATGTGGGAGTGTCTTCAAACGTCCAAAGGGTCATTTCACTGGTCCTTTGATTATTAAAGCTGGTTTGCAAGGCAAAATGGTCGGTGGAGCACAAGTTTCTATGAAACACGCTGGCTTTATCGTCAATGTCAAACATGCTACAGCAACTGACTATATGAATTTGATTCATTTGATCCAAAAGACTGTTAAAGAGAAGTTCGATGTTGAGCTTCATACCGAAGTTCGCATTATTGGTGAAGACAAAAAATAAAAGAATGGTAGGTGTTGTCTGTGGAAATACTTGAATCAATTATTTTGATTCTTTCACTTTTAATTATTGCCAATATTGTTAGTCACTACTTTGTGTCGATTCCACCGAGTTTGTTACAAATTGCGGCCGGGGTTTTAGCGGCATTATTTATGCACGTCAAAATTTATGTCGATACAGAGTGGTTTTTGTTAGCATTTATTGCGCCGATTTTGTTTAATGATGGAAATAATTTTCCTAAACGGGAACTTTGGAAACTCAAGGGTCCAATTTTAGGGAACGCAATTATTTTAGTTATTATTTCGACTTTAGTTGGTGGGGTATTCGTGAAGTTCTTAATTCCGAGATTGCCTTGGGCGACCGCTTTTACGCTCGTGGCAGTACTGTCGCCAACTGATCCAATTGCGGTGCAGTCGATTGCTAAAAAAGCACATATCCCAGATAAACTGATGCATTTGATCAGTGGCGAGAGTTTGATCAACGATGCATCTGGTTTGATTTGTTTTAAATACGGAGTTGCTGCTACTGTTACTGGGATGTTCTCATTAAAGAGCGCTACGATCGATTTCTTCCACATTTCAATTGTTGGTGCTTTAGTGGGTGCAATAATGATTTGGATTTTTAACGGAATCCGTTTGTACTTGATCAATCAAGGTGTGGACGATTCGATTTTGCATGCCATAATCCAAATTATTATTCCATTTATTATTTACTACGTTGCCGAAGATGTCTTCGATGTTTCTGGTGTTGTGGCGGTCGTAATTGCTGGTATTTTGAATATTTCTTCAAACCACAATATGAGCGCTTTTACACCGGAGATTCGTCTAATCACATCAAGAACCTGGGATTTAGTCGTTTACGTTTTAAACGGAATTGTCTTCGTCTTGTTGGGAATTGAAATTCCTTTTGCAATGGAAGAATTGATTCATAACGATAATATCAACACTTTCTTAGCGACAATTTTAGCTTTTGTTATTTGGATAATGCTAGTCGTAATTAGATTCTTGTGGAGTTATATTTACTCGACATTTTCTAATAATCCTGACGGAAAAATCAAATTATGGTCTAAGACTAGACTTTACGATTGCTTGATGTCAGGAATTTCTGGAGTTCGTGGAGCCGTAACTATGGTCGGTGTGCTTTCACTTCCTATGACAATCAAAGGTGGAGCACCATTTCCTTCCAGAACGTTATTGTTATTCGTTGCTAGTGCAGTAATCATTTTCAGTTTGCTGGGAGCAACGATTTTAATACCACTGATGACTAAGAGTAGTGCTCCGGTCGCTTATCGTGGTAATACCTTTAGTTCTGATGGGGCAAGTGATTCTGACGATGATGAAGAGGAGAGCGCACCTGTTGAATTGACGCGAATAGAAGCGAATCGTGTCATTTTAGATAAGACAGTCAAAAAGCTCCGTAATGAGATGGATGACGGCGATACAGCAGTTTACTCTTCGGTCATTGCTGAATACTTGAATGATATTAGAAATTTGAGTTTTCGTAACCACAATTCTAATGTTGTCAGCCATCAAATCAGTAAGCGTCGAGTAAAGAGTAAAAAAGACGCTGAATTGTGGGACATTTGTTTCAATTGTGAATTAGAAGCTATCGATGAATTGTACGAAAATCATGAGATATCTGATGATTCATATGATTTAGCAACGAGAAAAATCGCTAAATATAAAAAAGAAATTGTTCACCGACGTTATAACACAACGATAGAATTTTTCATCAGCTATTTTAGAAGAACCTTCTTACAAATTAGACGTTGGATCTATCGTTCAGTTAAATATAACGACGTGCAACAGATGAACCAAGACTCGATCAAGATTTCGATTGCTGGAGCGAAAAGAGCCTTGGAAAAGCTTCAAGAATTGAATCAATCTGATCAAGAAGATATTGATGATAACTTGATTTACATTTTCCAACGGCATTATGAAGATCGTTTGGAATTGTTGCAAGGTAAATATCGTGGACGTTCGCCAGAATTCAATAGTGAACGGATGGCGTTAGAAGTTAAGGCTTTGAGTTACCAAAGAGCCTTCGTTCAAGATATGTTGGAACAAGGACGTGTCAGCAAAATAACTGCTAATGAATTAAGAAAAAATATTAATTATAGCGAGGAAGTTATCAATATAGGTGTGGAATAAAAACACAAAATATGATGAACTTTTATAATTTTTATTGTTTGTTATAATTAGTTCGAACTGCTAAGGAGCTAGAAAAATGAATTTTATACCAAGCAATATTTTTACATGGCAGAACCTGGCTAACTTGGTTGATATCCTAGTAGTCTGGTATTTTTTATACAAAGTTCTGTCGATGTTACGAGGAACTAAAGCAGTACAGCTTCTCAAAGGAATCGTAATTATTTTTGGTGTAAAACTGATCAGTTGGGCCTTGAATTTGCACACTGTGTCATTTTTGATGGACCAATTGATCAACTGGGGAATTATTGTTATTGTCATAATCTTCCAGCCAGAAATAAGACGTGGTTTGGAGCATTTGGGAAGATTGCCGTTATTCAGTTCGACGAGCAATGAAGAAGGTAAGACGAAAAATCATTTGATTGAAAGTCTTGATCAAGCTATCCAATATATGAGTAAGCGTCGGATTGGGGCTTTGATAACTTTGGAGATGAATACTGGTTTGGAAGAGTATGTCGAAACCGGAATTGATTTGGATGCCGAAGTTACTGGAGCTTTATTGATCAATATTTTCATTCCGAATACGCCATTGCATGATGGGGCGGTTATTATTCGAAATAATCGAATTTCAGTAGCTGCTGCCTATTTGCCTCTTTCTGAAAGTAATACGATTCCCAAGGAATTAGGAACACGTCATAGAGCCGCGGTTGGTATCAGTGAAGTGACCGATGCTATTACGATCGTTGTTTCTGAAGAGACTGGTGGTGTTATGATTACTCGAAACGGTCATATGATGTTGGATCTAACGAGAGAAGATTATCTCAAATATCTTCACGCTCAACTTAAAGATCCGAACGAAAATGCCAACCGTTCAATTTTAGATTTCTTTAAAATAGGTCGTCGAAAGAAGGAGGACCAAAATGAAAAAGATAATTAACAGTAATTATTTTTATGCATTTATTGCCCTCTGTTGTGCATTATGGTTGTTTTTCTACGTCAGCTCACCCGGTGTTGGATCAACGAGAGATTCCAATCAATCTAACACTTCAACTGTAACGAAGAAGACAACTATTTCAGTACCACTGCAATTACAAGCCGATGTTGACAAGTACTATATAACTGGGTATCCAGAAACCGTTAAAATAACGATTGAAGGACCTTCGGCTTTAGTTACGGCAACAAAAAATACGCAAAATTTTAATTTATATTTGAATTTAAAAGATTTATCTGTTGGGCAGCATCGCGTGCAAATTAAAGAATCAGGATTAAACAGTGAATTGACTTACAGCATCAAGCCTAAGTACGTCACAGTTAATATCCAGCACCGTGAAACTAAGAAGTTCGATGTAGATGTTGATTACAACCAAGATTCCTTAGCTACTGGCTATGAAGCTGGCAAAGTAGAAGTCTCTCCAGAAACGGTAACAGTAACTGGAGCGGCTACCGAAATTGAAAAAATTGCCAAGGTAATCGTCAAGCCAATTTTGCCTAAAGGAATAAAATCGACATTTGATCAAGAAGTTTTAGTGCAAGCACTCGATAAAAATGGTAAAACTGTAAATGTTACATTGGATCCACAAACTGTTCACGTCAAAATTCCTATTTCGATTCAGAGTAAACAGGTCAGCATAAATTTGAAGCAAAAAGGAACCTCAAGCAGTACCACTTCAAATCTATCGGTTACCTCTGATGTCAAGACGATTCGAGTCTATGGAACGCAAGATCAAATTGATGCAATCAATAGCTCAATTGACGTACCAGTCGATGTCAGCGATGTGAATGGCAATACTAAAAAATCAATCAATTTGGCTGACGCTTTAGGAAGCAAAGTGGCTTTTACAGATCCAGACACTATTGATGTTTCGATTTCCACTGGTTCATCCAGTTCATCAAGCAGCAATAGCAATAGTAATACAAGTTCGAATACTACTAACAGTAGTACGAACAATGATACAAGTTCATCGAATGATAATTCGACAGACGATAATAGCGAACAATAATACGCTGGGGGTAAGTTTTTCATGACAAAATATTTTGGAACAGACGGAGTAAGAGGTATTGCAAATAAAGAATTAAGTCCCGAACTAGCATTCAAGCTAGGAAGATTCGGTGGCTACGTTCTAACACAACATTCAGAAAATGATGATGCACGTCCACGTGTTTTAGTTGCTAGAGATACACGTATTTCAGGTCAAATGTTGCAATCAAGCTTGATTTCTGGACTACTTTCTGTAGGTATTGAAGTTTTGGATCTTGACGTAATCACTACTCCTGCCGTAGCATATTTGATCCGTGCCGTTTCTGCTGACGCAGGAATTATGATCTCTGCATCACACAATCCTGCTGAAGATAACGGAATCAAGTTCTTTGGTTCAGACGGTTATAAGCTACCAGATGACGTTGAGGAAGAAATTGAAGAATTGTTGGATGCTAAAGAAGACACTTTACCAAGACCATCAGCTGAAGGTTTAGGTAGCGTTTCTGACTATCCAGAAGGTGCTCAAAAGTATCTCCAATTCTTGAAGCAAACTCTTTCTGATGATTTGAGCGGCATGAAGATCGTATTGGATACTGCTAATGGTTCAACTAGCCGTTTGGCAAGCACATTGTTTGCTGACTTAGGCGTAGACTTTGAAATTATGGCATCTCATCCAGACGGAATCAATATCAACAAAAATGTCGGTTCAACTCATCCAGAACAATTGGCACAACGTGTCAAAGATTCAGATGCTGTAGCTGGATTGGCTTTTGATGGTGATGGAGACCGTTGTATTGCTGTCGATGCTGACGGAAATATCGTTGATGGTGACAAGATCATGTTCATTCTTGGTAAATACCTTCACGATGGTGGCCGTCTCAAGAAAGATACAATCGTAACAACTGTTATGAGTAATATTGGTTTGTACAAGGCTATCGAAGCTAACGGGATGAAGTCAGTTCAAACTGCTGTTGGAGACCGTCACGTGGTTGAAGAAATCCGTGAGAATAATTACAACATCGGTGGCGAACAATCAGGTCACGTTGTTTTGTATGAATACATGAATACTGGTGATGGAATGTTGACTGGTATCCACTTGTTGCACGTTATGAAAGAAACTGGCAAGAGTTTAGCAGAATTGGGTGCACCAGTTAAAGTTTATCCACAAAAATTGGTTAATGTACCTGTTGCTGACAAAAATTCATGGGACAAGCACCAACCAATCCTAGACGCTATCAAAGCAGTTGAAGATGAAATGAACGGCGATGGTCGAGTACTAGTTCGTCCTAGTGGTACTCAAGCATTGTTGCGTGTTATGTGTGAAGCTTCAACTGAAGAAAAGGTTAACGAATACTGTGACCAAATCGTTGAAGTAGTTAAAAATGAATTAAGCTAAAATATTGGTTTAATGGTCTTAAAGGTCATATAATAAAATTAATAAATAGAGATTGAGGGATTTATGCCTCAATCTCTATTTTTTTGGCATACTTTTTTCTTATTGATTTTATAGAGAGTGTATTATATCGGCATATACCAACTATACCGGTTGTCCAATTATGGTATGTACCAACTATACCATTTAAGAAAAATGTTAATATTTTCTTGACAAAAAAACTTAATATTAGTATTCTAGGCATTGTCGCAAGATGATAAAGTTAATTCGAATGAACTATACCACTTAAAAATAATAAACTAGACCAATTGAGAAAGGCTTGAAAAACTATGTGTGGAATTGTTGGAGTAATTGGAAATAATAAAACTACTGATATTTTATTGAACGGACTGGAAAAACTAGAATACCGTGGCTATGATTCAGCTGGTATTTATGTCAATAATCAAGCAGGTAAGGATTACTTGGTTAAAGAAGTTGGTAAAATCAGCAAACTTGAAGATGCTGTTACTGAAGACGTTGTTGGATCAGTTGGAATTGGTCATACTAGATGGGCAACTCATGGTAAGCCAACAGTAGAAAATGCACATCCTCATTTCTCAGAAGACAATCGTTTTTATTTAGTTCACAACGGTGTTTTGACTAACTTTGAAGAATTAAAAGAAAAATATTTGCAAGGCGTTGACTTCAAGAGCCAAACTGATACTGAAGTAGCCGTTCAATTAGTTGATCACTTCGCTAAAGAAGGTATGAATGGTGAAGCTGCTTTTAGAAAAGCTCTTGGCTTGATCCAAGGTTCATATGCCTTTGCTATGATTGATAAGGAACAACCAGACAGAATCTTTGTTGCCAAGAATAAGAGTCCATTGTTGATCGGTTTGGGCGATAACTTCAATGTTATTTGTTCCGATGCTATGGCTATGCTTGATCAAACCCATGAATTCGTTGAGATCCATGATGGTGAAGTTGTTATTTTGGGAAAAGGTAGCGTTAATATTTCAAAAATCGATGGTACACCAGTTCACAGAGATTCATACACAGTCAACTTAGATGCTAGTGACATTTCTAAGGGAACTTACGAACACTACATGCTAAAAGAAATTGACGAACAACCAAATGTAATGAGAAAAATTTCTCAAAACTATATCAATCCAGATGGAAGTTTGAACGTTGAACAAGACTTGTTGGACGAATTGAAGAAAGCTGATCGACTATACATCGTTGCTGCCGGTACTAGTTATCACGCTGGTTTAGTTGGTAAAAATATTTTTGAAAAGATTGCTGATATTCCAGTTGATGTTGAATTAGGTAGTGAATTTGGTTACCACATGCCAAAACTTTCTAAGCATCCATTCTTCATCTTCCTATCACAAAGTGGTGAGACAGCAGACAGTCGTCAAGTGCTTGTTAAAGTAAATGAAATGAATTTGCCAAGTTTAACTATGACAAATGTTCCTAACTCAACACTTTCAAGAGAAGCAACTTTCACAATGGAACTTCTAGCAGGTCCTGAAATCGCCGTTGCTTCAACTAAAGCCTATACAGCTCAAATTGCTGTCGAATCAGTTTTAGCTAAAGCTTTGGGTGATGAAAAGAACTTAGAAGTAGCAAAAGACTTCAACTTGAAGAAACAACTTGCTTTGGCTGCTAACGGTATTCAACAAATCGTTGACGAAAAAGCAACCATCAAGCAATTAACAGCTGACTACTTAACAGATCAAACAGATGCCTTCTATATTGGCCGTGGAATCGATTATGCTTTATCACTTGAAGCAGCCTTGAAACTAAAGGAAATCTCTTACATCCACGCTGAAGGCTTTGCTGCCGGAGAATTGAAGCACGGTACCATTGCTTTGATTGAAAAGAATACTCCAGTAATTGCCTATATCAATGATGGTGTTGGTGCTAGTCATACACGTGGAAACATTCAAGAGGTTGAAGCTCGTGGCGCTCACGTACTAGTAATTGCTAGTCAAAAGTATGCTGAAAAAGGTGACCAAATTATCATCCCTGAAATCGATGAATTGATCTCACCAATCATCAGTGTTGTACCCGCTCAATTGATTGCCTACTATGCAAGTTTGGCACGTGGCAATGACGTTGACAAACCTCGTAATCTTGCAAAAAGTGTAACAGTAGAGTAGCCTATTTAGACATAGTGGATATATAATAGTCTCGTAATTGAGGCTATTTTTTTTACTATAAAAATTATAGATTGGTGGTTTTATGAGGAATAAAAAATTAAATCTGTTTTCAACAGTTATGTTTGGTCTGAGTGCTATTATTGGCTCCGGTTGGATGTTCGGTTCTAGTCAAGCAGCTCAAATAGCTGGTCCAGCGGCAATCTTGTCTTGGATTATTGGGGCAGTTTTAGTAGCAATGATTGCGATGGTTTACGTTGAGATTGGGACAATGTTTCCTGAAGAAGGTGCGATGAGTCGATTTACGATGTATACTCACGGATCGCTTTTGGGACACATTTTCTCATGGGCTAATTGGCTATCGCTTTTAGCAATTTTACCGATTGAAGCTGTAGCATCAACTCAATATATGAGTACTTGGCCTTGGGAATGGGCACAGTGGACTCATGGTTTTATGAAAGATGGACAATTAACGCCACAAGGATTAATGATGGCGGCTGTGATGATTTTAATATTTACATTTATCAATTATTGGTCAGTAGCAATTATGGCTAAGTTCAATAATTTCATTTCAGTTTTAAAATTAGTTGTACCGATTATTACAATGATCTTTTTAATTACTGCTCACTTTGATTTAGGCAATTTGGGAAGCAACTTTCAAGAATTTATGCCAAACGGTTCTGCTTCAATTTTCGTGGCAATTGGTAGTGCCGGAATTATTTATTCTTACGTGGCTTTTCAAACGGTTATCAATTTGAGTAATGATATTGATAAACCTTCGGTCAATATTAGACGAGGAATAATTATTTCGTTATTAATTAGTGCTTTGGTTTATATTGCCTTACAGATTGTCTTTATCGGCGCTTTACCACAGTCAGTAATTGATGCTGGTTGGGCTAAGATCAATTTCAATTCTCCATTTGCCGATTTGGCAATTTTGTTAAATATTTATTGGTTGTCGACTTTGGTTTACTTCACGGCCTTTATCTCACCAGTTGGGAGTGGTATCGCCTTTGCTTCTTCAGCTAGTAAGTCATTATCTTCAATGCCTAAGAATAAGCATTTACCAATGTTTTTGAGTAATGCTAATAATAAATATCATTCACCTAGAGTGGCTTTGATGATAAATATGTTTGTTAGTTTTATTTTGATTTTACTATTTAAGAATTGGTCGCTACTTTCACGAGTAGTTGCAGCATCAACTTTGATTTCACTTTTGTCAGGTCCAGTAGTTGCTGGTAGTTTACGAAAGATGGGTCCTAAGTTGAAACGTCCAACGAAAATCAAAGGGATGCATATTTTGGCTCCAGTTGTCTTTGATTTGATCAGTTTGGCAATTTATTGGGCAATGTTCCCAACGACTGTGGAAGTTATTGTTATAATAATCGTTGGTTTGCCAATTTACTTTATCTATGATGCTCGTCGTGGATTTAGAGAGTTTAAGCAAAAATTATATGCTAGTTTGTGGTTGATCGTACATTTATTTGGATTAGCAATGATTTCATGGTTAGGTAGTTCCAGTTTTGGAGGAATTAACTTAGTTCATTATCCATTTGATTTTATTGTGATTTTGATTTTCTCTACGTTTATGTACTTCTGGGCAATTCATTCCTTGTATTATTCAGGATATTTTGATGATGCCAAGGAGATCAATGCAACAGTTAAAATGGATGAGGAATAATGAAAAAAATTAAGCAATACGAGAAATGGTTTTACGGAATAGCAGTCGTGATTTTATTAGGATTGTTTTACAGTTCTTCTATGACTTATAAGCAACAGACATCGGTGCCTTTTTTGGAAAGATACCTTCAAAATAAACCCTTTGAACACGGTTTGTCTCAAATAGGTTTTAATTATGGTGGTAAATATCAATCGGTTGCTAACGATGGCTATTTTAAATTCGTTGAGTTCTTTATTCGTAAGGGAGCACATTTTAGTATTTATTTGGTTTTAGGAGTTTTTCTCGCATTAGCTTTGATCACATATTTCAGACGTAATTATTTTTTGATGATTTTTATACCTTGGATGACAACGACTGGCTTAGCAGCTTTCGATGAATTTCATCAAGGATTGACTGGTGGACGGACACCGTTAGTTGAAGATGTGATTTTAGATAGCGCTGGAGCTTTTACTGGCATCGTTATATTAGTAATTTGTCTGTATTTGTTTAGCTTTAAAAATAAAAAATATGATTCAAATTTATAAAATAATAATTACAAAAGGCGGCCTAGATGGTCGCCTTTTTTGTTATACGATTAATTATCGATTTTTATATAAAAGAAAACCTGCCAAAGGCATAAAAATAGAAATTAATTTTAGAAGTTGTATTATATTAATTGAGATGTTTAGACAGGTTTATGATTTTTATTTCATCCCAGCAAGGACGGTTTATTAATATGACGAGTAAAAAATTAACAATTGATAAAAAAGAATTATTAATTGCCGCTGGTGCAGCAATGACTTTGGGACTAGGGGCCAGTGCAGGACATTCAGTCATTGTTCATGCGGCCACGACTGATAATAATACAAGTTCAGTTGCTGTACCTTCTAAAACAACTACCGATTCAGTATCTTCAACTTCAGATGCAGCTACTGCTTCTGATACTACCTCTAATGCTACTTCAACTACGAATTCAACATCAACACCTACTAAGACTGCTTCTGGCACCACGACTGATGACACTAAAACTACAGATAATACCAGTGCCACTGGTTCAGATAGCTCAACAACGACACCAAAAGTAGCTTCTGATGCCACGACAAATACTGTAACGCAAGCTGCAACTAAGACTGATACCGACAATAGTGCCGATAAAAATACGACCAGTCTTGTTCAACCAGCAGCCTCAAGTTTGACTAAATCGACCACGACTACAAATACCGTGACTCCAACAACAGCCACGCCAACTACGACGACACCAGTAGCGCCAACATCAACTACTGATTCAACTGCTACAACACCTGCTAAAACTACCACTGATACTAAAGCAACTACTTTGACGCCAGTAGATACAAGTGCCAATACAATTTCTTCAGATGGGGATTATACTGACGCCAACAAGTTCAATTGGAGTACCGACAACAACGGTAATGCTACTTTAACAGGTACTAATTCTAATTTAACTTCTGCGGATACTAATATTAATATTCCACCTAAGATCACAGTAACTAATAAGGATACTAATGCCAGCACCGACTATAATGTTACTGCGATTGGGAATGCGGCTTTCTTCAGTAACCAAAATATTAACAGCGTCCAAATCAATGATGGTGTGACGGATATTGGCGACGATGCTTTTGCTTATACCAAAGTTAATAATCTTGATCTATCTAATAACAAGACTTTGCAAAATATTGGTAAACAAGCCTTTTCAAGTGATCAAATTAAACAAGTTCAATTGCCAGATTCAGTTGAGAATATCGGCGATTCAGCTTTTTCTTACAATAATGCTTTGACTTCGATTACTTTGCCTGCCAACCTACAAACAATTGGCTATCAAACTTTTGCTGGTAATACTAATTTAGCAAGTGTAGATTTCTCCAAGGCTACTAATTTACAAAATATTGGTGAAGAAGCTTTTGCAACAGATGCTAAGCTAACTTCAATCGATTTGAGTCAAAATAACCAATTAACAAATATCAGTAAGGGTGCTTTTATTTATGACAATGGTTTAACATCGGTAACTTTGCCAGATAGTTTGGAGACTATTGGTGATCAAGCCTTCTTAGCTGATACTAGTTTGACTTCGATGAAATTTGGTCCTAACTTGAAATCCATTGGTTACCAAGCCTTTACTTACAATGACAAGTTAACTAATGTTGACTTCTCCAATGCGAAAGCTTTGACTACGATTGGAACGGGAGCATTTGAGTATTCCAATTTGGAAGGAACATTAACTTTGCCTGCTAATTTGCAAACAGTTGGTGAATATGCTTTTGCCGGCAATAATATTTCAAACGTAGTACTCAATAATGGTTTGCAAACAATTGGCAATGGAGCTTTTTCAACTAACAAATTGACAGGTACATTGACAGTTCCTGATTCAGTTCAAAGTATTGGTGACTCTGCCTTTAGCAACAATCAATTAACGGGTATTTCGTCCAATGCTTCTAATTTTCAAGTGGGAACAAATGCCTTTGCCAACAATCGTATTACGACTGTCTTATTGCCAAATGTTTCATTAGATAATGTTAATTTGAATGGTATCGTTGATCAGTTAGCAGCAATTTTCACTGATTCGGCCCACAATAAAATCTCTGATTACTTCAATATCAACATCGGTGGAGTAACTGAGAATGATTTAGCAATTTCTGATTTGAGCAATGGCGTAACTTATAGTGATGGCGTCTTTGATATTCCAAGTGGTACTGATAGCTTTACCTTCACTTGGGCTTTGCCAGGCACAAATAAATATAGTGGAACTTACGATGTCGTTTTAAATGACCCTGTGATCGAAGCAATTAATTCTAAGGTTGCTGCCGGAACAAATTGGCAACCAAGCGATAATTTCATTAGTGCTAAAACTCCCGATGGCGATACCGTTCCTTTTGATTCGATAACTTACAGCATCGTCGACCCCAATAATCAAAATGTCACAACCATTGATACGTTGAAACCCGGAACTTATAAAGTCACTTATAAATATGGCAGTGATTCAAGTACCGTAACAGTTGAAGTCTACAAACGTTCAGGAACTTATAGTTTAAGTGGAACACAAGAAACAACTTATAATGGTCAAGATCAAAGTATTGATTATGGTAACTTTGTTGTTAATTTGTCAGATGGTTCAGTTTATACACCTCAAAATGGTGATTTGATTTTAAATACAGATGCTAAAAATGCTGGCAGTTATCAAGTGGGATTGACTCAACAAGCAATCGACAATATCAATAATTTGTCTCAAAGTGCTTATATTAACTGGCAACAAAGTGACTCTACTGGCCAATTGATCATTCAAAAAGCTCCAGTTACAATTACAGTCGCCAATGCTAATAAAGTTGCTGGACAAGCTGATCCAACATTCACGGCTGAAGTTTCTATGCCTGGTGTTACTGATGGTGATCAAGTAGTTTACAACTTAACTAGAGTTCCTGGGGATACAGCCGGAACCTATGCAATCAATGCAAGTTTTGATCCTAATGCCAATCCTAATTATTCGATTACAGTAGTACCTGGTACTTTGACAATCACTGCTGATAAACAGAGTTTAGTCGGTAGCAATTATACGATGCACGTTGGAGACCCAGCACCAACAGCTAGTGACTTTCAAGCTTCAGCAACAGATGTTAATGGTAATCCTTTGGATGTTAAAGTTGACTTGAGTAAAGCTGATTTGAATACAGCTGGAACTTATGACGTTGTATTGAGTACCGCTGATGGACAAGAAAAAACAGTTCAATTAACAGTTGAAGCTGATCCTACTAGTGGCGGTGGTACCGTTGACCCAACAGATCCAACAGATCCAACAGATCCAACGGATCCAACAGATCCAACAGATCCAACAGACCCAACGGACCCAACAGACCCAACGAATCCAACGGACCCAACGGATCCAACAGATCCGACAGACCCAACCAATCCAGTAGAACCACCAGTCGTATCTCCAGTTGAACCGGTAGTTCCTGATGAAAAAGATCCAAACAACAATGGGACTGGCAATAATCCTGACGAAAATACTAATGACAATGTGAATAACAATACCGATGGTTCCTCAAGCAGTAATGTCAGTGATGCTTCAAAGAATCCTTCAGAAACAGTCGTTAACAATAATTCACGTCCTGAAGTCATTATGGAAGGCAATGTTTACTATGTTCCAGGAGTAAAGGGACAATCCAATGGCGTCTTAGTGGCACCAACTAACTTGCACAAAAACGGTTATGATCCTACTAATCAAAGTGGTATTCAAACATTCCCACAAACGGGTAATGACAGTGGTACATTTATGAAAATTCTCGGTGCGATGATTGCTGTTTTGACGCTAGGTGTAATCGATATCAGAAAAGTTCGTCACTAGATTAATAAAAACTACTTTTTTGATGGTTATTTGACCTGCAAATATTGAAATAACGAAGTTGTTTTGATAAAATAATATGCGGTTTACAATAATCATGAAAGAAGGAAACAGAAATGTCAGGACATTCAAAATGGCATAACATCCAAGGTAGAAAAAGTGCCCAAGATGCAAAGCGTGGTAAAATCTTCCAAAAGCTGTCTCGTGAGTTATTTATGGCAGCTAAGGCGGGTGGCTCCGATCCTAACGATAATGCTGCCCTTCGTTTAATAGTAGATAAAGCTCGTGCAGCCAATATGCCAAAGGACAACATCAAACGTGCCTTAGACAAGGCTGATGGCGGTAGTGACGATCATTATGATGAAGTTACATACGAAGGCTATGCTCCAGGTGGAGTTGCAGTTTTAGTAGAAGCTTTGACAGATAACAAGAACAGAACTGCTTCTGCCGTACGTGTTGCATTTACCCGTAACGGAGGTAGCATGGGTTCAAGTGGTTCAGTTTCATACATGTTTGACCGTAAAGGTTACATTGTTTTGGACCGTACAAAGAACTCACAAGATGAAGATACAGTATTAATGGATATCATGGATCTTGGTGCAGACGATTTGCAAACATCAGATGATGCTTTTGAAATTTATACAGAAGCAAAAGAATTTGCTGCAGTTCGTGATGGTTTGATTGAAAAGGGATATGACCTTGCCGATGCAGAATTGACAATGATTCCTCAAAATACAACACCAGTTCCTGAAGAAAAGAAGGAACAATTCCAACACATGATCGATCAACTTGAAGACGATGATGATGTTTCAGAAGTTTACACTGCTGCTGCAGATGAAGACGACGAATAATTTTTAAAAATTAAGACCGTAAACAATTGAGTTTGCGGTCTTTTTTTGCGTAATTTTTTTGTAAAGGAGGAATTAATATGTCAATTATTACGATGGTCAAAAATTTATTAACCGAAGCCTGTACTAATAAAATTTCAGATATTTATTTCTTGCCAAGAGAAGGCCACTATCATATCGAAGCACGCAATGCACTTCAAACATATACGGTAGCAGATCTGACAACTGAGGAAACTACTATGATCATGAATTATCTTAAATTCAATTCTGGTTTGGATATTTCAGAAAGACGGCGTGCTCAAAAAGGATCTTTTAACTTTATGTATCAAAATCGACAAATCTTTATTCGAGTTTCGGCTGTGGGGGACTTCAAAAATCGAGAGTCAATGGTAATTCGCTTGATTTATCCACAGGAATTAGTTTCACCAATATCAGAAGAAATCGTCGAAAATTTATTACCGATTGCTAAGCAAAAGGGCATGATGCTATTTGCGGGACCAATGGGTTCAGGAAAAACTTCGTTGATGTATGCCTTGACGCGCCAGCTTAGCTACAAGAAGCGAGTCATGTGTATCGAAGACCCAATTGAAATTGTTGAGGATAGTTTTTTACAATTACAAGTCAATGAAGAAGCCGGAATGACTTATGAAGAGTTGATTAAAACCACTTTGCGCCATCGCCCAGGTATTTTGATCATTGGAGAGATCAGGGATGCCAAGACTGCTCAACAAGCTATTCGGGCAGCTATTTGTGGCTATACGGTCATGTCTACGATTCATGGTAAATCTAAGTATTCAGTGATTCAAAGACTGCAACAATTTGGCGTTAGCGATGAGGAAATTGGCAATGCTATCAACTTGATTTCGTATCAAAGATTAATTCCAACGTATGATGATTTACAAATATTTTTAGATACTTTGAATGCGACAGAAATCAAGGAGTATTTGGAAAACAATCTCAAGGACGACAGATGGGGACAAGGTATACGGAAAATTTATCAAGCAGGGCGAATAGATGAAGATGTTTATCAAGAATTTGTTAACGGATAAGAAGATAAATTCTAAGCAGCAAGCACAATTTTTACTGACCATCAGCAAGCTTTTGGGGAACGGATTTTCACTAAGTCAGTCGATCAATTGTTTACGCTTACTCGAAAATAGACACGATGTTTTTGAAAAAATTCATCAGGACTTGCAAAATGGAGCAATGATTTCACAAGCGCTACGACATCTGCAATTACCTGATGTGATTTTTAATCAAATCGTTATTGCTCAAAATCACGGCAAGATTGATCAGACTTTAATGCAAACAGGGATTTTATTGCAGAGCCAAGCTCAACAAAAGAACAAATTAAAAGAGCTGTTAGTTTATCCGAGTTTTATTTTAGTGTTTCTATTGACGATGCTAGTTGGAATGAAGATTTACATTGTGCCACAGTTGGCTATCGCTGGTAGTGGAAAGTCGATTGATTTATTTTTAGGAGTTATCTTGGTTAGTTTGTTTTTGTTAGCAAGCGGAGTAATTTTATTGATTGTTAATTTGCGCCGAAGAGATGAATATCATCGTTCGTTATTACTTGTGAAATTGCCGTTAGTTGGCAAGATTTATTTACATTTTTTTCAATTTTTAATTTTACAGGGATTGGGAATGCAGTTGGCCAGTGGTATGAATTTTTTCATAATTTGTGAATCTAGCAATCGCTTTCAAGAAGGCTCAATTCAACGCTATTTGGGCACTAAATTTATCAATGAATTACAGCAGGGAAAAAGTTTGATGCAAATGATTCAAGAAGAACCATTATTGCCAAATCAGTTGCAAGTCATTATTCAAGCTGGCGAGAGTGGACCACAGTTGGCACAAGATTTGTTACTGATTTCAGAATTAAAGTTCGAGGAAACTAAGCAAGAATTAAAAAAACTTTTAAATTTAGTTCAGCCCATATTGTTCGGCATTATTGCAATCGTAATTGTTGTGACGTATTTGATCGTCTTGGTGCCGATATATGGAATGATGAAAGGGATGTCATGATGAAAAAAATCAGAAAAGGTTTTACTTTAATTGAAATGGTAGTTGTTTTGTTTATTATTTCTTTGCTAATGCTAATTATGGTGCCGAATATTGTGGCTCAAAAAGATCATGCCAGCACTAAGTCGGAAGAGGCTTTTAAAACAACTCTAACTACTCAAGCAGAATTATATTTGGAAAACAATCCAGAAAAAACAACTGTCTCGGCAGACGACTTACAAAAAGAAAACTATATAACTGCAGCTCAATCCAAAAGAGCAAAAAAAATAAAAGATCTCAATCTCAATAATTTAGTGGAAAAAGATAAAACTGATGCCAGTTAGAAAGGCTTTTACATTATTGGAAACTGTCGTAAGTTTAACCATATTTTGTAGCCTAACGATTTTTTCAATCTATAATCTCAAAGACTATCAAGCTAGGGTTGAAGAACGTCAGTATTTGCAATGGTTCAAGGATTCATTTAAGAGCACCTTTAATTATTGCTATCTGCACAATACTGGAGGAAGGATGGTCTTTGATAAAGAGAGAATTATTTTTCATACTTCAAAAGACGATAAGACTAAAACTCAAAGTAAAAAAATACCCAAAACTTTAAAAATAACTTCAGGTTCAAGGGCTAATTATACGATCAACAATGGTGGTGAGGCTACGGCAGCAACGATTATTGTTGAGTCGAAATTGAGCCATCAAAAAATTTTTTATAAAATCCAAATGAATTGGGGTGAAATTATTGAGACAACATCGTGAAGGCTTTGTTTTGGCAGAATCACTCGTAGCGTTATCGATTTCAGTTTTGATAATTTTTACCCTGACTTATTGTGTCAAAGAAGAATTCAAATTGATTGATCACTGGGAAGAGCGCGTCAATGCTCATAAAATTGTCTTGTTAAATTTACGAAGTCACAACGTACCCAATCCTTTGATCATCAAAGACAAAAAGTATTTTTTTGAAACGAATAATAACGAATACCAGGTAACGGTCAATAAAAATGTTTATCAAATCAAACCAACCACATAGGGGATTTACATTATACGAGACAATCATCGCATTAATGGTCACAATCATGACCTTAGGTATTTTGCAGCAGAGCCTACAAATTTTAAAAATCATTCAACAGACGGATTTTCAAGAACAAGTTAGATGGCATATCACGCAAGAAAAACTGCAAACAGTTTTGCAAAATAGTAAAATTATTAATTTAAAAAATCAACGAATAGTCTATTCACCAAATGATGAACAAAATAAGCGAGTCATTGAGAAATACTGGGCAGGAGATAAATTAATGTTGCACGCAAGGACGGTCTCAAATGGAGGACATGAACCGATTATGACGGATCTGAAAAAAATTGATATTGAAAAAAATGGAAATTTAGTTATTATTACAACAGAGAATAAAGCTCAGCAAAAATCAACAATGTGTTTAGTTTATGATGAGTGATTGGTTGCAAAAAAGTCAAAAACATGGCGCAACTGTCCTGTTAAATAGTATATTAGTATTAATGGTCGCAATTATGGTTATTGGTTACAGCAGCTCTTATTTAGCTGAAGAAATCAACGATTACCAGAAGTTGGACGAATTATACAAGCAACAAATTAACAAGAATTTTAATAAAAGTAATAAAATAGACTATCGTGAATTTAGGAATCCTTGAATAAAATCGGTTCCAACGTTAAAATTTTATTATGAAGCAAAGAGGTTAACTATGTCAGAAAAAGATATGCAATCATATTTTGATAAGCTAAACAAAGCCAATTCTTTATTGATGGAGTCTTTGAAAGTAAGCAATATTGATACACTTGCCGAGAATTTAACTAATATTTCCGATGGCAAAGTTTATGTTGAAAATTCAGTTCCTGATCAAGCAACAGTTGCTAAACTAGAAGCAATTTATCAAGAACTAAAACAATTGAACTTAACTCCATTGCAGTTGAAGCAAGCTATCACGGTCGCTATTATCAAAGCTCAAAAAGATGATAAGGCAGAAGTCAATAAATTAATGACTCCAGATGCCATTGGTTTGATTGCGAGCCTTATTGCTTATGAGGTACTAAATGTTCAAAATAAGAAAACGGTGAACATAGTTGATCCGACAGTCGGAACAGGTAACTTGTTGATTGAAGTTATCGAACAATTGAATATGACTGATAAATTCCATATCAATGCTGCGGCTTTGGATAACGATGATACACTTGTCGCATTAGCCAAGTCATTTAGCGAAGTGATGAATCTTAATTTGGATGCCTATCACCAAGATAGTGTGGCAGATTGGGATATTACTGATATCGACATGGCGGTGGCAGATTTACCAGTTGGCTATTATCCAATTGATGAAAATGCCAAGAATTTCCAGACTAGCGCTGAATCGGGCCATTCTTATGCTCATCATCTGTTGATTGAACAAACAATGAATAATTTGAATGATGGTGGACTGGGTATCTTTATCGTCCCATCACAAATTTTCCAAACGGATCAAGCTAAGAAATTATCCGAGTGGATGGTTTCAAGTGTTTATTTGCAGGCTGTCTTAGACTTACCTGCCAATTTGTTTGCTTCTAAAGAGGCACAAAAGGCAGTAGTCGTTTTGCAAAAGCATGGTAATAATGCTAAGCAAGTGGAAAATGTTTTGATGGGTACAATTCCAGACACTAATAATCCCAAGTTGTTTGAAGGATTTAAAGACCAGTTACAAGACTGGGCTAAAAATTTTAAAGGTTAGGTGAGATTAAATGTCTAAAATCATGGCCGTTAATTCTGGTAGCTCTACACTGAAGTGGAAACTATACACAGTACCTGATGAAAAAGTTGTTGCAAAAGGAATGGTTGATCGTCTTGGCCTTTCTGATTCGGTTTTTGAAGTTGAATTTGGTGGTAAAAAGATTAGTGAAATGGGTGATATCCCTGATCACACAACTGCCGTCAATAAAATGCTCGATAAATTGATCGACTTAAAGATCATTGATGACTATTCAGAAATTACTGGTGTCGGTCATCGAGTAGTTGCCGGTGGTAGTATCTTTAAAGACTCTGCTGTTGTAACTCCAAGAGTGGTTCAACAAATCAAGAACTTGTCAGAATTTGCTCCATTGCATAATCCTGGACAAGCTGCTGGTATTGAAGCTTTTGAAAGAATATTGCCAGATGTACCACAAGTAGCTGTCTTTGATACGTCATTCCATCAAACAATGGATCCAGTCAATTACTTGTATAGTATTCCTTACGAATATTATGAAAAATATGGTGTTCGTAAGTTTGGAGCTCACGGTACTAGCCATAGATATGTCTCACAAGCTGCAGCTGATTACTTGCAAATACCTTTGAACGATTTGAAGATTATTTCTTGTCACTTGGGTAGTGGTTCATCAATCGATGCAATTGAAGACGGCAAATCAGTCGATACTTCAATGGGCTTCACACCGCTAGCTGGTATCACAATGAGTACACGTTCTGGAGATATTGATCCTTCGCTTGTTGCTTATTTGATGCAAAAGTTAAAGATCACTGATCCAAGTGAAATGGTTAAAATTTTAAATACTAAATCTGGTTTGCTAGGTATTTCTGGCGTTTCACCAGATATGCGTGATTTATTAGCTACTAGAGCAGAAAACGACCGCTCTGATTTGGCAATCAAGATTTTCATCAATCGAATCGTCAAATATATCGGTTCATACATTGCTATGCTCAAAGGCACTGATGTAATTATCTTTACAGCCGGTGTTGGTGCAGGCAATGCTGAAATTAGAGCAGATATTGCCAATAGTTTTAATTATATGGGTGTAAAAATTGATAAAGATCGTAACGAAAATGGTACTGGCACACGTTTGATCAGTACCGATGACTCAACAGTCAAAGTCCTAGTCGTTCCAACAGATGAAGAACTGATGATTGTTCGTGACGTCATTCGTCTAACTAAATACAGCGATTAATATGCAAGGAATCGAAACTAATTTAACTAGTTTTGATTCCTTTTTTTATTCCAAAAACTAGAAGAAAAATGATACAAAAATCAAAATGTAAGCCTTTACTTTCTTAAGAAAACTGCTATATTTGAGTTGTATAGATGAACAGTAAGATTTGAATGGAGGTCAGTTATTATGACAAGAAAAGCCTACATGATTGGTACTGGTATTGGTAACTTAGCTGCTGGTATCTATTTGATTCGTGATGGCGGATTCAATGGTGATCAAATCACTATGATGGGACTTGAAGACCACGGTGCTAATGATGGTGCCGCTGTAAAAGATTATGAAAATGAATATGGCAACCAAGCACTTTCTAATAACAAAGGATTTCTAGCAAAAGGTGGAAGAATGCTTAACGAAGAAACTTTCGAGAATCTTTGGGATGTTTTGCGTTCAGTGCCATCTCTAGATCATCCTGGACAAACTGTTACCGATGACATTTTGAACTTTGATCATGCTCATCCAACTCATGATGTGGGACGTTTGATTGATCACAATGGACCACGTGTAAATCCGGGCAAAGACAATTACAAGCATATGCAATTCGATAATAAAGATCGTTACTTGTTGTCGAAATTAATGTTGATGCCAGAAAAAGACGAAGAAAAGTTGAACAACATCAGTATTGCTGAATGGTTTGCAAGTAGTCCTCACTTCTTCACAACTAATTTCTGGTACATGTGGCAAACAACCTTTGCTTTCAAACGTGCTAGTTCAGCAGTTGAGTTGCGTCGTTATATGAATCGTATGATTCTAGAATTCAGTCGTATCAATACTTTGGAAGGTGTAACGAGAAGTCCTTATAACCAATTTGAAAGTATTATTTTACCAATGCGCAAGTATTTGGAAGACCGTGGCGTAACCTTTATCAACAATCGTAAGGTTACTGACCTCGAATTCAAAGACACACCATTGCAAGATGATATCGTTGTAACTGGCTTGAAGTATGAAGAAGTCGATAATGACAACAAAGAGGGACATATCGATATCGCTGAAAACGACTTAGTCTTCGATACTAATGGTTCGATCACTGATAGTTCAGCAATTGGTGATTTCAATACACCATTCAAAGAGAATATGGATTATGCACCTAGTGCAATGCTTTGGAAGAAGGCTGCTGAGAAGTTCTATTCACTAGGCAATCCTGATAAATTCTTCGGTGACCGTTCACAAAGTGAGTGGGTAAGTTTCACAGTTACGACTAACAACCACTTTTTAGTTAACGAAATTTCACGTATCACCCAACAAGAACCAGGTAATGCTTTGAACACTTGGATTGAAAGTACGCCATTGTTGTCAATCGTTGTTCACCATCAACCACACTTCAAGGCACAAAAACCTAACGAATCAACATTCTGGGGTTACTTCATGTATCCAAGAAGAAACGGTGATTACGTTCAAAAACCTGTTATGGAATTGACTGGTAAAGAAATGCTTGAAGAATTGCTCGGTCATCTAGCTGCAACTGATCCAAGTAAAGACAATATCAAGAATCATACTGAAGAAATCATGGACAGTATTGTCAACGTAATTCCCGTTCACTTGCCATATGCTTCAGCAATGTTCAATCAAAGAGCTGTCGGTGACCGTCCAGATGTAGTGCCAAAGCACAGTAGAAACTTAGCCTTCATCAGTCAATTCTGTGAACAACCATTCGATATGGTCTTTACAGAACAATATTCATTCCGTGCCGCTCAACGTGCTGTTTATACCTTGTTGAACATTCCATTGTCAGAAATGACACCAATGCACCATTACGAAAAAGATCCAAAAGTAATGGCCCGTGCTACTAAGACAATGTTTAGATAGATAGAGAGAGCGGAGAATGACGGTTAAACTTTGAGCATTTGCCTAACTATGGGAATTGGCTTGTGTAACCCGTTTAAAAAACAAAATATTTCACAAAGTAGGTTGAAAATCACTTCAATCTACTTTTTTTGTGAATTCAAAAAGACCCATAACACGGACTTTGTGAAGAATTATTCACAATAGAATTTATGAAATCGAGGATGTGAAATTCATTAACTAACAAACAATCATCGGATACGTGTTGATACATCAACGTGGATACGTTTACATTGTCTTTTTCGATTAAAATGCTTGAACAAAAAAAACACAGTGATATGATAAAACGTGAATTAGTTAACAAATATAGTTTTTATTCTTGGAGGTAATCAGATGTTGAAAGGTTCCAAAGATACAAATACTGCTGCAAAACCTGATAAAAAAGAAGAAGTAAAACCTGTTATTGATGAAATGGTTGCTAAAGCTCACAAGGCTTTGGAAATCATGGACAGCTTCACTCAAGAACAAGTTGATCACATTGTTCACCAAATGGCCATTGCCGGATTGAATGCTAGTTTTAGATTAGCTAAATTGGCATACGAAGAAACTGGTCGTGGTTTGGTTGAAGATAAAGTTATCAAGAATATGTATTCAACCGAAGAGATTTGGCACTCAATCAAACGTGATAAAACCGTTGGTATCATCGAAGACGACAAAGAACACCGTTTGATCAAAGTCGCTGAACCACTTGGTGTTTTAGCTGGTGTTACTCCAGTTACTAACCCAACTTCTACAGCAATGTTCAAGTCATTGATTGCCTTGAAGACACGTAACCCAATTATTTTTGGATTCCATCCCCAAGCTCAAAAATGTTCAGTCGCTGCTGCTAAAGTTATGTTAAAAGCTGCTGTTGATGCAGGTGCACCTGAAGGTGTTATCCAATGGATCGAAAAACCAAGTATCGAAGCTACTTCATACTTGATGAATAACGAAGGGGTTGCCTCAGTTCTTGCTACTGGTGGTCCTGGAATGGTCAAAGCTGCTTACTCAACTGGTAAACCTGCTTTGGGTGTTGGTCCTGGTAATGGTCCTGCTTACATTGAGAAGACTGCCAACATCAAACGCGCTGTTAACGATATTATGATTTCTAAGACTTTTGATAATGGTATGGTTTGTGCCGCTGAAAATAGTGCCATTATTGATGCTGATATTTATGACGAAGTTAAGTCATTATTAGAAAAGAACAAAGTCTTCTTCATCAAGAAAGCTGACTACAAGAAGTTAGCCGATGCTATGTTTAGACCAGAAGGTGGAGTTAAAGGTCCTATTGCCGGTCAATCAGCTTTGAACATTGCTAAACTTGCTGGTATCAAAGTTCCTGCTGATACTAAAGTTCTAGGTGTTGAATTGAGCAAGGTTGGTCCAGACGAACCACTTTCAGCTGAAAAGCTTTCACCAGTACTATCAGTCTTCAAAGTTGCTGGTCACAAAGAAGGATTTGAAAAAGCTGATGAATTGCTACACTTCGGTGGTTTAGGTCACACAGTTGGTATTCACACAATGAATGAAGATTTAGCTACTGAATTTGGTATCAAGATGAAAGCTAGTCGTGTACTAGTTAATACTCCTGCTGCTATCGGTGGTATTGGTAATCTTTATAACGAAATGATCCCATCATTAACACTTGGTACTGGTTCATGGGGTAAGAATTCTATTTCTCACAACGTATCTTCATTTGATTTGCTTAATATTAAGACAATCGCTAAACGGAGAAATAACATGCAATGGATTAAACAACCAAGAGTTTACTATGAAAAGACTTCAGTTCGTTATCTAGAAGATCTTCAAGGTATGAAGAGAGCCTTTATCGTCTGTGATCCTGTCATGGTTCAATTAGGATTTGTTGACACAATCACTGATGAATTGAAACGCAGTAAAGTTAATGTTGAATACTCAATGTTCTCAGACGTTGACAATATCGTAACTACTGATGTTGTTAAACGTGGCGTTACACAAATGAATCTCTTCAAGCCAGATACAATCATTGCCTTAGGTGGCGGTACAACCATGGAAACTGCCAAAGACATGTGGTTATTCTACGAACATCCAGATGTTGACTTATTTGGTGCAAAACAAGGCTTCATCGATATTAGAAAACGTACTTATAAGTTCCCTAAGCCAGAAAAAGCTCAATTTGTTGCTATTCCTACAACATTCGGCGGCGGAGACCAAGTTACACCATTTAGTTCAATCATCGATACTAAGACTGGTACTAAGTACCCAATCGCTGATTATGCATTGACACCTGATGTTGCTATCATTGATTCACAATTTGTTGAAACAATGCCAAAAGACATCATGGCTGAATCTGGTATGGATGTTTTGACTAATGCCGTTGAATCATACGTTGCAAATATGGCTTCAGATTACACAAGACCATATGCATTACAAGCTATTAAATTAGTCTTTGATAACTTAGAAAAAGCTGTTGCTGGTAACAAAGATGCTCAAGCAGAAATGCACAACGCTTCAACTCTAGCTGGCTTATCATATGGTAATGCCTTTGCCGGTGTTGCTCACTCAATCACTGATGTTTTGACAAATGCCTATGGTATCAGACACGGATTGGCTTCAATCATTGCCTTGCCACAAGTTATCAACTATAACTTCGAGCAACCAACTAAGATGACAATGTGGCCTGCATACGAAAGCTTCAGAGCTGATTCTGATTATGCTGCTATGGCTAGTTACATTGGTTTGACTGGCAAAGACAACCGTGCTTTGAAGGATGCCTTAGTGAAGAAGATTGTTGATCTTGCTCATGCTGTTGGTATTAAGTTAAGCTTGAAGGACAACTATATCGATAAGAAAGACTTCGATAGTAAGTTGGACGACTTAGCTGAAGCAACCTTTGGCGATCAATTCTCATTCACTAACCCTAAGGAACCATTGATTTCAGAATTGAAACAAGTTCTTGAAGATGTTTATGTCGGAAAAGGAATCGAAAAATAGACTTCATTAAATAAAAATGATGTAGTTCAGAGTAAAATCTGAATTACATCATTTTTTTTATGATTTTTTATACAATTTTGGCTATATTAATTCTCAGTTTTTTCAGTCTATAATAATACAACCGATATTTATTTTTTTGTTGATTGTTAAAAAATGCTGTTAAATCAGTGTTTATAAGGATAAAATTAAGAAAATTTAATTGAGATTTTTGATATCGGAGATTGAATTGTACATGCTACAATTTCGATGAGTTTAAAGAATGGATGGGGATTATGATTTCTTTAAAGAATAATAAAATCAAACTGGGTATTAATAAAGAGCAATGGAGTTGGATCATGTATGATTGGGCCAATTCTGCTTATGGAATCATCGTTACAACGGCAGTTTTGCCAGTTTACTTCAAATCAGTTGCGACGAGTTCTGGGATTTCTAACGCTAGTTCGACAGCATACTGGGGATATGCTAATAGTTTTAGTACGTTATTAGTTTCGTTGTTGGCACCATTTTTAGGAGCTTTGGCAGACTATCCTAATTTTAAAAAACGACTATTGAGTATGTTTTGTTGGTTAGGGATAGTAATGACAGTCGGTCTAGCTTTTGTACCAACAAGTCAGTGGCAAATGCTATTAACGATTTATATTTTTTCGGCGATTGGGTATTCAGTCAGTAATTTGTTTTATGATAGTTTTTTGACCGATGTGGCAGATGATCTGCAGATGAATAAGATATCGACTTATGGCTACGCTTTTGGATATTTAGGTGGGGTGCTTGCATTCATACTCTTTCTAATTATGCAGTTGACGAGTGGATTTGGGATGTTGGATGGAGTAGGTATTGCCAAAATGAGTTTTATCATTGCCGCTAGTTGGTGGTTGATTTTTTACTTGCCACTTCAAAGAAACGTTACTCAAAAGTACTCTGTAACTTCTACCAAATCGCCAGTATCTGGGAGTTTTAAACGAGTGTTTGCAACTATCAGACATATTCGTCAATATAAAAAAGTTGCTTGGTTTTTGGTAGCGTACTTCTTCTATATTGATGGAGTAGATACGATTTTTACGATGGCGACTGCAATCGGTTTAGATATTGGTATTAAGACGACAGAATTGATGATTGTCATGTTGGTCGTACAATTGATTGCCGTACCATTTTCAATCATGTTTGGCTGGTTAGCAGATAAAACTTCAACGCGCAAAGGTATTTTATTAGGAATTGGAGTTTACTTGTTGATCTGTTTGTATGCCTTACGTTTGAAAACTAGCTTTGACTTTTGGGTACTAGCAATTTTAGTCGGGACTAGTCAGGGTGGTTTGCAAGCTTTGAGTAGATCCTACTTCGGTCAAATTATTCCTAAAGAATCCGGCAGTGAATTTTATGGATTCTTGAATATTCTGGGTAAATTCTCAGCAGTTATGGGTCCATTTATTGTGGCTATCGTCACACAAATGACTGGTAAGTCGACCATTGGCGCTGCTTCTTTGAGTGTTTTGTTTTTAGTGGGATTAGTAATATTTGCTATGTTGACTAAGATTGCACAGGAATAGTAAAAAGAGAAAAAGTGTACAAAATATGGTTTAATATGGCTCCTATTTTCATATTAAATTCTGTAATACAGTACGATCTTTTGAAAACAAGTTTACATACCAAATTTAAATTTGTTTTCTTTCGATTGAGAGTACGATAAAAAATTGAAAAGGGGATTTATTTATGAAGCGCACTAAGAGAATTAGATTCAATAAAAAACCACTATTAACATCACTAGCGGTTTTGAGTATTGCAGCAACAGGATTACCTTTGTTACAAGCTACTAATGTTCAAGCTGCAGATTATACTGCAGAAGAAATTCAAGAAATGACTTCTGAGGAACAAGGTGGATATTGGTACGAACACGATTTTGATACTACTCATCCTTGGGACGGTACTGAACTATCGCCTGAAGAGGTTCAATATAGTATCGAACATCCAGGAAATATTTCACCAGAATACATGCATAATGGAAGTTTTCATCTACCTGAATCAGAAAAGAAGAAATATGAAAAAACTATTTTGATGCAAGGTATTGTTACAGTAAGTAATAAAAATTCATCATATTGCAAGTTATTTAGTTTCTCTGAAGATGGAAGTTCTAAAGTCATTACTAACAGAGCGTTAGCAAATAGTACAAAGTGGATCACTGACCGTTATCGAATTCATGATGGTCATTACTATTATCGTGTTGCAACAAATGAATGGGTTCAAGATACAGTAGTGATAAATATTGGACCACGATAGGCAGAGAAGTTTCATAATATCAAGAATTATATCTATCGATGAGATTTTTTGATAATTCTGAAATTACAGATCCTAATAATAAAAAAGAAGAAGCTCCCTCAAACAGGGGCTTCTTCAGATGGACTACTAGATAGTTTGTTGTTTTCATTTCCAGCGGTTGATTAAGTGAGCTGTTTCTTTGGTGTTGTTAGTAAAGACGCTGTCTAGCTTAAGTGTATTTAAAGCTTCGTAATTGTCATTGTAAGTATTCAAGATCCAACCATTAGTTTTGAAACCATTCTTATGTGACAGTTTAACTAATTTTGGTGTCCATTGATCTAATTTCATTGAGATGAATTTGATATAGCGAGGAGCATTCTCGATTTGTTCCTTATATTGGCGTTCAGTAGCAGAACTTAATAGCCAAAGGGTAGGAACTTTTTTTAGTGATTGGTGTAGCTCTTGGATACCAGGTAAACTTTCATCCTGGAAAATCACATTTTTGGTCATTTTATATTTTTTAAGCTCTTTGACGAGAGCTTTTTCTGTGTCGGTATTGTCGCCGGCATTTTTTTTAGTTTCAATTATGTAGTGAACTTTTTTGCCGTAACGTTTGAAGACATCTTTTAGTTGATGAATCTTTTCACCGTTGTGCAATTTAACTTGGCTAATTTGACTAGCATCTGAAGTTGAAATCGTGACATTTTTGCCAGTAGATTGTTTGAGATTATCGTCGTGGGAGACGAATAGTTTGCCATCTTTGCTCAACCAAACGTCTTGTTCGATATATTGAGTACCATCTTTGATAGCGCGATTATAACCCTTGAAAGAGTGATCAGGATAATTGTAAGGACTGCCACGATGAGAAAAAATCAATGGCGTATCTGGTGAAGCATGATTGACACTTCGTGTAACTGAAGTCAGGTTTTTAGCTTTTGGAGCTGCTGCCGCTTGGACGTTTAATGGCATGCCTAGAGCTAGTAACAAAGTAAATAAAATAATGGTTAGTTTCTTTTTCATGATATCCCCCAAATAATATATTCCTATCATAGTTTAATTGTAAAAAAAGTGCCACCGCAATAAATACGATGACACAATCATTTAGCAATTATGAAAGGGGCGAATTTTCTTAGGTTCAGATAGTCTTAAAGTAGCACGCTTCGTCTTTTCTCGTTCGATTTTTAGTTGATTTTTTAACTGACGATTCTTCCAGAAACCACGAATGCAAATAGCAGCAGGAATTGCCATCCAAGCTACAGTTGCGGGAATTAACCATGGATTTTTACTAATAATTTCTAATTCTTTTTCATTACGTTTTTGCATTTCTTGATAAAATTCTTCGGGTATTTGCATAATTGTCATCCTTTTTTACTTAAATCATACTCCGAATAGAAAACGCTGTCATTACAATCGATTAATTTGTTACAATGTTTATTGGAATTTAACTTCCAGAAGTGATTTTGATACCAATGATACTAATTAGTAATAAGGCTACAAAGACCCAAGTTAATGGAGACATTTTATCGCCAAAGATTATTACTCCAGCAATGATTGAACCGACGGCTCCAATTCCGGTCCAGATAGGGTAGGCCAAACTCATCGGCATTTTTTTAATAGCAATTGATAGGAAGAACATACTCAAAGCTAAGCCGATAATTGTATAAATAGTAAAACTGATTTTAGTAAAACCGTGACTCAATTTCATAGTGGTTGCCCAGACAACCTCAAAAAGTCCGGCGATGATTAAATAGATCCAATGCATAATATTTCCTCCAAAAAAAATAAGTATCCCTAATAATTCCTTCTTTGGCCTAATGGAATTATTAAGAATACTTGATTAAGTGACACCCGGCGGTGTTTATTAACTTCAAGGAGATATTTTAGCAAATAGAAAAAAGGTTGGCAAGTATGATTCGAAAAATGAAAGATTTGGAATTGGAAAAAGTCAGTCAGATTTGGCTTGATAGCAATTTGGAAGCACATGATTTTATTGATAAGAATTTCTGGCTTGATAATTATCCAATGGTTAAAGAACAATTCAAAACGGCTGAAATTTATGTCGATGCTGAATTGGAAATTAAAGGTTTTGTTGGTCTTCAAAGTGATTATATAGCTGGGATTTTTGTAGAGAAAAGTTATCGTAATCAAGGTATTGGAAAGAAGCTGATAAATTTTTTAAAGAAGAATCATCAAGAATTGTCGTTAGATGTTTATGATAAAAATATTCGTGCTAAGCAATTTTATGAAAAAAATGGTTTTGAAGTTTCTACTCAGTCGATCGAAAGAGAAACTGGTGAAAAAGAATCACGGTTAGTTTGGAAAAAAGTGAATTATGGTTAATTTATTTCTAATTTAAAGTCAATTATTTTAATATTGAGCTATAATAACAGTAGTTTAATTAACTAAAAAGGTGGTATTTTACATGGCAGATGTCGAAACATATATTAAAGATCTAAAGGATTCTATTATTAAAAGAGACCCTAATCAACCAGAATTTCAAGAAGCAGCTTTTACTGTTTTGGATACGTTAAAACCAGTTTTAAAAAAGCATCCTGAATACGTTAAGAACAATATTTTAGGTTCCTTAGTTGAACCAGAACGTGCGATTCAATTCAGAGTTCCTTGGCAAGATGATGAAGGAAACTTCCATATTAATCGTGGCTTTCGTGTTCAATTCAATTCTGCCATTGGACCTTACAAAGGTGGTTTGAGATTACACCCTAGTGTAAACTTGAGTATCATCAAATTCTTAGGTTTTGAACAAATCCTAAAGAACAGTTTGACTGGACTACCAATCGGTGGTGGTAAAGGTGGTTCTGATTTTAATCCTAAAGGTAAATCAGATTCCGAAATCATGCGCTTTTGTCAAAGTTTCATGACCGAATTGCAAAAATTCATTGGACCAGATTTGGATGTTCCTGCCGGCGATATCGGTGTTGGTGGTCGTGAAATTGGTTACTTGTTCGGCCAATACAAACGTTTGAATGGCTTCCAAGGTGGAATTCTAACTGGTAAAGGATTGCAATACGGTGGTTCACTCGCTAGAACTGAAGCTACTGGATTTGGTTTGATTTACTTCTTGAATGCCCTGATCAAAGACCAAAAGGATACTTTGAAAGGTAAGACAGTTAAGATTTCTGGTGCCGGAAATGTTGCTATCTATGCATTACAAAAAGCTCAAGAAAATGGTGCCAAAGTAGTAACTGTTTCTGATTCAAATGGTTACGTTTATGATCCAAATGGAATTGATCTTGATACTGTTAAACAAATCAAAGAAGTTGAACGTGGACGTATCAAAGAATATGCTGACAAGATTTCAACTGCTGAATATCATGAAGGTTCCGTATGGGATTTTGATATTGATTACGACATTGCTTTGCCATGTGCCACACAAAATGAAATTAACGAAGATCAAGCTAAATTGATGGTTAAAGATGGAGCCAAGTACATTGCTGAAGGTGCTAATATGCCAAGTAATACTGATGCCATTGCCGTCTACAAGCAAAATGATATCATCTATGGGCCTGCTAAAGCCGCTAATGCTGGTGGGGTTGCTGTTTCAGCCTTAGAAATGAGTCAAAACAGTGAGCGCTTGTCATGGACATTCGATGATGTTGATAAGCAATTGAAAGATATCATGGAAGATATTTATCAAAAGATTGCTGATGCCGATGCTGAATATGGATTGAATCAAGATTATCAAGCTGGTGCAAATATTGCCGGTTTTGAAAAAGTCGCTAAAGCCATGTTAGCTCAAGGATTAGTTTAGAATCAAAAAAGAACTAGATTACAATTAAATGTAGTCTAGTTCTTTTTTATTCAGCTGGTACGATTGGATGTTTTCTAACGATGAAAGTCAAAAGATAAGATGCTGCTAAGATGAAAGTAACGACTAAATATGGATAATGCGTATTCCAATCCATCAAAGCTCCAGACATCAAAGGTCCAATGACGTTACCAACACTAGTCAACGACATATTCATACCATTGATCAAACCTTGATTAGAGCGGCTTGATTTGGTTAACAGAGTCGTGATAGCTGGTCTTAACAAGTCAAATGAAGAGAAGATAATCAAAGTAGCAACGATAACTTCGACATGAGTGTGTGCTTGAGTTATCCAGAAAACACAGATAGCACTCAACAAAAAGGCAATGCTGATCAGGCGCATTTCACCGATTTTGTTGATAATCCAGTTGAATGCAGCAACTTGCAAAATTAAAGAGATAATCCCGTTTAAAGTTAAAACTAAAGCAATTGTCCCCAAGCCAAAATCGAAGACTTGGTTAACGTAAATACTGTAAATACTTTCGAATCCTTGTAATCCAAAAGATGAAACTAAAATCATACCGAACAACATAACCATTGGCAAAGTTAAGATTGCTCGAATAGAACCTTTTTCTTGAGCTTTCTTTTCAGCTTCAAGTTCTTCACGTTCAAGAACTGCTTTGTCTTCTTTTAAGAAGATGTGAGTAAAGATAGCACTAGTGATACTCAATATACCAGCGACCCAAAATGGTGTCTTATAAGTAATACCAGCTAAGATTCCTCCTAGTCCAGGGCCCAAAATCAACCCACCACTGAAGGCGGCTGATAACCAACCGATAACTTTAGCACGGTCTTTTAAGGTTGTTAGATCAGATCCTAAAGCCATTGAAGTAGGGATAACCATGGCAGCAGATAATCCACCGATAATACGAGAAATATTAAAAATTGGTAAGGTCGTCGCTATCGCAAAGATAAATTCTGAAATCATATAAGTGAATAATCCAAAGACAATAACTGGTTTTCGGCCTAATTTATCAGACATTTTACCAACGATTGGTGAAGCGACAAATTGGGCAAAGGCGAATAGAGACGTCATGACCCCCATTTGTGAAGTCGTAAAGTGATACTGAGTTTTGATGAAAGGTGTAACCGGTATGACTAATCCGATTCCTAAACAGATTAGAAAGTTACTGAATACTAAAATGTAGATTGATTTTTTGTTCTTCCCCATAATTTCCCTCCCTATAATAAACTTTTTGAGCATAAGAAAACCGATATACTAAGAAGGCCTTAGCTATCGGCTTTGAACAAGAATCTCACTTTACTGAAAATCATACTATCATTCTATATTATTGTCTAATACTTTAAGTTAAATTTATTGTTAAAAATATATTACGAAAATGACGTTTGGCACAAAAATAATTTGTATTAGTGGACAATTGGTATAGAAGTGCTTATGATGAATGTATGACTTAATAAGGAGGTCATATTTTTGGATTTTCGGAGCGGCTTAAACAGTGATAAGCCTCAGATAATAAATTTACTAGTAGATTCATTTAAAGAATACATAACAACTAAGAACATGTTCCAACAAGAATTTCGTTCTAGCGCTAAGTTTGATAAGTTGTTGAGAAAGTACTTTGAGCTTGAAGTTAATGTATTCATGAAAAAAGGTTTGGTTTATGTTGGAGCTGACGGAAAGGGAAAGCCTAGAGCGGTTGCTCTAATTGAATTTAATCAAGGTAAGCAGATCAGCAATTGGGATTATCTATCAATGGATGGTCTAAAATTATTGCCAGAAATTATCAAGAATGGATTCAATGGTTTCAATGCATTCGATATCTTTAAATTCGAAGATCTTTTCGACAAAGTAAAGGGTAAGAAAAAATGTGCGGTTGAATATTTGGCCGTTGATAAGAAGTTACGTGGTCAAGGTATCGGTAGTAAGATGCTCAATAATCACATTAGCCCTTACGTGAAAAAAATTGGTTACAGAAATATCATTTTAGAAACGAATACACAAAAGAACGTTAAGTTTTATAAGAAGAATAATTTCTCCGTTCGCTCAGTTAAGAAAGTTAATTTGAGTCATGGGGATGTTAAGGATTGGGTTTTAGCTAAAACAATCTAAAATAAAAAAGCCGCTCACACACTGTGAACGGCTTTTTTTTATAAAAACAACTAATTCTTCCTACGAGTTAAGAATACCAAATTGCCCAAAAAGTGTTCTTATTCTTAAGGAAACTTAATTTATTTTAACAAATCTTAATTAGCTAGTAGTTATGTCATCGACCATAGTCCAAGTTAATTTACCATTATAGGCTCCAGGGACTGTATCAGGTGCTAGTTTCAACTGCCAATCGCCAACGCCAATGTAATCGGTAAAATTCAAATTTTCTTCCTGATTAGTATTTTGGAAGGAGGCGGTTCTTATTGGTGTTGCTTCACTAGAAAGTGGGTGCCAAGTACCATTATTTGTTGAAGAATTGTTTTTTTGCTTGATAAATAATAATCCAGCTCCATCACTTGATAATTTATTTCCATTACTATTTTGGAGACCATCTTTGGAATTGTCGTATGAAACGTAAACATTAAATGGATTGTCATCGGGATGGGAGACAATTAGCTCTCCGTTAGTACTAGTATTCGTTAGGTTTTCTTGCTGTCCAGCTAAGTTTACCGCTCCAAAATTGATCAATGAAGGAACCTGAATAAAACCATTTATATTTTTAATATTTAAATCAGCTCCATTTGAAACCATTTCACCGGTAGCTTGTCCGCCAGAAGTAGTTCCTCCGGTAATATTAGCGGTATTGGTAATCAAACCAACTGAATTGGCTGTAACTGTGGCGGAGAACTTAATTAAAACGGATTCACCTTGTTCAATAGCATTCATTCCAGTGCTGATCAATTTTCCTTCGTGGTAGTGAGTGCCTTGATAGTAATAGTTAGTATCTTTTGGTCCCTTGACATAGACACTGGATTCATCGACTTCTAATCCTGCGGGGATTTCGTCGGTAATAGTTGCCCCAGATTGTAAGTAATCTTTACTTCCAGAGTCTACCTTATAAGAGATTAAATAATCGATAACATCACCTTTTTTACCTTCAGTACTGTCCTTAAATTCTGAGTCAGTTGATTCATTTTTTAATTGTTTGGTAAATGTCGAGGAAAAAGATGGTTTTTCCACAGGGATATTTACTGAGGCATCAATTGTTTCCTCCGTTGATCCGGTAACTTTTTGATCAGTACCAAAGAATTGACCGGTGTTTTTTAGGTTACCACTGGAATCAAGGTGTGAAATCGCATCGGTAGTTATATTTGCTTCAAAGGTAACTTTTTCCGTTTGATTATCAGTTAAAGATTGAGCAATGGGGACGGTTAGAGTTCTAGTAGAAGCATCGTAGTCACTCGGATTTATAGAAACTTCTGTACCGTTGTTAAAGGACTTTTTGATTGAGTTGGGATCAATTTGTAATCCTTCAGGGATTTTGTCCACTAATTGTCGATAATTCCAGTTAGCGTTGTAACCGTTGTTTGTAATGTTTAAGGTAAATTTCAGTTTGTCATTGATATTGTTTTTGCCAGTATTATTAGTTTCGTTTTTGTAGGTTTTGTTGGCGTGCATTAACGAGTATGGAGATTGTGTTTCACCAATAGTGGAAGAAAAATGAGCGACTTGATTATTTGCCAAAGTTGTCTTATCCCAGCTCAATGAATAAGCAGAATCGGTTGAATCTAGCAAAGTTTCGCCATAATTCAAATTCCTCTTTTCATCACCATTTCCATTGCTGTCATAACGATCAGCCCAATTTGGAGCATTTGTTTTTCTACTCAAAGCAACATAATGTTGGAAACCGTCTTCCGTTTCATTAGTGATGGACAGTTTATAATCTCCTGCGGCAATAAAGATACCGTGGTTGTTACCAAGATCTTTGATTGGGACCGCATCAGCGTATGAACTGGAAGCAAGCCCCATTTTAGTATCTTCACCAAAGAAGACCTGAAATTCTTGTGTCGATCCAGAAACGTTTCGGACGTACATCTCACGTTGAACTAAAGTTCTATTTGTAGAAGAAGGGCGGAGCAATAGTTCAACGACAAAATTATAATTGTCACGTTTAAAATTCCCGGCAATCATATAAGTGTACTTTCCATCACTGTCTTCATGAAAATAGTAAGACTTGTCCGTCATTTTATTCCCTAAAACAGACATAGTGTCTGAGAGGACATTAGAGTAAACGCCAGGTTTTGTAATTAAAAAATCCGGTGAAGTCATTGATACCCCTTGTTTACGAGAAGCAATATTGCTAGAGGTGGCAAATCCTTGGAAGGTGGAACTAATATACTTATTAGAGGGACTTACTAAGAAAATATTCATTTTGGAGTAATACATATTTAGTGAGCCATTGGTTTCAGAATCTTTGACCATAGTATTATCTGAAGTGTTGGGTGTGTAATTACTATTAGCGTCAGTAGTTAAACCAAAGCTATACCCGAGGCTTAAGCTGCTATTTAGTTTGATTGGATCAGAACGCGTAACTGAACCCTTTGACCAACGGGAAACGCCATCGTCAATACCATCATTATTTCCATCAACAGCTGCATTAACCCTAACCAAAGTAGTCAACAGAATAAAGAATAATCCCAAAAAGATAATATATATATATTTAAAAATACTTTGTATCTTGCCCATTATGTCCCCTCCATTAAATAATGTGTAGCAACGATCAAGGTTATTATACAATTTTTGAATAAATAAAGTGATTGTAATTATGATTATAATAGCAAAATAATATAATTTTTTAAGTGAGATGTGGAAGTATGAAAAGTGACATTATGTTAGAATTTATTAACTAGATGAGAGGACAATAAATCAATGGACTTTACAGGCAGTGTTTCGGATACGGGAGTGACCTTTAACTTAGAAAAATTAGGAACGGTCAATTATTATTCAAAGATTCCAGAACAAGTGAATGATGAATCGATATTTATCGTTATAAAAAATTACGAAGTTATCGGTATAAATCTAGGAAGTTTAATGAATGCCAAAGATTGTGATGGGATTGTGGAATTGATCTTGCCAGAAAATATTATTCCAGTAGACTTCTTTTACTTTTTGACTAAAGAATTGACTAGTTATGGATATATGATGAATGTCGAATATAAGATGGCAATTTCACCTGAATCTTTGAAGGTTTATCAGAATTATTGGAATAAAATTGCGCCACTGATGAAGATGTTTGGTTTGAAAGAACAGCCAAAAAGGAAGACTAAAGCACGTCATCGTTTTGTTAAGGGATTATCTGAAGTACCATTTTCCGTTGACTATAATGGCAGTAAAGCTACTGTATATTGGAACAGTCGTAATGAACTGATTATCAAAAAGGGTGCCATTTTAGTGGATAAAGCGCCGCTGACTAAAGCTGGAATCGTTGGTTTTGCGGGAAGATTTGGGATGCAATTGCGTCAAGAACATGCTGATTCAATTGAAGATAATGTTTTGACTAAAGATGTTCACTTGCGTAGCGTCAATGAAGTGGGGACCTTCTTGTATTTTGCTGGAACTAACAGTTGGTTGAAATTGATCTCACCAGAGGGTAAAACTTTGGATGAATTAACGATTGTTAAATAAAATTTTGGAAATAAAAAAACTCTTCGGGAAAAAATTTTTCTCGAAGAGCTTTTTTTAGATTGTATCTTTTGGTTTAGCACCACAGTAACCGTCACAGGCACATTTTTGGTCATCTAGCATTTTACAATGGCAGATACCGTCACTTCTTGAGCAACGACAGCCATCATGACAGACCATACCTGCATGACAGTAAGGATTTTGTTCTGGCATAATGTCTCCTTTAATGATTATTTGTTGATACTAGTTGCAAATTCAGCAATGTATTCTGAGTTGTCTTTTAGATTAAGACCACTATTAATTGTAACATCACCTAACCAAACATATTGGTCAGTAGCAATTTCACCCCAGTATGAACCATACTTGTTAACGACTAACTTAGAAACTTTCCAAGCAGAACCGGCAGGAAGAGTTTGACCGTAAGCATTGTCAGCATAGTTGTAAATACGTGTTGAAACGTTAATTGTAGCAACTAGACCATTATTTGGCATTGGAATAGTAGGCGTTGTGTTGGTATTGTTGTTAGTGTTTGTATTTGTGTCACTATTTGTATCATTTGAGTTGATTTTAACAGCAAGTGCAATTACATAAGCATTAGATGCGACTTGATAGTAGTCGTTGCCATCAATGTTCTTTGTTATGCCGAGCTTCCAAGCAGAACCAGCAGGAAGAACTTGACCAGTAGCGTTTCCGTCTGGATCAACTACTTTGGCAGCGTATGATAAAGTACCAATTTTTGTTGTATCAGTATCTTTATCGGTAGTCGTGTCTGTATTTGTATCTGTATTAGCGTTGTTGTTAGTGTCGGTGCTTGTTGAATCAGAATTGATAACGGTAATATTAGTTGAAAGGGCATATTCATCTGTAGCAACTTGATAGTAAGTGTTGCCGTTGATGTTGATGATCTTACCTAATTGCCAATCAGTATCTTTGCCAAGAGCTCTATTTTGAACAGCCTTACCAGTGGAATCGACTAAAGAAGTGATGCTGTTTGTACGTCCAACTAGTTTAGTAGCAGCTTGAGAATCTTGTTGTGATAATGAAAGCACAGTTGGTGCTAATAAAATTAAAGCTGAAGTGATAAAAATGTTTCTTTTTTTCACGTTTTTTTCCTCTTTTGGTGTTTTTTGGTACACAACTAGATTATATATTACGAAAAAATTGTTACAAGCCTATATATTAAAATAATTGTGGATACAATATTAATTTTGGTTGCTTTATAATTATCAGTAAATGTTCTAAAATCAAAACATTCTAAGAGGGCTGAATACCATACGATAGAGGTATTTGGGGGGATTTATCGATGAAAAAAATAACCGCGAAAGTATTAGTTTTGGGGACAATAATGCTGTCATGTGGGGCTAGTTTCATGTGGCCAATTAATACAATCTTTATTCACAATTATTTGCATAAATCTTTAGCTGTGGCAGGAATTGTCTTGTTTTTTAATTCCTTATGTAATTTTATTGGCAATTATATCGGTGGAAAAATGTTTGACCGTTTAGGTGGTCATAAAACTGCCATGATCAATGCTTCAATTGCCTTGATAGCTTTAATGGGGGTGATAATTAATCACAATTGGCCAGCATTTCCAATCTTTTTATCGATGCTCGGTTTTGGAATCGGCGGAACTTATACAGTGATTAACTCCTCAGCGGCTTTTATTGGCGGCGTCGACCGATATAAAGTTTTCAACAATATTTATATGGGCAGTAAAATTGGTAGCTTAATAGGAACAGCCATCTGTAGCGTTATTGTGGGAATTCAAATAAGTTTGGTCTTTGTGGCCGACTTTATTTGCGTGTTGGGCTTTTTAGTCATGGCATATTTTCTATACAATAACCCTGCAAAAATTGGTAAAAAAGAACCTGCTAAGAAAGTTTCGTTCAAATGGAAATTAACTCCAGGAATCGGTTGGATTATTTTATTTCTGAATTTGACTTGGATAGTCAATTCTCAATGGGGCAGTAATATTTCTACACATTTGACTGATATTGGGGTACCAGTCGGTAAATATAGTTTCTTGTGGACGATTAATTCTTTGATAGTGATTGTCTTTTTGCCAGTGCTCAATCATTTTGCTGGAAAGCGTGACTGGTTCAAAAAGATTCAAGTTGCTTTAGGTGTCGTGTTGTTTATCGTTGCTCTGGGGTCTTTAGTTGGATCAACACATTACTTGTCCTATGCGGCCGGGATGGTATTCTTGATTCTAGGCGAGATGTTAGTTTATCCAACCGTGGCAGCTTTAGTAAGTGAAACTACACCGAAAAGTGAGTCAGGATTGTATCAAAGTATCGTCAGTATGTCGGAGAATTTTCCTAAGGCAATTGGGCCATTTCTTGGTGGAGTTTTGATTGAAAAGAGTTCTTATAATACGATGTTTTTATTGGCTATGATTATGTTGGTTTTGTCGCTGTTTGTGTTGTGGCGGGCTTATAGGAAGTTGGTTTGGGATAGGAAGGAATTAGTTGATTAATTGTTGACTACCAAAATGACTACCAATAAAGCATCGAGATTCTATTTTGGTATTAATAAGAAAAACAAAAAACCAGCTATATCAATGCATTTAAGCATTTGATATAGCTGGTTTTCTTCATTATGGAGGTGAGGGGAATTGAACCCCTGTCCAAGCATAATGCTATGCAAGCCTCTACACTCATAGTCGTATCATTTGAAGTTTCGCCATCATGAACGCCATACGACCCGGCTAACCACAATGACTATCCCGATGATCTCTTTTTAACTATTCAGGATGCACAGTTAAACGTAGCCCAATATTTTTGAGACCCATTTCCAACCCTTGGGCGAAATTAGAATGGATCACGCTTAGACTGTTTTTAGGCAGCTAATGCGTAGTTATTATTATTTTTTGCAGTTATAATAAACTGTGCGTTTTAAAGGGACGCAAGGCCCTAAGTGCAGCCTGCACGCTACTACACATGTCGAATCCAGAACACCCCCATGGTGTCCACTCACTATAATATCTAATTATTGATTAATTAGCAACTATAAAGCTTGTTTTTCCAATGAAAATAATAATGCATTAAAGGTGCTACTTTCTGTAAATATTGGTAGAATACGGGTTGAAAACGGAGGTAGAAAATGAACGAACAAAATGAAGGAAAACCTTTCTATAAGAGAAACTGGTTCTGGATTATGATTCTCTCCATTTTTATCATAGTGTCAGCGACTACTTATATCGCCAACTTTTCTTTCTATCAAGGAAAAGCTGATTCAACTGTAGTTAGCCAAAAGAAAACTAAAAAAACTGTTGCGGACTTGTCTTTATCTGATAAATACAATGAATTGAAGACAGGGAAAATAGGATATTCGAAAAAAGAAGTTATCCAATTATTAGGCGAACCAACGTCGATCCAACAAATTGATGATACTAGCCAAGTGGCCAGTTTGATCTGGAATAAAATGGATAATGGTAAGTCTATCGTTATTCAAGTAACTTTTGAAAAGGGTAAAGCCTCTGCCAAATCGATTCAAGGATTGGACATTGATCGAAAACAACTTTTGACTAAGAAAGATTACAATAAACTTCAAAATGGAGACAATTATAATCGAGTGTTAAATGTGTTGGGAGATCCTGATGATTATTCTGATACTAATGGCATCAAGACGTTGATATACGAATCGGATTTATCTGAAGCAGATCCAACTTATGATGCGACAATCAAAATTGAAATAGCTAATGATAAAGTGATCAGCCTCGAACAACAAAATCTCAAATAAAAAAAGGTGCATATGTCAAAACAAACTCTGCTTTGATATGTGCGCCTTTTATTGTGCAATTCGTTTGCGGAAGAAAGTGAACCCTTTAATAGATAGACTAGAGATTCCAACTGACATAACGGCCAGTGAAAATGAAATCAAATCACCTAAAGCTAAATTTCCTAAACAAACTAGAGCATCGATAATGAATAAACTGATGTATTTTTCAATGCCAAAATTTTTATGAATAATCATTGGAGGAACTGTAGTCCCACCACTAGACATATTAAGTGCGTAAAGAATTGCTAAACCAATTCCAAAAATGATACTTCCTACTATTATAGAAATAACTCGGTTATTTGGTATTAAATTAATTACTGGTGTAATAAACAGCATTAATGGAAGCAAGAAACTTCCCAGCGCTAATTTAATAGTAGTTTGACGATCTAAATGTAAGTAAGCCAGTACTAACATCACAATATTTATGACAAGAACCGAGATGAATGTTGGGATTTTCCATCCTGCTTGCAACAAGATAGCAATTCCAGTGGCTCCACCGGCTGCTATACTGTGCGGCTCGAAGAACATATTTAAACTAACTGCGATAAGTTCCAAAGCAACTAACATTATTAGTAGTTTTGAGGACAATCTTTGTTTTTTATTCTTCATACTAATAACTATACCATGAATATATTTTTGAAGCAATAAAAGTACTCACTACCTTTATTTATCAATGTTTCAATAAGATTACTTAAATTACATAAACGATTGAAAATGTAACTTTGCAGTTGTTGTCATGTAATATAAACCTGTTAGTATAGCACCATAGTAATTGAGAGAGCTCAATAATCTAAAATATAAGGATGTAATTAATATATGAAAAAAGTTTTATCTATCGCTTTAGTAAGTGCAATGGCTTTATCAGGAATTCTTGCTTCAACTTCTAACACTGTTCAAGCTGCCGTAAATAACGGTGACAATACAGTGACTGTTGAAAAGGGTGATACTTATAAGAGTATTGCAGAAGCTAATGGAATTAGTATTTCTGCTCTAGAACAAGCTAACGGACGTGAAGTTGGCGGATTTGACTTAATCTTCCCAGGTGAAACAATTACATTACCTGGTGCTACAACTACAACCGATACTACAGATACAACTAATAATACAAATACAACAACAGATACAACATCACAAGCAACTGATGCTTCACAACAAACACAATCACAAACTGCAACTACACAAGCTGCTACTGATACAACATCACAAGCAACAACTCAAACAACTAGTACTTCACAAGGAACATTCAAGATTTCTTTCTACGATCCTTCAGTTCTAGGTTCTAACATGGGTTATAGTGGTGTTGCCGCTAACTTATCCGTTTTCCCTAAGGGAACACAACTAAAGATTACTTTAGCTGACGGAACAGTACTTTATAGAACTGTTAATGATACAGGAACATTTGCCAACAGTAACTCACAACAATTGGATGTCGCTATGCCAAGTTCATCAATTCCTTCATATGGTGTAACCACAGCCTCTGTTGAAGTGTTATCATAGGCATGTACCAGACAATTGCAAAAAGAATCTCCTATTAATTTAGGGGATTTTTTTATTAGTAAAAATCTGATTTTTTAATGTAAAATAATGAATGAAAATAAATCCCTTCATTTTGGATGTGAGTCTAGATGAAGGGATTTTTTTATAGAAAACTAGGATTAAATTTTTGAAAGAGATTCTGCTTTTTGGACAGCGCCAAAATAACTTTTTGTTGATCATAAATCGCAACGTTTTGATAATTCAATTCGGCGACCAGGTCGATCAATTCCTCTTCTAGTTTGGCATTGACATTAATAGTTAATTCTTGATTGTTCTTTAACGTACACGTCAGTTGAAAGACGTCAGGATTGATGTCAAACGGACTAGTTCGAATTCTTTTATGATAAAAAATATTAATGTGGTCAATTTCTGAATAAGGAATCACTCTTTGAGGCATGGGTGTTAAATGTAATAATTGTGCTAATTTGATTATTCCTAGGTTATTAAATTTAACCGCTTTGATATTTTTTTCGTTGATTAACCAATAATCGTTGAAACAACTTGGTAAAGTTACGAATAAACTAATCAAAACAACTAACAGAAATACCCAGAAAGGTTGATAACCAAAACCAGTGAACAAGAGACTAACAAAAATAATGAAGATGATGGAAATAATTACCCGTCTAATTTTGATGGTTTGACCAAATTGAAAATTCTTCTCTAAAGCTGGTTGCGTGACAGTTATTGGCTGTTTTGCGAGCTGAATAATCTTTTTGGTTAAAGTCTGTGATGGATAAAGTTGTTTATTTTTAATCAATTCAATTTCAGTCGCTGAAATACCCAATTGTTTTGCGATATCCTGATCAGAATCATTCTTTAAAATTTTACTTACATCTACCAACATAATTAATTCCTCCTGACTAGTCAAAATGTTTATATCTATAAGCATAAAATAAGACAATTGAGAAAATAATGAACCAAGCTATTAAAACGCTGACTTCGAATAGGCTCCAAGAGTAGTTGTGTTTGAAGAGGCTTTGATTAACGAATCTAGGGATTACTCCTGAATACAGGAAGTCAGAAGTGTGTGAAATTTTATTTGAGAAACCTTTAAAGAGAGGAACTAGTGTAAAAATAACCGCTGGTAATAGACTCACGACGCCGGCATTGGTTTGATTTTTGGAAAAAAGTCCCAAGGTAAAGCCAATTAAAATACTGATAATCGAACAAATTACTGTGATAATCAAATAGTTGATAATTGACACTTGGTTCCAGGAAGTGCCGTTTAGCGGTACCAAAATGATATTGGTTATGGTCAAAATCAACAGTGCTGGGAGTAAACTTCCAATGAAATATTCAGTTGCGTTGATTGAAGAAGTCATCAAGACTCCTAAAGTATGATGTTCTTTTTCTTCGGCGATAGGATAAGCGCCAAACATTATGCCACCCACAATTATATTCAAGAGTACACCCATGTTTAACGTCAGTGCCTTAAACGCAACCGTATTAGCAGGAAAAAAGTTTTTAAAAATCACCACGTAGCCAATTGCCATGGCCGGAATCATTAGTAAGGAAAGGTTTCCTAAAAATAGTTGTAATTTCAAGATAAAGATTGCATTTATTTTTCGCAATGAGATGTTCATTTTAATTTCCTCCCCGTAACTTGTAAAAAGACGTCTTCTAAAGTTGGTTCGCAAGAATGGATGGTCTGTAATTCACCGTTTTCCAGCCACCAATTGATTTTTCCTCTGGTTTCTTCAGAGTCGTTTAACTTTAGTGATTCGTTATCTTTTAAAAGAACTTTGAATTGAATTTTTTTATTGTATTTCAAACTCAAGTCTTGTGGTGAACCGATTTCTGCAATTTTACCATCGTTTAATAACGCTACTCGATCACACAATTTGGTGGCTTCAGTCATATTATGAGTCGTCAAGAAAATAGTTGTTCCAGAATCCCTTAGCTCAAAAATTAATTTGTGGATTTCCTTAGTCGTTCCTGGATCAATTCCATTGGTTGGTTCATCAAGAAAAAGGATTTCCGGGCGATTGAGGATTGCTCGAGCTAAAATTAGGCGTTGTTTCATTCCTTGGGAGAAGTTTTTAACTAGTTTGTTTCTATCGTTATAAAGGCCGACACGTTTTAATAAAGGATCAATTGATTTTTTATCACTATTAAAGATTCTCGCAAAGGTGACTAGGTTATTGTAGGCTAATAGATTTTCATATAAACCACTATCATGCGTTACGACACCTATAAATGTTCTCCTTAAAATGTTGAGAATTGCTGCCTAAAACTGTAGCGCTTCCTGAATCTTGATTGAGTTGTCCGGTAAGAATCTTGATCGTGGTAGTTTTCCCAGCTCCCGATGGGCCAAGAAATCCAAAAGTTTCGCCTTTTTCAACGGAAAAATCAAGATTGTTCAATGCAGGTTCATTGCCGAAACTTTTATAAAGTTGTTTCACTTCAATGATTGGGTTGTTGGTCATTTTGTACTCCTCCTTGCTTTTTACAATTACAGAATACAAAGAAAGATTGCATAAGTACGCAAAAATCAGTGAACGGTGGAAATAATGGTTTGAATTGTACCCACGTTATTGAAGTAAGTCCTTGAGTTGATCTAATTTAGCACGAGATAAGGGGAGAGTCTCCTGACTATTTTTTAAAATCAAGGTGTAACTGTTCTTGGAGTAGCTGATCAATTCAGATATTCGTTGGAGATTGACCAAATATGATCGGTGACATCTGAAAAAGCCGAAGTGAACTAACTTCTTTTCGAGTTCTTCCATTGTTAGTGAAGAAGGGAAGTATTCGGAGTTTACCGAGAAATTACTAACACCGTTGATGCTTTCGATGAAGTCGATTTCGTTGGGACTGAAGAAAATTGTTTTATCATCAAGGTGACTGGAGAGCCGGAAAATGTTTTGTGGTTTGAGTGAATCTTGACCAGTTTCTAAGGAAACTTTCTCCAATTTGTGATCGACAGATTGATAAATAGTTGAACTCAGTTGTAAAAGTTCTTCCATAAAGGAAGAGATAACGACCACAGTTGACTTCTGGCGGACGACCTCGAGGGCTTTGAAGTAAAACTTGATGCCGTCATTGGATAAATCACGTAGGGGACTTTCTAAAAATACCAGATCAGGTGCAGTTAGGTAGATTCTAAAGAGATGCAACCGCTCAATTTGATCGATTGTTAAGGCGTCTGTCTTCATAGTCAAATTATCGCCCAGGGAAAAGTCAGGAGCGAGTTGCTTAATGTCTTGGCGATTACTAGTCAAGTGATTGAAGAACTCTAAATAGCTTTTTACAGTCATTTTTTGATAAATACCATCGTTATAACGCTTAATTGAGATATTTTGAGTATTATTTTGAATTGAACCGCTGCTAGGAAGAGTCTTTTCTTCCAATAAACTAAAAAACATATCGGTTTCACTATGCATTAATTTTAAACCGATTTGTTGATGCTCAGCTATGTCTAGTGAAAAATTGGTGAAGACACTTTGATTTTCAACTTGCTTAGTAACATCTTTAAAACTAATTAAACTCATTTTCTACTCCAGAATTACGATTTATTATTACTTCCAATTTTAGCAAAGAATACCTTTGAAAACTTAATTTCGATTACAAAATCCAATTGATTTACAGTAGCGTGACACGAGACTTGATTCTAATTAAATATTAATTTTCTCTAATGTAAAATATTCTTGAAAATGGAATTAATATATTTTTTATTTCCAAAAAATATTCTTTCAAGTAGCATAAGAATAGCCATCACACGACCTATAAAAGCCTTAAATGACAGTAATTGAATCAATCTCATATTATAAATGACGTTTGGCATAAAATTCTAAAATTAGAAAACTAACTGAAAAAACTTATTTTTATTGATTGACATTTCAAAAATTAGATTGTATTATCTAACCAACGATTAACAAAGAGATATTTATTAAACAATTTGATCGGGGGAAGTAATTCAAACTCGTTAGTACAGAAAGCCTCTAATTGCTGAGATGAGGACAACGACTTGAATGAAAATGACCCGTGATTGGTGCGCTGAATCTTCGGATAAAGATGCAATGGTTGGTACCCTTTACAGTACACGCGTATAGAACTTTTGTACGTTGTTAAGGGGATAAGTGTAAATTTATTCCGAATTAGAATGGTACCGCGGAAAGCCGCTTCTAACATTGAACCCAGTGGGTTTAGTTAGAAGTGGCTTTTTTGTTTCTATAGATATTTTTAGTTGATTAAGTATTAGTTAAGGTGGGAGAGAAATATGAGTAAATTTAAGAAGTTTAGCAAGGTTATCTTATTAGCCTTCACAGCATTGTTTATTTTTGTACTAGCTGGTTGTGGTAATCAAAACAGCGGCAAGACAGTTAAGGTTGGTATTAATCCTTCCGATGAAGAAATTTGGAAGGTAGTTAAGAAGAACGTTAAGAGTGAAGGCATTGATCTTCAAATCAAGACTTTCAGTGACTACAATCAACCTAATACAGCTTTGAACCAAGGCGAAGTTGATATCAACGCTTATCAACATACTGATTTTCTAAATTCATGGAACAAAGCACACCACACAGATTTAGTTTCAATTGGTAAAACAGTTATTCAACCAATGGCTCTTTACTCAAAGAAGATCACAAAGCTTAGCGAATTAAAAAACGGCGACAAGATTGCTATTCCAAATGATGCTTCAAATGAAGCTCGTGCATTACAATTACTAGAATATAACGGTATTTTAAAACTAGATGATAGCAAGACATTGCCATCAACAAAAGATATTAAAGAAAACAAATTGAACTTGAAGTTTACAACTGTTGATGCAGCTCAAACAGCTCGTGTCATGGATGATGTTACTGCTTCAATCGTTAATGGTAACGTTGCTAACGATGCTAAGTTGAATCCTAAGAAAGCTGTTGTAACAGAAAAAATCAACAAGAACTCAATTCCTTGGATCAATATCATCGTTGCTCAAAAGAAAGACAAGAACAACAAGACTTACAAGAAGGTTGTTAAAGCTTTCCAAACAAAAGATGTTGAAAAAGCTATCAAGAAAGTTTACGGCGGAAACGAAATTCCAGCCTGGAACGCAAAACTATAATCAGACGTTAAAAATATGAGGAGGTTTTCTAATGTCAAAATTATCAGATCCATTAATTCAGAATTCGATTGAAGATTTAGAGAAATATATCGCACTGCCATCTGTTTCAGCAAAGAATCAATCTATCCCTGAGACAGCCGAATTCCTCAAAAATCTACTACAAGATTTCGGAGCCGATGCTACAGTTTGGGATGAGTTTGAATCCCCTGTTGTCTTTGCAGAAATCAAACCTAAAAAGCCAAGTGATACTACCATCCTGATTTACAATCACTATGATGTACAACCAGCTGAACCACTTGAGCTTTGGAATTCAGATCCTTTCAAATTAAAAGTAACTGATGATAAATTCATCGGACGTGGAGTTTCCGATTGTAAGGCTGACTTAATTAGTCGTATCACAGCTTTGAAGATTTATCGTCAAGAACATGGCGACCTACCTTGCAACATTAAATTCTTAGTTGAAGGACAAGAGGAAGTTGCTAGTCGTCATTTGGAAGATTATTTGAAAAAGTATTCCGACAAGTTATCGGCGGATTTGGTAATTTGGGAATCAGGCTACAAGAACGAAAAAGAACAATTTAATTTCACTGGTGGAAATAAAGGTGTCCTTTGCTTCGAACTTGAAGCCACTTCCGCAAACATTGATCTTCATTCATCATTTGCTGCGGTAGTTGATTCCGCCACTTGGAGATTAGCTCAAGCTTTGAACGCTTTGAGAACTCCAGAAGGAGACATTAAGATTCCTGGTTTCTATGACGATGTTGTAGAACCAACTCAAAAGGAAATTGATTTAGTTAACAAAGCAACTAATCCTGATTTGAAGTCAAAATGGGATTTACAAGTTCCATTGTTGAAGAACAAGTCAGTAAATTATAATTTGACTTTCAATCCTACTATTAATATAGAAGGAATTAGCAGTGGCTGGGAAGGACAAGGTGTTAAAACTGTTACTCCTAAAGCTGCTACAGCCAAATTAGAGTTTCGCTTAGTACCAAATCAAGATCCACATGATTTATTCGATAAATTAACCAAGTATTTGAATGATCAAGGATTTACCGATATTAAAGTTAAGTACTTATTAGGTGAAAAAGGTTATCGTTGGGATTTAGATAGTCCAATCGTTAACAAGTTGATTGATACAGCAAAAGATTTCTTCGGTGGAGAAGACAAAATAGAAGCTTTGCCATCAAGTCCTGGTACTGGTCCAATGAACCTAGTCAACCACTACACAAAAGCTTCAATTGTTTCAACTGGAGTTAGCTATTCAAAAGCTGGCAATCATGCACCAAATGAAAATATTCGGATTCAAGATTACTTAGATTTCATCGATTTCTTTAATCAATTCTTGGGTAAATTAAGGGAGTAGTAAATAAATGGCAGAACAAAATGGGATAATTCAGCTAAAAGATATTGACGTTACTTTCCACAATGAAGGTAAAACAATTGAAGCTGTCAAAGATGTTTCAATTGACGTTCAAAAAGGTGACGTCTTTGGTGTTATTGGTTACTCTGGTGCCGGTAAAAGTACGTTGGTTCGTGTAATTAATTTATTGCAACAACCAACTTCTGGCTCAGTGATCGTTAACAACCAAGATATGCTCAAACTAAGTCAAAAAGATTTACGTAAAGCACGTCGCAATATTGGAATGATTTTCCAACACTTTAATCTAATGAATTCTCTAACAGTTTATGGAAATGTTGATTTTCCATTGAGAGATTCAGGATTGAGCAAAGCAGAACGTAAGAAGAAGATTGATCACTTATTAGATATTGTTGGTTTGAGCGACCGTGCTCACAACTATCCATCACAATTATCTGGTGGTCAAAAACAACGTGTTGCGATTGCCCGTGCTTTAGCTTCAGATCCAGAGATCTTGATTTCTGATGAAGCAACTAGTGCCCTAGATCCAAAGACGACAACCGAAATTTTGAATTTGCTAGGTCGTTTGAATAAGGAACTAGGTATCACAATTGTTATCATCACTCACGAAATGGATGCTATCAAACAAATCTGTAATCGTGTTGCCGTCATGGAAAACGGTCAATTGATCGAAGAAGGTAGCTTGTTGACGATTTTTGGTGAACCAAAGAAGAAGCTTACTAAAGACTTCGTTAATACTTCAACTCATATCGGTTCAGTGCTTGATGAAATTAAAGAAAGTGGCATTGTTGATAAATTATCCGGTCGCTTGATCGAACTTAATTACATTGGCGATTCTACTAATGAACCAATCGTTGTTGAACTTTATAAACGTTTTGAAGTCGAAGCTAATATTTTGTTCAGTAATATTGAAAGATTACAAAATACAACTGTTGGTATCATGCTCTTTGCTTTAACCGGTGAAGATCAAAAGGTTGAAGAAGCTATCAAGTATTTGAATAGCTTGAACGTAAATGTTAAAGAAATTAGTTTAGAGAAAGAAGGCAAATAATTCATGGCAGATTTAGTTAATAAATTTTTACCAAACGTCGTCGCCAATTGGGAAGGTGACAATGGTTTCGTAGTCGCAATTTGGCAAACATTATATATGACTTTTGTCAGTGCCTTATTTGCTGGAATCATCGGAATTATCTTAGGAATTTTACTAGTTGTTACAGCAGAAGATGGTATTACGCCACACAAGGCTTTCTATACTTGCTTAGATAAACTAGTCAATCTATTCAGATCAATTCCTTTCATTATCTTACTAGCTGTTATTGGACCATTTACTAAGTTGATTGTTGGACAAACAATTGGACCTACTGGAGCTTTAGTTCCGTTAGTTGTAGGTACTGCACCATTCTTTGCCAGACAAGTACAATTAGCTTTAGTCGAAGTTGACCCTGGTGTTATCGAAGCCGCTGAAGCAATCGGTTTATCACCAATGAAGATCATCTTCCGAGTTTATTTACGTGAAGGACTTCCAGAGCTTATTCGTTCTGGTACTCTAACAATTATCAGTTTGATTGGTTTGACTGCCATGGCCGGTGCCGTTGGTGGTGGTGGTCTAGGTAACATGGCCATTTCCGTTGGTTATCAACGATTTGAAAATGATGTTACCATCGTATCTATGTTATTCATCCTAGTCCTTGTCTTCGTAATTCAAGGAATTGGTGATTTCGCGGTACGTAAATTAGAACATTAATAACAAAGTGAACGAAAAAGTAGTCTATTTACCATAATTTGCCCAGAAAGTCTCGGTAGCTGTGAAGAGATCAAATTGATAGATGAAAAATGACTCGTGATTGGCATTCCTGAATAATCAAGGAATGATGGCTAGTACCCATTAAAACACTGACATGTGCAATACATGTTGTTGAGAAAAGTAAGTGTGAATTTACTTTTGAAATAGAATGGTACCACGCCAAATAAGCGTTTCTATCTGAGGGATGACCTTTGATAGAAGCGCTTTTTTAGTTGAGAAGGAGAGATATCTATGAAAAAACTTAAGGGATTATTTTTGTTAGTTGTTGCTACATTTAGTTTGTTTCTATTAGCTGCTTGTGGAAATTCACAAGCTTCAAGTAATAATGAAAAGACAGTTAAGATTGGTGTTACTGGTTCCGACAATCGAGTATTAAATGCCGTTGCCAAAAAGGTTAAAAAAGAAGGAATCAATATCAAAATCGTTGAATTTTCCGATTACAATCAACCTAATACCGCTTTACAGCAAGGTGAAATTGATTTGAATGCCTTTCAAACAGTGACCTTCCAAAATGATTGGAACAAAAAACACCACAGCAATATTGTTTCAATCGGTTCAACGGTTATCGCACCAATGGCACTATTTTCTAAGAAAGTAACAAACGTGAACCAAATCAAAGAAGAATCTAAGATTGCCGTTCCAAACGATGCCACTAATGAAGGACGTGCTTTACAACTATTGGAAAGTGCTGGCTTGATTAAATTGGATAACAGCAAAATTCCTAATTTGAAAGATATCACGGAAAATAAATTGAATTTGAAGATTTCAGCCCTTGATGCTGCTCAAACTGCTAAGTCACTCGATGATGTCACAGCCTCAGTTGTTAACAGTGGTGTTGCTAGTGATGCTAAGTTGAATCCTAAGAAAGCAATTTATCGTGAAAAGATCACTGCTAAATCAAAACCTTATGTCAATATTATTTCCGCTAACGCTAAAGATAAGAATAATAAGACTTACAAGAAGATTGTTGAAGCATATCAAACTGAAGATATTGCTAAAGAGATCCAAAAGGATTATAACGGTTATGAAACAGCAGCATGGAATTACAAAGTTTTACAATAGAATAGTTTTTGCTTTAATTGTTTTGCCATAAGAAGGCATTTCTATTAAGCAAGGGGGATGCCTTTTCAAATTTGAGGAGGAAAATCATGCTAAAGAACCGAATTAAGGGAATATTGTTAATATTCATTACCACACTTAGTTTGTTCATTTTAGCTGGTTGTGGGGGCAATCAGTCAAGTAACGAAAAAACCGTTAAGGTTGGAATCTGTGGAGCTAATGATCCGGAATTGGAAAAAGTAGCTCAGATAGTTAAAAAGGAAGGAATCAATATTAAAATCGTTCAATTTTCTGATTACAGTCAACCAAACAAGGCTCTGGCTGATGGCGAAATCGATATGAATGATTTTCAGACGTATACTTTCCAAGCTGATTGGAATAAAAAGCATCATACTAATATTGTTGCCTTAGGTACGACGGTAATTGCACCAATGTCACTCTTTTCTAAGAAAATCACTAAATTGAGTCAACTAAAAAAAGGTGATCAAATCGCAATACCAAATGATGTTACTAATGAAGGTCGAGCCTTACAGTTGTTACAAAGTGCTGGAATAATCGAGTTGGATGATAGTAAGATTCCTAATTTACATGATATTAAAAAGTATAATGTAAAAGTAAAGATTTCATCACTTGATGCTGGACAGACTGCTAAGTCATTAGATGATGTGACGGCCGCCTGTGTCAATAGTGGAGTTGCTAGTGATGCTAAATTAAATCCAAAGAATGCTGTTTATCGCGAAAAAATCACTGCTAAATCTAAGCCTTATGTCAATATTCTTTCTGCAAACGCTAAGGATAAAAACAACCCTACCTTCAAGAAGATTGTGAAGGCATACCATACTAAAGAAGTTGGTGATTTAATCACTAAAGAATTCCATGGTTATGAGAGTCCAGCTTGGACTTATAAAATTTTACAATAGGCAAAAAGGAACTGTTTTTGAAAGCAGTTCCTTTTTTTGTGTTTTTATTCCGATTTTCCTTTAGAATAAAGGTAGTATACAAGAGAGAAATCAGGGATAACATGAAAAATTTAGGGAGTGTCTTAAAAGAGTTACGAAAAGAAAAAGGCTTAACTCAAAAAGAATTAGCTGACGGAATTTGTGCACAATCAATGTTGTCAGCAATCGAAAATGATGTCTATGTACCAAATGCAAATTTATTGATTAATTTGGCTAACCGCCTGGGAGTCGATTTAGGAGAAATTAGTTTAGCTACTAACTTTGCTATTAGTGATAAGGCTGACTTTAACGAAACTATTGATGAACTCTGCAACCAACATCAGTATCAACAAATGCTTGAATTTTTACACAAACCTGAAGTATTGGATAATTTACAAACTGCTAAGCAAATGCAAGCTTATTACTATTATTTAGGTGTGGCTCAGTTGCAGACTAATGCAGTCGATGAGGCAGTAAGATCATTTAAGTTGTCGTTGACAGAAATTAATCATTTACACCTGGATACAATTTCACGCTTGGCATATTTAGCAATGGGTTATATTTATTCATTGAAGAATAAACGTACAGCAGCTGTGGATAATATCGATTTGGCTTTTCGTAATTGGGATGATTACAGTTATGATGAAAATCAAAATATTTTATATTACTTGGCCTCGCTGATTTATTTCAAACTGAATGATTATCAAAACTCAACCGCTTATTTGGTAGATGGAATTACCTTCATTGCCAAACACAATTCTCATTACATGTTAGCTAATTGCTATTTCTTGATGGCTCGACTGGCTCAGGAAGCCCACGATGATGATGAACGTCTTGAAGCCCACCGCCGGAAGGATTTATTTAGCGAATTGTACAATGAACAAATTTTTCAAGACTTCTAAAATATCAGAATACTGATTATTTATTAAGATTATTTTTTCATAGAATAAACTCATCAAATTAAGAGGAGTAAATTTATGAAAAAATATTTTACTAACAGCACTATCACAGGTGCCACTAAAAATGAAGTGGAGTTAGTTTTGTTAAATATTGGACAGATTATGGCTTGGAATCCAGCTATCAGTAGTGTCACGCAAATTGATACTAATACTTTCTCGGTTCATCGCAATCAAGTGGCACTAGTCAATGATGAGATTATTTCTGTGATCAAAGAAAATGGAAAAATTATTTTGCACAGTCACGGGGGAGAACTTGAGTATAAACTTATTTTTGAATTATCCGTCAAGACTCAACAAACGGTAATTACCGAGACGTTATTTGTAGTCGATGATGGGCATTTACCTTTGGTACTATTACGGCCAATTGCTAAAAATGCCTTCAATCATAACTTACAAGCGTTAAGTAAACTATGTGACAAATTTGTAAGTCAATTGTAAGTATTATAAATGTAATTATTTAAGGGAATAGATTAATATATTAAGTAAAGATAAAGGGGGAAGCAAGCATGCATATTCCAATTAAGCGTTCATATAGTGACAAAGTTTTTGCAGGGGTAATTGGTGGATTATCAGAACATTTTCACTGGAATCCAACGATTGCTAGAGTTTTATGGGTAATTGTCAGTTTGACACCATTCCCAGGTATTATCGGTTATTTAGTTCTCTGGATGTTGATGGAAAATCCGGATTAATTCGTTGAGGTGAAAATAATGCATATTTCAGTTAAAAGATCTAAAGACAATCAAGTATTGGGTGGCGTCATTGCTGGTTTTTGTGAGAAGTACGATTGGAATCCAGCTGTTGGTCGAATATTATATGTAGCCTTATCATTGACACCAGTTTTCCCAGGCATCATCGTTTACTTAATTTTGTTGTTAATCATGGAAAAGCCAGAATAAAAAAAGCTTGTTAGATGATAGTAGTTCTTTCTTAACCTTGGTTAGTGGAAGTATTCCGTCTTCCATAGCAAAGAAAATTTGGCTGGAACAATGTGGGCACGACTTGGAGCCTTTGCTAAGACCAAAACCGGGCAAAGTCTTCAAGCTCGACCTTTCACTAGGCAATAAATTGCCAAGAGAAATTTCACATTTGAGCCAATTTTCTTCGCTATTCCAGACTTTATAGTGGTTCTATTTTTAATATCAACAAATCAAAAGCCTCTATTGGGAGTGTATTCTCCAAATAGAGGCTATTTTTGACCTTGAATAATGATAAGAAACGTTATCTAATCGTTAGTGATGGTTTTGTAATGCTCAGATGGCATTTTAAGACTAATTAACGTAAGAAAGAACCTGAATGTCTAACGAGTTTTTTTGTTACAACTTAAAATATGTTTGCAAGGTATTGAGAACACCATCGTGGTTATTGTCAGTTTCCGTGACTAAGTCGGATGCTTGCAATACTTCTGGTTTGGCATTTTTCATAGCAACGCCAAGGCCAACTTCTTGGATCATTTCTAAATCGTTGAGGTTGTCGCCAAACGCCATGATTTCAGTTAGCGGAATACCTTTTAATCTACTCAAACGATTCAAAGCAATACCTTTGTCAATGTTGCTACGCATGATATCGATACTGCCAAAGCCACTGACGGCTGCGTAAACGTCATTTCCATAATGTTTATTTAGAAATTCGATAGCTTGAGTTAAATCGTCGTGTTGCAATTGGATATTGAATTTGAAAAAGGTATCGTCAACTTGGAATAAATCGGGAACAATTTTGAGATTTTTCATGTGATAGAGTGGCAAATCTTTCTTACTTTCAGCGTAAGTAGCTTTTTTACCAGAAATTGATAGTGATTTTAAGTCTAATTCACTGTTTAAAGATTTAATCATGTCGTGAACTAAAGTTTTTGGCATGGGATGTTCGAAGATAGTTTTTCCTGCTTCGACTATTTGAGCACCATTTTCGGCAATGAATAAATCAATGTCAGGAGTCTTTTCAAAGATTCTTCTTAAATGATCGTAGTTATTGCCACTTGCTACAGTAAATAAAATATTCTTTTGATGAAGCTTATCGATATAATCATTCAAACGCTTTACATCATAATTCTTGTCGTCATCGAATAGAGTATCATCGATGTCAGTTGCGACTACTTTTATTTCAGCCAAATTATTTCCTCCTATTTGTCTCGTCAGTAAAAATGATACACGACCGCAATAAAAAAACAACCGACTTATGTAATCGGTTGTAAGTATTAGAGTAGTGGTAAAAACCAGTTAGCCCAGATCCAACTTAATGGCATAATGATGACCATTGCTGGAATCATGTCAGCTATTGGGAACATCTTTAATTTGACCATTCTAAAGCCAGTTGCCAGCATCAAGAAACCACCGCAGGCTTTAAAGTCTAAAATCATATTTGGATTTGTCAGTGGGAAAATAAATCTTGCGAGTAAGAATAAAATATAGAACAAAATAAATTGTGGTATAGCAATGATAGAAACAACATATCCTAAGTTACAAGCAAAGATTGCTGCTGTGAAGAAGTCGAGTACTGACTTAGAAATCAAGATAGTTGTGTCACCAGTCATACCGTTGTCCAAACTTCCGTAAATACCAGTACCACTAGCACAGAAAAGTACGATAACTGTTACTAAAGTGTTGATAAATTCTTCTTGTGACATGTCAGAGTTGTTGTTTGGAAAAAATTTAGAAATTGGTTTTTGCATTTCCATTGCACCCTTGTCAATCCACTTACCCAAGTGCATCCAAAGACCGATACCAGTACCAATAACTAAGGCAAAAATAACAGCAGGCATATATTTCATTGGTGCGATAGAATAAATTCCCATACCCATGGAACAAACACCAAAAATCAACGTGATGTCTTTTTTGAATTGTTCACTAAATTTATCACCCAAGAAGCCACCAAGTAGGCCACCGAATAAAACAGAAGCCGCATTAATAATAACGCCAGTTGGCATAATCGTAATACCCCTTTCAAAAAGTAACTAAATAAAACTTTAAGATTGGTGGACTGAATAAACAATTCAAAAACTATGATATAGTATTCTAAAATGGAATAGGAGGTGTTGGGAATGGATTTGCACAAGCTACAGATTTTTGTAGATTTATCCAAAACGTTAAATTATACTGACACGGCTAATAACTTGTTCACTACGCAGGGAAATATTTCCAAGCAGATTTTAGCACTGGAAAAAGAATTAGATGTGTCACTATTTAAACGTGCTCATCGTAAAATTGAGTTGACTCAACAAGCTGAAATTGTCTTACCTTATGCCAAAGAAATCCTCGCTAAATATAGTGAAATGACGATTAAATTGGCTGATTTTCAAGATGCTAAGAATTTAACAATTGAAATGCACACTATTCCGACAATGCCTAGTTATGTCAGTTTTAATTTGATCACGAAATTTTTGCAGCAACATCCTGAAGTTCACATGCAGCTCAAAGAAGAAGAGAGCTATAACTTAGTAAACTCTTTAAAATCTGGTGTTTGTGAGATTATTTTTGCCCGAATGTTTGATTTCGATGATTCTGATTTGGAATATATTGAAATGGAAGATGACGATTTCGTGGCTGTCTTACCGAAGAATCATCCTTTTGCTAATGAAGAAATTTTAGACTTAAAAAAGTTAAAGAAAGAACGTTTTTTAATATTGGGGCCGTCGACGAATCTTTATGACCTCGTTATTAAATTGTGTCAAATGGCTGGTTTTAAACCTGATATTAGCTATCAAGGTACGCGTGTTGATTTGATCATGCAGATGGTTCAAAATAATATGGGTATTTCTTTAATGATGAAAAAAACAGCACAGAATTTTGATAGTAAAGAATTTTCAATCGTGCCCTTAACGACAAACATTGCTAATAAACTGTGCTTTGTCAGAAAAAAAGGTCAACATTCTAGTGCTAATAATATGTTTTGGAAATATGTCAAAATGCACCTGAAAGATATTGGGGGATAAGGATATTCAAGATTTATCAACGAAAGAAATAATCGACCTGATGGAATCAGGTCTTAATATGAAGTTCTCCAATGAACAAATTGCTATTTTGGAAAATGATTTTACTAAGCCGTTACTAGTTAATGCTTGTGCTGGAGCTGGTAAAACAACGATTTTTATTTTAATGGCTTTGATTGCTATTGCTAAAGGTAACGCCGACCCTGATGAAATTTTAGGAATTACTTTTTCTCATAAATCACGGGTCGATATGGGTGATCGGTACAATAAATTTGTAAACGAATTGAGTGAAACAGGACTGGAATTGGCAGACGGTCATCCCAATTTCACTACTTTTCATGCCTTGTTTTATCAATTATTACGTCAAAATCAGGAATATCAACAAGCACGGGTTTTAACGAGTTATCGTTTGTTCACTAGGGATTTGGGCGATACGATCAAACATCCCAGCACGATGATTACAAAGTCAGAAATGTTGGAACAAATGTTTAATCTTAATGAGTACTTGATCAATCAAGATTTAACTAGTGACGGGATTTTACCTCGAGAAGCTGATGTTTCATTGACGGCAGCTATTGAGAAGATGGCGGGATTTTCTAGACAAAGTCATGATGAAAACTTTTATTCTGATTACGTTGATGTAATGGCAAAATATCGCGAGTTGAAACGCCAAAACGGCTATATCGATTTTAATGATATGAAGATGTTGCTGTTGAAAAGTATGGAAGATCCTAATTACTTACAGTTTTATCAACGCATCATGTCACGTTATAAGATTGCTGTGATTGATGAGTTCCAAGATATCGACAACTTACAGTGGAAAATTATTTCGAAATTGCTCAGCCCCGAAACAATGGAACATCTGATCGTTATTGGAGATGATGACCAAAGTATTTATGCCTTTCGTGGCAGTAATCCAAAATTTATTTTGAACTATAAGAAATTATTGCCTAACGCTCAGAAGAAAAATCTTTCAACTAATTATCGAACTGGCGAGAAGATTCTCCAAAAAGTTATTCCTTTGATTAAAGAAAATCACGTTCGTTTAGATAAAGATTTGCTCTCAGGAAAAACCGGTGTCGGTAATTTTGTACTTTATAGTAGCAAGAAGTCTGGTTTCAGTCGCAAGTCCAAGATGCTCAAACATTTGGTCAAACAAATCAATGATCCTGATATTGATAACGAAGACATTGCCATTTTAGTTCGCTATAATTCTTCACGAATGTTGCTGGCTGATTGGTTAGCTAATAAAGAAATTTACGCTGATATTAACAATGCTAGTGCCATTTTGCAGAATAATTTAATTTATCGAATTATTACTGAATTGATGAAAGCTTTGTGGAAAGATGAGTACAAGTATTTTTCTGAACAGTCGAATCGAATCGGCTTCAGTAAGTACAAGAATCATACCCAAAAAGTTGAAGCTCGTGCTGATGATAAATTTCGTAAATTAAGTAAGTACTTGTTAGCGGCAGAGAGTTACAACGCTGAATTCAATACGCCTTTGAAGAGAACCGATGAAAAAGTTCAAATTTATTTCAACAGTATCAAGCGTTTCAAGAAGAGAATGGAACAGGCCGACAATCAAGAAAGCCAAGAAAAAATCGCTAAGGCTTTGATCAAGGACTTGTTACAAGCGGCTATCAAGTTAACTGACAAATACTTTGATTACATGATTCAAAAGAAATTCATGGCCAAATCTGAAGTCAATGAAATTAAGAATTATCTGGAAGAAGAATTAGAAACATATAGCAATATCGACGACTTCTTCTTTGATGAGGAACAAAAAAAGTCAATTTTATCTAGTCAGGTGGAACGGAACAAGCAAGAACATCACATTCAATTCTTATCTTTGCACCAAGCTAAAGGACTAGAGTTCAAGTATGTTTATTTGTATGGTTTGACGAACAAAGAAGTTGAAAAACCAGGACTATCGATCAATGAATGGTTCCCACCAAATATGACTTTTGAACAATTTACGAAAAAATGGAGTCTAGTTTATAACAAGAGTTATGAATATTTGGGGACGGCTCTGGGGGCAACGAGAATTGATGATTACCAAGACTTTTGGAAGAATAACGCCTTTAATCCAATCAATTTGAAAGCAACATTGAATAAAAAGAAAGAAACAATCATGTTTCACAATTTTTATCAAGAAGTTAAAAACTACTCAGAATTCATTGAAGAAGAAAGACGGTTGTTGTATGTTGGAGTTACTCGAGCACAAGAGGAGTTGTGTATGAGGATAGCACCAGATTCCAATCCGTTGTTGTTTGAATTAAATTTGCCAAAGAAAAAGAAAAAAGTGAATGGGGTAAAAAATGAAAATACGTCGCACAATTGAGGTAGTGCCTAGTTTTGTTTTAATTGCGATTTTTATTTACAGTCTATATCTGAAGGCTGTCGGTGGAAGTTGGGTCAATTTGTTCGTTATCGGAATAACTGGGTTGAGTGCTTATATTCCAATAGCGGTGTTTATTGAAGCCATCGCCAATTCATTTCGGAATGTTCGACCAGTTCCGTTGCGAGATAAACTTTTTTACGGATATATGATAATAATTTGGGTGATTGCATTAGTAGTTGCGATTGGCTCGATGGGACAAGCTTAGTGATGAGAAATCGTCATTAGGCTTTTTTTATTTTTCAATGCATTCCATTATGGAATACATACTGTGTCAACTTGAATTGTTCCTCCAATATCCAGAACCTATAATTATCATGTTAAGAAAAAGAGGAGGCAATTGTATGTCAAAACAACCATATGATTTAAGAAGAGTTATTGAAGAACTCAAACAACAACCTGGTCAATATCATGAAACTGATGTTGAAGTCGATCCTGATGCTGAATTATCAGGAGTTTACCGTTATATCGGTGCCGGTGGAACAGTTAAGCGTCCAACACAAGAAGGACCTGCGATGATGTTCAACAATGTGAAAGGATTTCCGAATACACGTGTTTTGATTGGTGCAATGGCCAGTCGTAAACGTGACGGAATGATTTTGCACCATGATTACAAGACTCTAGGACGTTTGTTGAAAGATTCAGTCGAACATCCTGTAGCTCCAGAAATGGTGGATTCTGACAAAGCTCCAGTTCAAGAGGTAGTTCACAAGGCAACTGATAAGGATTTTGATATTAGAAAGATTTTGCCAGCTCCAACTAATACTGAATATGATGCTGGTCCTTATATCACAATGGGTCTAGTGCTAGGTTCAGATCCGGACAAAACTATGACAGACGTGACAATTCACCGCATGGTTTTGGAAGATAAAGATACTATTGGAATGTATATCATGCCCGGTGGTCGTCACATTGGTCATTTCCAAAAACAATTTGAGAAATTAGACAAACCAATGCCAATTACAATTAATATTGGTTTGGACCCTGCGATTACTATTGGTGCAACTTTTGAGCCACCTACAACACCACTTGGCTATGATGAATTGAACATTGCCGGTGCTTTGCGTAATCAAGCTGTGCAATTGGTCAACGCTACTTCAGTTGATGAAAAAGCGATTGCTCGTGCTGAATACGTCGTTGAGGCCGAAATCATGCCAAATCAAACAATGCAAGAAGATATCAATACTAATACTGGTAAAGCTATGCCAGAATTTCCCGGTTACAATGGTGATGCTAATCCAGCCGTTAATGTGGTCAAAGTCAAAGCTATTACTCACAGAAAAGACAATCCAATTATGCAAACAACGATTGGTCCTAGTGAAGAACACGTTTCAATGGCCGGTATTCCGACTGAAGCAAGTATCCTCGAATTAGTTGATAAAGCAATTCCAGGAAAAGTCGTTAATGTTTACAATCCTCCAGCAGGTGGTGGTAAGTTGATGACTATCATGCAAATCCACAAGGATAACGAAGCAGACGAAGGTATTCAAAGACAAGCCGCTATTTTAGCTTTGTCAGCTTTCAAAGAATTAAAGACCGTCTTTTTAGTAGATGAAGATGTTGATATTTTTGACATGAACGACGTTGTTTGGACAATGAATACCCGTTTCCAAGGGGACAAAGATATCATGGTTCTACCGGGAATGCGTAATCATCCACTTGATCCTTCAGAAAGGCCAGAATATGATCCTAAGTCGATTCGTTTTCGTGGGATGAGTTCCAAGACTATCATCGATGGAACAGTTCCATTTGACATGAAAGACCAATTCATCAGAGCTTCGTTTAAAGAAGTGAAAGACTGGCAGAAATATTTAGATTGGGGAAGTGTTGAAATGGCACGTAAGAGAAAAATTGTCATCGGAATTACCGGTGCTTCAGGAACGATTTATGCAATTGATTTGATGAAGAAACTAAGTCAGATTGAAAATGTGGAGACGCATGTCGTTATGAGTGCTTGGGCTAAAAAGAATTTGCAGCTAGAAACTGACATGTCTCTAGCAGATATTAAGCAGTTGGCAGATTATTTTTATAGCGACAGCGACTTAGGTGCAACCATTGCCAGTGGTTCATTTTTGACTGATGGGATGGTAATCGTACCCGCAAGTATGAAGACCGTTGCTAGTATTGCTGTTGGTATCGGTGATAATTTAATCTCTCGTGCTGCTGACGTTACGTTAAAAGAACAGCGTAAATTGATTATTGTTCCCAGAGAAACGCCGTTGAATACGATCCATTTGGAAAATATGACTAAATTATCTAAGATGGGCGTGCAAATGATTCCCCCTATTCCAGCTTTTTATAACCATCCCCAAACCATTCAAGATTTAGTTGATCATCAAACAATGAAGGAATTAGATGCTTTAGGAATCGAAAACGATTCTGACGGTCGTTGGGAGGGAATTTAATGAAGTTTTCAGTCACACAAGAAAATTACACGATGAATTTGGAAGTTTTTGTAATTGGTAAAGACTTGTTCGTAACGATAACTGGCGGCGATACACCTCACATTGGAACAGTGACTACTTTGACGAAGAAGACTGATATTCAAACGATTCGTTATCCGAGCCATGATGGTAGATTTCATAAAGACGACGTTTTAGCCGTTCGAGTTGCTAAAATAATTCAGTCGGATTTACCAGGTAGCTGTACGATTACGGCTGGTGTTCACGTTAATCACATTTCTAGAAAGCAAATTGCCGTTTCATCTCAAATGGCAAAAAAACTCGGAGAAGATTTGAAAAATTGGTTACAAGAAACTGATTTTGATGCTCCAGAACCAATTTATTATTCCGATTCAGAAAATCCGCAATAGAAAAAGACTTAGAAGATCATAACTGATTTTCTAAGTCTTTTTTGTTGGGGGTGTAAAAATGTTAGGGTGAGATTATTGTTGTAAATAGAAGTCCCAGAATTTCTTAGCGACGTCGACTTTTGACATCAAAGGCCAAGTTTCTGGAGTATGATTTTTCTGTAAAAGGGTCATTTTGTTAGTATCGACACCGAATCCAGCACCAGCTTGAGCAACATTGTTGGCTAAGATGACGTCAGCATTTTTACTATTGAGCTTCTTCTCGGCGTTATCCAAAAGATTTTGTGTTTCGGCAGCAAAGCCAACGACGAATTGGTTAGTTTTTGTAGCAGCGATAGTTTTTAGGATATCAGGATTCTTGGTTAATTTGATAGTGAAGATATCTTCATTGGGGTTTTTCTTGATCTTTTGATCAGCAACCGTCATCGGTTTGAAGTCAGCGACCGCGGCAGCCATAACTAATACGTCAGCTTGGGGAAATTCTTGTCGTAAAGCTGCCATTAATTCGTCTGCTGTTTGAATTTCTATTTTATTGACACCAGATAACTCGGTTTTAACACTAGTAATCAAAGTAACGTCAGCACCTAAATCACGGGCAACTTGCGCCATAGCGATACCCATTTTGCCAGAGGAACGATTGCCGATATATCTGACTGGATCGATGGCTTCTTTAGTACCACCGGCAGTGACGATAATTTTTTTACCTTTTAGTTTAGGTTCAATAAAGAACTCTTCGATAGAAGTCATGATTTGGTCTAATTCAGGTAGACGACCTTTGCCAGTCATCCCTTCGGCTAAAAAGCCAGTTGCTGGTTGAACAACTTTGACATTATTAGCTTGCAAGAATTGAAGATTTCTTTGGACAGCAGGGTTTTCTAGCATATCAGTGTTCATTGCTGGGAAAACCAGTTTAGGAGCTTTAGTAGCTAGTAAACTAGTTGATGCAATATCATCAGCGATACCGTTAGCCATTTTCCCGATAATATTGGCAGTAGCTGGAACAACAATTGCTAAATCAGTCCACAAAGCCAATTTGATGTGGGGAATAAAGTCGTCGTTACTAGTTTGGGCTGTAAAATTATCAGTAATGACGGGTCGTTGGCTCAAAGTAGCAAAGGTCAACGGTGTGACAAATTGTTGAGCCTCCTTAGTCATAATGACTTGTACGTTAGAATGTTGTTTGATCAATGCTCTAACAACATTGAGCGTTTTGTATGCAGCAATGCCACCACTGACATAGACTGCAATGTTTTTACCCTTTAACATTTTTCACCTCGTATAACTTTTTTCTACTATTATTATACAATTTTTGGATATACTATTAGCTAGTATATGGAGGAAAACATGAGTATTTATACAGCAGACATAATTTTGTTTTTATTGTTGGTTTCGATTTTGAATAATCCGCTTTTGAATATCTTTTTGGCATTGGGATGGAATTTTTTGTTCAGCGAAGTTTTGATTGGGGTTATTTTGTTAGCTATTGTGGTTGTCGTGCATAAGTTTTTGTTTAGTAAGTTTCTTAAATAAGGTAGTTTGGGTTTAGTTAAATATGCCGTCGTCCGCAAAAGCCCTGTGATTGGCTGGAACGCTGCCGGCACTATTTTGAGCTTTTGCATGGCCCCAAAGACGCAAAATCTCAAAACTAGGCCTTCTTGTAAGTGCTAAAGCACTAACAAGAAATCTGGCGGCTGAGCCATCACAGGGCTTTTGCTCCCGACTAAATTTCAACTTCTATTTAGATAGAATTAAACACATACTTTTTAAATAACAATTCTATTTATTTTTTACAACGCATATAAAAAGAAGATACTACTAGAACCACAGCAATTTACTGCAATTCTAATAATATCTTCTATTAATTTTCTGAAGTAATTTATATAAAGATAGAAATCACTATCTAGTCGGGAGTGAGGTTCTGGAAAATGCTCAGCCATGAAATTTCTCTTGGCAATTTATTGCCTAGTGAAAGGTCGAGCTTGAAGACTTTGCCCGGGTTTGGTCTTAGCAAAGGCTCCAAGTCGTGCCCATGGCGTTCCAGCAATTTTCCAGGGCCGAACGGACGACGGCATCATAACACACAATTCAAAATACTTTTTGGAATTTCGACCTTTAGTACATAAAAGTGTAAAATTAAGTTAATAAAATTTCCACCAGAGAAGAGGTTTTGAGATGGAAAATATTTCTCAACGAGAGCTTGAAAATCAAGAGTTAGCTAAAGATGCTGCTCAAGAGGCTATCGTTTTATTACAAAATAAAAATCAAACTTTACCATTAAAAAATAAAACAGTTGCTCTATATGGACACGGTGCTTTTGCCACTGTAAAGGGTGGAACTGGTTCAGGTGACGTTAACCAAAGAAGTGTCGTTAGTATTTTGCAAGGTTTAGAAAATGCTGGTTTTACAGTTACGACTAAGTCTTGGTTGATGCGATTGCAACGTTTCTATCAGCAACAAAAGCATGAGCACGATGAAAAATTAAAGGATGACCCGATGGCAATTTTGGCACCAGGGTTCACTTTTAAAGACCCAGAGATAGCTGAATTTGAGGATGCAGCAACGGGGATTTATGTGATTTCTCGTGTATCTGGTGAAAATTATGACCGCCGCAATCGTAAAGGTGACTTTAAGTTAACCGATAATGAGTTATCAAATATCATCCAAATGAGTCAATTTTATTCTAATAGTATCGTCCTATTAAACGTTGGCGGTGTTATGGATACTAGTTTCATCGATCAATGTCCAATGCTTGATAGTGTCGTTTTGGTTTCTCAATTGGGGATGACGGCTGGTGATGCTGTGGCAGAAATTCTCGATGGCACCAAAACACCTTCTGGTAAATTGACCGATACTTGGGCTTATAACTATGAAGATTATCCTAGTTCCGAAAATTTTGGGATGTCTAATCCGGAATATGTTGAAGGAATTTATGTCGGATATCGTTATTTTGACAGTTTTCAAATTAAACCACGTTTTGAATTCGGTTTTGGTCAAAGTTATGCGAAGTTTTTCTTAAAGACGCAAAAGGTCAATGTTAATGAAGATCGGATTCGTCTACAAGTTGCGGTTGAAAATAGCAGTGAGAAATTTTCTGGTCAAGAGACGGTACAAGTCTATGTATCAAAGCCTCAGTCCGATATTCCGACACCTTATCAAGACTTGGTAGCTTATCAAAAGACGACCTCACTACGTCCAAATGCTCGTCAAACTTTGGAATTTACTGTTCCAATGTCTGATTTGAGCATCTTTGACAGTGAATTGGGCGCTTACGTTTTGATGCCGGGAACTTATTACTTGCGAGTGGGTAATAGTTCGAAAAACACACAAGTAGTCGCAACTTTCAAATTGGATGAGAAGGTTATCTTAAAAAAAGTTGATAATTTGTTAGTACCAAGAATTGATCCAACTACTTTGACAGCTAATAAAGTATCTTTGAAAAATGTCAGTGGAGTACCTTTCTTCTTATTAAAAGCCACTAATTTCCCAGAGACAAAGTTTGCTCATTACCAAGAAAAGAATGACGTGACAACTTTTGTTGAAAAACGTGAAGACTTACCAGGTAAAGGCTTGAATCAAATCATTGAACACGTTCGCAATGCAGCGGGCAAAACTTTAGACGATGTAAGTAATGGCGATGTCGAGTTAGCAGAATTCGTTGCTAGTTTAACTGATCAAGAATTAGTCGATTTAGTTGAAGGCCAAATGTCAGCTAACAAAAATGGCGTCGTTGGTATTTCTTCAGATTTAGTTCCGGGAGCTGCCGGGCAAACTGGAACAATTAAGAATAAACGGATTCCAGCAATTGTTATGGCCGACGGACCTGCGGGAGTTAGAGTTGAGCCAGTTTATAAACGAAACGACCAGGTAATTGAGCATTTTGCGACAGCTTGGCCAATTGGAACAGCTTTAGCACAAACTTGGAATAAAGATTTGATTGAAAAAGTTGGTTTTGCCGTTGGAACTGAATTAAAAGAATTTGGAGTTGATCTGTGGTTAGCTCCAGGTATGAATATTCATCGTGATCCACTCGGTGGACGCAATTTTGAATATTTCTCAGAAGATCCTTATTTGTCAGGAACAATGGCTGCTTTTGAAACAAAAGGTGTCCAAACGCATCATGGAATCGGCGTGACGATTAAGCATTTCTTCGGTAACAATCAAGAAAGTCATCGAAATTATGGCAACAGTGTTATTGGCGAACAAGCTCTACGTCAGATTTATTTACGTAATTTTGAGATTGCTATCAAGACTTGTGCACCAGTTTCTATCATGACTTCTTACAATCGCGTCAACGGCATTTTTTCTGGTAGTAACTTTGAATTACTAACGAATGTTTTACGTGATGAATGGCATTTCGAGGGCTTAGTTATGACCGATTGGTTCAGTTCAGCTGATCCTAAACAAAGCATGCACGCTGGAAATGACTTGATCATGCCGGGAAGTTCAAAATCAGAGTTGATGAGTGCGGTGACTGACTTTGGACCGGAATTTGATGAGCAAGGTAATTTGTTAATCAAACATGGTTATGATTTCTTGAAGAAACGTAGCACGGAAACTGAGATGTGGAATGATTTCATCGTTGATAACGAAGGAGACGTGCTCGTTAAACTCAGAATTGGCGATGATTCAAACTTAAAAGATCGACTCAAAGATTGGGTTTATGACGGCGTGGCCCAAATTACTGATAAAAATCATGTTTTACTTTCTGGTAAGTGGAAAGACAATAATGATTTGTACTTAGGAGATTTACAAAAATCTGCCATCAATGTTTTGAGAGCAGTTTTGAAATTAAAATTTTAGATGAAAAAAAAGCGGACCAATTCGATTAGGAATTGATTCACTTTTTGTGTTAATTAATATCTGTTTAATAATTCAACGTAAGCATCAACGATACTTTGTAAGAAACCAACTGTACCTTCAGCAACGTTGCCGTCTTCATCAAGAATGTTTGTAACATTTCCGATGTAAGCTTCTGGTTGTTGCAATGTTGGCATGTTCAAGAATACTAATGATTGACGTAGAGCATGGTTAGCACCGAAACCACTAATAGCACCAGGTGAAACACTGATTACAGCAGCAGGCTTCTTGTCCCAAGCACTTTGACCATAAGGACGAGAACCAACATCAATAGCGTTCTTCAAGCCACCAGGAATTGAACGGTTGTATTCAGGTGTGACGAATAAAACACCAGCAGCTTCTTTGATTTGGTCTCTGAATGCAGTATATTCTGCAGGAACGTTTTCAGGTGTATCAATATCTTCGTTATAAAGTGGTAGGTTACCAATTTCAACAAATTCTGGTTCGTAGTCGCTAGGGAATAACTTCATAACATTCTTAGCAATTTGTTTTGAGAATGATCCTTTACGTAAACTACCAACTACAACAGCAATTTTTTTTGACATATAAAACTCCTCCATATCCTTCGATGTTTCTAAATTATCACAAAAAAATTTATTCAACAAATATTTGTTCTCGCAAACAAAAATATTTTTTTAAGATGTGGTAATCGGTTACAAAAACATTGATAAATAACTCACAATATGTTAAAATTCACCGCTTTTGTCAAAATATTCTAAATAATATAAAACAATATGAATCTCATTACAAAAAGATTACAGAAATCTAGTTCACTGGAATTTTTTTATTGTGTCTGTAATATGTTTGTCATATTCATCTTGTATAGTGTCCTCTGGTAAACATAAAACCGGGGAGAGATTAGTTGCTAAAGCAAATTAAATTAGATGCACTACTTATTATCAGTTTGATCGTCACAGGGGGAATGGGATACACAGTCGCATATGCTGCCGATACATCAACTGAACAAGTAAGTAATACAACGGATTTTCATAAAACATTAACTAATTTGGAAACACATCAAACAGTTAATGATGATGCTAACACACTAAACAAAAAGGTATCATTACCAGGTAACAAGGAATTTATGCCAGGTATTAGTCACAGTGAAAAAGATCCAAATATGGCTGATGTAGAAACACTTCAACAAGAAGTTGAGGTTGATCATGCACCAGTTCAAGAATCACAACCAGAACAATTCGAACAGTCACAACAAGCTATTACACAAGCCGCTGCTGAACCACCTGTAGAAATGCAATCAGTTGGTCGCAATGTTGGGACTTTCAAAATCAGTTTTTATGATCCAGCTGTTTTAGGATCAAACATGGGTTATTCAGGAGTTGCTACTAACTTAAATGTTATTCCACGCGGATCACGTTTGAAGATTACTACAGCTCAAGGGGATGTCTATTATCGTACTGTTAACGATACCGGAACATTTGCCTATGACAATCCATACCAAATCGATATGGCGATGCCAAATAGTATGATTCCTTCATATGGAATTACTAGCGCAACCGTTGAAATTATCGGTTAAACAACTACATTCGAATAATTATAAATCCGTTTTCACCATTAATTTGGAGTTAGCGGATTTTTTGTTATAAAATGAGGTAAAGCTACAAAAAGAGGGTTAATTTATGAAAGCATTCGGTGTCACTAATGATAAAGTTGAAAGCTTTACAGAATTTGAAAAAACTAAAGAAAATCCCACAGGAAGAGACTTGTTAGTCAAAATTGAGGGTATTTCGATCAATCCTGTGGATATCGCTACTAGAAAGAAAATTGTTGATGAATTGTCAGATCCCAAAATTTTAGGCTATGACGGTTATGGCGTAGTCGATGAAGTCGGTAGTGAAGTTAAAAATTTCCAAGTCGGCGACAAAGTCTTTTTTGCTGGCGACTACACTCGTGACGGTTCTTATCAAGAATATGAATTGATTGATGAACGAATTGTAGCTCATGCACCAAAGAAGACTTCGATTGAGAAAAGTGTCGCTATGCCATTAGTAACTTTGACAGCTAGTGAACTATTATTTGAAAAATTACAGATCAATCCGACTCACGACAATCGGGATAAAACTGTCTTGATTATCAATGGTGCCGGTGGTGTCGGTTCGATTGCCATTCAATTGGCTCATTTAGCCGGTCTAAGAGTGATTGCTACTGCTTCAACGTCAGAAAAGGTCGATTGGGTCAAAACCTTAGGAGCTGATTTAGTGGTCAATCATCATCATGACCTAATTGAACAAGTTCACGACCTAGGAATAAAGAATGTCGATTACATTTTGGGGTTGAGTGACAATGATCCACACTGGTCAGAAATCGTAGAATTGATCAAACCATTCGGAACCTTTGCAACGATTACTAATCTACGTGAATCACAAATTGCTGATTTGAAACAAAAATCGGTCAACTTTGCTTGGGAGTGGATGTTTACTAAAGCTAAATTCAAGTTGGCTTCAATGTCCACACAAGGCGACTATCTGGAGAAATTAGCTCAAGGTCTAGACAGTGGCATGATTGATTCAACCGTGACAAGGGTCTTCCATGGCTTTAACTTAGAAAATATTAAAAAAGCTACGCAATTAGTTGAAGCTGGTCACATGATGGGCAAAGTAGTTATTAAAGCTTAATTTAAGCTAAAAAGAGGATGATACTTAAGTGAGTGTCATCCTCTTTATTTAGATTAAATTGTAATGTTTCAAGCCGTTAACAATACCACCGTTAACGTTTTCAGTGGTAATATAAGTAGCAGCGTCTTTAACTGAATCTATACCATTACCCATGGCAATTCCATAATCAGCATATTTGATCATTGGTAAATCATTAGTTCCGTCGCCGAATGCGTAAACTGGCTTGTCTTCTAAAGCTAAGCCTTTAATAAGATGTTTGATACCACTCATTTTGGAGACGTCTTTTTCGACAGTATCGATTGAATAAGGACCAGTTTTGTAGAATTTTAGTTCAGGGAATTTTTCTTGATAACGTTCTGAATCGCCGCCTGATACGACTACGACCATAGGAACATCACCCTTTTGGTAAAAGAGTGGGTCGATTAAAGGTAAATCGATATCAACGGCACGATAAAATTCTTCAACGAACGGACTAGCTTCACTGAGAAATGATTCAGTCGGAGAGTGCATGCTGACACTGTCGCCGAATTCTTTCGCCTGTTCGATAACTTGCTTGACTAATTCAGGTTTAATATTATTTTGATAAATGACCTTATCCTGTGATTGGACAAATGCGCCATTTAAAGTAATATAAGTATCAATACCAGTCGTACTAGTAGCAGCCTCGATTTCGATAGGGGAGCGCCCAGTACTGATAACTGGTAAATAGCCATTCTCTTTCAATTGGTGGACTGCTGTTGCTACGGAGTCATCCACTCGAGATTCGGCGTTTAGTAAGGTTCCGTCCAAATCAAAGAAGACGGTACCACGATAATTGTTTTGCAAAAAATCACCAACTTAATTTTATTTTGTATACTAGTAATATGGTAACAATTTTTATTGTAATGATATAGTCAAATCTCACATATGGAGTGATATGTTTATGAAAATATTAATGATTGAGGACAACAAGTCTGTATCTGAAATGATGGGCATGTTTTTCCAAAAAGAAAAATGGGAAGCAAGTTTTGCCTACGACGGTAATGAAGCCGTTGATATGTTCAACGAAGATCCCGACAAATGGGACATGATTACCTTAGACTTGAACTTACCGGGAAAAGATGGGATGGAAGTTGCTAAAGAAATTAGAAAAGTTTCCAAGACCGTTCCTATTATCATGTTGACAGCTCGTGATACAGAAAGTGATCAAGTACTCGGTTTGGAATTTGGAGCTGACGACTACGTCACAAAGCCATTCAGTCCCATTACTTTGATTGCTAGAATGAAAGCTATCCATCGTCGTGATGAGAATATGGCAGAAAAATTAGCTGAATCAACTCCTGTTAACGCTGAAGTAGAAGAAGCTGACGACGGCTTTGATATCAATACTGGTTTCTTCAAATTAAACTCAAATACTCGTGAAGCTTATTTGAATGGCAAAGAGATTCCTGATTTAACACCGAAGGAATTTGATTTGTTGAAGACTTTAGCAAGTAAGCCTAAACAAGTTTTCTCACGTGAACAATTGCTAGAACAAGTTTGGGATTACGATTACTTCGGTGAAGAAAGAACCGTTGATGCCCATATTAAGAAGTTGCGTCAAAAGATTGAAAAGGTTGGACCGCAAGTTATTGAAACTGTTTGGGGTGTTGGCTACAAATTCGATGATACAGGAGCAAAGAATAAGGCATAATGAAATTAATCTATCAAAACATGCTGAGTTTTTTGATCGTTATTTTGACGACTCTTGGAATTATTTTGTATTCCGTCACTAGTGCAGCTACGAACTGGGAATACAATCGAACTTACAAGAGTTTGGAAAGTTATGCTGGTAATCTGGAAAAGATAGCTTTGAAAACTGATCCTAAAACTGGGCAGATTCATAACATCACTGGCGACAACATTAGAACGGTTGAACAAGTTTTATCTGAGAGAAATGTTCAATTCGCTATTTTTGATTACAACAATAACCAAGTTTATCCAACGCCACCAACGAATGTGAAATTGCACTTGAAGCAATCTTACTGGAAAAAGCTCAAGCAAGGTAAGACGATTCGTAATATTCAAAAATCGCAAAATACCGAAGGTAATCCAAGACTTCGAAAAGATGACAACCGCAGTTATGTTTACGTTCTAACGCCGTGGTTCCAAAATGGTAAGTTGATTGCGGCTGTCTGGGCAGGTTCAGATGTCTCGGAATTGCAAACTAATATCGGTGAGATCAACAGTCGACTTTATTTTGCCTTGCTGATTTCTCTTTTGGCAGCGATTATTTTGAGTTTCTTATTGTCGAGATATCAAGTCAACCGAATCAATCGCTTGCGTGGAGCTACCAAACGAGTTGCCAATAATGATTTCTCAGTTCATATCGAGAGTAAAGGTCGCGACGAATTAGACGATTTGGCTGATGATTTCAACCAGATGGTTAAGTCACTAGAGGCCTCTGATACTGAAATTAAACGTCAGGAACAGCGTCGTAAGGAATTTATGGCCGATGCCTCTCACGAAATGAGAACGCCACTGACGACTATTAATGGACTTCTGGAAGGATTAGCTTATGATGCCATTCCTGAAGAGTCTAAAGGTCAAAGTATTCAATTGATGCGTAATGAAACTAAGCGTTTGATTCGATTAGTCAACGAGAACTTGGATTATGAAAAGATTAGAACTAACCAAATCACTATGGCTAAACGAGTTTTCGATGCTAATAAACCATTGCATGATATTACGTCGCAATTGGATAAAAAGGCTAAAACAGCTGGTGATGAGTTGATTTTGAAACCTTATGAAGGTGAATTGAAGACCTACGCCGATTATGACCGTTTTGTACAAGTGATCTTTAATATCATGCAAAATGCTATTCAGTTTACGAAGGATGGCAAGATATTTATTAGTGGCAGTCGTAATGAGGAACGTCACGCTTCAGTCTTCATAATTTCTGATACTGGTATCGGGATGTCAGAAGACCAAGTCAAGAATATTTGGGACCGTTACTACAAAGCTGATCCATCTCGTAAGAATCGTAAATATGGTGAGTCAGGACTTGGACTTTCAATCGTCCATCAATTGGTGGAAAACCATGGTGGTGAAATTGAAGTTAAGAGTAAGCTCAACGAAGGAACGACGTTCACCGTGACATTGTTTGATGAAGGATTCGAACATAAGAAAGATGAACAAAAACAAGATTAATAATTAAAAAAGGAATCTCATTTGAGTGTAGTTATAGCTACATTTGATGAGATTCCTTTTTTATTTTTGATTCAAATAGTCCCAACTATCGATTGGCGTACGATCATTTTGTAATTGTACCGCATCAGTTGTATAGAGATTGGTTGTTGATTTATTGCCATTTTTTGAATAGAGACTAGTTGATTTATCTCCGAGTTTGTTACGAAGTTCCTCCATTTGTTGCACTTGATTCAAATAAGAATAATTATTCGGATCAGTAGGAGTGAAGCCCTTTGGTGTATAGAAGCGAAGCAAGTTTTTGTTATTGATATTGTCAGAGGTCTTGAGCTTGGTATCAACATCTTCTTCCCATTTAGCAACTTTAGTGACTAATTCAGGATTGTTGCGCATATCGATCTCTTCACCGGTTTCATTGGCATAAACAGTTGTCGAAGCTCCATTTCTGATGACAGTGTATTTTGGCGTTACGAAACTTTTCTTTCTAAAAGCAACGATTGAATTATGCTGCTTGGAAAGTAAATCGGTTCCTAACTGTACGTACGATTTAGTGTTGACTCCAGCTAAATGCAAGATTGTTGGCAGAACATCAATTTCGCCACCATAAGTGTGATTAATTCCACCTTTTAGTCCGTTCATATGAATCATAAAAGGAACACGTTGCATTTGAGTATTGTCAAATTTTGTCCAAGTCTCTGGGGTTTTGCCAATCATTGTCGAAAGAGCTTTGTGTTGTTCGTCATTTAATCCATAATGATCACCGTAAAGTACGACCATAGTATTTTTTTCTAAGCCGGAAGCCTTTAGATAATTGAAAAATTCTTCGACTGATTTATCGAGATAATGGGCAGTTTTGAAATAGTCGTTTACAATAGGGTTCTCGTTGTCAGAAGTTTGGAAACCGGCATTGTCTTCATCAGAAAATTGATAGCCGACGTGATTAGTGATAGTTAAGAATTTGGTATAGAAGGGTTGTTGCATTTGTTCTAGATATTTGACCCCTTCAGAAAAGAGCAACTTGTCTTTAACACCATAGCCGTTTAGCGATAAGCTATCAGAATCTTTGGTGTCATAGTAGCTTTTATCGAAGAAATAATTGTAGCCCATGTTTTTATAGGTAATATTTCGTCCCCAAAAACTTCCGATATTACCGTGGAAAACAGCACTCGTATAACCTTTTTGCTGAGCTAAAATTGCTGGAGCGGATTGAAAAATGTTGTCGCCACCAAGTTTTTGGAAAAATGAACCTTCAGGTAATCCGAATAAACCTGATTCAAGCATTGTTTCTGCATCACTCGTTCGACCATTACCGACTTCATTGAAGAAGTTGTCGAATGAAAGGGTATTTTGGTCATTGTAAAGACTATTTATAAATGGCGTAACTTCTTGACCATTAACTTTCATGCCGATCAGAAATTGCTCAAAACTTTCTAGATGGATGATGATAATATTTTTGCCATTGGCTTTACCGAAGTACTTAGGATTTGGTTTGGCATAATTGTTATTTACATAATCTAAGACGCCATCGATTTCAGCTTCGGTAGCATTAGAACGCACTTGGTTGTTTTGAACTGAACGGACTGAATCATAGCCTAAAAATGAGTTGATGCCGAGATATTGGACGATGTAAGAGTGATCAAAAGTTCTACCTAGCAATTGTGGGCGGTTGGCTTCAGAACCCGCTAGATCAGCAGAAAATAAAGCAATTCCTAACATACTAGTAGCTAGGGCATTGAGTTTTCTAAAGGGACGTTGGTCGATTTTTACAAAACGAGTTGCGAATAACAAAATTATCACTACAAAGTCAATCAAGTAGATCAGATCTCTTGGCTGCATCGAACTCAAAGTACTGGCGCCCAAGCCTTTAGCAACTTTAGTAACGCCAAGCATCGTACTGACTGAAATGAAGTCAGCCATTTCACGATAATATAGTAGATTAGCGTAGATAAAAATTGAGTCAGCAAGATAAATAAGCCCCATGACTAAATATGAAATCTTGGGCTTATTGATGTAGAGTGCTAATCCTAGTAAGAAAACTAATGTAGCTAAGGGATTAACTGTCATAAAAAAGTATTGCCATAAATTATTGATTGTTAAATTAAAGTCTAAATAATAGGTGATCGTTGTTTTTAACCATAGGCACAAGACTAGGAAACCCATGAATCCTAATCGAGTGTTCAATATGGATTTTATTTTTTGCATAATGTCCCTCATAACTAAATTAATTCATTAATTAAATAATACGTTATTTGAGAAAAGAAAAAAAGCCAGCTTCCGCTGACTTACTTAGTAGAATCATTTTTTCCCTTGAGAACGCTGGACCAACTATCAATAACACTTCTGTCGCCATTTAGTTCGGGAGCATTAGTTGTATAGAGATCAGTAGTTGATTTGTTGCCGTTTTGCGAATAGACACTCGTTGACTTCAATCCGAGATCATTTCTCGTGGCAACTAGTTTTTGAATCTCATTTTGATAATTATATTCTTTACTATCAACCGGTGTAAAACCAGTTGGTGTGTAGAATCTCAACAGATTCTTGTTGTTGATAGTATCGGAGAGTTTCAACTTATCATTGACGTATTGTTGCCATTTAGCAACTTTTTGTTTTAATTCAGGATTTTGACTTAAATCGACTAATTCGCCAGTTTTATTCTTATAAACTTTCGGATCACCATTGCCATCTTTTAGAACTGTGTAATGTGGCGTGACGAAGTTTTTATTTCTAAAGATGACGATTTGGTTGTGTTGTTTAGATAATAAGTCAGTTCCTAGTTGAACGTATTGCTTAGTATTGATACCAGCTAAATGCAAGATGGTAGGTAGAACGTCGATTTCTCCACCATAGGAATGATTGATACCACCTTTTAGGCCTTTCATATGAATCATAAAAGGAACTTTTTGCATTTGCGAATCGTTGAAGTCAGTCCAATTATCAGAATTGATACCTAATAGCGGTGCTAAGTCAGGGTTTTGATTATTTGATAATCCATAATGGTCACCGTATAAAACAATCATGGAGTTATCGTAAATACCGCTCGACTTCAAGTAATTGAAGAATTCTTCCAAGGCATTATCCAAGTAATGAGCCGTTAAGAAATAATTATTCACAGCACTGTTATTAGTATTTGGTGCTTGGAAACCATCGTTATCTTCATCTGGCAATTCAAATGGATAATGATTAGTAACGGTAATAAACTTAGTGTAGAAAGGCTGTTGCAGCTGTTCGAGGTATTTAACGCTTTCTGAGAGCATTAACTTGTCTTTCATTCCATATTCCAAACTCGAATTATCAGTTTTATTGAAATAAGTAGAATCAAAGAAATAATCATAGCCCATGTTTTTATAAACATTATCACGATTCCAAAAACTTCCAATATTACCGTGGAAGACGGCGCTAGTATAGCCATCTTGTTGTCCTAGAATCGCTGGAGCAGCTTGGAAAGTATTGTCACTACCAAGTTTTGAGAAGAGAGATCCCTCGGGTAATCCAAAGAGTCCAGTCTCTAGCATGTTTTCAGCATCACTAGTTTTTCCTTGTCCGACTTCATGATAAAAATTGTCAAATGACATTGTATTTTTATCGCTGTAAAGACTGTTTAAAAACGGTGTAACTTCTTGACCATTGACTTTGTAATTAATGAGGAATTGTTGAAAACTCTCCAAATGAATGACAATGATATTTTTACCCTTAGCCTTGCCGAAATAAACAGGGTTAGGTTTGGCATAATTCTTTTTGACTTCAGTTAAAACATCATCCATATCGGTTCCAACAGCTTCCGAACGAACTTGATTATTTTGAACTGTTTTAATCGAATCATAGGCTAGAAAACTATTTAGTCCTAAATACTTAACAATATAAGCACGATCAAAAGTTCGACCTAACAATTGCGGACGGTTACTTTCGGCGATAGTTAAGTTCAGTGAAAATAAAAAAATACCCAAAAAAGTTGTTGCAATTGCAGTTAACTTTTTCATTGGTTGGGGATCAATTTTGATATAATGAGTAAGTAACAAAATTGCTAAAATAATGAAATCTAAACCATAAATAAAATCATGAATTTGGACTAAATTAGCGGCACTACCACCGAGACCTTTGGAAACTTTAGCAGCCCCAGCAATCGTGTTAAAGGATAGAAAATCACTAAATTCTCGGTAATAAAGAATGTTTCCATATAAAAGGGCGGATTCCAACAGATAGATGAACCCCATAACGATATAGGAAATTTTGGGGCGATTGATGTATAACGCTATACTTAAAAGTATAACGGCTGTAGCAATAGGATTGATTATCAAAATGAAGTGTTGTAACGGGTCCGAAACGCCTAATGAAAAATCAGAATAGTAGGCAATAACCGTTTTGATCCATAGTAAAGCTACTAGTAGGCCCATAAAGCCAAGTCGTTTATTCAAAATATTTTTTAATTTATTCATTGAAAGTTCCTTGTTTTTAAAAATTCTTAAATAAATCTATTTAAAGACTAAATAAATCACTTAATTGTTAGTATAATACGTTATAGGTAAAAAGTGGGAAAGAATGAGCAAAATGATATTTTTAGGACCGTTATATAGTTATATATATGAGCGCTTTGCAACAAAAATTAATCATTTTCCATTGATTCGGCTTTCTTTTTACGCTGTTGATAAAGCAATATTATATACTTTAATTTTTATAATTTTAAGGTATATCTGGGTTAAAATAAAGAGAAGAAAAACTACCTTTTGGTATGAGTTTTGGCTCAGCATGTTCGTATTTTATGTTTTCCTACTTTTTGCTTTGACAGTTTTTCGAGATGGCTATTTCATATGGCAATTCAAATTTTATTGGCATCGTCCGTTAACCGATATAAATACTATTCCACTGATAGAAACAATGAAATTGGCAGATGCTAAGTCATTGGTCGACTTTTTTTATAATTTGTATGGTAATATTGTGTGGTTCGTACCGATGGGGTTTTTCATTCCCGCATTAAGTAAGCGCCACCTCAACTTCCTGCAAGTTGTCTTAATGGGTGCGATGATCTCAGTGTCAATTGAAGCTTTACAGTTTGTTTTGCACACCGGCGTCACCGATATTGATGACGTTATCTTCAACACTTTAGGTGCTGTGGTAGGGTATTTATTATATTTTTTGGGAAAATGGATAAAAAAGCTAATAAAAATTTGAAATTTTCTTCGAAAATGATTAATCTTAGATTTGATGATATATATGGAGGAGAGAGAAAAAAATGACTCAAATTAAATTTGATGATTCAAAATTGAGCAAGTTTGTTCAAGACAACGAAGTCGGCGAAATGCAAGCTTTAGTTAATGCTGCTGACGAAGAACTACGTAAGGGTACTGGTGCCGGTGCTGACTTCCGTGGTTTCATCGATTTGCCTGTTGACTATGACAAAGATGAATTTGCTCGTATTAAGAAAGCTGCTAAGAAGATCCAATCAGACTCAGAAGTCTTCATTGGTATCGGTATTGGTGGTTCATACTTAGGTGCACGTGCTGCAATCGACTTCCTAAGTTCATCATTCTACAATGTTAAGAATGAAAAAGATGTTCCAGAAGTTTACTTCTGTGGTAACTCAATTTCTCCAAATTACTTAGCTGATTTACTAGACGTTATCGGCGACCGTGATTTCAGTGTTAACATCATTTCAAAATCTGGTACAACAACAGAACCTTCAATTGCTTTCAGAATTTTGAAGGCTAAATTGATTGAAAAGTATGGTGTTGAAGGTGCTAAGGAACGTATCTACGCTACAACAGATCGTGCTAAGGGTGCTTTGAAGACAGAATCAGATGCTGAAGGCTACGAAGAATTCGTTGTTCCTGATGATATCGGTGGTCGTTTCTCAGTTCTTACAGCTGTTGGTCTATTGCCAATCGCCGTTGCTGGTATCGACATTGACAAGTTGATGGAAGGTGCTGCACAAGCTCGTACAGACTACTCATCAGCTGATCTAACAAAGAACGATGCATACAAGTATGCTGCTTTGAGAAACATCTTGTACCGTAAAGGTTACACAACAGAATTGCTAGAAAACTACGAACCAAACGTTCAATACTTTGGTGAATGGTGGAAGCAATTGATGGGTGAATCTGAAGGTAAAGATCAAAAGGGTATCTACCCATCATCAGCTAACTTCTCAACTGACTTGCACTCATTAGGTCAATACATTCAAGAAGGTCGTCGTAACTTGATGGAAACTGTTGTTTTGATCGACACACCAAGACATGACGTTAAGATCCCTGCTGAAAAAGATAACCTTGATGGTTTGAAGTACTTGGAAAACAAGTCAATGGACTTCGTTAACAAGAAAGCTTACGAAGGTGTTGTTCTAGCTCACACTGACGGTGGCGTTCCAGTTATGACAGTTCACATTGAAAAACAAGATGCCTTCAACCTAGGTTACTTGATGTACTTCTTCGAAATTGCTGTTGGTATTTCTGGTTACTTGAATGGTATTAACCCATTCAACCAACCAGGTGTTGAAGCATACAAGAAGAACATGTTTGGTCTACTTGGCCGTCCTGGTTATGAAGAACTTGGCGAAGAATTAAACAAGAGACTATAATTCATAATTAATTGCAAATGAAAAAGCATCCTCAATCGAGGGTGCTTTTTTTGTCGTTCATTGTAAAGACAACTTCGTGAACGAGACCATATTCTGTTTGATCAGCGATTTGATCGAGCGTTTCTTCAAAGCCAAACATTTCATAAAATGCCTGGGCAATTAAATTTTTCTTCAAGACAATCAAGTAAAGGTTATTAAAATTTTTAGTTAAGTTTTCTAAGGCAGTGGTGAACAACTTTTGACCGATACCTTGATGTTGATATTCTGGCAAGATGTAAAGCGTATAGATCTCCCCAAATCCTTGATACTTTTTACGTCTAGCAGGACCAAATGAACAAACCCCGACTACTTTTTCACCGTCTAAGGCAACTAAAGTATTGTTCCATCTAGTCTCTGGATGCCAAATATCAACTCTTAGATTATCTAATAAAGCTTGTGGCACTAGACCAATGTAAGCATATTGCCAAGTTTTATAATACAGCTCACTGATTGTCTGAAAATTGAAATCTTTAGTAGTAGATGCGACTTCAATCATCCTAGTTTCTACTTTCAACTGAATTTGTTTGACTAGCGAAGACGCCTAATTTGCCAAAGACTAATCCTAGAACAAATCCTGCTAGAGTCAATGTGACCCAGCCTAATCCTAAACTGGCGAATGGAACGTATTGATGATAGAAGTTTAGTGCAGCTTTGACGAAAGTTAAGTTTGTAACAGCTTCAGGTGAAGCATTCAACATATCAAAGACAGCAGGTAAAACTGTGAAAGCAATTGTCATCTTATAAACGACCCCAGCGTATGGTTTTGAATGAACGGTCAAAGAAACGAGGATCAAAGCTAATGATAGTGGGTAAAGTAGCATTAGTACTGGTAGTGACCAAGCGATGATGTTATCAAGTCCAGCGTTAGCAACAACAAATGACATGACCGTTGTGACACGTAGCCAAGCTAAGTAACTTACTTTAGGGAACAATTTGTGGAAATCTTGTGAGAATGAGGCAACAAGTCCCATAGCAGTAGTGAAAACACCTAAGGTAACTAAGACACCTAAGAAGGCAGCTCCGAAGTTACCGAAGTAATAATTAACGATTTGTGAAAGAGCAGTACCACCATTGTCAGAAAGACTTAATCTACTCAAACTAAATGATCCTAAAAGAACTAATCCAAAGTAAACTAAAACTTCTAAGGCGATACTCAAAGAACCAGCTTTAGCAGTTAAACCAGTTAGTTCTCTATCTTTGTAGCCAAGTCCTTTAACAGCATGAACGAAAGTAACACTTAAAGCTAGAAGGGCAACGGCATCGATCGTATTGTAGCCTTCGAGCAAACCACTGACTGTAGCACTAGTTTGATAAGCTTGTGTTGGCATGTGATTCAAGCCACCCATAGGGTTCAAGAAGGCAACCACGAAGATAACAGCTAATAATACCAAGAAGATAGTGTTTAAATATTTTCCAACGTATTTCAATAATCTGTTTTGGTGAACAGTTAAAACATAGGCTAAACCAAAGAATAAAGCGGTGAAAACTAACATCCCGACGGTGTCGAATTTTGCTGGCAAGAATGGTTTAAGCCCCATTTCAAAAGCAGTAGCGGCAGTACGTGGAGTACCGAAGAAAGGTCCGATGGTCAAGTGAACCAAAACTAAGAACATTGCGGCATAGAATTTACCGACTGGACGTGCTAGATCGTATAAACCATCACTCTTTGTTACGACAACAGCCAAAATTGCTAGTAACGGAAAGAGTGAACCAGAAATTGCAAAACCAAATGCAGCTGACATCCAATTATTTCCTGATAATTGACCTAAATGGACTGGAAAAATCAAGTTCCCAGAACCGAAGAACATTCCAAAAATTAATGATGATACTACTAGTAGATGTAGTAATTTTTTCTTACTTCTTTTTTCTCCTGATAAATCGTAATCGTCTTTCATAAAACTTCCTCCTAAAAATGTTGTTTCTAATCTGTGATGGGCTTTTAATGCCACTAATATCAGAATCCATTTTTAACCACCCCTTTTGAAATTTTAAAAACGTTAGGAACAAAAAGAGCCCTCTTCCAGCTAAGGAAAAGGGCTCAAATAGAACGGTACCACCTTTTATGGGTATTACAAAAATACTCACTCACTTAACGGACAAATAATCCGCTAGCCTGATAATGGTGGCAGCCACGGTAACCTACATATCGGCACCGAACTCAGAAATGATTTTCAAAATTCTCATGACGGTCATTTTTCACTCAACATGACTCACTAGGCGTTTTTGAGATTTCTACTTTTTTCTTCAACGTTTTGTTGGTTCGTATTATAGGCACATAAAATTAAAAGTTCAAGCCTTTTTTTAATAAAGTTCTAATTTTTATAATTTCGTTGGTTTACGATTCAAGAAATGCTTAGCTCCATCTATAACGTGGAAGTAGGTCGCTAAGCCTAGCATATCAGTGTTTATGCTCTTTAAAAATGGCCACTCACGTAACGAACCACGGAGGACAGAGTTATTTTCTTCGATGAAAGTTTGACTAATTTTTTGTGGCCGATCCTTAAAGACTCCTGACTGATACAAATAATTAGCATAGTCAAAAAAGTATTTCGCCGTTCTAGGATCATTGATTGTATCGTGCAAAATTCGCGTTCGATGTCTAATAAAACTCATACTGTTTTTGACAACTTGAGCACTATTATTGGAAATGGTCAGATAAGCGAATAATTGTTCGAAAAATCTTTGATAGGCGTGGATTTCACCACTGCTTAAAAAGGCTCGGGGATGGTTTTTGAATGGATATTGCCAATTGCTCAAATTATATTCCCATTTTTGACCAACCCAAATAGTGAAAGGTAGTTCATAGAAAACTTGGGTCATATCTTGTTCAAAGCTTTGGTTGATGATTTCAGAGTGGTCTCGTGGCAACAAACGGTTGATTTGATTTTTCAAGTCAGTCGTAATGTATTTTACATTTTCTGTGTCATCAGTAAGATCAAATAATTTTTGCCAAATTTCAGGCGTGAATAATTCTGGTTTTAGATGCTGAATCAATTTTAAGTTGACTGGAGCAGAGTTCAACGTGAAACCAGCGTCAAAAGAGTCATCCATTAATTGCAAAGTCTGCACGAAATGTCCACCTAAGGAATGTCCTAAACCATAGACCATGGTGTCAGAAAGGCTACGTGATTTAACGTATTGCACGAATTGACGAGCCATTTTTAACTGACTGAGATTTTTGTCGCTGCCAATTAAAATAGCATTGACGTTGTAATCCCAGTCTTTGTATGTTTCTAAGATTGAAGCTTCAAAACGTTTGCTGCGGGATTTGATAGTATTATCGTCGCCACCTTCAGTTCCACGAAAGGCGATGTATAATTCTTTGACACCGTCGATAGCAATTTGGAAAGCCGTAGCAGAAAATCCGCATTCAGCAGCTTCTGGTAGGACTTTACGAGCTTCAAAGGATTTGACATAATCAGGCATCCGATGAACACGATTGTAAATCAAGAGTCGTAAGTAATTTTCCGGTTCAAATTCTTCATACAAGTAGCGATCATAATCGTATTGCAAAAGCTTCGTCCGAAAATCGCTATCTTGAAGTAATTCACCAGCTTGATATCGTTGATCTCGTAATTCCAAGGGTAGGGCATGATGGATTAGCAAAATGATATAAATTTGGTTGAGATATCCTCGACAAAGATTCAAATTTTCGTTTTCAATCATCGTGATCAATTGCTTTAATTTGTTGATTTTACGATTTCTGGAAGGTAATTTGAAGCGTTGTTTGCCAGGTGCTTGATTGATGTTTTGCAGTTTTAGAACTTTATCGATCATCTGGGGATGGATAGTCTTATTTTTGATAAAAATTGGTAAACGTAAATCAATAATTTGGTTCAACAGTAAATTTGTTAAACGAGATTTTTCTTTATTTAGATAAGAATAGCTGAAATAAAGTCGTTTGTTTTGGGGTAGTAACTTCTTACTATCTTCCTTGTTGAAAGTTAAAGGAAGATTCTTGTGAGCTCGAAAATTGAGTAAATCGAGTTGATCATAAACATGATTTAATCTGTTTAAAGTACTTAGTAAGGCCCTCATTAAATCACCTCTTAATAGTTTTAGTTTAACAAAATGTTGCCAAATTAGGAATTAAGAGAAATTTAAAAATATAGCACATTTGTGATACTTCACATTTGTGTTATATCACAAACGTGCTATACTATAAGTGTGGAGGTTGGAGAAAGATGAGAATAGATATCAAATCATACTTAGAAGACAACGGATTAACAATTTATGTAATAGCAAAAAGGATTAGCGTAATTTATTTGAAAACAAGTAGGAAAGAGGACAATTATGACTGATTTTTTTAATTCGATAGGTTATTGGATTATAGGATTGTTTGTAGCTTTGTTTGATTGGTGTATAAAAAATAATAAAGATCCCCTTACGGGCTTATTCCAATTTGGTATGATTCTTTGGGGAATCGATGTAATTACAGATATTATTATTAGAAGTAAACGAAAAAAGCATGATTAAATCAAAAGCTGTATAATAAAAATTGTAAGCGTAAACAAGGAGGAGAATATGAAGAAGATTATTAATAACGTTGAGAATATTGTACCTGAAATGATTTCAGGTTTAGTTAAGACCAATTCTGATTTAGTAAGACAGATCGATGGTACGACAGCTGTAGTTAGAAACGATAAGAAGTTTACTGAAAACAAACAAGTCGGTATCGTTTCTGGTGGCGGTAGTGGTCACGAACCATTGCATGCTGGCTACGTGGGCGATGGGATGCTCAGTGCTGCTGTAGCTGGAGAAGTCTTTACTTCACCAACTCCTGACCAAATTTATGAAGCTATTACTGCTGTTGATCAAGGTTTAGGTGTTTTGTTGATAGTTAAGAATTATTCCGGTGATGTTATGAATTTCGACATGGCTAAAGAGATGGCTGAAGCGGATGATATTAAAATTAAGACGATTGTCGTTGACGATGATATTTCAGTAGAAAACAGTGAATTTACTCAAGGTAAACGTGGGGTTGCCGGCACTGCTTTAGTTGAAAAAGTCGTTGGAGCTGCAGCACGTTCTGGGATGTCCTTAGACGATGTCGCAACTTTAGGTCAAAAGGTTATCGACAACACTAAAACGATTGGAATTGCCCTCCATGCAGCTACTGTGCCTGCTGTCGGACACCCTGGATTTGAATTAGGCGATGATGAAATTGAATACGGTATTGGTATCCACAATGAACGTGGTTATGCTGTTGAAAAGATTCAACCTTCAAAAGATTTAGCACATGAATTGATCGAGAAAATTTTAAAAGAATTTGACGATAAATCAGGAAGTTTTGCCATTTTAGTTAACGGTATGGGTGGAACTCCATTGATGGAACAATATATTTTTGCTAACGATGTTTTGAAAGAATTAGCTGATAAAGGTATTGATGTTGAGTTTAGCAAAGTTGGCAATTTGGTCACTTCACTCGATATGGAAGGAATTTCTTTAACTATTATGAAAGCTGACAGTGACTGGATCAATTTCTTGAAAGAATCAGTTACAACAATCGCTTGGTAGAGAGGAAGATTCGATGAAATTAGAATTAGTTGACGCAAAAAAATGGATTAACTTATTTGTAGAAAAAGTTCAAGCAAATAAAGCTAACTTAAACGAGTTGGATACGGCAATCGGCGATGGTGATCACGGAACGAATATGGATCGTGGAATGAACGCCATCAAAGACTCTTTTGCCAAAAAAGACCCTGAAAATGTGGCTGATTTGTATAAGGCAACAGCTTTTGCAATGATTCAAAAAGTTGGTGGAGCTTCAGGTCCTTTGTATGGAACTGCTTTTTTGGATATGTCTAAGGCTGTTAAGGCTGAAAATATTGAATTGGCAGATTTGATTCAAGTTGGAACTGACGGTATCAAACGCCGTGGTCAATCAGATGTTGGTATGAAAACAATGATCAATATCTGGCAACCAGTTAGCGATGCCTTGAAAAATGATGCTTTCGATCAAAAAGTTATCGACTCAGCTCTAGAAAATGTCAAAGAATTAGTAGCAACCAAGGGTCGTGCGAGTTATCTAGAGGAAAAGTCAAAGGGACATATTGATCCTGGTGCACAATCAAGTGCGTACTTATTTGAATCCTTATTAGAAGTATTGGGGGACTAGAAATGAAATATGGAATCGTAATAGTTTCTCATTCGAGTAAGATTGCTGCCGGCGTAAAAGACTTGATTTCTCAAGCAGCACCAGATTTATCAATAACGACAGCTGGAGAAACTGATGAAGGCGAAATTGGTTCTTCATTGGAGAAGATTCAAGCAGCTGTTGATGATAATACTGGCGATGAAATTTTAGCATTTTACGATTTAGGCAGTTCGAAGATGAACCTTGAAATGTTGATAGAAATGACCGATAAAACGATTCATAAATACGATGTAGCTTTGGTAGAGGGTGCTTATACCGCTGCCACTTTAGCTCAAGTTGATACTCCATTGGCTGAAATCGAAAAGAATCTTCAACCATTAATAATTAAATAAAGCTACCCTGAAATTATCCTTGAAACGGTAATTTCAGGGCCTTTTTTGACCTAAATTCATAAAATCTTCACAGGATATTGAAGAAATACAAATATTTAATTGATAAATTATTCATATAAGAATAAAAGGAGGGAATGATTTTTTGAGGAGGAGAGTAATTTTTTCTTTATTACCGTTATTATTTATCTCGTTTCTTTTAGTGGGATGTTCACAGACTAGTAGTAATGATTCACAAGTCCTATCTACAGCCCAGATAAAGAAAAATATCGGTTCGAAACTTGTTAATACACGTGAGGATAAGCAAGCGACGTTAACAAAGACTTATCAAAAAGCTGTTAAGAATAAAGAATATACTTTGGATAATCCATACGTGAAGGTTAATCCATATAAAACATCACCACTGACCGCATTAGTAATTTTCCAGACTGATCAAAAAGCGAAAGTTTCATATACTGTTGAGGGTAAAACTGATTCTACGGATATTACTAATACAGTCAATGGCAATTCAACGACTCATCAAGTACCAGTAGTAGGTTTGTATGCGAATACTACTAATAACGTAAAAATCACTGTTACTTATGAGGACGGCACGACTGACGAAAAGACGATTCAAATTAAAACTGGCTCGTTGCCAAAATATGTCAAGAATGCCAAAATAACCGTTTCTAAGAACGATAAGTCAAAAATGGATATTGGCGACAATAAACTAACTATCGTTAACCGTACGACCAAAGAGCCATTTGCAATCGATGCTGACGGAGAGGTTCGCTGGTATTCGACTGATTATTCACAACACACGATTGAACAAATTTCTAACGGTCACATGTTAGTTCTGACGAAAAAGAACCAAGATTCTTTAGTTTATAATGATTTGATTGAAACAGATGTCTTGGGTCGAGTTTACAAGGAATATACTTTCAGTACTAAGACGAAATCTAATGATTCGGGTAATGCTAAAGACGAAAAGACTTTGATTCACCACGATTTAGTCGAGTTGCCAAATAAAGATATTCTAGCTACTGTCAGCGATGGTTCGAAGTACAAAGAAGACGTTATGGTACAGATTTCTCATAAGACCGGTAAAGTAGTCAAAGTTATCGATTTGAAGAAGATTTTACCTAGTTCAATGTACAAGGATTACAAAGCTGGTTCCGATGGTAAAGTCGACTGGTTCCATCAAAATTCAGTCGATTATGATGAATCAGATAATTCGATTATTATTTCAGGACGTAATCAAGATATGATTATGAAACTAGATTATAAGACGAATAAAATTGTCTGGATCTACAGCGGTAAGAAGAAGTCGTCATGGCCTAAGAAATATCGTAGTAAGGTCTTAACACCTACTAAAGGAACTTCGATAACTGGTGGTCAGCACGGATTGTATCTTTTGGATAAAGGCAAAAATTATGAAGATGTGATCTTGTATGACAATAATATCGATGTTACAAACGGTGATAAGAAGACTAGTGGCAAGTATTCACAGGCTGTGCAATATCATATTGATACTAAGAATATGACGATTGATCAAACTTGGTCTTATGGAAAAGATTTGGGTAAAGCTAACTTTACTAGTATTATCGGTTATGCAGAAAGAGAATCTAACGGTAATACCTTAGTCGATTTCGGATTCAAGAAAAATGGTGAAGAAAGTAATATTATTGAAGTCGATTCTGATGGTAATCAAGTTTTCAACGTAACAATTGAAAATGCAGCTTCTAAAGCCTATGTTTACCGAGCATATCGAGTTCCATTCTATTCAAGTTCTTACACATTTGACGTTAATAAATAAAAAAACATTCAACATTTTTCCGTTTGCGGAAGTTGTTGAATGTTTTTTTATTAGCCGTTATATTTTGAAAGCTTAAATTCGACTTTGTCTTTATTGTGCAATTTCTTCTTGTCAGCTGAAACGTTAACTTGTTTCTTGTTGACGGTAAAAGTCCAGTAAATCTTTTTCTTAGTATTTTGTTTGTGACCATCGATCTTAGAAATGAAACCGCCTTTGTCAGTTACTTTCCAACCTTTTTTCAAACCTTGAGCAACAGTGGTATTTTTCTTCAAAGTTAGAGTTTTCTTGGCAATTTGTTTCTTATTCTTCTTCAAAACGTAAGTCACTTTGATATTTTTAGTTGACTTAGCTTGAACAGGTGTTGCAGCAGCAGGAGCAAATACTCCTAGTAACATCAATAATGCAACTAAAAATGCAGCAATTCTTTTCATCGATAATTCCTCCTCGTAAATTAAACACGATTTTTATTATAACAAAATAAAACTTTCTTGAATCATTTGGATTTTTAAAGTTAATAAGTTAGAATAAGAATATTGGAAAAGAGGTGGAGATATTGAATCAATTAGTTTTTCATTTTCACAAGAATACTAATAATTTGGCGATATTTGCTTATTTAGTCAATGTCATCTTAATATCTCTGCTGTTTAACAATCCAATCATTATTGTTGGCGTGTTAGTTTCACTGTTGGTTGTAGCATTTTTTACACGCCGGGAGAAATTCAAAACGTATTGTAAATTCTCGGGGCTAATTTTCTTAGTGACTGTATTGTTTAATTTGATTTTGAATCAGCGTGGAAATAATCTTTTATTGACGATACCATTTGTCAAAGTCACGCTTGAATCGCTTAGCAACGGAATTATTTTAGGAATTTCTTTTGTGAATTTATTGTGGGCTTTTTATTTATATGATGCTTTGATTAGGATCAAAGTGATATTTGAATTATTGGCAAAGTTTTTTAAAAGCGTAGCCGTTGTCTTCGTTTTAACAATTAAATTTATTCCGCAAATTATTGCTATTTACCGTGAGACTAAAGAGTTAAACAAGTTTCGAGTCTATGAAAAACCGCAAAAATTTGATCAAAAAATCAAGGTAACCTTAGAACTTACGGAAGTGGTATTGAACAAGGCAATTGCTAATTTCATGAATGTGGCTGATGCATTGACTTTGAAAGGCTATGAGCAGCGACAACAAAAAATAGGAAAGACTGATTTTAAAAACAGCGATTGGGCAATTCTAATGATTGTTTTAATATCTGTGATAGTCAATCTTGTTTTAGTAATTTTAAAAATTGGCAAAATCAACTTTGGTTCGGCTAATCTACTTATTCAAACTGATGTTAAAGTTTGGTTGGTTATGATTTTCGATAGTTTATTGATTTTATTGCCATTGATTATAGGGGGATGGACGTACTTATGGTGGAAATACTACGTTTCAAAGACTACAGCTTCCAATACTACAACAGTCAAAGACTTTCGCTAGATAAGATCAATTTTGCCCTCGATAAGGGTGATTTTGTGGTGATGATCGGTGAAACTGGCAGTGGCAAAAGTACCTTGTTAAAGCAATTATTGCCGATAGCTGATGGTAAGAGTTCTGGTAGCATAGAAACCGAATTATTGCGGGATACGAATCATTTTGCCTATGTTTCACAGTTTGTGGATAACCAGTTGATTATGGAAACTCCTAGGGATGAATTGAAGTTTATTTTGGATAATCAAGGTCAGTCTAACAACGAGATAGGTTTGAGAATTGCCGAGATTGCTAGTTTTTTGGGAATTATCAATTTATTAGATGAACCAGTCAAGAATTTATCTGGTGGACAAAAGCAGTTGATCAATTTGGCGAGTGCGTTGATTTTGAAACCACAGGTTTTGTTATTAGATGAGCCCACGTCACAACTTGACCCGATTGCAGCTGAGAAGTTGTTGCAAATGGTCCACAAGGTTAATGTCGAGTTCGATATGACAATTATTTTAGTGGAGCATAAATTAGATCAAGTAATACAATATGCTAATCGTTTAGTTGTAATGGAAGCTAGCCATTTGGTCGTCGATCAAAGCACTAGTGCAGCTTTGCAAACTATTTTTAACAATCCTCGTTATAAAAATTATTTGACGCAAGTAGACCGGTTGTTTTTGGAATTACGATTGCCTGAAAGAGTCTCTTTGCCATTGAACAATAAGGAATTGAGTTCAATCATTCATCATCATCAAACCGAATTGCAGTTTAAAGACAACGAGGTTCCAATTCAAAGTGATACTGAGCTGCTTTCGGTAAATCGATTGAACTTTCGTTTTGACTATAATGGCAACGAAATTGTCGATAATGTCAGCTTTAAATTGATGAAGGGCTTATCTTATTGTGTAGTTGGCCCTAATGGTATGGGGAAGACGACTTTACTTAAGGTCATTACCCAGCAGTTGCAAAAACAATCTGGTCAAATCTTATTTGCAGGACAAAAGATAACGAGAGATTTTTATCGTAATGTTTTTGTGTTGCCACAAGATCCAGCAACTTTGTTTGCTAAGGATACGGTTGCCAAAGAATTAGAATTTCAGATTGAATTGAGCCAAAGCCAACAAAAAATGTCAGATGTTTTAGAGGCCTTTTCTTTAGAAGGATTGGAAAATGTCAGTCCCTACGATTTAAGTGGTGGTCAACAAGAATTTTTGGCATTAGCGCTAGGTTTCATCAAAAATCCTCAGATTCTATTCTTGGATGAACCTACGAAGGGCCTAGATCCTAATAAACGCATGGAATTAGGTCGACGGCTTAAGGAATTTCAAGAAAAGGGCGGGACAGTTTTTGTCAATAGTCACGATTTATTATTTGCAGCCCAGTATTTTGACCGAGTGGCAATGATGTTTGATGGCAAATTAAGTGATTTCAATCGTCCACAAACATTTTTCAGTCATCGATTTTTTTATACAACAGAAATAAATAAGGCTCTGAGGGATATTTTCCCTAAGGCTTTATCATGGAAGGATATTGAACGGTTTGAATCGTAAATCAACAATCTTATTAGTATTATCGCTGATAGTTTTGATTCTTATGGCAGTTTTTTCTAGTCAAAATTATTTGTTATTCTCATTTGGCTTTTTAATTGTGACTTTAGGAGTTTATTTTTGGAGATTTGAGAAGTCTCAACACAATTCCAAAGAGATAGTCTTTATCGCAATAATTTGTGCATTAGCAGTTGTTGGTAGAATCATCTTTGCAGCTTTGCCATCAGTAAAACCAGAGATTTTTATCTTAATTATGGGAGCAATCGTTAGTGGTCCGGAGACTGGTTTTTTGATGGGAACGATCATTGCTTTGACATCTAACATGTATTTTGGACAAGGCGTTTGGACACCATGGCAGATGTTTGCTTTGGGCGTGATTGGCTTGATTTCCGGTTTAATGAGCGATGGCGTTCCTAAATGGCTTTTGGTCGTCTGGGGCTTTTTCAGTGGCTTTTTGATGGGTTGGATAATGGATATTTATTATATTGTCGGTTACGTTGATCCAATTACAATTAAGAGTATCTTTACGTCAATAATGGCCAGCTTTTATTTTGATTTCGTCCACGCATTGTTTACTGCCGTATTGTTGTTATTTGTGGGTAAACGGTGGATAAAGTTATTCAATAATTACAAACGAAAATATGATTTATTTTGAGCATGAAAAAAGGCGAGCCTATTGATTTAGGTTCGCCTTTAAAAATTATTACGGAATTAATAGATATAAGAATGCACCAACAGCACCACCGGCTAAAGGTCCTAAGATAGGAACCCAACTATAGGCCCAGTCTGATTCTCCTTTATTAGCGATTGGCAAGATTTGGTGAGCAATTCTTGGTCCAAGGTCACGGGCTGGGTTGATGGCATAACCGGTTGTCCCACCAAGTGAGAAACCGATAGCTGTGATCAATAGTCCAACGACAATAGGATTCAATCCTTCGGTGAATTTACCACGTGTGAAAGCTAATAATGCAAAGACTAGGACAAATGTACCAATGAACTCACTTAAAAAGTTAAAGAAGTAATTTCTAATGGCAGGTCCAGTAGCAAATACTCCCAAAATTGCACTGGAATCTTCTGTTTCTTCCCAATGTGGGTAGTAGTTGAGCCAAACGATAATGGCACCAACGACACCACCTAAGGTTTGAGCAATCATGTAAGGGATGACGCTTGACCAAGGGAATACTCCGGCAATGGCCATACCTAACGTAACTGCTGGGTTCAAGTGGGCTGGACTTAAGAAGGCTGAACAGTAAACCCCCAAAGTTACTGCAAGTCCCCAACCAAGAGCAATGGCGATCCAACCAGAACCTTCGGCTTTAGATTTTTTCAATGTAACCGCGGCAACAACTCCGTCACCAAGTAAAATCAAAATTAACGTACCAACGAATTCCCCTACAAGCTGTAAGGTTAAACTATCATTCATGTAATCTCCTCCAGTTTCACAATGACTGCGCTTACATGTGATATTATACATAGATATAGGAGATAAAGCTACGGTTATTCATTGTGAAATTATTGATAATTTATTATAGAATGTATGATAATTATTCATACGTAATTAAATAAGGAGTACGAAAATGAAAATCTACACGAGAACTGGTGACAAAGGAAAGACCAGAATTATTGGCAATGACGTTTTATATAAATCAGCTCAAAGAATCGATTCTTACGGAACAGTGGATGAATTGAATTCATTGGTTGGAGTAGTGATTGCTAATTTATCCGATAAGACAGAAGTTTTAAAAGATGAATTATTAGAAATCCAACAATTACTGTTTGACTGTGGAACTGATTTGGCTGTTTCACCGACTGATAAGAAACATGAATTTATCTTTAAAGACGATAATGGTTCAGTCGACTGGTTAGAAAAGAAGATTGATGACTATTCAGCTAAAGTGCCTGTAACTAAGAAGTTTATCTTACCAGGAGGATCTAAAACGGCTGCTAATTTGCATATGGCAAGAACAGTAACTCGACGAGCAGAAAGAGAAATTGTTGCCTTGATGCAAGAAGAACCAATTAATGAATTTGTTTTGAAATTTATTAATCGCTTATCGGATTATTTCTTTGCGGCAGCGCGTTTTAGTAATGTGCTTGACGGTGTTGAAGATATTCAATATCGTAACAGTAAACCGGTTTTCAGATAGGAGAAACTATGCGTTCACAAAAAGACAGAATGTTGGCAGGGGACTTGTACATTGCTGATGATCCTGAACTTGCCAAAGATTTTCATAAGGCCAAACGATTATTGCGTGAGTACAATCAAACAACAGAGTATCAAGAAGCTGATCGTAAGAAAATTCTTGATGATCTCTTTAAGCAAAGTGGCCAAAAGATTCATATCGAACCGCCATTTCACACTGATTATGGTTGTAACACCGTTATAGGGGAAAACTTCTATAGCAATTACGACTGCATAATTTTGGATATTGCTAACGTCAAAATCGGTGACAATGTCATGTTCGGTCCCCGCGTCGGTCTTTATACGGCAGGACATCCAATTGATGGAGTTATTCGTAATGAATATTATGAATATGGCAAACCCATAACGATTGGAAACAATGTTTGGGTTGGAGGCAACGTAGTCGTTAACCCAGGTGTAACAATTGGTGATAATGTTGTCATTGGCTCGGGTGCTGTCGTAACTAAAGATATTCCCAGTAACGTTATAGCGGTCGGAAATCCTTGCAAAGTTTTACGTGAGATCAATGACCAAGATAAAAAGTATTGGGAAGCCGAAAAACAACGTTATTTTGAACAATAAAAGAGCATGTGGGTTATCCACATGCTCTTTTATATACCAAAAATTTCTTCTAGATGAGCGATGACGCCTTGTTGATTATTATTGATAGTTTGATATTTGGCCGTTTCTAAAACAATCGGTGAACCATTTTCCATGGCAACGCTGTGACCAACATATCTCAACATTTCTAAGTCGTTACCACCATCGCCGAAGGCACACATTTCTTCTGGTTTAATGTTTAGTTTGTTTGCTAAATATTCTAAACCGTAAGCCTTATTGACATCAGCTCTTACAACATCAATATCACCATGACCGCTAGTTGGAATAGCAACTTCAGGTCCAATTAAATCGGCTAACTTCTGCATATACAATTCTGTTTCGTCGTCGGGACAGTTGCAAGAGAATTTCAAAACGCCATCGTCAACTGTTTTAAAGTCGTCGACCATTTTGATTGTTGGGAAATAGAAGGTACTAGTTTTGATAAATTCTGGTGTAGAACTGTTCAAAATATAAGCTGATTTTTCGCCACACATGATTACTTGAATATCGTCCAGACTATTTAAGAGGTCAATCACACGCATCTTTAAATCATTGCTAAAAATATCAGAGCGGAAAACCTCGTTGTGGCTACCGACTAGGGCACCATTTTCAGCTACGAACAAAGTTTCTGGGAAATCTTTGAAGAAATTTCTCAATTGATCGTATTGATTGCCGCTGGCAGAAACAAATTGGATATTGTTTTGGAGCATATAGTCATAAATCTTTTGAAATCTAGGTTTGTCGAAGGTTTTTTCATCAGTTAAGAAAGTGCCATCCATATCGGTTGCAACTAATTTGATTGTCATATTATTAGATCCTTTCAATTTTCACTTAATTGTAGAAGAAAGCTCAAAGAACTAGCAATCGAATTTGTTAACTTTTTAAAAAACTTTTTTAGCTAAAATTTTGGCGATTCCATCGTTGTCATTGGTGTCGGTAACGTAGTCAGCATAGGATTTTGCAAGGTCTGAACCATTACCCATAGCCACGGCTGTTCCCGCAAATTTAAACATTGGAATATCGTTTTGTTCATCACCAAAGGCCATAATTTCATCAGGACTTATTTTGAGTGCTTGTGCTAATTTTTTCAGACCGCTACCTTTATTGACATCTTGATGCATAATCTCCAAAAAGTTGCCACCAGCACGAACCACGTAATAGTCTTTTGAGAATTGATCCTTGACGGGTTGCTCAAATTGGTCAAGTTGTTCTTTTTCACCAACGATAGCAGCTTTGGTAATTTCAAAATCGTCATCTAATTCATCGGGAGTACGGATCAAAACTCCAGCGCTATTTTCCCAAGCTTGAATGACAGCGAAACGATTAACTTCGTGATCAGAAGTGTAGACGTTGCTATCGTCATCTAAAACGTAATATGGCATGTGATTGACAGTGGCATAACTGGCAATTTTTCGATAGCTGTCGTTGTCTAAAACGTTTTTGGAGATGATATTGCCTGAGACAGTTTCAACTAAAGCGCCGTTATAAGTAATTACGTATTGTTCGTCGCCACTGATACCTAATTCTTTTAGATAGGGACTCACTCCAGCCAATGGTCGGCCAGAACAAAGAACAACTTTGATTCCCATTTGAAGAGCCTTTTGCAAAGCTTCCTTTGTTTGAATAGTAATTTTATTTTGTGAATTTAAAAGTGTGTCATCTATATCAATAGCGATTAATTTAATCATAAGTACTCCTTTTTTAACCTTGTTAATTAAGATAAGGATATTGTACCAAAACAATAAAGCGTTTTCAATTTAAGATTTGATCGTGTAAGAATTGTCGTCTGCCAATAGCAATTAAACCGGTTAAATAGTCTTTTTCAAAGTTATGATCGAAACTCAATGAATAATTTTGATGCAAAGGCAATTTACGGTCGAGGGTCTGTTTAATGTGATTGATTTGAGTATCTGATAAGTCCAATTTTTCGATGTAGGCGATGACTAAATTAGGATTGAGCAAACTGATGATATTTTGTAAGTGCTGGATTATTTCTTGAGGTTTGTTGTCTGAAGAGACCGTACCGAATTCAATTTCACCAGTCAAACCGTCAGCACCGTGCAGCAAATGATTGTTGATGACAATACCAACGCCGGGACCAAAATTTTTCGGGAAGTAGATACCAACGGTAATATTTTCATGGGAAGATTTCTTATTGGCGCCGTAAGTACTAGCATTGACGTCATTAACAATCAAAGAATCGATGCCAGTAGCGGTAGTAATTGCTGCAGTCAAGTTGATACCTTGCAATGATTTAACATCACTGATTTGTAAAAGAGCGTTCAATTCGACACCAGGAATGCCAACAATGATCTTGTCGGGACGTTGTTTTGCAGTCATGCTCTTGATGAAGTCTAATAAGTAGTCCAAAGATTCCAAAGGCTTAGCAGCTTGTTTTTGTAGATAAACTTGTCCTAATAAATTACAGAGAAAGTAGGTTATTTGAATCTTTCCGTCAATTTCAACCAATTGAAAGATTCCTAATTTACCAGCATCAGCTCGTAATTGATAAGTTTTGGCACGTCGACCAGGAGTGTTTAAAAAGCCATTAATGATGAGGTGTTTGCTGTCTAATACATCTAATAATTTATTGATACTAACGATACTTAAACCTGTTTGGGCAGATAAGTTCTTGGCCGATTGGGAATCGTTTTGCTGTAATAAGTTAAGCACTGTTAGTAAATTTCTTTGGCGGGTAGATAGTTCAGCTTCCGTTGTCAAAAAAATAACCTCCTAATTGTCGTTTTGTCATATTTAATAAAAATAATTATTATAATCCAGAATTATATATGTTTAAACATGTAATATAATGTATTCAGTTATAAGGATAACAAATTAATTTTAGAGAATGGTGACGTTTATGATAAAGAATAATTATAACGTAGAACTTGAACGATTAAATCAAATTCAGACAGTTGACATACCACATTTGAAGAGAGTCCAAATGATAGTAAAAGACCGAGTGGACGCACATTCCTATGATCCGATAATTTTTGACCATTTAAAGCAATTGCCAGATGATTCAGATTTGCCAGATGATTTGACGCAATTGCGTGATGGCAACAATCATGATACTATCCAAAATCCTTATCCTGATATTACTGTAGAAAATAATGTTACTTATGAGTTAGGTCGTAAAGTTCGCTATTTGAAAATTTTTAGAAATAACTTGTCTTCAAATAGAGCTCTAGTTTATATGCACGGTGGAGCTTTTTACGGTGGTACTCCAGAAGATACTTTACCATTTTTAACCCTTTTAGCCACGAAATTCACCGGAGTAATTTATAGCGTTGACTATGGAATTGCTCCCGAGAAACCTTATCCAAATGGCATTATGGATTCATTGTCAGTCGTTGCAGAGGCTAATAAGTCATTTGAAAAGATATCTCTGTCGGGGGATTCGGCTGGTGCTGCAATCGCTTTAGGCGTCAGTCAATTGTGTCATAATTTGGGACTTTGCGAGATAGATAAACACGTTCTATTTTATCCTACAGTTGTACATGGCTCTAATCATCAAGGTTGTTTGTGGGATGATCATGAAATTCCCATCAAAGAAGACCAAAGACGTGTTTTGCATAATAATTATACGCAATTTAAGCAATTAGATTCCATTATGACGAAATACTACTTGAATGGACAAAAGATTGACCTAGAAGCACCGATTATTTCACCTTTATATGCTCAACCATTAACTTTTAAAAGAGTTCTCGTTTTAACTGGTGAGTTCGATCCGTTTAGATTACAAGATGAAGCCTTTGTTCAAAAAATCGGTTTGGCCGGTTGTGAGGCAAAATATGTTCGTTATGGTGGTTTAGGACATGCCTTTTTGAATTACGTTGGTAAGATTCCCGCAGTCGAAGATGCTTTGAATGTATCTGCTCAATATTTAAATGAAAATAAATAAGAAAACAGTCTCTATATGGGGCTGTTTTCTTATTTTTATTCTTCACCAAGAAGATTATTCATATTTTTAAGCTTTTTGATTTGGAAATTCCAAGTACTTACTAAAACTAGAACTGATCCGCTCCAAGCTAATGGGTTGGCCATGGCAGCTCCGTAGAATCCGAAGAAGTGAACCAAAACAACACCAGCAAAAACCCGCATTAAGAGTTCGGCAATTCCGGCAATGGTAGGTGCTTTTTGATTGCCCAATCCTTGCAAGGTGTATCTAACGATAAATAATATCGATAAGATAAAGTAAGTTGAACCGTTGAAATAATAGTAAATTTGAACCAAATTTAAAACGGCATCTTGAGCACCATTCATGAATAGATGTGAAATGGCACGGCCAAAAACGATTAGAAGTCCACCAATCACTAGACTGGAAGAAACAGAAATAATGATTCCGTCACGAACGCCACGTAAGATTCTTTGAAATTTCTTGGCACCAAGATTTTGAGCTGTGTAGTTGACTAAAGCTAAGCCAAAACTAAAGGCTGGCAAAGTAGCAATTTGTTCAACACGTCCAGCCACAGTATAAGCAGCCACGGCATTAGCACCGAGAGTATTCAGCATTACTTGTAAAATAATGGAACCGATAGCAATGATGGAAGATTGAAATCCCATGGGCAAACTGATGTGAAGTAATTCTTTGATTTCTGCTTTATCAATTTTGAAATCTTTTCGCGTCAAAATCAAATACGGAATGTGATGACGAATATAGAAATAAAGAATTATAAATGTAATCGTTTGCGCAACAACGGTGGCTAATCCAGCACCGGCTACTCCCATGTGCAAGTACAAAATGAAGACTAATTCTAATAAAATATTCAAAACGGTACTGATGATCAAGAAAAATAATGGTACACGTGAATCACCGAGTGCCCGCATGGTATTACCTAAAAAATCGAACCCAACGAAAGAGAATATTCCTGCAAAAATAATTTCCAAGAAGATAAATGAATCACGAATCAATACTTTAGGTGTTTGCATGACGACTAATAGTGGATAAGCAAGAGCCAAAGCTAACAAAGTAAAGATAATTGTGATCCAAAAGGAAATGATTATCCCTGAAGCAAAACTTTGTCTAACGCCTTGTTCATCGTGAGCACCATGTTTCTGCGCTGTTAAGATAGTTAAACCACTGGTCATACCTTGGGCAAAACCAATGATCAAACCAGTCAATCCACCAGTGGCACCAACACTAGCTAAAGCATTAACACTGATTGTTTTCCCGACGATTAAAGTATCGATGAAACTATAAAATTGTTGGAAAAAGTTACCTAGTAGTAAAGGAATTGTATACAGGAAAATGACTTTCATAGGTCTTCCACGAGTCAGATCTATCATATGACAAATTCCCCTTTATCTAATTAAGACCATTCTAGCATGTTTAAAATCAATAGTTGTCAATGCGACACATAAATATTGTTTTTTTATTGAGTCATTTTCTAATAAAGTAAATTTATTGTCATGACAACTAGAATGGGATATGTTAAAAGTATCAAAAGAAATCGGAGGGTGTTTTAATGTCAGCAAAATTTGATTTTGACGTACTTTATATTGGAGCAGGTCATGGAACTTTTGATGGTGCGGCTCCCTTGGCTCAAACGGGGGTCAATGTCGGTGTTATCGAAAGTGGATTAGTTGGAGGAACTTGTCCTAATCGTGGCTGTAACGCTAAGATAACGCTGGATGAACCAGTGAAAATGACCCGTGAAGCGCAACGAATGGGGAATATTTTACAAGGAAATATTTCCATCGATTGGGCTAAGAATATGGAACACAAACAAGAAATCATTGACGTTTTGCCAGCTGGTTTAACGAAGAGACTGGAAGATGCTGGAGCTAAAGTTATCCATGGTCATGCCAAATTTATCGATAATCATACGGTTGCAATTGATGGCGACCAACAAGTCACAGCTGAAAAAATCGTTATTTCTACAGGTTTAAAGCCACATCGTCTCGATATTTCTGGAACTGATTTAGCACACGACAGCGAAGATTTCTTGAATTTGACGAAATTACCTGATCACATCACAATCATTGGTTCAGGCTATATCGGAATGGAATTCGCTACGATTGCCAATGAAGCTGGTTCAAAAGTTACAGTGATGCTACATTCAGACAAAGTTTTAAGAGATTTTTATCAACCATACGTTAAAAAAGTCGTTGATGATCTCAAAAAGCGTGGCGTAAAATTTATTGAAAACAGTAACGTTAAATCATTCGAACAAAGTGATAATGATTATCAAATTCACTACGGTAACGAAGAAACTTTAACGACTGATTGGATCTTAGATGCCACTGGACGCATTCCTAACGTAGACAATTTGGGCTTAGATGAAATAGGCGTTAAATACGATGAAACTGGCGTTTTGGTAAATGATTATTTGCAAACTAATGTCGAAAATATTTATGCATCCGGAGATGTTATCTCAAGTGATCAACCAAAAGTAACTCCAGCTGCTTACTTTGAATCTAAGTATTTGATGTCACTATTTTCTGGACAAACTACTGATCCAATTAAATTTCCTGTTATTCCGACAGTTGTCTTTACTTCGCCAAGAATTGCCCAAGCGGGAATTTCGGTTGCAGAAGGAAAACAAAAAGGTTATCAAATTAGCGAGAATGATTTAGCAAATTATTGGTACTATATCGTTGATAAAGAACCAATCGCTCACAGTACGCAAATTCATGACAAGGATGGTCACTTAGTTGGTGTCACAGAAGTTAGTGATCAAGCTGAAGATGCTATCAATGCCTTGTTGCCAGCAATTGAGTTCAAATTCGACCGTCAACAAGTTAGCCGTCTAGTTGGCTTATTCCCAACTATTGGATATGCTGCTTGGCATCGTGCTTAGTAAACAAACAAATGGCTGGAATAACAAAGAAACGGAGGATTTTATTCCTCCGTTTCTTTGTTATTCGCCTTTTTTATTTTTTTTTCGGATATGATTGCATATATCATATTATTGTAGCTTATCCATTTCTATTGTTCGTAAGTCCGCATATAATGTGAGCTAAGCAAGAGTGTAGTTGATGTGACGGTTACATTATTACAGCCACCGAAACGGCAACAAGATGGGGTGCTTTAAAAAGGCAGATACAGAAATTATACAAAGAAAGCTGTATACTCGACGTTTCTATATTTAGTTATATGCTGATACCAGAGAGCACAAAAAATTTATTGATGGACGTATGAAAGTAAAAAATGAGTGGGAGGATAATCGTGGAGTTTAACGAAAAATTGCAACGGCTTAGAATTGGGAAAAATTTAACACAGGAACAACTTGCAAAGCAGTTATATGTATCAAGAACAGCAGTTTCAAAATGGGAAAGTGGAAAAGGTTATCCTAACATTGAATCACTCAAATGTATTTCCAAATTCTTTTCTATAACCATAGATGAACTGCTATCGAGTGAAGAATTAATTAATCTTGCAGAAACCGAAAACTACTCTAATATTAAGAGAATTTATAACATTATCAGCGGAATGATAGATGTTTTGGTCGTGGGACTTATTGTATTACCAATTTATGGAGAATCCCGAGGTAACAGTGTCTATCATGTAAATCTTTTGTCAATTACTCACTTATCAAAGATAGATATTGGAATATATTGGGTTGTTTATTTACTTATAATTGGGTTGGGGATTGCCAGACTTGCTTTTGTTTTATTTGATAAGGAACGTTTGTGTAACATTACCTCAAAAGTTTCTATCGTAACAGGGGCAATAGCAATCTGTTTATTTGCTGCGGCAAGAGAACCGTATGCAACTATACTGTTATTTTTATTTTTTGTAGTAAAGATATTCTTGTTGTTAAAACAAAGTGGGATCAAACGAAAATAGTCATAAAACCCTTGAGAACAGGCTCTGACACGATAAGTGTCAGAGCCTGTTTTCGGTTGTGACGATAGGTTTCTTGTACCTCAGACTTCGTGAATAGATAATCGAAATGAGCTTGCAAGTAATTTATTGCAGCAAGAAGAAAGGAATGTATAACTATGCAAAAGAAATCAAAGAAACCTATCATCATAACAGGAATTTTGTTCCTAATTTTTATATTTTTTACTATTATGATTAAGACCATTGACGTACAGCCTATCGGACCAGAGCAGTCTAAGATAGGATTTGCTACCCTTAATCAGTTTATATTTAACTCTTTTGGGGTGAACCTCCTTTGGTATGACATTACTGATTGGTTGGGTATTGTTGCCATAGTAGTTGCTTTAGGATTTGCAATTTTGGGATTAATCCAACTTATACAACGTAAGAGCATTTGGAAAATTGATCTACGCATTCTGTTGCTTGGTGTATTTTATTTTATTGTCGTTGTATTTTATATCTTCTTTGAATTTGTAATTATCAATTATAGACCGATAATTCTCTCTCAAAGTTTAGAAGCATCTTTTCCGTCTTCTCATACAATGATTGTAATTTGTATTATGGTTACGGCAATGTCGCAGTTTCATTACTATTTACAAGATAAAAAAGTTTGTCTATGGACAGTAGAAATAGCTTCTGTTTTGATTATTGCGGTAACGGTAGTAGGAAGACTTATATCGGGAGTTCATTGGTTTACCGACATCGTGGCAGGTGTTTTACTCTCATCAGCGTTGGTGACTCTCTATTATTCTGCCTTGAAGTATGTAGAAGAAAAAGAAAATCTAAAATAGATAATTCCGCATACAGCTGTATGATGTCAAAAGAAAAAGGCTATCATTTCTTTGTTGCAAATGAAACCACACGTTTTACTTGTAGGAGTGAGATTTTAGCATGAAAAAATCCCTTTTCGCAATTATAAAAGGCTACCAACCGATTATAATGCGAAAGGGATTTTTAATGTCTAAATCAAATGACCATCGTAGTTTAGTAAATTGTAAGCACCATACAGTGTTTACTAAGGGTGCTTTGTCGCAATACTTATTTACATTAATATTTGTTTTAATAAGTCAATTCAATTTCTTGATTGGCAGTCAATGGTAAATCTTTACCGATAAATTGAACCTCAGTATCCTTGTCAGTCACGATAGTAATCGTATCTTGGGTAACTTCAAAGGAGAATTTAACACCTTTAAAGAGCATATTGAAAGAAATTTTCTCCCATTGCTTTGGCATATGAGGGTTGATTTGCAATTGGTCGCCACGATAATCTATTCCGGCAAAGTATGATGTAACGACATTTAAGGTAGCACCCATGACACCTAGATGGATTCCTTCGGCAGTAGTACCACCTTGGATGTCATAGTAGTCGCTAGTTAATGCTTCGTAGAACAGTTTCCAAGCTTGCTTATCGTCATTGACTTTTAGCAGTAACATTGAATAAACAATTCTGGAAAGAGTTGATCCGTGAGTAGTTCTTTGAATGTAGTATTGGATGTTGTCACTGATAAATTTATTCGGATTGTTGATAGGATAGCCTAGGTCTTTCATGATATCGAGAAAATCATTTTCCCTGATATTAAAGAGTGCCATTAATGTATCAGCTTGTTTAGCAACCTTATAGTTATCCGGAGAATCATTGTGAGCTTTGAGGATTCGATCCATTCGAGAGATATTGCCATATTGTTGACGATATTTCTCAAAATCTAATTCCTTCAAGTCGAAATAACCTTCAAATTGTCCTAGGATATCATCTTCGAAATCAAGCTTGAGATTGTGCCTGATACTATTCATCTTATCCAGGTAGTCGGGATTGAAATCAGTTCTTTTTAAATTGTCTTTAACGCTGTCAATCGGTTGAGTATGCAACATTTTGGTGATTTGTTTGAAAAGCCAACTGACCATGATATTAGTATAGGCGTTGTTCTTAAGACCACCGTCGTCGTTACCAGGGTAGCCTTCATGGAATTCGTCTGGTCCCATTACATTTTCAATTGAATATTTACTGGTTTTTTCGTCAAAATCAGCCATGTCGATCCAGAATTTAGCAATTTGAAGTAACATCTCTAGACCATATTGTTCCATGAATTCTTCGTCTTCGCTTAGGTTGTAATAATTCCAAATATTGTAGGCAATGGCTAAAGAAACGTGGCGCTGCTTACGAGAATTATCGGGATCCCATTTATTGGTGATTGGATTTAAGTGAACTTCTTGTGACTGTTCATCGCCATACATACCACTTTGCCAAGGGTACATGGCACCGTTATAGTCATAGTCAGAAGCGTAATCCATCGCAGCTCCTAGACGGTTATAACGATACATGAGCAGATATTTGACCAATTGTGGAGCGTGCAAGATATAAAAATTCATATCGAAGAGTTCGTCCCAGAAAACGTGACCACGATAGCCTTCACCAGTTAATCCACGGGAACCAACTGAAGCATCAAGATCCTTATTGGCATTAGATTGTGCGGCGGTAGTCATGCTGTAGCTATTCAAACGTAGTAACTTTTGAGCCGTTATATCTCCTGTAACGGTAACATCTTCTTTATTCCACACTTGACGCCAATTTTTTATAGCCTGTTGTTGATTGAGGGCAAAGTCGGTAATGAAGTGATATTGATTGATGACTTGCTCAAGATCAGTTTGCGTTTCTAAAGAAGTGAAGATGGCAACACTTTTTTCAATTGAATAAGTTTTACCTTCAGAAACAGAGAATTCAATGAATTGAGTGGCTATTTCGTCAGTATTGTTGACAGAGTACTTGGCGTCGGCTATTTGTGGGAAACGTAAATCAGTTTTGATAGCCAATTTGATGTTTGATTGATTGGTATGTGCTAATAAAGTGGTTTCTTGATTTTTGTTCTCTATGTTATCAACTGATAAATGCTTTTTAGCTAAGTTTTTATAACGTTCGACGTTGCTATTAACTACTGATGCGTCAATTTGAGAAATGACTGTAACGTTGCCAGAGAAATTTAAAGGTTTAATTTCATATTGCAAATAGTAGTTGTGATAATTCTTTAAATCGGCGATTTTTTTGGCAACTACTTTTAATTCTTTACCATCAGCTAATTTGATTAGGCTAGTGATAGTTAGGATACCGGATTTCAAATCTAATGAACGCAAGGACTCTTGAATAAGTTTTTGATCAATTTTGAAGAATTCGCCGTCATCTACTTTAAAACTCAAGTATTGGGCATTAGGCAAGTTGATCAAATCTTCATTAATAACGTTACGATTGTTGACGGGAGTAGCTAATTGATTGAAAACTCCAGCGGCATAAGTAGCAGGGTAGTTATCAGAATTAGCTTTGGCTTCTAAATAAGTACCTCTTAAGCCTAAGAAACCATTCCCAATTGTTTGCATCGATTCTTGACCATATTGACGCTTTTTATGTGAAATTCCGTAATAGTCAAGGTGCCAAGTTGAATAATCAATTTCTTGTTCAGCTACAGTATTTAAATCTGAATTTTCTAGATCAGCATAATTGATCACAGGGATATGAAAGATATTTTCTAATTCGTCTCCGAAATCGAAGGCTTCATTATTATATGTGAAGATATTCTTTTTTAAGATAGTTTGTGGAGAATTCATAATAACGATTACGTCAATTGCATCGGAAATATTTTCTTTAAAGTTGTGAAAATTTTGTTTAAGTTCCAATTTTGGATCTAATTCGAAACTACCTTCGTTTAAAGTATTTATATCATCTGAGTAGACCAAGTGGTGTTCAGTAATTTTTAAATACAAAGGTTTCATAATCAATTCCTCCATAAAATAGCAAAATAAAAAACTTAATTATGTGTTTAAACATATTCATACAATGTGTATTATACACGCAATTATTGGCGTTTCAACGCGAGTTTTATAATAAATTATTACAAAACTTGATGTTTATACATGATTGGTTGTAATATAGTATATGATAAAAGCATGTAACCGGTTACTAATTTTTAGGAGGTGCTTTCTATGAAAGGTACAGTTAAAATGCTTGCTCCTGTTTCTGGGCAAGCAGTTGATATAACTGAAGTTCACGATCCAATGTTTTCAGAAAAAGCAATGGGTGAAGGCTATGGGGTATTTCCTAATAGTCATGAAATTGTGGCTCCAGTCTCAGGTAAAGTTATGTTAGTTGCATCAACTAAACATGCGATTGGTTTTAGTACTGCTGATGGGCTTGAAGTGCTAGTTCACATGGGTGTTGATACCGTTGAACTGAATGGAACTCCTTTTGAATTGTTCGTTAAAGAAGGAGATTCAGTCAAGGCCGGTCAAAAGATTGCTTTGATGGATACGGAAGCAATCAAGAAAGCAGGTAAGGTAACTGATGTTATCGTCGCCATTACTAACACCGCTAAGACAGTTAAGGAAATCCATGTTAACGCAGGTGTCGTCAAGGCTGGTCAAGAAGTTGCTCAAGTCGAACCAATGGCTCCTGGAGAAGCTACTGCTAGACCTAGTGGCAAAGTCAACTATGATCAATTAGGTAAAGATATTGTCAAGAATGTTGGTGGAGTAAGTAATGTTGAGAACGTTATCCACTGTATCACACGTGTTCGTTTTTACTTAAAAGATGACAATAAAGCCAATGACGATGTTATTAAGAATATGAATGGCGTTTTGGATGTTGCTAAAGCTGGTGGACAATATCAAGTTGTTATCGGACCAGCTGTAAATGATGTTTTCGATGCCGTTGTTAAAGCTTTAGGGCCTGGTTTTGGTGGCGACACCCAAGCCCAAGCTCCAAAAGCTAAAGCTCCTAAGGGTGTTTGGCCTAAAACTAAATTTTATTTTAGTGCTCTTATTGGTGTTATTACAGCCAGCATGATGCCCGTTATTGGACTATTAGCTGCTTCTGGTATTTTGAAAGGTTTATTGGCTTTAATTGTTTCAGCCAATTGGTTGTCAGCTAAGAGTTCCACTTACATGATCATCAACGCAATGGGAGATTCAGTCTTTTACTTCTTGCCAATTCTAGTTGGTTTTACCGCTGCTAAAAGACTCGGCGCTGACCAGATCATCATGGGTGTTGTTGGTGGTGTTCTAGCATATCCAACATTAGTACAAGTTGCCAGCAAGACGACAAGTACAGCTATGAATGTTAATGGAGATTTCTTTGGAATTCCAATTCACATTGCTAACTATACTTATTCAATTTTCCCAATGATTGCTGCAGCCTGGATTGCTTCAAAAATTGAACCTTGGCTCAAGAAACATATTGTAATGTCTTTAAGAATGATTCTCAGTCCTTTGCTAGAAGTATTCATTGTCAGTGCTGTTATTATTGTAGTTGTTGGACCAATTATTACATTATTAAGTTCTTATCTTGCTAGTGGTATTGTGGCTCTATTGAAATTCAGTCCCGCAATCTCAGGATTGATCATCGGTGGATTCTATCAATGCTTGGTTATCTTCGGATTGCACTGGGCAGTTATTCCGGTTGTTGCCAGTCAAATTGCTACAACTGGACACAGTGCCTTGAATGCGATTGTTTCAGCAACAATGGTCGCTCAAGGTGCCGCTGCTATGGCTGTCTTTGTTAAAACTAAGAAGAATATCGATATGAAACAAATTGCCGGTGCTGCTACACTTTCAGCCTTTGCCGGAGTAACTGAACCTGCAATGTACGGTATTAATTTGAAGTACGGTAGAATTTTCTGGACCGCTAATATCGGTAGTGCCGTTGGTGGTTTGTTAACAGGTTTACTTCACGTTGATATGTGGGGCTTTGCTGGATCATTGATTGGTTTTGCTTCATTTATTAACCCTAAAGGTATCGATGCCAGTTTCACCGGATACTTAATCGCTTCAGCAGCAACAATTGTCGTATCATTTGTATGTACTTATCTCTTCGGATTCAAAGAAGAAGATTTGGAAAGCAGTCACGCTGTTGAAAAAGTAAGATTAGGTAGTCGTGAACCTGCACAAGCTAATTAATATAAGATGCTAATTAAAAGATTTGTCGTATAATATATGGCAAATCTTTTTTTGTTCAGTAGACTTTTTAGAAATCTATTATTACAATTAAACAAGTTTCTACTATATATAAAGGAGTTTTGATAATGGATTATATTATTGGTGTAGATATTGGAACGACGAGTACTAAAAGTGTACTTTACGATACTAAAGGTAAAGTGATCGCCTATGCCAATTCTGGTTATCAACTCTACCAAGATATCCCTGATATGGCTGAGGAAGACCCTGAAGAAATCTTTGGAGCAGTTTTAGAAACGATGGGTTCAGTTATTCGCAAATCTCAAGTCCAAGCTTCAGAAATCAAAGGGGTATCATTTTCTTCAGCAATGCACAGTTTGATTTTGATGGATCAAAATGACCGACCATTGACTCGAGCTATCACTTGGGCTGACAATCGAGCCGCCAAATATAGTGAAGAGTTAAAAGAAAATGGTTTGGGCCAACAAATTTATCAAAAAACTGGGACGCCGATTCATCCAATGGCACCATTATCAAAAATTCTTTGGTTGCGTCACGAGAAAAATAATTTGTTCAAGCAAACGAAAAAATTTATCGACCTAAAAACTTATGTATTCTTTAAACTATTTGGCGTTTATAAAATGGAATATTCGATTGCCTCGGCTACGGGGATGTTCAATATTTTTAAACTCGATTGGGATCAACAAGCCTTGGATGTCTTACAAATTGATCGAGACCAACTGCCACAACTAGTTGAACCAACTGATCAAATAAGGGGATTGAAGTCCGAATATGCTCAATTATTAGGTCTCGAAGAAAAAACTCCTTTCATTTTTGGTGCCAGCGATGGTGTCTTGTCCAATTTAGGAGTCAATGCTATCGATCCTGGAGTAGTGGCCGTTACGATTGGAACTAGTGGAGCCGTTCGAGTTGTAGTAGATAAGCCGGTTGTCGATCCAGATGGAAAACTATTTTGTTACGCTTTGACCAAAGATAAATGGGTCGTCGGTGGTCCGGTCAATAATGGTGGTATCGTTTTTCGCTGGGTCAAGGATCAGTTGTTTGCTCCAGAAAGAATTACTGCCGAGCAAATGCAAGTTTCTACCTATGATATCTTGACGAAAATTGCTCAGAAAATTCCTGCTGGCTCCGACGGATTACTTTTCCATCCTTATTTGGGTGGGGAACGGGCACCAATCTGGAATGCCTATGCTAGGGGATCTTTCTTTGGTTTAACGAGAAAGCACACTAGAGCTCACATGTTACGAGCTACCCTTGAGGGGATTGTTTACAACTTATACGTAGTGATGTTAACAATTGAGAAAATTACAGGAAAACCTAAGAGTATTCAAGCAACTGGTGGTTTTGCTAGATCCGCATTGTGGAGACAAATGTTAGCGGATATTTTTGAACAAGAAGTGTCGATTCCCGAAAGTTTTGAAAGTTCTTGTCTGGGAGCAGCTGTTTTGGCAATGTATTCGTTAGGTTATATAGACGATTTATCAGCGGTAAAAAATATGGTCGGCGTGACTGATACGCACCAACCAAATTATGAAAATTCCAAAGTTTATCGAGAATTATTACCGATTTGGATTCGTATTTCCAAGATTTTAGAGCCAGAATACAAGGCAATTGCTAAATTTCAAAAGAAACACAATAATTAGTTTGACCGATATTTTTAGTTATATTTTTTAAAGCAAAGCACCACAAACCTTGTTAAATTAGGATTTGTAGTGTTTTTTTAATCTTTTTATAAATTGACAATTCAAAAAAGTGCGAAAAAATTTGAGATTATTTAGTTTTTTATTGGCTATTTTATGAAAATCAAAAGTGAGTTATACCAACGATAGAACGGATGTTTGTTTCAGTTGTATTACTAAAATTACAGAAAACAGCTTTTTTGTAACTTTACGGACGTTGTTGTGTAATAAATACCTGTTAGTATATGCAACATAGCAAATGAGGGCTAAACAATTTTAAATATAAGGATGTAATTAATTCATGAAAAAAGTTTTATCTATCGCTTTAGTAAGTACTATGGCTTTAACAGCAATTTCTGCAACAACAAAAACTGCTCAAGCTGCAGTACAACTCGACAGTAACCATGTCCAAGTTGAAGCAGGCGACACATACAAGAGCATCGCTGAAAATGCTGGCGTAACAATCGCTGAACTTGAACAAGCTAACGGCCGTGAAGTTGGCGGATACGACTTGATCTTCCCTGGTGAAACAGTAACATTGCCAGGTGCTACAACTGCAGCCGCTACAGATACAACAACACAAGCTGCTCAAGACATAACACAAACAGCTCAAGCAACACAAACTACTGAAGATACAAGTTACCAAGCACAAAATACAACACAAGCTACAACTCAAAGTGCTGCTACTACAACACAATCAACAACACAAACTGGTACATCACAAGGAACATTCAAGATTTCTTTCTATGATCCAGCCGTACTAGGTTCAAACATGGGTTATGGTGGTGTTGCCGCTAACCTTTCAGTATTCCCTAAGGGTACAACACTTAAGATCACACTTTCTGATGGTACAGTATTGATCAGAACAGTTAACGATACAGGTACATTTGCATACAGTAACCCTAACCAATTGGACGTTGCTATGCCAAATAACCAAATTCCTTCATACGGTGTAACTACTGCATCTGTTGAAGTACTTTAAGATAAATATTTGAGAAGCAGAACATTAATTTGTTCTGTTTTTTTTGTATAATTATAAAATTTCTAATATAGCTACTAGATTAAAAGCTTTTTTAATTTTATACTTATTTTAAAGGGAGGGAACAAAATGATAAATCCAAGTTCCGATTGTACTGAGATACTAGTTGGTAAAGCTGCTAGCATGGATGGTTCCACTATTGTCGCCCGTAATGAAGACGGTTATGGTCCAATCAATCCCATTAAATTTGTTGCACATGTTGCAAAAGATCAAAAGAATGCTTTTTATACTTCAGTAACTACAGGTGTAAAAGTACCACTACCTGAACACGCTCTAAGATATACTGCTACACCACAGGCAGACCAAAGTGATGGTCAATATGAAGAAGCTGGTATTAATGAATTAAATGTTGGTATGAGTTCAACAGAAACTACTGCTACTAATGCCCGCGTTTTAGGATACGATCCATTAGTTCACGATGGTATTGATGAAGAAGCAATGTTGACCTTAGTTTTGCCATACGTTAAATCCGCCAAAGAAGGTGCCAAGAGATTGGGCGCTTTGTTGGAAAAATATGGTACTGGTGAATGCAATAGTATTGCTTTTAACGATAAAGATGAAATCTGGCTCTTAGAAACAGCGGGCGGTCACCATTGGGCTGCTATGCGTTTGCCAGAAGATACTTATGCTATCGTACCTAACCAAACCGTCATGCAAGAAGTTGACGTCAATGATACTGATAACTTCTTAGTAGCAACTGATTTGGTTGAATTTGTCGAAAAACATCATTTAAATCCACAACCAGGTCACTTTAATTTCCGTGAAATTTTTGGAACTCAAAGTGAAGCTGATGCTTATTACAACACGCCACGTACTTGGTATGGACAAAAGATGTTCAACCCAGAAATTGAACAAGTGCCAACCGCTCAAGATATGCCAATGTGCAGAAAACCTGCCAAGAAATTAGCTATTGAAGATGTTGAGGCTTTCTTGTCATCACATTACAATGGTACGAAGTATGATCCATTTGGAACCTTTGCTTCAGGAACTCCAAAAGAACAACGTCAATTCCGTTCTATTGCTATGGATAGAAATCAAGCTTCATCAATTTTACAAATCAGAAATGATGTTGATGATGATCACGCAGCTATTCAATGGTTGTCAATGGGATTCTTTGCTTACAGTCCTTATGTACCATTCTTTACTAACATTACTGATACACCAGAAGACTATAAGAATACAACTACTGAAGTTTCAGTCGACAATGTTTATTGGTTAGAGAAGACTTTGTCAGTTATTATCGAGCCACATTATCACGAATATTCTGATATGGTTCATGCTTACTTAGACGGCTGCCAATCATTTGCTCGTCAACGAGTTGAAGAAACTGATCAAGCGGTAGCAAAAGCTGATGATGTCACTGAATTTTTGACAGCAAGCAACCAAACAACAGCTGGTGAAATTTCTTCTCGCACGCACCAATTGTTTAATAACTTAGTCAAAAAAGGTTTATTACTATCAAAGACTACTTGGGAAAAGGGTCAAAATTTGTAATCAAAAAGACTTAGAGAAATCTAAGCCTTTTTTTGTTGACTCAAAGTAAAAATGCATTAAACTTTGGTAATAATGAAAAATAAATTATTAATCAAAATATTATTAATTAGTTTCGCAGTCAGTTTAGGTTTTTTAACCAACGCTCAAACTACTTTTGCCAGCTCCAATAATCCTAGAGAAATTCCAACGTTATTTTTTCATGGTTTTGGTGGTACGGTGCGGTCGATGGACTACTTAATTGATCAATCACAAGCCGACGGGTACGCGACTAGAACGTTGACTATTTTTGTTTCGAAAAAGGGTAAGCTCAGTTTTGATGGAACTTGGCCCAAAAATGCTAAGAATCCAGAAATTCAAGTTTTGTTTGGCAATAATCATCAATCCGATTACCATAAAACAGCTAAGTGGATCAATACGATTATTTTGACCTTGCAAAAAAGATATCAGATAACTAGGTTTAATGCCGTGGCACATTCTTGGGGCAATAACGCCGTTATGTATTACTTATTTAAATATAGCGACAAGAAAAATCAACCTCAAATCGATTCCTTAGTAAATATTGCTGCGCCGATGCAAGTGTTGAATCGAGACATTTATCGACGTAACCCTTGGCGCTATTCTGATCAATTGACCAGAGACTTTGATAAATATACTCATCCTGATTCGGTTATGCGTCAACTTCACGTTCGGGAATTGAATATCATCGGGCAGCTTTCTAAAGAAGATCATTTTGATAAAGCTGTACCGGTTTCGTCGGCAAAATCATTGAAAAAAGTCTTTAAAGGACCGCATCAAACGTATCAAGCACGACTCTTTACGGGAAATCGGGCAGAACACAGTGCCTTGACGAGAAGAAATCCCAGAGTGCTGCACGATATTGAACATTTCTTGTGGCAACGAAATTAAAAGAACAGATTCTCCATAACAAATTCATTATTTAGTCACATTTATCCTTTAAAGTATCACTTGAATAGAAATCTTAAATGGTAGGTGACGCAATGAACTTTTTATGGATGATAATTATTTTTGTCCTCGGGCTATTTTTAGTATTTTATGGAAACCATGTTAAAAATCGATTTATGTCGAAATGTTTATTCACTTTTGGAACAGTAAATGTCTTAATTGCCATGTACATTGCGTGGCCAAAATAAAAAGCCCTCAAAAAGAGAGGGTCCTTTCTTAATTTTAGGTTATCCTTAGATGTCGTCGTCCGTTCTGCTTTGTGGATGCTGGAACGTACTGGGTACAACTTTAAGCCAATTCCAGAATCGGGAACTGTCTTAAAGCTTGACCTTTCACTAAGCAATAAATTGCTAAGTGAAATTTCAGTACTGAGCATCCACAAAGCTGCCACTACCGACTGGAAAATGTTTTTTATTATTTATTTCAAGTAAATCAAAAAAGCATCAATTCAGATATAGTTGATAACCATTTATCTGAATTGATGTTTATATGTTTGATCATAAAAAAATATAGAACCACTATCCAGTCCGGAATAGCAAAGAAAATTGGCTCAGTAGTGAATTTATTCTTAGCAACTTGTTGCTTAGAATAAGGTCGAGTTTTGAGATTTTGCGCACTTGGTTTATGCAAAAGCTCAAAATCGTGCCCACTACGTTCCAGCCAAATTTTCTTTGCTATGGAGGACGGAATCTTATTACTAACCGAAGTTAAGAAAGAAACAAGAGAGCTTACTCGATCGCAACTAACTGCACATTTTCTACGGCGTCAGACAATTGTAGTTTATCGATCAAATCGTCCATAGTTCCGTTTAGATGACTGATATCTAAGGAAATGACGACGGTCGCAATGTTATGAATAGGGATGTTTTGGTTGATAGTCAAGATAGAAGCGTTCAATTCAGAGATGTCAACTAGAACTTTGGAGAGCGTTCCTTGTTGGTGTTTGAGCATCATTGAAATTACAGCTTTGCGCTCGTTTCTTTCTTCGTCAGGCTTAAAAACCAAATCTTTATATTTATAATAAGTTCCACGACTAATGCCTACGACTTTGACGGCTTCGCTAACGTTGTGGACTTTTTTTGTTTCCAATAAGTTACGTGCTTCAATAACTTTTTCAAATGATTCCGGAAGAATAGAGCTATCAACTATATAATATTTTTCCATAATAAACTCCTTAAGCGAATCGGTATCTTCTTCAGTATATCATTGGATTTTGTCGTTGGAATTAATTTCTAGAAAATAGTTTCAACTGTTATAAAGAGTGATTTTTTGCTATTCTAGTCTTGATTGGAGATGTTAATTTTGAAAACTTTGGTAATAGTGTCACACCCAGAAATCAATAATTCACAGACACAGCAATTTTTGCTGCAAGGTGCTAAATTGCAAGACGTGACTTGGCATCATGTAGAAGAATTGTCAGAAATTGATGTCGAAAAAGAACAAGCTTTGTTAAAGGAACATGATCGAATAATTTTTCAATTTCCTTTATATTGGTATGCAGCCCCAGAAGGATTGAAGCATTGGGAAGATAACGTTTTGACGAGAAATTTTGTCTATGGTGATGGTGACGATAATTTAGCCGAAAAAGAATTCGGTATCGTTGTCAGTACCGGGATGCCCTTGAAGGATTTTCAACGTGGCGGCAGTGAGAATGTGACGATCGATGAGATAATGGCGCCTTATTTTGCAATTGCTCAACGTGCTAAGATGCAAATCTTGCCAGTATTTACGATTGCCCAATTTCAATATTTGCAAGAAAATACACAGATGCAGTTGCTGATTGATTATCAACGTTATTTAACGCAACAATACCCCGACAGTTTACAAAATCGTCAAATTTGGTTTGAAAGAGAATTCACTGACCGATTTAAGAATTTTGATGGTACAAACTGTAACGAATGTGAGACAATTTTGAATACTTTTATCCAGCAACGAGAGGATATTTCACAATTGAAGAGTACGATTAGTTTAATCAAACAAGGTGAGGACGAATAATTATGAGTGAAACTGGTCAATGGTTAAGTAAAACAGTTAATGATTTATCTACTAAACAGACTCAATATGAAAATCGGGCCTTTTTGGTAGCGATGAAAAAAGTGATTGAAGAACAAAATCAACGTCAAGCACAATTAGAAGGCGAAGTCGACGGTCGACTTTGGAATCATGAACAATGGTAAAAAATAATCCACCTAATATTAGGCGGATTATTTTTTTATTTAGCAAAAACAAATTCTGGATTGTCACGAGTAAGAATCGTTAAGTCATTGATGTCGATATTTAGATAATCGTGGAATCGTTTTTCTAGTTGATGAGCGGCAGCTAAGTGGTCATCGTCTCTTTCAGGTTGAATGTTTTCCATATAAAATAGTAAGTTTTTGGTTTCATCGGTATCGGCTACACGGGCACTGTCTCGCCAAGCCCAGCAACGTGAAATTATATCTTGATCATCACGATAAATTACTTCACCTGGTAAGGCTTCTTCAATTTCATCTTCACCGATGGGAGTGAAAGGTTCGCCACCTTTGGCAACAGTTAGATGAACGTCGCCAACAATTTTATCTAGGTCTTCAGCGGCAATTGGGAAGGCGTATTCTAGGGAAACTGAATTGTAGACGTCAACGACTGGATTGATATTGCCCACGCCTTTGTTATTTTTGGCCCGTTTTAAGAGATTTTCCACAGCGTTACGAGCACCTTTTTTAGTTTTGAACTTACGATAGGCATCACGCCAAGCCTTAACTACCGGATTAGCACTGATTGGGTCATCAGGTACCCATTTTTTGGCAATCTTATTGGCGTTTTGAATTAAATCATTTGGAACATTTTGATCCTTATTGTCGACATTGTGGGCTGTCATTACGGCAATTTTTACATCAGGAAACAAATCCCAAAAAGCTTGATCGATTATAATTTTTTGCATTGGAATCCCCCCATTATTCTTTTAATTCCATTATATAATTTTTAAAGGAATAAAGTTGATTAATTTGACAGCCTGTTATTTATATAGTAACATTTGTGACGAAAATGGAGGTAGGATGATGAAATATTTATTAACTGGAGCAACAGGCCATCTAGGTGGTCATATTTTTAATGAGTTGGTCGAATTGGTGCCAAGTAACGATATTACGGTCGGTGTTCACACGGTTTCTAAAGCCGAATCATTGGCAGAAGCTGGTGCAAAAGTTGTTGGCATCGATTTCTTGAAAGAAGATATCTTATTGGAGGCTTTTGAAAATATTGATGTTTTAATTTACGTTCCAAGTAAAAGCCACGATAGTTTCAGTCGAGTTAGCGAACTAGAAAATGTTTTGACGGCTGCTAAAAAAGCTCGAGTTGGACATATTTTATCGATGGGCTTTATTGCTGATCAAGTTAATAATCCATTTGATTTGTCCGCCTTTTACGGTTACTTGCCACGTCGATTAGCTGCTAGTGGAATTCCTTATACGATTATACGTAATGCTTTGTATGCAGATCCTTTGGTACCTTATTTACCAGAGTTGATTGAACGTCAAAATATTATTTATCCGGTAAAAGATCAGGCCTTGTCATTTATCAGTTTGCAAGATAGTGCCAAAGCCTTTGCCAAGGTTGCCAGTAAAGAAGCCTTGTTGCAGAATGGAAGAATTTATACATTAACTCAATCGAGAAATTATACAATGCCACAGTTAGCAAAAGTTTTGAGTTCAGTTTCTGGCAGTGAAATTGGTTATCAACCGGTTAGTCTTGATGAATTTGCTCAGATTTATAACCAAGGCAATGAAGGACATATGTTATCTTCAATGTATGCTGCCGGAGGATTAGGATTATTGGATGAAATCAGTTCTGATTATCAAACAATTATGGGACATCCAGCTCAAGATTTAACAGAATTTCTAAATATGAATTATGGTAAATAGTTTTTTGAATCAACGTGTCATCTTGTTGTATGATAGACAGCATATTGTGTAAGAGGTGATACTATCAAAAATTCAATCCAAACTAGAGTTATTGGCTTAATTTCTGGTTTGATTTTAAATGCTTTTGGAAATGGTTTGTGTATTTCGGCTGATATGGGTAGTGGTCTGTGGACGGCTTCAGCAGTCAATATGACTAAGTGGTTTGGTTGGAATACGGGACTATTGTTATTCATTATCGGAGTGATTAATGCAATCACGAATCAATTCTTGATTAAAAGATTAGATACAAAACGTTTGATTGGTGAAGTTCTCTACGTCATGTTTTTCAGTTATTTTGTAAATGTGTTTACTAATTTGCTCAATTTCTTAGGTGTACCGAGCTTACCAATTTTTATTAGAATTATTTTATCTTGTTTAGGCGTAGTCTTTTTCTGTGTGGCTATTTCTCTTTATCAAAGAGCCAATATTGTGATGCATCCAAATGACGATACGACAATATTTTGAGGTTCTTATATTTAAAAGGTAACTCAACAGCAGCTCAAATTATTGATTTTATTCCTCCAATTATTATTATCATCGTAGCGGGGATTGCCATCGGTCAAGTTTATTCAGTTAATATTGGAACCATCTTTTCTTTTATTTTTAACGGAATCTTGATAGCTAGTGCCGATAAGTGGATTTGGCCATCATTAAAGCATAATTTCAAAACAAAAAATAATTAATTTTATGATATTTGGCATTTCAATGAAATTTCTACCTAGAAGTTATATAATGTAAATACGGAACGTGGTGAACGCTTACATAAAAGCGGAGTTCTGTCGAGAGATTAATAATTAATTAGGTGGTGCGTATTGATGAAACTAAATGACAATACTGAGGCAAAGAAAGTTTTATCGGAGCTATATACCGATATTAATAATCAAAAAGACATCGACAAAGAAGATTATTCCAAAGATTTTGTTCTAAAAACATATAATTTGTTGAATAAGAATTATTCTTTCCAATACTTATTTAGCCGATTGCGGGATGATCGAAAAGTTCAAGCCACACTTGCTAAATTGGAAAACGGTGAAGACTATATCGAACAAATCGACCAATTTGCCCATAATGTAAACTTTGCAATTCATTAATATAATAAAAAATTAGCAACGAATAAAGGTTGCTAATTTTTTTATCCTTAAGTTTTGTTGCAAATGCAATAAAATAATTATACAATACAACTTGTTTGGAAGAGAGGTAATTTTGTGGTAGACATTTTGAGATCTATTGGAGTGATTGCTAGATCATTGGATTCAATCAGTAATATTGAATTTAAGCAATATGATTTAACTAAAGGACAGTATATTTATCTAGCACGAATTTACGAGAATCCTGGTATCATTCAGGAAAAAGTGGCTGAAATGATCAAAGTTGATCGAACGACTGCAGCTCGGGCTATAAAGAAACTTGAGAATAATGGCTTTATTGTTCGTAAACAAGCTCCAGACAATAAGAAAGAGAAAAAACTTTATGTGACTAAAAAGGGTGAAGAAACTTATCCGATTTTGTCTCGTGAAGAAAATTATTCTAATGAGATTGCCTTAAGTGGGCTATCAGATAGTCAAAAGGAGCAAGTCTTTGAACTTTTGGAAGTAGTTGAGAAAAACATTTCTGAAAATTGGGAATACGTAAAAAAAGGTAATAAACGGGTGTATTGATGATAAAACTTATTAAATGTACGCCAGAAGATGTTGAAGCTTTGCAAAATATCAGTATTGAGACTTTTTCAGCAACTTTTGGTCCTTATAATACGGAAGCAAATTTAAAAGGCTATTTAAAAAAAGCTTATGATATTGAAGTTTTGCGGCAAGAATTAAGCAACCAGAATTCCGAGTTCTATTTTGCTTATGAAGATGATGAAATTGCTGGATATTTGAAAATCAATATTCTGGATGCTCAGAGTGAAAAAATGGCCGATGATTTTTTGGAAGTTCAACGAATCTATGTCAGAGAGCAGTTTAAACGTCACGGTATTGGCAAAAAAATGCTGGAATTTGCTATCAAAAGAGCCAATGATTTGGGTAAAGATCGTTTATGGTTAGGCGTCTGGGAGAAAAACTTTGCAGCTCAGAATTTTTATCATTCTCTGGGTTTTGAGAAGTATAGTTCTCACCGTTTTACGATGGGTGATTCAGTACAAACAGATTTCATTTTAAAAAAAGAATTGAGGAAATAGTAATGACAAAAGTAGTTATAGATAAAGAGTTTTTTGAATTATTCCCAGAAGCACAAATTAGTACTTTAACAATTCATGGGATCGACAATCATGTGGATGAAAAAGATGATCCATACTTTGCTAAATTGTTGCACGAAGGTTCAGAAGAATCGAAGAAGTTTATCACCAATGATGTTTTCCGTGAAAATGATGTTATTGATCAATGGCGTCAAGCCTTTCGTCAATTCAAGACTAAAAAAGGTGCTCGTTGTTCAATTGAAGCTTTGTTGAAACGGGTCAGTCAAGGACATGAATTCTCACCAATCAATCCACTAGTTGATATTTACAACAGTGTTTCTTTAAAATATGGTGTTCCTTGTGGTGGAGAAAATATCAACGCTTTTGATGGCGACATGCATTTAGGAGAAGCTAAAGGTGGCGAAGGTTTCAAACCATTAGGTGCAACTGAAGATTCACCAGCTTTACCAGGAGAAATTATTTATTATGATAATTCCGGTGCCATTTGTCGTTGTCTTAACTGGCGTGAGGCTCAAAGAACTATGTTGACAGAAGATACAACTGATTCAGTCTTGGTTGTTGAAGCTACCAATGAGGAACAAGCTAAACGTGCTAGTGAAGCAATTGAAGAATTAAAGGAATTGACTGAGAAGTATTTCAAGGTTGATGGTAAGATTGAGCATTTGACAAAAGACCATCCAGAAACTGAACAATTATAGAATAAAAAGCCTCTATTCGGGAGTATTCTCCAATAGAGGCTTTTTTGACCTTGAATTAATGATTAAGATGAATTTTTTAATTATTTTTGATCGTTATCGACCATGCCAAAGACTAGCACGATGATACCGATAACTAAACCGACAACGAAATAAGAGAAGACGGTTGAAACATTGATACCTAATCCTAATGAGAAACCAATCAAGTAAGGTCCAATTGTAGCACCGATTCGTCCAATCGATTGAGTAAAACCAATACCAACGCCACGAATTTCTAATGGATATTGAGTTGGTGTTAAGGCAATCATGATTCCCCAAGCACCTAAAGTAAAGAAGGAGAGAATACAACTACTGAAGACAACTAAAAACTCGCTTTGAGCAGTGGCAAACATAAATGCTCCGATGATAGTACCCGTTAAATAAATGGCGAGAACTTTTTTACGACTGAGTTTACCCATTAAATAAGCGGCTAAGAAATATCCTGGCAACTGGGCAAAACTCATCAATAAAGTATATTTAAAACTGTGGACAACTGAGAAACCACGTTTGATCAAGACACTAGGTAGCCACAAAAACATACCGTAGTAAGTGAACATGATGATAAACCAGAGAATACTCAAACAAATAGTAGCGCGACGAAAATCCTTAGACCAAATCTGACCGAAAGCGACCTTTAAATTCAATTTGTCATTTTTGACATTTGTTTGCTCTGGTAAATGGCGTCTGATCACTAATGTGTAAAGGGCCATAACCGAAGTAATGATAACTGTTGGACGCCAGCCATAAACCGGCATGAATAAAAAGGCTAGTAGGGATGCTAATATCCAACCAATGGCCCAAAAGCTATCGACCAAAATTAACATCTTTGAGCGACGATGACCCGAAAATGAATCAGCAATGATAGTTGTTGCTACTGGTAATTCGCCACCAAGTCCAATTCCCGTGATGAAGCGGACTAAGAGAAATTGTGGCAAGTTTTGTGTCAATGCCAGTGCTAAATTACTGATAGAGAACAATAATAACGTAATGATGATAATATTTTTCTTGCCAAATTTATCAGCTAAGTAACCGAATAGAATGGCACCGATAATCATACCGACAGTCGTAATGGAACTAACTAATCCCACTTGTCCGTCAGTTAATAGCATTTCTTTTTTTAATAAGGGCATGATAAATGATAATAAAGCTACGTCTGCAGCATCAAATAGCCAAGCCGTACCAATGACCATTAGTAGTTTCAAGCCACTATTGTCCTTGGTATTTATTTCTTGTGATTTCAAGATCTACCTCCAAAATTATAAAGAATAATAACTATTTTTATTAAAAGTAAAATGTACCTTAAATAGCTTAAAAATAAGACTAGCAGAAGCCCTATTTTTGGTCAAGTAGACCACGAAGTTTATACAATTTGGCCGGTCGACCGCTCTTGCCGTGTTCAATGCCTACTTCAGTGAAGAGGTGAGAGTGAGTCTTGCGAAAGTTAGAGTTATCAATGTTTGTAACTGGCTCTTTCCAAAAAGTTGCGTAGACTTCACGGGCTTGTTTGAGGGTAAAATGATCTCCTAAAATCAACAAAATCGTTGGCAAATAATCGAGTCGGTTAGTGATCCTGCTAAAGGCTAAGCGAAGAATTAATTCATGGTCAGCCGTCAAATGCTTGTCATTATTGAATTCATCGATATTGTTATAAAAATCACTTTCCGATATTTTATCCGATAAAGTTTTAAAAATTAAATTGCGATATTTCAATAAATATTGATCTGCTGCATATTGAACGTGGAACCATTCAGCATCTTTAGCACCGTAGCCAGCGGTTAAATCAACTTTTTGTGGAAGATAGGTCATGTAAGTTAAAGCAATTTCTCGATTTTTTTGAGTTCGATTTACATTACTAAAGGTGGCTAATTGTTCAGTTGAGAACTCTGGTAGCTTGATACCGATTTTTTCTCGAATCAAACGCAAAGAAGCTTCTTCAGCACTTTCATTTTGGCGAAGAATCGTCGTGGGTAGTCCCCATTTATCAGTGTTTTGACCAAGTGAGTTTTTAACTAGCAAAACGACTATTTCTTTATTAGTTGGATCAAAACTCCAAATAATATTAGCGACATTGATGATTAAATTATTGTTCAAATTAGTTTCAACCATATGTTATGACACCTTCTAATTATTACTATACTTATTATAATTTACTTTTCGTACACTGGCATTAGATTTACTTGTTAATAAGTAAAAAGGATTATATAACTGAGATGGAGGTTGAGAGGTCTCCGAAAAGATGGTAAAAGTTATTCCCCAAAGGGTCCTGGAAAACCATCTTGAAAGTTGGCTCTGTTTCATATCGAAAAAAATCGCATATGGAGGGGAATTATATAATGAAAAAATTATTAAAGAATAGTCTATTAATCGGTGCTGCAATTTTAGGGATCGGTTCTGTTGGTGCTGGTGGAATTGTTGCAAAAGCTGCAACAACGACGGCACCTCCAGAAACTTCAACTTCAACGGCAGATTTGACGCCCGGAACGATTACGTTGGATAGTGTACCTGGTGGTTCGACAAGTACAACGACACCTGGTGGAATTGATTTTGGTACTGTTGCATCAAGTGCTAGCGACGCTACTTACAAGTCAACGAGTATTTCCAGTGATTTGCATGTAACTAATCCTGGTGAACCAACTGGCTGGTCAGTTTCAGTTGCAGATAGTGCTTTTAGCAATGCCACTGGTGGAAGTTTGAAAGGCGCGGTATTGTCACTTGCTGATAGTAAATCACCAGCTTTGACAGCCGATGCTTCGGATAACGTTTCTACATTGCCAACATTTAGTCCAACACTTTCATTGTCAACAGCTCCAGTAACTGTAGTTGATGCTGCTGCTGGTGATGGTATCGGTGCTTATACGGCTACATATAATCCTACTGATGCTTCATTGATGGTACCAGCTGGGAATGCCGGTGGATCTTATAGTTCAACATTGACTTGGACTTTGTCTAATGCACCTAGCTAAAATAAAAGTTACAATTTGAGGTTACAAAGAAGAGGGGTATTTAATAATGCCTCTTTTTTTTTGGAGGAAATATTTTGAAAAAGTCGTTAATGGGATTTTTGATTTTCATATCAATGTTTCTTGGTTTTCAATTTTTAAATACTCCAGTTCAAGCTGCAGTCACGCCAACAGTCAATTATAGTGTCAGTCCAGAAAGTGCCACTAATCAAATTGATAAAAAAGTCGGTTATTTTGATTTGAAAGTTAGTCCTAACCAAAAAGAGAATATTAAATTTAAAATCAATAATAACAGTACTTCAACACAATCTTACAATGTTCAGATCAATCGTGCTACGACTGATGTCAATGGTGTGATAGTTTATAACAAACATGGTGTTAAGCCAGACAGCGATTTGAAATATAATATCGAAAATTTGGTAACTTATCCTAAGAAGGTGACCGTACCTGCTAGATCTTCAAAAGAAGTAACAGTTGGTATTCAAGCTCCCAGTGGTCATTTTGAAGGTGAATTATTAGGCGGTATTTTAGTTGAAGAAAATAACCAGATAAATAATAAAAAGAGAATTAAAGGTGTTTCGTTAAGAAATAAATATGATTATGTTTTGGGTTTACAGTTACAACAAAGTACTGCTGCTGTAAAATCTGATTTGAAGTTTGATAAAGCTTTTCAAGTAACTACGAATAGTGACCAGATTTCAGTTGAAGGTCAGATGGATAACGATGTTCCTGAATTGGAAAAGAAAGTTTCAGTTGATGCAAAAGTAACTCCTAAGAATAGTAAAAAGATTATTTTGAAATCCGATAAGCAGAACATGTCCATTGCTCCAGATAGTGATTTTGATTATCCAGTTAATGTTAATACGCCTAGTGGTGTCGGTAAAAATAAACGTCTAAAACCCGGTACTTATACGATGTATTTGAATGTCAAAGCCAATAATGGAGAAAATAATTGGAAGATGAAGCGTAACTTCACAATCAGTAGTCGTGAAAACAAGCAATTGAATAAGAAGGTTCCAAATCGTTCTCATGATCTATGGATTATTTTAGGTGCCATCGTAGCTATGATGGTAATTGCTGGTAGTGTTATTTATATTTATAGAAAAAGAAGATAAAAAAAACGTGTGAATTTTAGAATTCACACGTTTTTTAGAATGCATTTATTAGAACGGTTCCCGATACTACTAAAACGAGTCCAGCGATTGAAGCAGCTGACAATGATTCGTGATAAAAGACCATTCCTGCAATTGTGACTAGTATCAACCCAACGCTACCCCAAGTAGCATAAGTCAAACTAAGAGGTAATCTTTTCAATACGTGGGAGAGGACGAATAAGCAGATGAAGTAAGATAACAATGTACCCAATGTAGGTAACAAGTTAGTGAAGCCATCCGTCTTCTTTAAAAGTGAAGTTCCCAAAACTTCAAAACCGATTGATACTAGTAGTAGTAAGTAATTCATAGGCTTTTCCTCGGTTAAAATTTTTCTCTCAATATCATACCCGATTTTTTCTAAAAAGACACGAATTATTTTTTAAATTGAGAAATTTTTCATATGATTTTATAAATTTTGACGTTTTTTAATATATCAGAATCATAATTGACAGTTAAGTTAAAATATATTAATTTAATTGATGATTTTTGAGAAAATGGGGATTGATTTTTGGAGTTAAGAAATGATTGGGCACTTTTTAAAATACAGCTAACAATAGCTTTCAAAGAACGTTTTTACTTCGTTTACACTTTATTAGTACCGATATTTATGGTTTTTTTGAATAAAACTTTGGACTTTCAAGATAATGAATCGATCTATGTATACTGGTCGTATATCGTCGTGACTACGGTTTTCAATGGCTTTTTACTGAATTTAGTTCGCTTACGTGAGAGCGGATTTTTAAAAACGCTGACTTATTTGAGTGGTTCGCGACATTCGATTATTTTGGCCAATTTGTTAGTTCAATTGATAATCGTACAATTAGAAATTCTTCTATTTAATTTGTACGTTACTTTTTTTATTACCCACGTGTCACTGTTGACTTTTGTATATGGTCTTTTGACGTCATCATTGATAACTGTTTTATGTGCAGCGATGATGTCAATTTTTTTTGTCTTAAAAATTCAGCGGACAATTTTTAATTATTTAGTCGGAGGCTTTTTTACAATTAGCGTGTTGATGTTAGGCATTCATCCACAAGGTTTTAATAAAGCTATTTTGACAATATTTAGTCCATTTCAATTCGTCTATGGACTGTATGTTGTACCTTGTTCAACTGTTAGATTCGCTGTTTTTCTTGCACTGTGCAGTTTGTTATACTTGATAATCAGCCTGTTAGTTTTTAAGAAATTTTCGATTGGAGAAAGATTGCGATGAAGATTGAAAATTTTAATTTAGCTACTAAAAAACAAACTTTCTTTAAAGATGTTAATTTCTATTTTGAAGATTGTCAGTTGAACTTTGTACTTGGTAAACGTCAGAGCGGCAAGACTGGATTGTTAGATCAAATAGCTCAAAGTGAATCGTTTGATAATTTGATTGGTTTTCCTAAAACGCCTGAGATTGCCTATTTAGCACAGCAAAATGATTTTTACGTTAATCTGAAAGTAAAAGAAATTTTGAATTTTATCAGACAATTGGATGGAAACAAAAATTTTACACCGCCTTTACGTATTTTACAGTTAGAAGAACAAAAATTTTTGGAACTATCAGCGGTTGAAAAGAAGCTCGTAATTATCTATCTCAATATTATGGTAGAAAAGGAATTGTATTTATTCGATGAGCCAGAAATGGGATTAGATTTGGAAACATCTCAAGAGGTTTTTGGCTGGATCAAAGGTTTGGTAAAATTAGATAAAACGGTCATTGTCGCCACAAATAAATTAGATAATATTTCTGATATTGATAATGTTAACTATATCAAGGCATGTGATGAAATTTTAGTCGACAGTTACTTAAAAATTAAGTCACGAATGGCTTTTTAAAGGGGATTATTTTGAAAAAATTACTATTGTTATTATTACCGTTACTTATAGGTGGTTGTGCAGCTAATACTAATGATCAAAATCAGCAGAGCAATACTCAGACAAAAGTTGATTCGGTTGTTAGTGCTGAAAAGTTAAGTCAATGGACGTATTCATCGGGAGATAAGCCAGTTAAAATTTTAAATGATGACAAACCTTCAACAATTAAGGCGTCTGATTTCAAGAGTGAGCATATCGACTATGGTGGTTTGGACAAACTCAATCGAACCAAAACAGCGACAGCCTACTTAACGAGAAATAATCTGGGACGCTCGAATACTAGAACCGAACAGACTTGGCGACCTACTGGATGGAACAATCAACCTAAATATGTTAAGGGACAGCGTATAATTCCCCAAAACAGAGGGCATCTAATAGCTTATACGATGACTTTTAATTTGAACAAGTCAGGTCAAGTTCAACAAGGGCAGTTGGGTAGTATCGACAATCCATATAACTTGTTTACTCAAACGAGCTTTTCTAATCAGAAGACTATGGTTCAAGTTGAACAAATCGTTCGTAATTCTTTGACTAGAAATAAAAAAGTGATTTATCGTGTAACACCAATTTTTCGTGGTAATGAATTGATGGCTCGTGGCGTTTGGGTCCAAGCACTAGCGACTGACGGTAGTATGAAGTTGAATCGTTATTTGTGGAATGTTGAAGATCACTTACAATTCGATTATGCGACCGGTCGTTCAAGAGTTGATTTGGAATTTCAAGTTCCCGAAGTGAAGAATCCTTATCAACAGCATCACTATTATAAAAAGAATTATCACCGAAATTATTAATTTGACTTAAACCTATGTTTAAGTGGTAATTTGAATATGAGGTGTTTGAAATGAAAGAAATCGAAAAATTAGATAATGGTGATTGGTATTACTTTATTGATGAAGATGTAGCTGCTCGTAAAGCTCATGCGGCTAAGTTGTGTCAAGAGTTTAATGAGATTCCTGCAACAGATCCTGAAAAACAAACTGAAAAAATCAAAGAGATCTTTGGTTCTTATGGCAAGAATGTTTCTGTTCAAAGTCGTTTTAATTGTGATTATGGTAAAAATATTCACGTTGGGGATGATTTTTTAAGCAATTATAATTTAACGATTTTGGATGTTGCTCCAGTAAATATTGGTAATAATGTGATGATTGGACCCAATGTCGATATTTATACGGTTAATCACCCAATGACTGCTAAAGGTCGTCGTGAATATTTGGGCAAAGGTTTTCCAGTTACGATTGGAAATGATGTCTGGATCGGTGGTAAAGTCACTATCACGCCAGGAGTAACGATTGGCAATAACGTTGTCGTTGCTGCAGGGGCTGTGGTAACTAAAGATATTCCTGATAATGTTTTGGTCGGTGGAGTACCTGCTAAGGTGATTAAAAAGTTAGATGTTGAATAACGAAAAAAATTCCAGGATTTTATCTCTAATTGAGTAAAATCTTGGAATTTTTTTACTTTTTTTATTAAACGGTGCTAATTAATTGTTATAGAGCTATTATTATTTCTGTTCAAACTAATATTTAACGTTGTTTGAAGCTAATCTGAGTTCAACGATACGTGAATGTTTTGGTTGAGTGCAGACTGAGAGTAAGGCACTGGCAACGTCTTCAGGGGTTAGGAAGCCTGATTCTTGAACACCTTGTTTAGTTCTACCAAAACCAACCTCAAAATTAGTAGCACCAGCGTGTGGACAGAAGACACAAGTTCTAATACCATCATCGAGTAATTCATGATCTAGTGCCTGTCCAAAGCCACGCAAAGCAAATTTGCTACAAGTATAAGCAGTTTCATCGGCATGACCTTTGATACCAGTGACGGATGAAGTTAAAATAATTTGTCCATCGTGTTGTTTTTTCATTTCTGGGACAGCATATTTAGTGAAGCAAAACGCACTCTTAACATTGGTGTCCATAATTAAGTTAAAATCTTCGACTGAAGTATCTTCGATAGATAACAATTTACCGATACCAGCATTGTTGATTAAAATGTCTATTTTGTGGAATTTCTCAATTGCTAGTTGGACAACCTTTTGTGCGGTAGTTTCATCTCTAGCGTCACCGGCAAAATAGAACGATTGATTACCAAATTCCTGACATTTTTTTGTAACCGCCTTGAGTTTTTCTTCGTTACGAGCAGTTATAATTAAATTACAGCCTGCTTGAGCAAATTTATAAGCGGTGCCAAGTCCGAATCCCGAACTAGCTCCAGTGATGATGGCAACTTTTCCTTTTAGTTCATTCATAATAAGTACCTCCTCTTAACAAAATCGATGTTAAAGCTTAAACCTAGGTTTAAGTCAAGAAAGGATTTAAAAAAATGGAATATTTAATAGGCGATGTAGCCAAAAAAATGGATATCAATGCATCAGCAATTAGATTTTATGATAAGAAAGGCTTGCTTCCTTTTGTCAAAAGAGATGAAGCTGGTCGTCGAAAATTTGAGCAACAAGATATGAATTTTTTGGAAGTGATCGATTGTCTGAAAAAAAGTGGCGTGCCAGTCAAAGACATCGCCCACTTTGTCCGTCTCTGTATGGAAGGGGATGGTACTCTTCAAGAAAGATACGATTATTTAGATAATGAAGAAAAAGATTTAGAACAAAAAATAGCTGATATGAATGATAAATTAGCTTTTTTAAGATTTAAAAAATGGTATTATAAGACATCAGTTGAAGCAGGGACTGAAAAAATCCATTTTGTGCCAGGGCAAAATCTAGTAGCTCCAGATACTAAAGATAAGTATCAAGCTGAATTAAAAAAAGTTGACGACGTACATGATTTAATTGATTTTAAATAAAAATAGAGCTTCATATTGTTAATACAATACGAAACTCTATTTTTTTAGACTAATAATTAATCACTAACGACAACTAATGACTTGATGACTTTACGATCAGTCATAGCTTTGTAAGCTGCATCGATGTCATCGAGTTTGAAACTCTTTGTGAAAACTAATCCTGGATTGATTTCTCCATCTAGAACAGCTTTCAAAAGAAGTTGTTTGTCATAAGTTGAAACTGAGGCAGGGCCACCGGCAATTGAAATGTTGTTGGCAAAAGGAGTAGTGATATCCATCTTACCAGTATGTGGCAAACCAACACGGCCAACGACACTACCAGGGCGACCAACACGTAGAGCAGTTTCGGTTGATAACTCAGTTCCGACACATTCGAGTACCGCATCAGCACCGAAGCCGTTAGTTAGTTCAAGTATCTTTTTGACACCTTCATCACCACGTTCGGCGACGTTGTCAGTAGCACCAAAAGTTTTAGCGAGTGCTTGACGGTCAGGGTGGCGGCTAGTTGAGATAATCTTCTTAGCGCCGAGTAGTTTAGCAGAAATGATTCCACATAAACCAACAGCTCCATCACCTAGAACAACGACGGTATCGCCTGCTTTGACGTGAGCAACACGAGCAGCATGGAAACCAGTTGCCAAAACATCAGCTAAAGTCAAAAGTGATTTGAGCATGCCTTCACTGTAATCACTAGGTTGACCGGGAACTTTAATCAAAGCCCATTGACCGTGTTGGAATCTGACGTATTCAGCTTGGTTGCCATTACTGAAATTGTCATCGTGTGATTGACAATCGCCGTCAAAACCAGCTAAACAAGCGGGACAGTGTCCACAACCATGGGTGAATGGAGCAATTACAAAATCACCAGGTTTAACAGTTGTGATATCTTTTCCGACTTTTTCAACGATTCCGATAGCTTCGTGACCAGAATTTTCAGAATTTGGAGCTTTTTCTTCAAGACCTCGGTAAGCCCAAAGATCTGAACCACAGACACAGGCACGGACGACTTTGATAATTACGTCATCGTCTTTTTGGATAGTAGGTTTAGCGACATCTTCGATCTTCATTTGACCGACTTTTTCAAAAACAGCTTTTTTCATAAATTTGCCTCCATTGATTTGTCACTTTGATTATAACGTTTTTTTAAAGAATATTTGTTTTTTGAGTTAATTTATTATATCTAATTGACATTTAACTAAATTAAAATTATTATAATTATTTAAACTGAGGAGGGGGAAAGTATATGGATGATAGTTTAAGTGTTGAGACTGCCGTCAAAGATACGCTCCCAACAGTATTTGGTTACATTGGAATTGGCTTGTCCTTTGGCATTGTAGCCGCATCTGCTGGGATGAGTGTTTTGATGGCAACGTTGATGTCGTTGATAGTCTATGCAGGTTCGGCACAATTTATTTTGGTCAGCTTGTTAGTGATTGGGACGCCGATTGTTTCGATTGCTTTGTCAGTCTTTTTGGTCAACTCACGAATGATTTTGATGAGTATGACGACTGCAAATTTCTTTAAGAAAAATTCTTTATTTGAGAATATTTTGTTAGGAAGTTTGATTACTGATGAAAGCTTTGCTTTGAGTATGAATAAACTCAATTACACGGATGGTAAATTAACTTTTAAATGGTTCAATACTGTCAATGTGATGGCTTATCTAGTCTGGGCTGTATCGACTGCCGTTGGTGCAATGTTGGGAAAAATCATCAGTGATCCGGAGAAACTCGGTCTAGATTTTGCCTTAGTAGCGATGTTTATCGGCTTGCTATACTTACAATTGATCAGCGACAAATCGATTTCTCTGAAAGTTCAATTGATTGTTGTTGGCATCATGCTGCCATTGGTTTATTTTGGATTGATTTTTATTTCTAGTGATTTATTGATTTTAGTCGTAACTTTGATAGGTTGCACGATAGGGGTGATTTTGAAACATGCCATCAACTAAATTTGTTTTATGGACTTTAATTGCGTGTGGGTTAGTGACCTGGCTGTCTCGAATCATGCCGTTTGTCCTTTTAAAAAAATTTAATTTGTCACCAAAAGTAGTCGAATTTTTAGGTTTTGTGCCAATAACCATCATGGCTGCTTTGTGGTTTGAAAACTTGTTCCACCAGCAAATTGGCCATCTACCACAGATTGACTTTGCTAATTTGTTGGCTTCAGTACCAACTGTTTTGACTGCCATTCTTACTAAGAAGTTATTGCTTATCGTTGTTGTTGGGATTATTTCTCTGGCGTTAGTACGATTAGCTATCTAAGAACTCTTATTTGCGTTGGTACCTGTCAAGTCGATATTTGAAATAATATAAAAATTGAATACTTTTTTAGATGGCCATACCCCAGTGGAACACTGGGGTATGGTTATTTATTGTTCTATATGATTAAAATAGTGAATTCCTTCGTCGACAAGTTTAACTAGTTCTTTGTAAGTCTTAGACATTGGATGACGATTCATCCAACGTGATTTGAATTCACTCCACTAGCTTTCCATTGGTGAATTATCATATGGTGTACCCGACCTTAAGATACTTTTAATAACGCCATGTTCATCTATGTAATTTCCAAATGATAATGATGTAAACACTGATTTGCGGTCCGTATGGACATCTTCAGCTTTTGTAAATGCACGTTGAAATACAATTATTTCAGTTGCTGAAGCTGATATTACTTGAAATAAATAACGACCATATCTTGTATGTAAATCTCTTTCTGTTTGGAACTATTCAGGTTGGGAATGCATTTGTTTTAAAATATTGATAAACAACGAACTAAACTCAATTGCAAAATGTCGTTGATGACCAACAATTGCTGTATCGGGTACGCCGGCTGGAGCAAATAATCCTAAATCAACATGCAAACCGTCCTTAGTGGGGATAAATTGGTGCAAAGCGTACTGCTGAATATCAAATTGATCACTTGCTAATAATCCCTTACCAAAGATAATTTTCTTGGTCCGTGGATCAATTTTATCTAGAAATTTTTCTTCCTTAGCATCAAGCATCATTAAATTGAAGTGGGTAGGGGAACCATATTCACCAAAAGTCTCGACTACATCTTGTATGTTCCTTTTCTGAGAAAAAACATAATGTTCAGGATGTAAATCGTAAGCTTTCTCTAAAATAGCTATCTCTTTATTAGATAATCCAGTTTTAAATCCATTTTGAATGTTAATTTGAGCAATTTTAGTGATAGTTAAACCTTTAACGTCTAACTGGATGTGCATCTCTTTTAGTGGGGCATCTTGTGGAGTTCTCGCAATTATCTGATGCCACATTTCATCTGATTTCTTAAATTCATCTTGCAATAATTCAAGAATTTTATTTGGCCCTAAAGCTAATTTGGTCTCTTTCGCTGCCTGAATTAGATCGTCATCACTTAAATCATGAAAAGCATCTTGAAGTAAAGTTTGATTTTTCAAAATAACTTTTTGTCCATAATCGGCAAATAACTGAAGAACAACTAAGGCTCGTTTAGCTTTCCAATGTTTGATCTCTTCCCATTGGACGGGACGGTTATCTATAGTAACGGTTAATTCTGGATATACTGTCATAATTCAATTCTTCCTCTCTGTTGATAATTTTATTATCACGTCAGAAAGGAAGAATTAAAATAAGCATCTTTAGACTAACAGTAAGATATCGAACTAATTGCTATCATCAGTTTTAAAACTGCTTGTTTATCTCTTGTAGACCATTCAATAATTCCAACATTACTTTTTGTAGTTGTTCTTTATTTTGCGGAAATTCATTATCGTTATGTATCAGTAAGCTTTCAAAAACAACCGCTGCAAGAAGTCTAGCCGCTAATGGATCATTAATCGAATGAATTTCTTTTTGAAAAACGTCAGCTAATATCTGCTTAATGGTGGTATCAACATTAAAGTTACTAAAATGAATTTTTCGTAACAGCAGGATTTTACTAGAAAGAGTATTGAGTGCATCCAGTAATTTAGATTGTATCCCTGTCTGAAGCCGTTTGCTTAAAGTAATTTTGTACTCATTAAGGTATTTATCTAACAGTTTTTGGGCTAAGTCGTATTTATCAACATAATGATAATAAAAGGTGGTTTTACCAATTAAAGCCTGATCGGTAATTTCCTTAATCGTAATTTTTTCAAAATCTTTCTTTTTGAGTAAATTCCAAAAACTATTCTCGATAGTCTTCTTAGTTTTAATAACTCGTAAATCATTTTCTCCCATGATATACACCTCGGTAATTTTAATTGAAATGCTTAGTTACTTAAATTGTAAAGATAATTGTGTGTCCAAATTTAAAATTGAAGTGTAACCCTTAAATGACTGGACCAGAAAAGCCGCATGAAGACCTATTCTTAAATTGCGTTTCTTGATTCTAGACTGGCATTTAATGTCTAGTTCTTTCATTTATTATACTTGAATACCTAGTCTCATACCTGAAAATGATTTCTTAAACCATATTTATAAGCAAGAGTTTCGAGAGAGCTTTTACCCTCAAGATAATCAGTTATGACTTGTAACTTCAATTTATTTGGATATTTTGTACGTTTTATTTTTTCTCTCATTTAGGGAGGGATAAGAGTTTTTTTGTATTTGACACAACTATCAGTCTGATATATATTAAAAAAGTTGTGCTTATATCAGACTGATATAGAGGTGAGATTATGTATGATTTATTCGTTTTAGGTCAATTAATGGACGAATCAATGAGTGGTTATTTGATGCAAAGTATTTTACAGCAGATCGTTGGACGGCAGAGAAAAATCAGTTTTGGGATGATTTATCCGTTGTTCAATCGCTTGAATGAAGCTGGTTATATTACGATTTCTGAGGTGAAGTCAGAGAATAATCGCTTTATTAAAGTTGCAACGATCACTGAAGCAGGCAAAAAACGTTTTTATGAATTAATGGCACAAAAAGTTCCATTGAATCCCAATTTAGATTTTACTTATAGCGTAAAATTCCGTAATTTTCATCAAGTAGACTTAAAATTGAAAGAACAGATTCTGCATGATTATCAGACTTATTTATTAAAGAGCCAGCATTTATTGACTCAACAAGCACGAGAATTAGAAAGTACGAAGATTTCTAAAACTGATTTGAAGAATGCCAGATGGGTCATCGAATTAGAACAAATGAAGATGAAGGCAGCTTTAGATTGGGCAAAGGAATCGATTGAACAGTTAAATGAGGGGGAAAATTAACTGTGGAAAAAACTATGTCAAGAAAGACCATTTTATTGATGGCCGTAGTAACAGGTGTCATTGTTGCTAATTTAAATTTTATTCAGCCAATTGAAAACTTGATAGCAACTGATTTTGGAGTATCAAAAGCAGTTGTTGGGATATTAGCGATGGTGACGCAATTAGGCTATGCTTTTGGTTTATTGTTGATAGTCCCATTAGGAGACATTTTTGATCGATATCATCTGATTCAATTCATGATGATTTTGTCAATTGTTTCATTAATAATAGCCTTTTTAGCACCAAATGCCGCGGTATTTGCGATTGCCACGACTTTAATTGGTATCACGTCAGTTGCACCGCAAATTATCATTCCTTATGCAGGTTATTTAGCGCCAGCTTTGCAACGAGGAAAAGTTTTGGGAATTGTTTTGAGTGGACTGTTGACAGGTATTTTATTGTCACGTTCATTCAGTGGATTATTGGGAAGCATCATGCCTTGGCAAGATATTTATTTAGTTGCGGCGGTAATTGATTTAATCTTTTTGGTTATCGTGCACCGCTTTATGCCAAAGGATCAACGTGGTCATCAAGATTTAAATTATTTGTCAGTTATCAAAATGTTGCCAAAATTATTCATCAGTCAAAAAGAATTACGTGGATCTTCTATCAACGGTTTTTGTATGTTTGGAATGTCCAACGTTTTGTGGTCAACCTTAGCTTTCTATCTAGCAGACCAGTATCATTTAGGAAGTAATGTCGCCGGATTATTAGGATTGCTTGGAATTGCCGGAGTTTTAGTAGCACCTTGGGTCGGAGATTTAGTAGATCAAAAGTCACCTAAGCTTACAATCGGCTTGAGTATGATTTTCTCTGGTCTAGCTTTTGTGATTTTTTGGTTAGTTGGTTTCTGGATTATTGGCTTAATTGTCGGAATCGTTTTGTTAGATTTGGGAACGCAATTCAGTCAAGTTTCTAATCAAGCAATCGTTCAGTCAATCAATCGTAAGCAAAGTAGCCGTAACAATTCAGTCTTCATGTTCAGTTATTTCTTAGGTGGTTCAATCGGAACCTTGTCAGCTACTTGGGCTTGGGGAAAATTCGGTTGGTCCGGAGTTTGCGTTGTCGCCTTTGTTTTCTTGTTGATCTCAATTTTGGATCACTTGATTGTTGGTGAGCCTCAGAAACTAAATACTGAAGAATAATGGTTAATTTTTAGCAATCAGATTAATTTGACATCAAAAATGGCATCTATATTAAGGATGGTCCTCAAAAAATTGGGCTATTCTAAAATATAGATGCTATTTATTTTTTGATATTAGAAATAGAACCACTGAATTAGTCCGGAATGGCAAAGAAAATTGGCTCAGTAGTGAATTTATTCTTAGCAACTTGTTGCTTAGAATAAGGTCGAGTTTTGAGATTTTGCGCACTTGGTTTATGCAAAAGCTCAAAATCGTGCCCACTACGTTCCAGTCAAATTTTCTTTGCTATGGAGGACGGAATATTACCACTAATTAAAATATAAAATAAACCAAATTTGTAATAGGTCTCAAAATTCGTTTTATTTTATATTTTGAAAAAATTATTATATCATCAGGTGTTGATATTACCAGAGGATATAGAGGATATAAATTATGGAGAGATTTGCACTATTAATCGTATTATTTGCGGCTTTGGCAACACCTTTAATTACCGCAAAATTTCATTTGACCCGAATGCCGACGGCTATTTCGGAAATTATTATGGGAATAATTATCGGAAAAACTGGTTTGAATATTGTTCAACCTGATGCCAGTTTACGCTACATTTCTAGTTTGGGTGTTATTATGTTGATCTTTTTAGGTGGGATGGAAATTGACTTCTCACTGTTGGAGCCTAAGAAGGGTAAAGATACTTTTTCACCACTAGGGACCTCGATTTGGGGCTTTGTTTCAATTCTGATCATGTCGTTAATTTTGAGTGCAATATTGTATGCGACGGGTATTTTTAGTGAATTTATCTTGGCGGTTATTTTATTCAGTACGATTGCTTTAGGAGTTATTATTTCACTCTTGAAAGAAGTTGGACTGTTGCAGACTAATTATGGACAGACGATTCTGTTGACTAGTGCTTTGGGAGAATTTATTCCCTTACTAGCTTTGACAGTCTATTCAGCTATGAAACAGCAGAATTATTTATCCGTTTTAGGATTGCCAGTTATCTTTATCATTGCCATTATTTTATTGCGGAGATTCAACCGGATTTATGTTTTCTTCGAGGGTATTGATAAGAGTACGACGCAATTAGATATTCGTTTGGCCTTCTTTTTGATTTTTATCTTAGTCACATTTGCTGAACAAATTGGTGCTGAAAATATCTTAGGAGCTTTTTTGGCTGGGGCAGTTATGAAATTGCTCAAACCTAAGTCAGATACTGAAGAAAAATTGAGCTCGATGGGGTATGGTTTCTTTATTCCGGTTTTCTTCATTACTACCGGTGTTAATTTGAACTTAAGAACTTTGTTGACTAACAAGCAAGCTTTAGTTTTGATTCCGGTTTTCTTCGTCGCTTTCATTTTGTCTAAGATGATTGTTTACGTAGCTTTTCGAAAGAAGTTTGGCAAGAGGTATTCGGCCGCAGCAACGATTTTGACTTCGACTACGATTACTTTGGTCTTGCCAATTTTACAAGTCGGTCAAAATTTAAAATTGATCAATACCGCTCAAGCTGGAGCAATCACTTTGGCAGCTATTATAACGTGTTTGATTGGGCCAACGCTTTTCAACAAAATTATTAGTGGTGGTCAAAAAGAGACAAATTAATAAAAATATCTTTTTTGGAGAAAAAAGCACAGCAAAATATGTCGATATGGACTAGAATGTACCTGTTAAATAAAAAGTAACATCAAAAGGATGGGGATTTTTATGGCAAAGTATGAAGCAAGTACAGAAGAAAAGCATATTGATATCGTCAATATTGCAAGTTTGGAACAACGTGTTAAGGACCATATGAGTAATGAAAAAGGTGCTTTTGGTTATATTCGCGGTGGTTCTGAAGACGAGTGGACAATGAAACAAAATACTGAGGCTTTCAACAAGAAGAGAATCATGCCTCGTGTTTTACAAGGAATCGATCATGCCGATTTGAGTACTAAACTTTGGGACATTGATTTGAAGACACCAATCATTGAAGCTCCTTCAGCTGCTCACGGTTTGGCTCATGCTAAAGGTGAAGTTGATACTGCTAAAGGTGTTGCTGCTGCCGGTTCGATTTTCTCAATGAGTACTTATGGTAGTACTGCAATCGAGGACGGTGCCGCTGCTGCTCCTGATGCTCCACAATTCTTCCAACTTTATATGAGTAAAGATGACAAATTTAATGAATTTTTGATCAAGAAAGCTGTCAAAGCTGGTGTTAAAGCTATCATTTTGACAGTTGATTCAACGCTTGGTGGCTATCGTGAAGCAGATGTCATCAACAAGTTCCAATTCCCACTACCAATGCCAAACTTAGCTGCCTTTTCTGACGGCGATGGTGAAGGTAAGGGAATCTCTGAAATTTATGCCGCCGCTAAACAAGGTATCGTACCTTCAGATATTCAAAAGATCAAAGATATGTCCGGTTTGCCAGTCTTTGTTAAAGGTATTCAATCACCAGATGATGCAGAGCTTGCAATCGAATTTGGAGCTGATGGTATTTGGGTATCAAATCACGGTGGTCGTCAACTAGATGGGGGTCCTGCTTCATTTGATGTATTGCCTTCAATTGCACAAGTTGTCGACAAACGTGTTCCAATCGTCTTCGATAGTGGCGTTCGTCGTGGAGAACATGTCTTCAAGGCCTTGGCTAGTGGTGCTGATTTAGTTGCCGTTGGTCGCCCAATCATTTATGGATTGAATCTTGGTGGTGCTCAAGGTGTCACAGATGTCATTGAACACTTAAATAAGGAACTTTCCATTACTATGCAATTGGCTGGTACTAAGACGATTCATGATGTTAAGAACGTTGATTTATTATAATTGTTGTAATAATATAAAATTGAATTTAATCATAGAAAGAACAATTCTTAGGATTAATCCGAAGGGTTGTTCTTTTTGTATAGAAAACGTTTTTCTAAAAATAATCTCGAATTAATGCTTGAGTTAAAGTCGACTTTAGGGTGTAGAGTTATTTTCGAGGTCATTTTTGAAGTAACAGGTGGGTGAAATATATGGGGATTTTTTCTCGTTTAAGTTGGTTTTTTAAACACCAATGGAAACAATATTTAATTGGTGTGGTGGCCTTGATATTAGTGGCAATTTGTAATGTAATACCGCCACGAATTATTGGTAACGTAGTTGATTCTGTCAGCAATAAGAATATGACTGTGAGATTTTTGGTCATAAATATGGTGACACTTTTTGTCGTCGCTATCGTGCAATATTTATTGCGCTTTTTGTGGCAGAAGATGATTTATGGCAGTTCTTATGTTTTGGAACGTGATTTGAGAAGTCGACTTTTCAAACACTTTATGAAGATGGATAAGACTTTTTATCAGAGGTGGCGAACTGGTGATTTAATGGCTCATGCTACTAATGATATCGATGCTGTCAGAGATGTTGCAGGACCGGGAATTTTGACTTTAGCTGACTCCTTGATTACGGGTATCTCGATGATTTTAGCGATGGGGATGTTTGTTAACTGGAAGATGACTTTAATGGCTGTTTTGCCACTATTGTTGTTGGCGGTGATGGCTAATGTGCTTGGAAATAAGATTCACGTTGCCTTTCGTGATTCACAAGCGGCTTTTTCTAGTATCAACAATAAGACCCAAGAGAGTGTTGTCGGGATTAAAGTTTTAAAAGCATTAGGTCAAGAGACTGAAGATGAAAAAGATTTCGACTGCTATGTTGATAAAAATATCAAAGCTAATAAACGTTCTTATCGTTTGGATGCGATGTTTGATCCTTTGACGACTTTAATAATGGGGATTTCTTACACGTTGACGATTATCTTTGGTGGATTAGCTGTATTGCAACAGAGAATCACGATTGGTCAACTCGTTTCATTCATTACTTATATGGCTGAATTGATGTGGCCAATGTACGCTGTCGGTAGTTTATTCAATTTATTGGAAAGAGGATCAGCCAGTTACGACCGGATCAGTGATTTATTGAATGAGAAATCTTCAGTGGTAAAAACTAAAGATAGTTTCACGACTGTTCCAAGTGGGTTGTTGGATTTTCGAGTTGAAAGTTTTTCTTATCCAGATGACCCCAAAACAGCTTTGCATGATGTTGACTTCAAACTAAAGCCAGGTCAAACCTTAGGAATCGTTGGACCAACTGGTGGTGGTAAGTCGACCATTATTAGTTTGTTGATGCGAGACTTTGACCATTATCAAGGCTCAATCGATGTCGGTAAAATCGATATCCGAAAATATGATCTAAATAGTTATTTGGATACGATCGGATACGTGCCTCAGACAAACTTTTTATTCTCGACGGATGTTAGAGATAACGTTCGATTTGCTAATATTGATGCTACTCAAGAAGAAGTTGAACAGGCTAGTTTTGTCGCTGATTTGGATAATGATATTAAGCAAATGCCGGAAGGCTATGACACTCAAGTTGGTGAACTCGGAGTTTCACTTTCTGGTGGTCAAAAACAACGTTTAGCCATTGCTCGAGCTATTTTGAGTAACCCTAAATTATTGATTTTGGATGATTCACTTTCAGCGGTTGATTCTAAAACTGAACGACACATTGAATCGCGTATTGCTAAAAATCGACAACAGGGGACGACCATTATTGCGGCCAGTCGTTTGAGTTCAGTCGAAGATGCCGATGAGATTATCGTTGTTGAAGATGGAACAATCGTTGAAAAAGGTACTCATCAAGAATTGTTGCACCAGGCTGGTTGGTACGCTGATACCTATAATTTGCAAGCTCGAAACGAACAACTTGAGGGGAGGTTGAATGATGAAAAATGAAAATGAGAAGACACTTGAAGAGATTCACTCATTGACTAGAAAAGACCAACGACAAGTTTTGAAACGATTATTTAAATTTGCCTGGTTGTTCAAAAAGCAATTTGGCATTGCTATCGTATTTGCCATTTTATTGAGTGTCGTCAACGTGTTGTTGCCAAGAATGTTGCAATTTTACATGGATCATTATTTGACTGACCAAAGTACTGGCGTGCGCTTGATAATTTCATTTGCCATTTTGTATGCTCTTGGCACAATTATCAAAGCAATCGTTCAATTCATTGAGGAGTTTGCCTTTGCGATGGGTGCCGAACGAACGCTAGAAAAAATCCGGAGCAGATTATTTCATAAATTGCATACCTTAGGGTTAAATTACTTTGACGTCACACCGGCAGGGTCAATCGTTTCAAGAGTTACTAATGATACGAAGACGTTGTATAACTTTTGGACTTTGTTTTTGATGATCATTGTGGCATTTTTCGCCATGGTTTCGGCCTTTATAGCAATGATGTCAGTTAACAAAACTTTGGCCTTGTTGACAGCGTTGTTTGTGATCGTGTTGTACTTCTTAGTCTGGCTCTATCAGAAATTGAGTTTTAAAATTTATCAAAATTTGCGTGAATTCTTGAGTCAAATCAATACCAAACTGAATGAATCACTGATGGGTATCAGTATTATCCAACAATTTGGTCAACAAAAGCGAATGACGGCTGAATTCGAAGATCGAAACAATGCCTATTTTGGAATGCGCAACAAGATGATCAACGTTAATGCTTTCTTATTGTATCCGACCATCAGTTTGATGTTCATCTTAGCTGAAGTCGTGTCCTTGAGTGGCTTTGGTTGGGATAGTATGCATTTTCTAGTGCAAGCAGGTGTAATCTATGCCTTCTTGTCTTACCAACAAAACTTCTTTAATCCACTGTCTGATGTGATGAACTACATGTCATTTTTCCAAGATGGTTTAGTAGCCGGTTTTAGAATTATGAAATTGTTCGATAATCAAACGACTGCTCCTAAACAGCTCGAAAATAGCACTGAAGAAATTACCCAAGGAAAAATCGAATTTCGCCATGTGACTTTCAGCTATGAACCGGGCAAACCTGTTTTGAAGGATATTTCCTTTACCGTTCAACCTGGTCAAACAGTAGCCTTTGTTGGTCACACCGGTAGTGGCAAGAGTTCCATTATCAATTTGTTATTGAGATTTTACGAGTTTGGAGAAGGCCAGATTTTAATCGATGACTATGATATCCGTGACTATTCAACTAAAGAATTACGTAAAAAACTCGGTTTAGTTATTCAAGAACCATACTTGTTCTACGGTGACATTGCCAAGAATATTCGGATGTTTGACGACTCGATCACCGACCAACAAGTTGAACAAGCAGGTAAATTCGTTGATGCTGATAACTTTATCCAACAACTTCCTGGTAAATATCATGCCAAAGTTAGTGAGAGAGGAGCTAGTTTTTCAACTGGACAAAGACAATTGATTTCCTTTGCTAGAACTATTGTTAGAAATCCCAAAGTTTTGATTCTCGACGAAGCTACAGCTAATATTGACCCTCAAACTGAACAAAGTATTACTAATGGCTTGCACAAAATGCGAGATGACCGAACAACTATTGCGATTGCCCACCGTTTATCCACCGTCCAAGATGCTGACCTTATTTTAGTTTTGAATAAAGGTCGCATCATTGAACGAGGAACTCATCAAGAACTTTTGAAACTTGGTGGACATTACGCTGAATTGTATGAATTACAAAATAATAATGAAGAAAAATAAAAGAGAGATAAAATAAATGACAACAGAAATTAATGAAGGTTACTTTGACGGTGAACGTCCACTGTTCAAAATCAATGATGCTAAAATTGTTGATACTACTTTTGGACAAGGTGAATCACCATTAAAAGAAGCTAGTAATATCAATCTAGACGACGTAGTTTTTAAATGGAAGTATCCACTTTGGTACGTTAACCACGTCGTTGTAAATAATAGTATTTTTGAAACCATGTCCCGTTCTGGAATTTGGTATACGCACGATATTGAAATTAACGACTCAGCTTTACAAGCACCAAAATTATTCAGAAGAGCTTCTAATATTCGTTTGAATAACGTTCATTTTGCTGACGCTGAAGAAACGATGTGGACTTGTGACGATATCAAGTTAAAAGACGTCCAAGTTAACGGAAATTACTTCGGTAAAGACAGTTCAAATATTTATGCTGAGAATTTAAATGTCGTTGGAAATTATGTTTTCGATGGCGCTAAGAATATTGAAGTTCACAACTCAACTTTTGTTTCAAAGGATGCCTTTTGGAATTGCGAGAACGTAACAATTTATGATTCCAAAATCAGTGGCGAATATTTAGCTTGGAATACCAAGAATTTAACTTTGATTAATTGTACAATCGAAAGTGATCAGGGACTTTGTTACATCGATGGTCTAAAAATGATCAACTGTAAAGTTTTGCGGACTGATTTGGCTTTTGAATACTGCTCAAATATTGATGCTGACATTACGACTAATGTTATGAGTATCAAGAATCCAATCAGTGGTTCAATCAGAGTAAAATCAGTTGATAAAGTGATTTTTGATGACCCACAAATTGATCCTGACAAGACTAAAATTGAAGTCGCTGAAGAAATCAAATAATGAGGTGTTTTGATGGCATATGATTTTGAAACTCTAAATAAAACTCGGGCTGGAAATTCGGCTAAGTGGGATGTTCCAAACGGTGATCTACCAATGACGATTGCTGATATGGATTTTCCAACTGCTCCAGAAATCGTTGAAGCTTTGCAAGAAAAAATCTCAATGGGCTTGTTTGGCTATGAAGAGATTCCACCAGAGTATTTCAAAGCTGTAGCTGATTGGTACGAAAAAGAACATCACACTCGTCCACAAGAAAACTGGATGATTTTTGCAACCGGAGTTGTTCCAGCCATTTCTTCAGCGGTTAGACGTTTAACTTCGTTAGGCGATAACGTCCTAGTTCAAGCACCTGTCTATAATATTTTCTATAATTCTATCGTCAACAGCGGTCGTCACGTAGTTTCTAATGATTTGGTTTACGATGGCAAAACTCGTTCTTATTCAATTGATTTCACAGATTTAGAAACTAAATTGAGTGATCCACTAACTAACATGATGATCCTTTGTAATCCTCACAATCCAGTTGGCAAAATTTGGACAAAATCCGAATTGGAAAAAATCGCTAGTTTATGTTTGAAATATGACGTTAAACTATTCAGTGATGAAATTCACGGTGACATTACCTTCAACGAAAATGGTTATAATCCTATCTTTGGTTTAGATAGTAAGTATCTCGACAATGTTGTTGTAGCAGTATCTCCAAGTAAGACTTTCAACGTAGCTGCTATGCATGCAGCAACGATTATTGTTCCTAATGAAAACCTTCGTGCGCAAGTGAGTCGTGGTTTAAATAGTGAAGAATTAGCTGAACCAAATTTCGTAGCTATTCCCGGAACAATTGCCGCTTATACAAAAGGTGGTCCATGGTTGAAGGCTTTGAAAGAACAACTTTTGAAGAACCGTCAATTAGTCTTAGATTTCATTGAAGAAAAGATTCCACAACTCAAATGGGTACCAGGTCAAGCAACTTACTTGCTGTGGTTCGATATTTCAGAAATCACTGATGATGCTGATAAATTAGCTCAATTTATCAAAGATGACAGTGGCTTGATCATCAATCCTGGTTCTGTTTATCGAGGCGACGGTCAACACTTCATTCGGATGAATATTGCTAGTCCCCAAAGTATGATTCAAGACGGATTGAATCGTTTAGAAAAATCGCTCAATGATTATCAAAAATAACACTTACTTAGATAAAGTTGACTAACTCTTATCTAAGTAAGTGTTTTTGTTTGTTGAAATTAAAAAGATAATTATTAATCTAGTCCGGAATAGCAAAGCAAATTGGCTCAAATGTGAAATTATTCTTAGCAATTTATTGCTTAGAATAAGGTCGAGCTTGAAGACTTTGCCCGGTCTTGGGCTTAGCAAAGGCTCCAAGTCGTGCCCACATTGTTCTGCTATACTCCCTTTGTGGTTGACATATGAAATGGAATAATTTCAGATGAAAATCAGAAGGGATTTTTTTATGAAGAAGTACGAATCAGAGTTCAAGATAAAAATAATTAAAGACTATTTGAAAGTAAAGTCAGAAATAATATTTACAGAATATTGCAGATCAATCGGAGTTAATCCTATTACTGCTAGAGGTTGGCTTACCTTATTTCAAGCATACGGTGAAAAGGGATTAATCCCTCAAGTTCCCAAGAAATATAGTTATGAGACTAAGATTCAAGCTGTCAGTGCTTATCTTAATGGCGAAGGGACTCTTAAAGAAGTATCTATAAAGTTTAAACTACGTTCTTCTAAACAATTGAGATATTGGATAATACAGTATAATAATGACAAGAATCTAATCAAGGCTACGCCTGTTAGAAAGAAGGTCGTTACAATGTCGAAGAAAACCACTCTTGAAGAAAGAATTGAAGTAGTTGAATACGTAACTCTTCAAAAACATTCATACTCTGAAGCTTCGGAACATTTTCAAGTTTCCTATCAACAAGTACGCAATTGGGTATTAATCGTGAAGAAACAAGGATACTCTGCCCTCGCTGATAAGCGAGGACGCAGAGGTTACGTCAAAGAAAAGAGTTTAACAGAAGTTGATAAATTAAAACTAGAAAATAGACAATTAAAGGCTGAATTAAATAAACGTAACGCTATAGAGGCTTTTGAAAAAAAATTCGAAGAAATCCAGCGTGGGGAGTGAACAAACAGCATAGGCATGCTTACCAAGCGATAAAGGAAGTATGTCAAAGCCATCATGGATGGGAAACTATCCTATTAGAGTACATAGGTGTCAGTCGACAAGCCTATCACAAAAGCATTAATCGTAAAGAAACTGTCTGGGAAAAACAAGACAGAACTCTAAAAAAACATGTTAAGAGAATATATGAAGAACACAATGGAAGTGTTGGAGCAGGTAAAATACTTACTCATCTTATACACGAAAATAAACTAGGATTTAAATTATCATTAAAACGAGTAAGAAGAGTAATGAATGAATTGAATCTTGTTTGTAAAGTACGGAAGAAAAAGATAAATAGAAAAGAAAAAGAAGAAAAATATATTCAAGATAATATCTTAGATCAAAATTTTAAAGTTACTAAGCCAAATGAAGTTTGGCTAACAGATTCAACACAAATAGAATATGGACCAAATAAAAGATACAAAGTACGACTAAGTGGAATATTGGATCTTTATGGACGTTTTCTATTGGGATACATAATAACACCCACTGAGACGGCAGAAGCTGAAATGACCATGTTTGAAGAAGTATTTAAAAATGAAGGAGACGTGCACCCTATGGTCCATACGGACCGAGGGTCAGCTTATGTAGCTAACAGTTTTAATAAATTACTAGCACAACATAAAGTTTCTAGAAGTATGTCCAGACCAGGGACTCCTTATGATAATTCACCAATGGAACGCTGGTGGAACGATTTTAAATTACGTTGGATGGATCTTCATCCTACACCAGCTACGCTGGAAGAGTTGAAGAATCTAGTTAAAGAAGGAATAGATTACTTTAACAATCAAGATAGATCAGACAAAATAAATGGCTTTACTCCAGCGGAATACCGGAATAAAGCCATTTAAATATGTTTTATAATTTTAACTCTATTGAAATGTCAACTTGACAAGGCAGAGTGCATTCCAGCCAAATTTGCTTTGCTATGGAGGACGGCATGTTACCACCGATTCAAGTTCAAAAAGAGCTAAATTTGGTTGTGGGAGATTTTTTTGTACAGTTGGTATAATATATAACAAAAGATAATTTGTTAAAGCAGGCGAGAAATATGAATACAGCTGGAGCAGTTTTAACTAGAACCAAAGTCCAACCGCAATTAGATTTTAATTTTAAAAAGAAACATGTCGGCATTCTCAGTGGTTCATTCAATCCAATTCACAATGGACATCTGATGATTGCTCAACAAGTTTTTGAACAGTTAAATTTGGATAAAATTTTATTTATTCCTAGTAAGGTGCCACCACATCGCGGAGTTAGTCGCTACATTCCTAAAGTCAGCGTCGATGACCGTATCAATATGATCAAATATGGCATTAGAGATAATCCCAATTTTCAACTCGATATGACTGATATTGACCTAGGTGGGGTTAGTTATACTTATGAAACAATCAAACGGCTAAAAGAGCGCAATCCTAATACTGAGTACTATTTAATCGTCGGTTATGACATTGTTGAGAATTTGTCCAAATGGTCGCACATTGATGAATTAGTTAAGGAAGTCCACTTTGTCGGAGTCTGTCGTAAAGGCTACGAAAAAAAATCCCAATATCCAATCATGTGGGTCAATACACCAGTGATTGAAATCAGTTCAACTGTGATAAGACAACGAGTTCGAGAAGGTAAGTCGTTGAAGTATTACGTTCCTGATGACGTGGCTTGGTATATTAAGGATAAGGGGATTTATAAAAAGTAAATAAGCTCAAGATAATCTAAAGTGATTGTCTTGAGCTTATTTGATGTTTATTTTTCCTTGTGAGTTTGAAATTTTTCACGAACAAAGTAGAAGCAAGTCATGAATACCAAGAAAACAACCCCAATCAATAATGAAATAGTTGTTTCTGGATTTAAGAACATGAAGACTAAAATTACTAGCAATGCCGCAATGGCTAAGTAATTACTTAGAGGGTAGAGTGGCATTTTGAAAGGATGGTCCTTCATCTTGTCTTTATTGAGCCTTCTGAAATGAAGTTCACTGAACAAAATAACAAACCAAGGCACCATACCTGGCAAGACACTGGAACTGTAAACAACTACGAAAACGTCGCTAGGGGTGTGGAATAAGACGGGAAGCAAGAAGTTGATGATCAAACCAATTAAAATACCTAGTGAAATAGTGATAACGGCGATATAAGGAACACCAGCTTTAGAAATTTTCTTGAACGATTTTGGTAAATTGTTTTCTAGACCAAGTGTGTAAAGCATTCGACTGGCACTGAACATACCTGAGTTACATCCAGAAAGAGCGGCTGTTAAAACGACGAAATTGATGATCTCAGCTGCAAAGGTAATTCCGACTTTGGCAAAAGTTTCGGTAAATGGAGAGCCCATCGTACCTAATTTGTTCCAAGGATAAATTGAAACGATAACAAAAATTGCACCAATATAAAAAATTAAAATTCTTCCAACGATAGTCCGAATCGCATGTACGATACTACTTTGAGGATTTTCTGCTTCACCAGCAGTGATACCAATAACTTCGATACCTTGATAAGAAGCGACAACGATTGAAAGAGCGAAGATAAAGCCTTTCAATCCACCTGTAAAGAAGCCACCGTTAGTCCAAAGGTTACTGATACCAACGGGCTGGCCATTATTACCAAGACCGAATAAGATAACTAAAAGTCCCATGATAATCATGAAAATAATCGTAACGACTTTGATCAATGAGAACCAAAATTCCATTTCCCCATAAGCCTTAACAGAAGTTAAATTGGCTAGACAAAGAGTGGCGACAACGACAACCCCAACGAGCCATTGTGGCAAATTGGGCCACCAAAATTCTAGGTAAGTTCCAACAGCAATTACTTCAGAAATTCCAACGACTAGCCATTGGAAGACGTTACTCCAAGCGGTTAAATAGCCAACAACTGGATGGATGTATTCGGAGCCGAATTTTGCAAAAGAACCTGTAGATGGATCCGTGTAAATCATTTCACCTAAAGCACGCATAACCATGTACAAAATCAAACCAGCAATAGCATATGCGATTAAAACTGAAGGACCTGTCCATTTGATTGTCGAAGCTGAACCCATGAATAGACCAACACCGATTGTTCCACCAAGAGCAATCATTTGCATTTGCCTTGAAGACAGACTCCTATTTAATGACTTTTTTTCCAAGATATACCACCCTTTCGTAACCCCCATTGTTCGTGAATAACGAACATTTTTAGAAATATTTACCATAATAATACTATAAAACACAGCAAAAAGCCCCATAAAAATGAAGTTTCCAACATTTTTATGAGGCTTTTACATGAATGTATATTAACTTATCCTTTGTCGCTGTGGTTGTGTTTGCATGTGCGTGTCAGCAATTATTAGGGTATAGGAGTTTACGCCGAAGAAGGCAATGATAACTAGTAAGCCAGTTAACATGTAGCCTAAGAACATGAATCCTAAGCCTAATAATAATCCAAAGACCGCAAAACAGCGCATTAAATTCTTGGATACTGTGATCAAGCTATTCTCAGTCTTGAAAGCAGCGTGGTAGACTGAATCGATTTTTTGTGATTTGTAGACGGTCATGTCAGCTTTGTGAATTTCTAAAGTCAGTTGATAAGGATCAAAGCCGTCGACAATCTTGTCTTTGTCAAAGTCATCCGGTACGACTTGTTTGAAGAAGCCACCAGTGATACTTAGTTTTGGATAATAATTATTTGATAGAGCTAGTTTTAGTTTAGGAGTGAGAGGAATTGAGCCAATTGTAATGACTTTAGAAGTCCAGACACTTGCTAAAATATAAACACGATTATTTGCAACGTGGACATCGACCATAGCGGAATCCAAATTTTCTAATTGGTACATCTTGAAGATGAATTTGTTCTTGAGAATTTGTTTGTCTTTTAATCCTTCAAAGAGATCTTTATGATTGAGTTCTTTGACATAGTCGATATATTCATTGATAAATCTAGTTGCATCCTCAGTTAAATTTATTTTTTCATTAAATAAGACTGTCATAATTCCCCCAAAAATTGTAACGATTAATGTTAGTATAACAAAAATGTATGCGCTTTTGTGGAAAATTATGAAAACGTTTTATATTATTCACTAATTGAATCATTTAACCAATTTATTAAAAGTGTGCTTATAATATTTTGCTGTTTTGCATTACTGATAGATGCGGTATTATCGCCACTTTGCTTGCCGTAGCTACCAAAGCCCGCATGATTGCCACCTTTTATTTGTTCATAAATTGTATTGTTTGGTAGTAGTTTTTTAGTTTTCTGATAATTGGTATGGTTCAAAACTCCGTCTTTAGTAGCAGTTAGTGAGAGAACTGGTACATTTATTTCATGTAAATCATTTTTGTTTTCAGGATAACTTGCTAAAAAGAACAGCCCCTTGAGATTATTAGGATTATTTTTGGCATACTTGGCAGCCATCGTTCCACCAAGTGAGTGACCACCGATAACGTAGCCGTTGCTCTTAGAAATTTTATTAGCGGCGTTACTATTCAAAACAGCCAAATCAAGTGGGAAGTGGACGATATAAACTGAATAGCCAGCTTGTGCCACCTTTTGAGCCCAAATACTGTAACTTGCTGGTTCAACTAAGGCTCCTGGATAAAAAATCACTTTAGGTTTGTTATTGTCACCTTCGAAACGAATAACATTATCTACGATCGAAGCTTCTTGTGAAGTGGAGATAGCTGTTTGACTTGGCTGATATTCTTTGTTTTTAACCACAACGACCATTATTGAAATTGCTACTAATAGGAAGATCAAAATTCCTAATAGCCATTTCCAGACTTTTTTCTTCATAAAATCCTCCCTTATAAATACTTCTCTATTGTACTTTACATTTGGTATGAAAATATGCTACATTTAAGAAAATCAATATGAATAATATTAGAAGAAGGAGTACTGTATACTTTATCCACAGGGAGTTAAGGCAAGTGAGAACTTAACGTGTCGGTATATAGGAAAAACATCTTCGTTATTTCTGGCTGAAATACACATGTAGAGTAGGTACGGACGTGACCCAATGCGTTACAATTGGAGAGTATATTTATGTACTTTGAGGTGTTTTTTACAAAAAACTTGGGTGGTACCGCGGAAAAGATCTTTCGTCCCTTTTATTAGGGATGGAGGATTTTTTTTTAGTTTATAGTATTCTGGATTTTAAAAGGAGAAAATAATGCAAAACGTTTTGGTTAAAGATTTATACAAAAAAGAATTTGCTGACGGTGACAAGATCACTGTTTCTGGTTGGATTCGTACAATCAGAGGTTCAAAGAGAGTTGGATTTATCGAATTAAACGATGGTTCATTCTTCAAAAATGTGCAAGTTGTTATGACTAGCGACATGGAAAACTACGCTGAAGTAGTTAAGTACCCAATCAGTACAACTATCAAAGTTGTTGGTGAATTAGCTTTGACACCTAAAGCTCAACAACCTTTTGAAATCCATGCTACAGAAGTAGTTGAAGAAGGCTCTTCAGATGCTGATTATCCATTGCAAAAGAAAGCTCACTCATACGAATTTATGAGAACAGTAGCTCACTTGCGTCCAAGAACTAATACTTTCTACTCAGTCTTTAGAATTCGTTCACTAGCTGCTTTTGCTATCCACGAATACTTACAACACAATGACTTCGTTTACGTTCACACACCAATCATCACTAGTTCTGATGCTGAAGGTGCCGGTGAAATGTTTGAAGTTACAACTTTAGATATGAACAACGTTCCTAAGACTGACGATGGCAAAGTTGATTACAGCCAAGACTTCTTCAAGAAGGAAACTAACTTAACTGTTTCTGGACAACTAGAAGTTGAACCATTCGCTTTGGCATTTAGAAATGTTTACACATTCGGTCCTACATTCAGAGCCGAAAACTCACATACTGGACGTCACGCTTCAGAATTCTGGATGATCGAACCGGAACTTGCTTTTGCTGATTTGAAGGATGAAATGGATTGTTCAGAAGCATTATTGAAGTACGTTATCAATTACGTAATGGATCATGCTAAAGAAGAACTAGAATTCTTGAACGAAAACGTTGATAATACTTTGATTGATCGCTTAAAAGCTACAGCTGGCGAAGAATTTGCTCACGTAACTTATACAGATGCTATCGACATCCTAGAAAAAGCTACTGACGTTGAATTTGAAGTTAAACCTTACTGGGGACTAGATCTTGATTCTGAACACGAACGTTATCTATCAGAACAAGTTTACAAGAAACCTGTCTTCATCACTGACTATCCTAAGGATTTCAAGGCTTTCTACATGCGTGCTAATGACGACGGTAAGACCGTTGCCGCAGCTGACTTGTTAGTTCCCGAAATCGGTGAATTGATTGGTGGTTCACAACGTGAGGAACGTTTGGACAAACTAGAAGCTAGAATGGCTGAACTTGATATGAACGAAGAAGACTACAAGTGGTACTTAGAATTACGTAAGTACGGTGGTACAGTTCACTCAGGTTTCGGTATCGGTTTTGAAAGATTAGTTATGTACATCACAGGTATGGAAAATATCAGAGATGTCATTGCTTACCCAAGAACACCTGGTAACGCTGAATTTTAATAGATAATGAAGAAAAGAACTCAGAAATTAATTTTTCTGAGTTTTTTTTTAAGATAGGTTACCGCTGGATGTCGTCGTAAGTGAAGCTTTGTGGACGCTGGAACGTACTGGGCGCAACTTGAAGCTAATTCCAGAACCGGGAATCATCTCCAAGATTGACCTTTTGCTAAGCGATAAATCGCTAAGCAAAATTTCAGTACTGAGCATCCACAAAGCTACCACTCCCGACTGGAAAACGTCTTTTATTATTTATTTCAAATAACTCAAAATTAAAAATGGCATCTATTCAAATATAGTCAATTAATGGCTACCATTATCTGAATAGATGCTTATTTGTTTGGCTGTATAAAAATATGAAACAACTCTCTAGTCCGGAATAGCAAAGAAAATTGGCTCAAATGTGAAATTTCTCTTGGCAATTTATTGCCTAGTGAAAGGTCGAGCTTGAAGACTTTGCCCGGTTCTGGGCTTAGCAAAGGCTCCAAGTCGTGCCCACATTGTTCCAGCCAAATTTTCTTTGCTATGGAGGACGGAATATTACAACTAACCGAAGTTAAGAAGGAACCTAATTTTTCTGTTTTTTTTTACTTTAAAAAATAAAATATTTTACTAGAACACTTTATTTTATGTATTCGGTTATTAAAACTTTTGTCTTAAACTGTTTTAGACAGTTAAGAAAGAAGGAATTTTAATATGAACAACAATAACGTAAATTGGTTTGAAATTGGAACAGATCATCCTCAAGAAACAATGGATTTTTATAGCAAAATGTTTGGTTGGAAGTTCCAGGAATATACAGATATGGAAAATGAATATTATAATATCATTGAACCAGGCAATGAATATCCAACTGGTGGTATTTTGGGTACAGCTGGTAAAATTGCTGAATATTCAACATTCTATACGTTAGTAAGTGATGTTGATAAGGTAATTAAGGCAGCCAAGGATAATGGGGCAACCGTTATTTGGGGTCCTGTTACTGATAAGACAGGTTTAACTTTTGCCAGATTAAATGACAGTACTGGTCATCAATTTGGCGTATTTTCAGCAGGTCAATAGAGAAAGGGTGGTAATAATTTATGAAAGCAGTCGTCGTTTCTAAAGCTGGTGGTCCTGAGGTATTGGAATATAAAGAAGTTCCGACGCCAGAAATAAAAACTGGTTGGTCATTGGTAAAAATTAAAGGATTTGGAATCGTTCACTCTGAAATTTTTACTCGACAAGGTAAGTCTCCTTCAGTCAAGTTCCCACGAATCTTAGGTATCGAATGTGTCGGAATTATCGAAAAAACTACTGATGCTCAGCGTTTACCAGTAGGACAAAAAGTCATTGCCATGAACGGTGAAATGGGACGTGATTTTGACGGTAGTTATGCTGAATATGCACTATTGCCAAATGAAATAATTCATCCAGTTACAACGGATATTCCTTGGGAAGATTTGGCAGCTATTCCGGAAACTTTTCATACTGCTTATCGAGCATTATTACAACTTCAAATCGACAAAGCTGATTCATTATTGATTCGTGGAGGAACTAGTGGCGTTGGAATTGCTGGTTTGAAATTAGCTAAGGCAATCAATCCTAATATTAAAGTTTGGGGTACATCTAGAAAAGCAACTGCTAAAGAAGAAATCCTCCAGCTAGATTACGATGGCTTTGTCTTGGATGATCATCAGAAATTGCAAATGGATCAACCGGTCGAACGGATTTTTGATTTGGTTGGTGCAGCAACGGCTATAGATTCCATGAATAATTTGAAACCATTTGGTATTGCTAGCATTACTGGCGATATGGGTGGAGTCTGGGATATTGACCATTTTGATCCCGTCACGGCCATTCCAAATGATCGCTATATGACATCCTTTGCCAGCTATGTAATTGACGAAGGTCAGTTGAATGATTTATTGAAATTGATTTCTGATAAAGACGTCGATGTTCATCCGGTTAAAGTCTTCTCATTGAAGCAACTTCCTGAAGCACACGAATTTTTAGAAAATCAAATTAAACCTGGTAAAGTTGTGGTTTTACCATAAAAAGAGACCTCATAATCGTTAATTAGTCTAACGGTTATGAAGTCTTTTTGATTTGCTTTAAAAAATAAAATATTTAATGGAAATACTTTATTTTATATCTGTAGCTTTAAATGAATTTCAATTAAACTTATTCAGTTGCCTAAATTAATTCGGAAATAACATCTAAAACTTTGTAATTGGCATATTTGTTTAATTTTTCTAAGAATGTATTTAATTCATCATTGGAATGAAAAGCGCCATGAATCATGTAGTTCATTTCACCAGATATTTTGTAATGATGACGAATGGAATTTCTTTGAGAATGGATGAATTGTAAGTACTTTTCGTGACTATAATATTCCATTTGCGTTTCAATAAAAACTTGATGTGTATAGCCCATTTTGTCCAAATTAACTTCGATAGTGTATCGTTCAATGATGCCTTCAGCTTCTAACTGCTCGATACGAGTATTTACGGCCGGAGGAGTCATATTAACGATTTTGGCTAATTCAGTTTTAGTGATGCGACAATTGCGATTTAATTCTTTGAGTATTTTTTGATCAATGTTGTCCATGTTGTTCCCCCATTAAGATAACTATATTATATGACGAATTATTGGTAAATAGGTGATGACAAACAAGTATCAAAATATAATCGTGCTAATTTTTTGTCTAAAAGTCAGAAGATAATTATTATTAAAGTAAGTTAGTTTTAGAGAGGGGAAATAAATTGATAACTTATAAGAATGTCGGGATGAAGTACGGTCAAAATACGATTTTGCATGATATCAATTTAACAATCAACGACGGTGAATTATTTGTTCTCGTTGGTCCTAGTGGTAGTGGAAAAACTACTTTATTGAGAATGCTTAACCAATTGACTGTGCCGACTGATGGGGATGTTTATTTTGCCAATCGTAAAATAAAAGATTATGACGTTCAGAAATTGCGTCTGGATATGGGTTACGTCTTACAAGATAGTAGTCTATTTCCAAATTTGAACGTTGAAGATAATATTGCCATTCAATTGGAACAAAAAGGTGTATCTAAAGCTAAAAGACATCAACGAGCAGCTGAATTATTGGAATCAGTTGAACTTGATCCCAAAAAATATGCTAAACGAATGCCTTCAGAATTATCTGGTGGACAACAACAACGTGTCGCCATTATTCGGGCTTTGGCAACTGAACCGAGCTTGATTTTGATGGATGAATCGTTCAGTGCTTTGGATCCAGTTTTGCGTAAGAAGTCACAAGATTTAGTTTTAAAATTACATCAACAATTTAAAACGACGATTGTCTTTGTTACTCACGATATGCAAGAAGCTCTACGAATGGGTCAAAGGATCGCTGTTTTGAACAAAGGCGTGATCCAACAAATCGGTACGCCACATGATATCATGCAACATCCAGCGACTGACTTTGTCCGTCAATTCTTTGATTCAAAGACTCCTCACTGGTGGAATATGGACTTTTTGATTGAGTCAGGATTATTGAGAGAAATTTCTTTTGATGAAAAGCTGCCAGTTGTGACTGAATTTAAGCAGTTGATGAATAAACTTCGCGAAGTAAATCAATTTGATTTTCAATATCAAAACAAAGGTTATTCGATGACCGCTCAAGAATTGATTGCCTATTTGGGACAAGAAGGGGGTAGTCGCTAATGCAAATGTTGATGCAAACAATTGTTGAACAACGCGGGGAAATTTTGAAATCCTTGTATCAACACATTGAAATCTCATTTATTTCTTTATTGATTGCGATGCTGATTGCCATACCGATTGCAATATTATTACGAAATCATCGACGATTCGGTGAGATTGGTTTACAAATTGCTGGGATTATTCAAACGATTCCTAGTTTGGCTTTGCTAGGTTTGTTGATTCCAATCGTAGGTATTGGTACAGTACCAGCGGTAGTAGCTTTGACAATGTATGCCATTATGCCGTTGTATCAAAACACTTATTCTGGTTTGACTAATATTGATCCAAACTTGGAAGAAGCGGCAGTGGCCTTTGGTTTATCAAAGTGGAAACGACTGCAGCGTTTGGAATTTCCATTAGCTTTACCGATGATAATTTCTGGAATTAGAATTGCTCTAGTTATGATCATTGGAACCGCCACTTTAGCTGCCTTCATTGGTGCTGGTGGCTTGGGTGATTACATCATGCTCGGTATTCAACAAAACAATAATTACTACCTAATTATCGGTGGTGTTTTATCAGCCTTACTAGCCTTTATTTTCAGTGGACTATTGAAGTACATGGGTTCAACGAAAAAACGTATTTATGGCGGTGGAATCGTTGTTTTATTGTTCCTGTTAGGAATTGGTGGTACCCGGGTTTATCAAGCTGTGAAACCACAACCTGTCAATATTACGATTGCTGGAAAACTCGGTAGTGAACCAGAAATTTTGATGAATATGTATAAAGATTTGATTAAACAAGACCAACCAAATGCCAACGTTACTTTAAAGCCTAACTTTGGTGGTACGACATTCTTGTTCAAAGCCTTGAAGAAAAATCAAATTGACGTTTACCCAGAATTTACCGGAACAGTTTTGGAAGCTCTAGTCAATTACGATAAACCAACGCCGAAAAATCCCAAGACGACTTATAAAATTGCTAAAAATAAGTTATCTAAAGAAGAAAACATGGCTTTCTTGAAACCGATGGAATATGAAAATGGTTACGATTTAGCTGTTACTAAAGAATTCTCAAAGAAATACAACGTTACTAAATTAAGTGACCTAGAGCGAGTCAACGACAAAGTTAAAGCAGCCTTCGATCCTGACTTCTCCAATCAACCAGATGGTTATTTAGGCTTAAAGAAGAAGTACAATCTGAACTTTGCTTCAATCAACCGAATGGAACCAAGCTTGCGCTATAAGGCGATTGCTCATAAACGTGTTAATTTGGTCGATGGATATACGACTGATCCGCAAGTGCAACAGTATGATTTAGTCGTTTTGAAAGATGATAAGCATTTCTTCCCACCATATCAAGGTGCGCCTTTGATGAATAGCGACTTTGCTAAGAAGAATCCTAAGGTAGTGAAGAGTTTGAATAAATTGGCTGGTAAAATTTCAGCTGAAGATATGCAAAAGATGAATTATCAAGTTTCAGTGAAGAATAAAAAGGCTAGTGTCGTTGCTCACGATTATCTAGTTGAACATGATTTATTGAAGTAAAAAAAGCAGCTAAGCGGCTGCTTTTTTATTTCGTCCATTTTTCGTGATCCAAATACTCCAATTTAATATTTTGTCCGTTGTTGTTTAACTGTTGAGCTTGCTGTTCTCCCCAATAAGACATTGATCCTAAAACCTTTGCTAAAGAATGACCAGTAGTTGTCAAACTATATTCAACATGTGGTGGAACTTCGTTGAATACTCTTCGATCAATAATTTCGTCTGCTTCTAATTGTTTTAGCTGTTCAACTAATACCTTTGCGGATATACCTTTTACACGTCTTTGCAATTCTAGCGTTCTTAGAGGACCGTCGATTAAATGACAAATTATCAGTGGTTTCCATTTAGTACCAAGTATTTTCAATGTTAATGAAGCACCATTAGTAAACTCATTTTTTGCTTTTGCCATATTTTTCCCTCCATGATACTTACCTGCAAGTTAATAACCCACTTTAAAGTGCGTTCTAGAATAATTTGAATAATGATTTATGATATAAATATTGTTTTTATCTTAACAAGTATATCAATAGAAAGGTTATAGGTCTCAGATAATCAATTATGAAAAATATTCAGGGTAAAACTATCATCATTACTGGTGCTTCAAGTGGTATCGGAAAAGCTACTGCTGTTAAATTAGCTGAAAATGGTGCACAACTAGTTTTGGCTGCAAGAAACGAAGCTAAATTAAAAAAAATCACAAAAGATTTAATTGAAAAATACGACATTAAAGCTGTATATAAGGTCACTGACGTTACTCAGGAAAAAGATATTAAAGACTTAGTAAATTTCACAATTAGTAATTTTCATAAAGTGGATGTGTTGTTTAACAATGCTGGATTAATGCCTGTTTCATTACTTCGAGATGGTAAATCGGATGAATGGGAGAGGATGATTGACGTTAATCTGAAAGGTGCTCTATATGGAATTAAACATGTTTTGCCAATCATGGAGAATCAACATAATGGTCAAATTATTGTCACCGATTCAGTAGCTGGTCATTTCGTAGGTGCAGGCTCTGCTGTTTATTCAGCTACTAAATTTGCCATGCGAGCTATTATGGAAGGCTTACGTGTAGAAGAAGTGGGAAATGGTATCAAATCAACTTTGATTTCACCCGGTCATTCCCAAACGAGTTTAGCTTCTACCATTAGTGATGAAAAAATGAAAGCAGACGTCTTAAAAAATGAAACAGATGCTGGTTTGAAAGCTGAAGATGTAGCCAACGCTGTGGTGTATGCAATCAGTACTCCTGATAATGTTGGAATCAATGAAATAATTTTACGTTCTACTAATCAAAGAGATTACTAAAAAGAGGAGAAATATTATGTTAAAAATGAATTTACAATTCTTTGCTCACCATAAAGGTGGTGGATCCACATCAAACGGTCGCAATTCAGCTGGTCGTAGACTCGGGGCCAAAAGAGCAGATGGTCAAAGAATAAAAGCAGGTTCTATTATTTATAGGCAACGAGGTACTAAGATTCATCCTGGGACTAATGTTGGTCGTGGAAGTGATGATACATTGTTTGCCTTAAAAGCTGGTACTGTAAAATTTGAAAGATTAGGGAGAAATAAGAAACAGGTCTCCGTATATTAAGCTTAAAAAATTATCGTAAAAAAGATTGTATTCTGAAAAATTCAAAATACAATCTTTTTTTTACTTTTGAAACTTATTTAGAATTTCTCGTACTTCATCAGTTGAGTTAGCTTGTAACATTTCATTCCTCAAATCGGTAGCGCCTAATTCTGGGCGAGCGTAGATTTTGAAGAAACGTTTCAAGGCTGGAAAACGGGGAACGTCGTAGTGAGTGGCAAACTTGTCGAATAGGTCCAACTGCATTCTCAAAAGTCCCAACAATTCATCTAATGAATGCTCTTTAGGTACTGGTTCAAAGGCAAAAGGATTGTGGAAGACACCACGGCCAATCATGATTCCATCTAGTCCGGGATGTTCTTGAGCTAATTTTAATCCTGCTTGGAAATCTTCGACATCTCCATTAATTTGGATGAGGGTTTCTGGAGCAATTTCGTCACGCATTTTGATAATGTCGTCGATAACTTCAAAATGAGCAGGAACTTTACTCATTTCCATCTTGCTACGTAAGTGAATCGTCAATAGATCAACGTGTTGTTCTAGCAAAAAAGGAATCCATTCTTTGAATTCTTCCGCCTTACTGTATCCAAGACGAGTTTTGATGCTGACAGCGAGATTAGTTTTTTTAGCAGCTTCAACGATTTTTATTAAGTCGTCGTGATGTCTGATTAAGTCGCTGCCACCGTGATTTTTGATAACAGTTTTATCGGGACAACCAGTGTTGATATCGATTGCGGGAAAGCCTTGTGATTGGATAGCCTGACCAGCAGATTCAAAGTCCTCTGCGACGTTACCCCACAATTGAACAACGAGTTTCTTTGATTCAGTTTTATCAACATATAAACGTCCGTCAACTGGAAATTTAGTTGTTGGATCAGTGATACCTTTAGCGTAGACGAATTCACTGAAAAAAGTATCTGGAGCATAAGCTTTAGCGATTACTTGTCGAAAAACCGTATTGCTGACGGCTTCCATAGGTGCCATTGTGAAAAAGGGGCGGTTTTCTGATTTAGCTTTGGCGGCAATATCCGGCCAGAAAGTTGATTTTGTCACGTTTAATTACTTCCTTACTATTTGAAAAAATTAACTACATCATTATATATTACTTGTTTTTAAAGTGTTAGGCTAATGTTTAGTTTCAAAAAATACTGTAATAATTGTTATTTATTGTTATAATGTAGTTGATACATCAAACAAGGGATGACTATTCTCGGTTATTCCGTATCCAAAAAAGCACTAGGTGTGGTCACCTAGTGCTCTTTTTGTGTCCTCATTTTTAAATCTAAATGTTTTCTAGTCGTCCGTAATAACCTAAATAAGTACGACCAGTTTTGTTAGAGATTTTAATTTGCGTTACTGAAGCATTGATTGGCTCCAAAATATCTTCAATGTCTGGTGTTTCAGTAACTAGTTGTACAAAAGAACGAGTCACGAAACCATGGCAGACAACTAGAATCTTTTTATCGCCTTTATTGCTCATGTCGTCAATAAATGATTGTAAACGATCCAACACTGATTGATAAGTTTCAGCGTTTTGTGAATAATCTGAATAATTTTTAGTTAAATAGCCATTTTCGTCGAAGCAATTAGGATATTTTTCGTGAACGTCGTCAGCCAAAAGACCGTCCCATGATCCATAATTGATTTCTCTTAAGCGTTTGTCAGTTTGAATTTCTAAAGTATCTTGATTCAAAATAGCGGCAGTTTCTTGAGCACGCTTTAATGGACTGGCAAAGATTTCGTCAAAGTCGTTGATATTGAGATGTTCTTTTAAATGTTCAACTTGTTTTTTACCAGTTCCATTTAAACTCAAGTCAGTTGCGGAACCGTTGATTTTACCAGTATAGTTAGTGTCAGTTTCACCATGTCTTACGATGTATAGTTCGACCATAATTAGCCCCCTTAAAGATTATGTTTTTAGTATTTCATTAATACGCTTACAATGCAAATTAAAAAAAACTACCGCAAATTGCGATGCTTGTAAGATTATTTCTTTTTTAAACCGATTGGCAAGTAAATTATTAGCATAATCAAGCTGGTTACTAATATGAAGCTTGGTAAAGCATAAATTGTTCCGTTGTGAATAAAGCTAACAAGATAGGTCAATAAGCTGACAATTAAATAATAGCCGAGACTAAAAATCCCGCTGGCACTACCAATAATATCTTCGTAGCCTTTTAAGGCCAAATTCAAAGTAATTGGCAAAGTCGTGTTTAAACCTAAAAAAATTAAGAAAAAGCCGACAATCATTAAGTGTACTTGGTCGAATTGTAGACTTATTAACAGTAGTAATGCAGATATCACACTGAAGGTTAATCCTAATAGGGCAATTGTTTCAGATTTGATATATTTGACAGAAATATTAACGATAAAAGCACCGATTAAACTAGCTAGAGCTATTGTTAGACCTAGAGAACCATACTTGACTGATGAAAAGCCGAAATGTTCTATAAAGATAAAGGGTGCTTCTGAATAGTAGCCAAAGAGTATTCCATTGATGCCACCAATCAAAATACCATATCCCCAAACAATTGGATCTTGAAGTAACTTAATAGTAACTTTTAATAGTGAAATTCGTTTGATTTTATTGGTATCTCTTGTTTCAGGTAAGCGAGTATAGCTGTATAGCAAAACTAAAATGGCCATCATGATCAAGCCACTGAAGACATTTTTATAACCTAAGTAGGTTTCAATGGCACCACCAATCAGAGGACCAAAAGCTGGTGATAAAGCCATTGCAGCACCAACTTTGGAAAACACTTGGGTACCTTTAATGCCATCAAAACTTTCACGCATAATAGTTTGGGTGACGACTGAGCCGACACTGCTACCTAATGCTTGGATAAATCGTGAAACTAATAAAAGTTTGAACGTGGGACTGAAATACAAGCCGACATTTCCGATTAGATAGACAATGATGCCTAAATTCATAGCTTTTCGACGACCAATTTTGTCTGATAATTGTCCCCAGAAAAATACTCCTAGGGCAAAAGCAATAAAATAGATACTCATGGTGAGTTGAGCTGTAGAGGCTGATACATTCATATTGGTACTAAGTTGTGGCAGGACAGGTGTGAAAATTGATTCACTGATCTGTGGAAAACCTACCAGAACGATAATTAATAAAATAGATGGTACGGTATTGCGGACGTTTTTCATTTTAGACTCCTAAATTTTATTTTGCTGAAAAACGTCCTTCATCATTTGCAGGCATACAAGCCATGATGTTTGATAATTCCATGGTTTTCACCTAATTTCCTAAAGTCTGCTTAGTATGATATAGAAATAATTATATAATTGCAAATTAAAACTTAAAGCTTGCAATAAACTGACCAAACTCGGTATAGTTGATAGTATTGTAATTTATTGTGATAGGAAGTGAGAATGTGACCCAGTCAGCATACTGGAATCGCATCGCCAAAAAAGCTAAAGAAGAGAATCGTCCTTTCTTTAGTTTGGCACCAATGGAAGCTGTAACTGGCTCAGTTTTTCGTCGAGTCGTGATGAAAGCCACAGTTCCAGATAATTTTTATACTGAATTTACTAACGCTTTGAGTATCACTCATCCGTTAGCTAAAGAAACTACTAAGGGTCGTTTGTATATCGATCCAGCTGAAAATCCTAAGCCAATCGTACAATTGTGGGGTAACTCAGAGATTGACTTTGCCAAAGCTGCTAAAGAAGTAGAAAAGCAAGGCTACGAAGCAATCGACATCAATATGGGCTGTCCAGACATTGCCGTTATCAAAAATCACAGTGGTAGTGACTTGATTCGTCATTTCGATACTGCTAAAGAGGTCATTGAAGGTGCTCGTCAAAGTGATTTACCTGTGACTGTAAAAACTCGAATTGGCTACAGCGATGTGCATGAATATGAAACTTGGATACCATTCTTATTGAAACAACAAGTTCCAGTTTTGACAGTTCACATGCGTACTCGAGAAGAAATGAGTAAAGTGCCAGCTCATTATGAATTGATTGATGATCTAGTTCAAATGCGTGACACTTATGCTCCGGATACCTTGTTACAAATCAATGGTGACATTGCCGATTATCAAGCTGGGATTGATTTGGCTAATGCTCACCCAGGTGTTGATGGGATTATGATAGGACGGGGAATCTTTATGAATCCTTATGCCTTTGAAAAAACTCCTCAACATCACTCTGAACATGAATTATTGAATTTGTTGCGCTATCAACTTGATTTGTATGATCAATTTGTTGCCAAAGGAATTCCGGGTCACTTTGCACCATTGCAACGTTTCTTCAAGATTTACGTTCGTGGTATGAAGGGTGCTTCGGCTATTCGAAATGACTTGATGCAAACTAAAACAACTGATGATGCTAGGGCGATTATTGATCGAATCGATCCTGGTGAATAAAAAAACACTCGCAAAAAAATGTGAGTGTTTTTTCGTATATTAAGGTAAATCATTTCCAGCAGCGAAGTATACGTCATACCATTCTTGATTAGTTAAGGTGATATCAGTACCAGCAATACTCTCGTCTAAATGTTTGGGATTCATTGAACCAAGGATAACTTGCATTTTAGCAGGATGGCGTAGAATCCAAGCTGTAGCAATGGCATTTTTGGTAACTCCGTATTTGTCTGCTAATTCTTGTAATTTGTTATTGAGTTCAGGGAACTTAGGATTATCAATGAAAGTTCCTGCGAATAAACCGTATTGATAAGGTGACCAAGCTTGAATCGTCATATTGTGAAGACGGGAATATTCGATGATTTCGCCATCACGATTGATACTTGCGTCGTCTTGCATGTTAGTGTGCAAACCAAATTGAATTGGGCCAGTGTGCATAACACCGAACTGTAATTGATTGATCATTAGTTTTTGGTTAAGTTCTGACTGCAACATTTCTACTTGCATTGGATTGAAGTTGGAAACTCCGAAATGTCTCACTTTACCAGAAGCTTGTAATTCATCAAAAGCATCGGCAACTTCAGAAAGTTCCATCAATGGGTCAGGACGGTGTAGTAAAAATGAGTCTAAATAATCAATTTGCATTCTTTGTAAAATTTTATCGACAGTTTCGATCAAATGTTGTTTAGAAAAGTCGTATCTTTGACCAAAAACTAATTCTCCAGAACTCTTCTTAGGGTCGAGAACAATGCCGCCTTTGGATTGAATGAAGAAGTCATCACGTTTTAAACTAGATTGTTTGAAGGCTTTTCCAAAAATTCTTTCTGAATCGCCGTTGCCATAAATGTCGGCTGAATCAATGAAATTAATGCCTTTGTCGTGAACATTTTCAAGCACGTTAGTAGCTTCTTTAGGGTCTAAACGTACCATACGCATGATTCCTAAAGCAGTTGCGGATACGTTCATTTGGCTATTGCCAAGTTTTATTGTTTTCATTTTATATACTCCTTAATATTTTGTCTTGCTTCAACGATTACTAATATAGAAGTTAGAGTTAGGTCTAAGTCAAGAGAAATACATAAGAAAATTAATTTTATTTGTATTTGAACATTAATACGTATAAAGTTAGAACAGCTGTTAAGAGGAAAGTGAGAATAATTATGTTATATTCCATTGGGCAAGTTGCCGAAAAATTAAATATCAGTACTTATACATTACGTTATTACGATAAAGAGGGACTATTGCCTTTTGTTGATCGAGATGAAAGTGGTCGTCGTGTTTTTAAAGACGCAGATTTCAATTATTTAGAAACAATCAGCTGTATGAAGGAAGCTGGATTGCCAGTTAAGCACATAGCTAAGTTTATTGAATTGTGCTTGGCAGGTGATAAGACACTTGAAGAACGCTATGACTTTTTGGCTGAACAGGAAGCAGATTTGGAAGACCAGATGGCCGCATTGCAACACACATTAGATTTCTTACGTTGGAAAAAATGGTATTACAAACATGCTTTAGCAGCTGGAACCGAAGATGCTAACTACATTCCTGGTACTACTGAAACGAGACCGGAATTAAAAGAAGAATTTAATGGCTTAATTGATCATGGCTTTGATTCCAAAGAGATAGGTTTAATTGATAAGTAAACTTTGAATAAGGAATTTTTTAAATAGTTGAAACTTTTTTATTCAGTTACGGCACAGAATAAATCTCCCAATAGTATAAAATTAAAAATGTAATATACGAAACGGGAGAGATGAAGCTATGAATAATAATATTGTTGTATTACAAAAATTGAAGAAGATTTATCAAAATTATGGTGATACGACTAGTTTTGAAAATGTTCAAGATTATATTTTGAAAGAGACTGTTTTACGCGTCCGAAATATTGAGTATCGCCGGGTTAAGAAAACTGGCTTAGATATGGAGCTTCCAGTAGGTAAGGCTTTAAATGAAGAAATCGTTTTCTTTAATCCAACTAAAGATTTAGTGGATAAATTACCATTGAACGATGTGAAAAAAGATTCGCAATACATTACTAATTGTTTGATTGATTTATTAGAAACTGCATAAAAAATGCATCTCTGAACATACTCAGGGATGCATTTTTTGGCTATTCAGTTTTCGTCTGTAAAATTGGCTTTATCTTTTTCAAGACTACAATCGAGCCTAAGAAGAAAGTTGATGCTAAAATTGCAGTGATTGGTAACATATGGAACATTGATTTAGGTAAAACTAACGCTAGGAGTGGAAAGGCAAATGCTGCTGGTAACTTGATTCTTAGTAATTGTAATAGTATGAAAACTAATGGCATGGCAATCAACGCTGAAACAATCCATGAAGCAATGAAAGTATGAACGAAAACGCCAATGCTGGCAGCTCCGACTAAAGCGATGAAATGTTTAGCGGCCATACGCCATTTGTAATCTGGTTTTTGTAACACTTCAAAAAAGACGACCATGACTGGTGGAATAGCGGCCATTTGTGCGAATCCAAAGAACCAAACTGCTCCGACCCAAATAATTGCCATAATTGTAAAAATTATCATGTGATGTTTTTGAATAGCTTTGTCGGGAGTAGTTTCTTTGTAGCTACCTTGTAAGAAAACGCCGCACATTAAAGCCAACGTGAACAATAAGATAGCAACAATAAAGGACCAGTGAGTGGCGTTAATAATAATAGGTAACAGACCAGTCGCAAATGAAGGGGCTAAATTAGAACGTAATATTTTCAACAAAATTAACATCAGTAATAGTCCAATTAAGACTTTTTGTGCGTAACCGATTGATAATTGATTGACTAAGAATCCAATAATAGCAGTTCCTGAAGGTGCCAAAAAGATTTTTGTAGGTTGGTGGATCCAGCCATCGTTTTGATAGATCCAAGTCCCAGCAGTTAAAGCACCAATTTCTGGCAGAATAATTTCTAAATCATTTAAGAATGTCGCAATTGAAACCATGAAAATAATAAAAAGAAAGCCAATTAAATAATTTCTTTTTTCGATAGTTGATAAGTACATGTAAAAATTGATATCTCCTCTATTTGTGAAAGTTTCTCGCAAAACTAGATTAGTGTAACACATCTTTATACTTTCTGAAAATATTTCGAATATAAAATAATATATTGAATTGATATATTATAAGAATATTTGTATCAAAATCAAATTAATTGTACAAAAAAATCGGTATCATTTTATCTAAAAATAATATGTACATTCTGGATAATATACTATCTTTCTTTGGAAAAGCAGTTAGAATGATAGTTGTCAGAGAGGTTTTGTATAGACAGATACAAGAAATAAACTAAGGAGTGTATTGTTATGAATAATACAGATAAACTAACTAGAACTTACGATATGGATAAGATTGACGATCTTTTGTGTGAATTGGATAATTCAAAGATTCGCATTAATGCATTGATGGACTTTAATTTAAAATTAAAACGTATTAATAATGAACAAATGAATAAAGGACTTTTCTCTAACGAATTTGAGCGATTGAGTCCCATTATAGAATTGTTGAATAATGAATCATTTGAATCATTAGATCGTGCCATTAACATCTTAGAGAATGATATGGAACAAGCTGAAATCAAAAAGCCAGCCTTTAAAGCTAAGGTTAGTAAAGTAGCTGAAAATAAATAGTATTAGTGAGACCATTTTGACTAGTGTATAGTTGAGTGGCCTTTTTTTCGGCTTGAAAAGTGATTATATCAGGATTACTATTGACATTAGGACGTTTTTTTTATAACATTTTACTGTTAGTTTTATTGTTAATGGGCATTCGCCAAATGGTAAGGCAGCGGACTCTGAATCCGCAATTTATTGGTTCGAACCCAATATGCCCAATAAAAAATAAATGAAAGCCTGTTATATCAATCTTTTGACTGATATTAATCTAGAAGGTGTCCGTAAAAGGGCACTTTTTTAATTTATACGTCTAATAAAACATACAAAAAGGGCATCCACTTTAGAGAGTGAATGCTCTTTTTGTATGCTTAATTACATAACTGTAACTGCATCAACTGGAACAAATTCATTAGTAGCAACACGGTAATAACTCTTGCCATTGATAGTTGCGATACGGTCTGTGTACCAAGCCGTGTTAGCAAGCAATGAACGATTTGTTACGGTGTTACCTTTGGAATCGACTAGTTGTTGGTTATTGTTTGTTTGAATAACTTGGTTCTTATTTTGGTAAACATAAACATTTGAGGCTTTGACCCATTCGTTAGTAGCAACACGATAATAAGTTTCACCGGCAAAAGTCATGTCCTTATCACTGTACCAATCTGAAGCTGTGTTCAAACTACGGTTAGTAATTTTAGTTGTGTCTAGCTTATAAAGTGAAACTACACCATCTGCAGGGTGAGTAGAAACTAGACGGTCTTGATCATTGATATTGTCAGGTGAATCTGGAGATACTACGGGATCTGTTGGGTCTGTAGTTGATGAAGTATTGGAGCTAGAAGATGAGCTTGAACTTGATGAACTAGAATTGTTTGTTGCTGGATCGGCGGTAACTGTGACTGTCTTAGTAATAGCTGTGCCATCTTTTAAGTTGTACGTATAAGTAACTTCAAAGGTACCAGCTTTAACGACTTTACCATCTTGTAAAACACCATCTTGGTCGTTGATTGTTGTCGATACGGCACTTATTGCATCGTTTCCTGTTAGGACATTGTCGTTGTTATCTTGAACTGAAGTTAGGTTGTCTGCTGCAGTCCAGTCTTGACCGACTTTAGTAGTACCATTTTGGGCATTGATAACTTGTCTTAAGATAAGTTGAACCGGATTAACACCAATTTGATAAGTATATGCAGATTGTTGAAATCCAGTACCATCTTGAAGTAGATAAGAATATCCTAAACCATTCAGTTCTTTAGTAATTCCTAGATTGTTTAAGTTCAAGTAGACAAATCCGCCATTTGCTAATAAATTATTATCGATATTAACGGTGTCAAATCCGAAGAAATCATCAATTGTTACGTCTCCGTCTTTGTAATTAGGAATAATGTTTTGAATTTCTGTAGGTACATCATCACCATTTGTAAGGACAGCTTTATACTGACCATCTAAAATAGATGAAGCTTTGCCAGCAACTGATGCGTATCTAAAACTGTATACACTAGATTTTCTACGATAATCACCATTCACTCTGTTATATTCTGTTGTTACTGCAGAGACCCCTGTAATTTTTGTTTGATCGGTTGTCTTTGCTGTAATAGGAATTGTCATAACGATGGATTTTCCGGGTTCTAGATAAGCCGTTGTCCCATTAAAATGAAAAATATTTGAATTAATTTCAATCGCATTGACATTGGACCATTTGAAATTAGGATCTGCAGTCAATTCCTCGGCAGTTTGCCAGTTATTTTGTGTTGAAGTGGAGTAAACAACTTCTGCCCCTTCAGGAAGACCAGTAATAAATGCAGTATTATCAAAATCATCAGATAATACGACATTAGAAGTTCTATGTGCTGAACCCTCAACTTCTTGAACGTTCTTTGGAAGTCTGACAGTTTCTCCGTAGTCTCCTTGTTTTTCATCTGAAGTATTAGTGATAGTTACAATGATGTTTGCTGAAGTTGAATCAGAATTAATCAAGGCAGATGCACCATCGGTAGCAGTAGATACGGAAGTCATCGTTCCAGTAGAATTTGTCGCTGAAACAGCAATAGTGCTTTGGATTGGGTCACCGTTAGTAACTGCAGGTTGGCTGTTAGCCGGAGTTCCATCAATAATAGCTGGATCAGTATTAGTTTGCGTATCAGTGGTTATTGAATCATCATTTTCTGTCGTATTTTGCTGAGAATCCGCTTGTTCATCGGAATTTGTTCCTTGATCATCAGTAGAACCTTTGTCTACATTTTCAGTAGTTGAAAGGGAAGCAGTTTGAATTTGGTCATTATTTTCATTAACGTTATTAGCATCTTGGCTTTGAGTATTTGAATCTTTTGCAATAATGTCAGTATCGTTAACTTGTTGTTGTTCATTATTATTATTTGTTTTACTATCTGAATCTGCATTATCAGTTTCATCAGTATTAGTGATAGAACTAGAATCTTTTTGAATACTAGAATCATCAGCTACAGAGCTATCATTGGTTTCAACAGTATCTTCAGAAGCGGCATCGCCAGTTTTAGAATCTGCGGCAGTGTCAGCTTTAACATTATTAGTTTGCATTAGTTGGAAACCTAAAGCTGCTACACCAAGGGCAGTAACGATAAATTTTTTGTTAAATTTATTTAAGTTTTCTTTTGTCATAATATATCCCTCGCAGTTCTGTATGTATATATCTATAAAATGTTTGTCTTGTTATTTGCTTTACAACTCGTATTATAGGTACGTTTTGGATATAAAAATGGTCATAATGTATAAAAAAATATTTTCTAATCTGAAAGGTATACATGGATAAAATGTCAATGGATGTTGTTATATCAGTATCTTTAGATACAAATTTAAAAATGGTTTATATATAAAGGAACGATTCCAGAATTCAAAAAAACCACTAGATGTGACTTGATAATAAATTACCCACTTTTTGAAAATAATTTTTTTCAAACTTGGATGCACTTACAAAATAATGGAATGTATAATTCTACTTGTAAATAAAAATACGACTGAAAAATTCATTTGATTACAGATACTAATTTAACCTCATCAATTTTATTAGAATTAGATCAAGTGATGATCTCAAAAAGAATCCAAAAAAAATAAACTCGGAGTAGAAGTTATCTACAGCGAGTTTATTAGAATTGAGTTTATTGAACAGCATCTTTAGAAATAAACTTAGTATTAGGATTTGTACCAGTATAATTGTAAAGTTGCTTTTGAGCGGAGATGTTGTCAACATTCCAATCAGCTTCGAAGGCAGAGTTTTTGGCGTTGATTCCAAGACCAACGTTAGGACCAGCATAAATCAAAGCAGCACGGTGACCAAAGTGACCGGCTGTACCCAATGGGTCGACGCAATTATCTTCGTCATACCATTGTTTTAATAAGAAATAAGCAACATCTTTGTCGGACTTAGCTCCGGCATTTTTTATTATGTAGTCATATCCAGCACCAGAAAGATTTTCGGACATGTTCTTAGTAGCTGTGTTGTGAGCCAAATTGTTACCGTTTTGTTGATCAGCTCTTTGGGCAGCATAAGAAACAATGTCGTTAGAAACGTTAACAGAACCAGTACCGTTAGCTTGGTGCAAAGCGTTGACGTATTTTGCAAAGTAACTGTTGATGTTAGCAATATTTGGAGTATATGCAGTATCGCTTTGTGATTCAGTAGTAGCATCTGATTTTGTTGCAACTGCTACCGGAGCGTCTCCAGAAAGGCTAGAAGCACTAGCTTTTAAATATTCATTAGAAGCAACTTGATATAATTTTTCTCCATTAATTGTAATAACGTTTCCAACAGCCCATTTAGTGTTGGGTGCTAAAGCACGATTGGAAATTACTTTACCATTTTTAGTATACAATTTGGCAATTCCGTTGCCGTTAGTAGTTGCGACAGTAGCTGCATCAGCATTTTTTTGTGAAACAGCAAAAGAGCTGGACATAGCAAAAAATACGGCCGAAAGAGTAATAATTCTTGATAATTTCATTTGATTGACCCCCGAAATGAACAATGCGTTATATATTTAATTTTAATCTCATCAATTTTTTCTACACTTATACTATGCGCTCAGTCGACAATAAGCAAATAAAAAGCAATTTTATTTTAAAAAAATTAACGTAGAAACCTTGAGAATGTTATAATGTAAGCGTTAACAAAGATTGATAAATAACAGTTTGTCAATCCAGATGAGGGGGAAACTACCATGAAACATGAAGAAACTGAAACAGAAAACTTAATAGGACTGGTTGTAATTTATATTTTTGCTTTCGTGGCTATATTCTTAGGACTTTTTGCCCTATATTTCCACTTTACAACTAGTATGTCGGTTGCCTGGATGATCAAATTATTGTTTGTCGATCTATTCCTAATGATTTTGGCAATCATGAAACCAATCTTTGATATTACAGTTGATTTCTTTAAGGATATTTTGAAGAACTAAAATATTGCTCAATCTACCAGAAACTTGCTATTCTTTGATTATAGATAAATCAGAGAGGAGTTTTATGTATGAGTATTGAAAGTAAAGAAGATATGATTAAAGGTAAAACGAATCAAGCAGTTGGCAAAGCTTCTGGCAATGATAAGCAAGAATTAAAAGGCAAGGCTCAAGAAGCCATCGGCAAAGCTAAAGAACGAGTTGATGAAACAGTCGACAAGGTTGCCGAAAAGATTAATAAAAAAAATTAAATTAATAATAGGAAGAGAACTTTGTGAGATAATTTACAAGGTTCTTTTTTTACGCTTAAATTTTTTATATTCATGATATTTTTATCCAACAAAAATTGCATTTTGTCGGTAATATTTGTTGAGATATAATCATTTGACGCAATTTATGTGTTACATTATTTATGGAGTGAAATAATTATTTTTGTGAGGTGAATCAATGGAGAAGAGCGAGATATTAGTGACTACGACTGAGCATATTCCAAGTCGCGACTACGAGATTATCGGTGAAGTTTTCGGACTTACTACTCAATCAAAAAACGTCGTAAAAAATATCGGAGCCGGATTCAAAAACATCGTCGGTGGTGAGATCAAAGCTTATACCGAGTTATTAACGGAAGCACGTGATATTGCGATTGACCGTTTGCGTCAAAATGCTTTAGATATGGGTGCCGATGCTGTCGTTATGATGCGTTTTGATTCTGATTCGATCAGTGCTGACATGGAAACTGTTGCAGCTTATGGTACCGCAGTAAAATTTAAGTAAGGTGATTAGATGGCTTTAGTTTATAATAAGAGTTCTTTATCTGCTTGTACCAGTATTTTAATTGGTAAAAAAGCAACCGTTGATGGTTCAACTATCATCGGACGTAACGAAGATGCAATGGCTTCATGGCCTAAACATTTCGTTATTCATGAACATAAAGAATTTACTGATGATCAAAAGTTTGTCTCCAAGGCTAATGACTTTCAAATGGACCTACCTAAAATTCGCTATAAATATTCTGCCACTCCTGAATGGACCTTTAAAGAAGGATTATTTGAAGAGGATGGATTTAACGAATACGGAGTAGGGATGAGTGCCACAGAAAGTGCTTATTCCAACCAACGTGTTTTAGGCGTTGATCCTCTTGATAAAAATGGTATTGGTGAAGAGGCCATGATCACAGTAGTTCTACCCTATGTCAAAACCGCTCGGGAAGGTGTTTTACGACTAGGAAAGATTATTGAAGATTATGGAACTTGTGAAACTAACGGGGTACTTTTCTCAGATAAAGATGAAGTTTGGTACTTTGAAAGTGGATCAGGGCATTATTGGGTTGCGCAACGTATCCCCGACGATAGTTACGCAGTTGTCGCCAATCAACTAGCTATTCAAGAAATCGATTTCGATGATCCAGATAATTTCTTATATCGTAAAGATATTAAAGAATTCGTCGAAAATAATCATTTGAATACTAAACCCAACGGTTTTAATTTTAGAGAAATTTTTGGAACACATGATTTATCTGATGAAATATACAGCACACCTCGTGTCTGGTGGGGCCAACAACAGTTTTCGGGAAAAACTAATGAAAGCCCAGAAAGTGAAGATTTAGCTTTTGTCAAAAAAGCAAACCGTTTGTTAAGTGTTGATGATGCTCAAGATTATTTGGCATCGCATTATCAAAAGACTCCATTCGATCCTTTGAACAAGTCTAATGATAATAAGAAATATCGTCCAATTAGTTTAGCTAAAACTCAAGAGTCACACGTCTTACAAATCAGACCTAATATGGCTCCTGAGATTGCTTGCGTTCAATGGTTAGCAATGGGTGTAGCTTCTCAAAGCGTTTATGTACCATTCTATATGGGAAGCACTGATACACCTGAAGAATACAAACTCGGGAAATTACCATATGATAGCAAGTCAGCTTATTGGACTTATAAATTGGCCGGAGTTTTATTAGATGGTCATTACAAAGAACTTGGAAAAGACTTCCAAGCCAAGCAAAAGGACATCAATATCACGCTTCGCAAGAAGTTAAACGATTTTGATAAAGAGGCCTTGAGCAAAGATGATGATAAATTACCTAATTATTTAACAGAAGCTTCATTTGAAATGGCAAAAATTTCACTTGATGGCTACAAAGAGCTGATTGCTCAATTAATTACGGACTCGACTGATTTTTCACCTCTAAACTTCAAGACAGATATGAATTTATAAAAATTTGTACATTGAAAATTAAATGAGGGGTTTTAAAAATGAATGATGGTAATTCGCCGAAGAAAACAATCACGTTATTTAGTTTGATAATGATGATTTTCACGGCTATTTTTGGATTCGCTAATACAACTGTTGCGTATGAGCAGATGGGATTAGCAAGTATCGTTTGGTATGTTTTTGCCGCTGTCTTCTTCTTCCTTCCAGTAGGATTTATGATGGCAGAGTATGGTTCCGCTTTTAATGAAGCAAAAGGTGGAATTTATTCTTGGATCGATGGGGCCGTTGGACCTAAATGGGCCTTTATCGGTACCTTCATGTGGCTAGCTTCATGGGAAGTTTGGCTAGTCTCCACTTCTTCAAAAGTTTGGATTCCATTGTCTACGACCTTTGCTGGACACGATACAACCCAAACTTGGGGAATGTTTGGTTTAAGTGCTACACAAGTTATTGGTGTTTTAGCTGTTTTGTGGATTATCTTTGTTACATTCACAGCTTCACAAGGTATTGAAAAAATCACTAAGGTTTCAAACTTTGGTGGTATTATGATGATTCTCTTGCAAGTTATCTTCTTCGTGTTAAGTTTGGCAGTTCTATTCATGTCAGGCTTTCACACAGCTGAACCAATTCAAGGCTTAGATACCTTTATCCATTCGGCAAATCCAGCTTTCGCTTCACCACTAGGGATGGTTTCCTTCATCGTTTATGCAATCTTTGCTTACGGTGGTATGGAATCTGTCGGTGGTGTTACTGATAGTATGAAGAATCCTAAGCGTGATTTTCCACGTGGTGTTTTGATTTCGGCTATTGTTATCACAGTACTTTATTCACTAACAATTCTCTTTTGGGCTATGAGTGCCAACTGGAATTCAGTTATTGCCAAAGGGGACGTTAACTTAGGAAATATTACCTATGTTATGATGAGTAACCTTGGTTATCAATTTGGAATTCATACCGGAATGGGCAGTGCAGCAGCTATTACTTTAGGTGAATGGCTCGCACGTTTCACTGGTTTTGATATGTTTATCCTTTACATGGGTTCCTTCTTCGTGTTGATTTATTCACCATTGAAATCATTCGTTTTGGGTACACCAAAAGACTTTTGGCCTGAAAAAGTTACTAAATTAAACAAACATGGTATGCCTGCTTATGCAATGTGGATGCAAGCAATCGTTGTTATCGTATTGATCTTAATTGTCGATATGGGTGGCAAAAACGCCAAAGCTCTATACAATGTTTTGACATTGATGGCTAACGTTTCAACGACTGTTCCATACTTGTTCTTAGTAGGAGCATATCCATTCTTTAACATGAACAAAGACATCGAAAAGCCATACTTGTTCTATAAGAATAAGAAAGCTATGTGGACAGTTTCGATAATCGTCTTCTTAGTATTGGCATTTGCAATTATCTTTACATTGCTACAACCATTAATGGAAGGTGCTTATACTGATGCTCTTTGGACCGTTCTTGGCCCAGTAGTCTTCGGATTAACTGGATTTACACTTTATTATCGTTATGAACATAAAGTTAAAAAAGCTAACCTTTCTATGGATACAGAAGATTAGTTATTAATAGATCTTATCAATTTTGATAAGGTCTATTTTTTTTACACACTCTTTGCGGCTAAGCCGCTTAGAGTGTGTTATGGGGAAGCTTTAGCTTCCGTATTCCATTGTGCGGCTAAGCCGCTTAGAGTGTGTTATGGGGAAGCTTTAGCTTCCGTATTCCATTGTGTGGCTAAGCCGCTTAGAGTGTGTTATGGGGAAATCAAAATTATTTAAACTTTTTTCAAAAAACTTTTGTTAACGCTCGCAGAATGCCATATGGTGACACCCCTTGGAGGTAACATATGAATGTAATTAAATGTTACAGGGAGGAAGAACTTATTATGAAAAAATTCGCTAAATACATGGGGATTACGGTTTTAACTTTATTAGCCGTTGGACCAATAGCGATGCCAACCATTAATACTGAGTCTGAAATGACCGTTGAAGCCGCAGATAATAATGTGAAGAGTTATGGTGATTTTAATATTGACGTAGCTAATAATGGTCCGGCTTATTTATATTTTTATGCTAAGGCCGGGAATAATGAAGTTAAAGTTGGAACAAAAAGTTTGGTTTATGCGGATAAGATTGGGGAAATTTCTACCGTTGATGCGCCTGTATTGGATGGTTATGTTCCCAACTACAATAAGGTTTCATTTCTAAGAACGCCGACAGGATATTCGCTATTAACAAATCTTTATTATACGAAAAATGATGCAAGTAGTGTTACTTCTATTCAGGCTCCGGCAAGTTCAGTTGCTTTAACTTTTGAACTTTTTGATGATTCAGCAGTTTACGATAACAATGGGATGGCAACGTCCACAACTTTACCGGGAGCTTCATCTTGGAGCGTTGATAAAGAAATGACTATTAATGGTATTACATATTACCATGTTGGTGGTAATGAATGGCTTAAAGGTAGTGATGGACTAGAAATTCATATAAGAGACAATATTGTTGATACTGTTAAATTGACGGATTTGTATACTATTAAAGGTAAAAAAATCACGAATCGTGCTTTAGGAGCATACACTAAATGGTATTCGGATAGATACGCAACAATTAATGGTGTTACATATTATAGAGTTGCTACTAATGAATGGGTACATCCTTATTAACAATAAAAATTTATTTTGGGGGAAATTTATTATTATGAATAAAAAAATTAAATACTTAGGTATTACTTCTGCAATGCTTTTAGCAACAGCACCGATTGCCGCACCAGTTATTAATTCAACTACGGAAACCGTTGTCCAGGCTGATACAAATGATGTTAATCAATCAGATGTTAATAAATGGTTAGGCGAAATCAAAAGTACGATTAACTTAACAAAAAATAGTTCATTAATAACAAATGAGGAAATAGGAACGTATTATGTATTCGGATCGGATGGATTATTTTTCATGTATGCCAGTGATTTAACTCCTGAGGAATCAATGATAGTAAATTCAGGGGACAGTTTCTTTAAACATTTTAATGATAATAGTAACGGAGATGACACTTTCTTTAATAATTATCAATATGGGGTGATTATTACCGCAACGGCTACCGATAATAGTGTTTCTGGTAATTTAATCAAAGATCAAGCTAATGAATTATTATCGGAAGGTAAATCTGTGACATTTCATTTGAGTTTAAGACATACTCAACCAGCAGAGGCATATTCATGGGATAGTTTTATCAATGAACCCGTATTAGGAACAAAAGATGTTGTTATAAATCCTGCTAAATCAGAAACTTCAAATGTCAAGGCTCCAGGAACTGGAATCTCAGAATTATTTGAATCCTCAGTAAATTCAACTGTTTATGACGATAATGGAAAAGCCACAACAATCACTTTGCCAAAAACTTCTGTTTGGAATGTAGATAGACAAATGAATATTAATGGAACTATTTTTTATCGTGTAGCTAATAATGAATGGGTAAAAAAAGATGATGGATTAGCTGTAACTCTAAATGAGACTACTGTAAATACTAATAAGCAAGCTTCACTTTATACTTCACAGGGTAAAAAAGTAACTAATAGAGCTTTAGCCAAAAATACCCCTTGGTATTCAGATCGAATGGCTACAATTAATGGTCAAACAATGTATCGTGTTGCAACAGACGAATGGGTTATGGCAGACGATATTAAATAATTAAAAAATGTTAATGAGGGAAGGATTTATTATGAAAAAATTTGCTAAATATATGGGAATTACAGCAGCCGCTTTGTTAGCTGTTGCACCAATTGCTGCACCAGTGATTAATGCTAGTACTGAGGTAACGGCAGAGGCAACTACAGTTAGTGGTGACGTGTTGAATCAAGTAAATGCTGCAAAAGTAACAGGAGATATAACTTCGAATGAGGATGGAACATATAACTTTACTGGTTCAGTTCCAGCTGTATTGGATGGTAAGGCCTCGAGTATTAATGTTAGTAATGTTACATTGACACCTGGGGAAAGTCGTTATTTTGATTATCCTGAAATCCCCAACTATACACCAAGTACTGACCATGGTTCTGGTATGTATGAACTTTATTTGTCAGAAGATGCAAGTGAGGTCATTTTATTTACCTTTCCGTTTTATGATTTAACAAATAATGCAACGACACCATCTAATACACCAGGAACAAGTTTGTCATTGGTATTCTCACCATCAATTGATGCACAAACTTATGATGATAATGGAAATGTCACTGCGATAACTTTGCCAAAAGCATCAGCTTGGCAAATCGATAGACAGATGGATATTAATGGTACAACTTATTATCGTGTTGCCACTAATGAATGGGTTAAAAAGACAGACGGTATTGAAGTAACACCAAGAGAAGGTCAAATAGATACAAATAAAGTATCTAGTCTTTATACATCAACTGGTAAGAAGGTAACTAATCGTGCTTTAGCTGCTCATACTGGCTGGTACACTGATCGTATGGCTACAATTAATGGTCAAATAATGTATCGTGTTGCAACTGATGAATGGATCAGCATAAGTGATACACAATATGCTGCATTTTAATATTCAATAATTATGAAAAAAAGATTCCCTTTTGATTTTTCTAAATCAGTAGGGAATCTTTTTTGTATACACTCAATTCTTATTTTTGATTAACAACTTAGCCACCGCACGTGCTGAAAATGGATTTTGACCAGTGATCAATTGTCCATCTTGAATGGCAAATTCTTTATAAGCTCGTTTCTTTTGAAAATCAGCGCCGTGTAATTTAGCAACATCCTCATTCAAAAAAGGAACGACTTTTCTTTTACCAGCAAGAATTTCTTCGGTAGTCGTAAAACCGGTGATCTTTTTGCCAGTAATCAAATAATTACCGGAATCATCTTTGACGTTTAGTAATCCAGCGATGCCATGACAGACTGAAGTTACGAAGCCGCCTTGTTGATAAATGTCATTAGTGATTTGTTGTAATTTTTGATTGGTAGGGAAGTCCCACATCACACCGTGACCGCCAGTGTAATAAATAGCTAGATAATCTTTGGGATTGATTTCTTCAGGTTTTAATGAATTGGTTAAAGCTCGCTGTTGAAAATCAGGACTGCTATAAATGTCCATGGTGGATTTGTCAGTGTATTTGAAACTACGAGGATCTAAGGGAACGAAACCACCTTTGGGACTGACGTAATCAACTGAAAAACCTACTTTGGTAACTTCGTCGACAAATTCGGTAGCTTCGCCTAGCCAAAGTCCAGTAGCTTGTTGCGTGCCTAAATATTTAATTGTATTTGTTAAAACGACTAAGATTTTTTTCATAAATTACTCCTTACTCCGTTGTGGCATTAAAGCAGATATTCCTTGGTGCTTAAGAGAAAATAATAAGGCTCCCCAAGCATTTGTGGTAGGTTGAACTTTTTTGTCTTCAGCAATTCGCAACATTTGTTGTTGATAAAAGCTCAATCCAATCAAAGAACCAACTTTTTTATCCAATTTTTTTGAACCAGTAGTTAGATGATTTAACTTTACAGAAGTAAAATTACCCCATTTGAGTTGTTTGGGCAAGTCTGGAACCATAACTAATGGACGAGCGAGTCCGACAAAATCAGTCTCATCATTTTTAATAGCCGATTCCATACCATTAGCAGTGTTAAAACCACCAGTAACAATGATAGGAGTCTTGATAGTTTGTTTGACCTTTTTGGCATAATCGATGAAGAAAGCACCTTTGCCAATTCCCTGCATTTTCGGATTCTCGTAGTTACCACCAGATATTTCTATCAAGTCGATACCCATTTGATCCATTTTTTGAATTACTTTGAGTGAGTCCTCTTCAGAAAAACCATCAGGACGAAAATCTGAAGAATTAATTTTTAAAGCAATCGGGAAGTCATTACCTACTTTTTCACGAATGCCCTGATAGATTTCTGTCACAATGCGCATGCGATTTTCTAAAGAACCACCGTATTCGTCAGTTCTTTGATTGTCATGTGGTGAGAGGAACTGATTGAGTAAATAACCGTGAGCGGCGTGAATTTCTACTCCTGAAAAGCCAGTTTTTTGAGCAATGACTGCGGCATCGACAAATTTAGCGATGATTTGCTGTATTTCTGTGTGAGTTAAAGCGCGAGGTGAATTGAAAGCAAAACTATTTGAACCAGTCATAGGAACAGCACTGGGGGCGACGGGTTGTTTTGTGATAGTCTTGGGAGATTGTTTACCAGGATGATTTAATTGCATAAAGATTTTAGTATCATTGGTAGTTCCAGCTTGAGCCCATTTTTTTAGCAGCTCAAAATTTTGATTGCGGTCGATGACGATATTTCCAAATTCACCGCGAGCGTTTGGATCAACCATCACGTTTCCTGTAATGAGTAGGCCAGTCCCACCATTAGCCCATGCTTGATAAAGTGAAATGAGTTGTTCTGTTGGTTGGTAGTTTTTATTGCCTAAAGTTTCACTCAGAGCAGCCTTAACGAAGCGGTTTTTAATTGTAGTATTAGTTTTTAAAGTTAGAGGTTCAAAAATAGTAGTCATAGTATTCTCCTGATTATACGTTTAAACATTTAAACATAATGAGTAAAAATAAATTCCATCTTATTTAGATGAAATACTTTTTTCGAGGGAAACGGTCAAATCTTTCAATAATTGTACAGTTTCATCTAGTGAAACACGGTAAAATCGTTCTTTACCAACTTTGTTTACTGCGATAACTTTAGCATCTAGCATCAATTTGAGATGGTGTGAGACAGCTGGACGTGATAAATTCAGTTGATCGGTAATTTGATTGACAGTTAATTCTTTGTCTTTACATAATAGTAAAATAATTTTTTGACGATTCTCATCTTGAAAAATTGAAAAAATCGGCATACCTTTTTTAAAAAGATTCATAGTTTCTTCGGCCATGATATTCCTCCTTTGCAATACGTTTAAATGTTTAAACTTATAATAATGACCTTTGAGAAAAAAGTCAACAAAAAAAACAGAGCCTAAGCTCTGCTTGAGTGATTATTATTTGATAGGATGCTTGTCAGTCAATGCTTTAGTACGTGCATCTAATTCTTGTAATTTTTCAGGATTGTCGTGATATTTGATAGCGTCAACGATGATGTGAGCTACTTCGTCACAGTCTTTTTCGTCAAAACCTCTTGAAGTAACAGCAGGAGAGCCTAGACGTAAACCGGAAGTATATTTTGGAGGCAATGGGTCGTTTGGAATAGCTTCCTTATTAGTTGTGATGTGAATAGAATCTAGTAAGTTTTGTACTTCCATACCATTCAAGTCACATTCTGTTAGAACAACATTTAGCAAGTGATTATCCGTGCCACCAGTTAGGACAGAAAGGTTATCTGCAGCATCGATGACTTTAGCCATTGCCGCAGCATTTTTAACAACTTGTTCCATGTAAGTCTTGAATTCTGGTTGAAGGTCTTCGCCAAAAGCAACGGCCTTACCAGCAATGACGTGTTCTAGTGGTCCACCTTGTGTACCTGGGAAGACAGCTGAGTTAAGTTTCTTACCTAATTCAGCATTGGCAAGGATCATACCACCACGAGGTCCTCTTAAAGTTTTGTGAGTAGTAGTAGTAACAATATCGGCAACTCCAACTGGAGTAGGGTGTAAACCAACAGCAACTAGTCCAGCAATGTGGGCCATATCGACCATCAAATATGCACCGACAGAATCAGCAATTGCTCTGAATTTCTTGAAGTCAATGATACGACTGTATGCAGAAGCACCAGCAACAATCAAGTGTGGCTTGACTTCTTCAGCGATTCTTTGAACGTCGTCATAATCGATCAAACCTTCATCATTAACGCCATATGAGAAGAAATCATAAATTTTACCAGAAAAGTTAACTTTTGAACCGTGAGTTAAATGACCACCGGCATTAAGATCCATACCTAAAACTCGGTCTCCTGGTTTTAGAACAGCTTGATAAGCAGCAGCATTGGCTTGTGAACCTGAATGTGGTTGAACATTAACGTATTCGGCATTGAAAAGTTTCTTAGCACGGTCGATTGCGATTTGTTCGATACCATCGATATATTCACAACCACCATAGTAGCGGTGCCCAGGATAACCTTCAGCATATTTGTTAGTCAAAACTGATCCTTGAGCTTTTCTAACGTTGTCAGAAACGATATTTTCAGAAGCAATCAACTCAATATTTCTATTTTGTCGTTGTTCTTCCTTATTAATTAGATCGAATACTTCTTTATCACCTGTACTATATTGCACTACGACCATCTCCTAATCATTAATTATTATTAACTACGCTGGTACCATCACTATAATTAATCTTCACACCCTTTTCAACATTAAAGATATAAACGTTGAAAGAAACTCCATGATCGGCTTGTCCGTTGCTAGACAAGGACTCAGCCATCATTTGGACGCCACGAGCAACTAATTCATCGCCACGATATATCGGTTTGACACGATATCTAATAAAGTTATTAGGATTTTGCTTGAGATAGTAAGCAATATCGTTTTCATGTTTGAGCATTTCAGGCGAGTTCAAAGAGCGGGTACCGGTCATCAGATTCTTAGGATTATTATTTTGTCCAGTCAATTGATAACCGATTAAGTGTGAACGATTATATAGCCAACCGCCTTTAATACGCTTATTATGCCAACCAGTAGGGTTAACATAGAGTGCTTCACGTTTGGCAGTAGGCATCAGACTTTTACTTAATAAAGCATCTGCTTGGATGGCTCGGTTTAAATTGTCTAAGTCGGCAAATTGTTGCCAAGGACCATTCGAAACAGTTAGTTCGGATTTTGTGAAAGTAGGTGTATTGTTATTAACTTCCACTTCTTGAGTACCTTGATAATTCAAGTTAGCCAAGTCAGAATCAGCAGTAGTGGTTTTTTCAACCCGTTTAGGATTATCGCCAGTACTTAAATTCCCTTGATAGGACTGATAAACTCCTGAACCCCCAGCAATAACTAAGATTATTCCTAAGGATACTAACTTCTTTTGGACTCGTTTTTTAGGTTTGATCATAAAAGCGGTAAACAGTACGATTAAACCTATGACAATGAGTAATAACATATACATAAAAAAATTCCCCTCACTACGAAGATTTCTTCAATCTCCAAATATGATTCTATCATAGATTTTCTGAAATATTGAACAATATTTGCATTAACAACAAATTTAATTCGGAAATAACGGATTAAAAATAAAAAAGAAGTTGAAATCAATCAACTTCTTACTGAAAGGTCTTCTTTAAAGCTTCGATCCGTTTGTCTAATGGTGGATGAGTATCGAATAATCCTGCAAAATGTTTCTTCTTATTAGGATCATCAATATAAAGAGCCGCTGAAGCATCATCGACTCGTTTCATTGGTTTAGTACTCTGTTCGAGCTTTTCGAGAGCATTGATCAGTCCTTGTGGATTTCTAGTCAGCTCAGCACCAGAAACATCGGCCAAATACTCACGGTTTCTTGAAATTGCCATCTGAACTAGAGTAGCAATCATTGGTCCTATAATTGCAAAGATTAAACCAACTAACCAAAGAACTGCACGAATAGCACCAGAATTATTGTTGTCACGGTCATCATCACTCATCGGAATCCACCAACGATAAGCATTACCGATAATAGAACAAATCAAAATGATGGCTGACGACAAGGCGACTGAAATAGTTGAAACACGAATATCGTAGTTTCTAACGTGAGAAATTTCATGTGCCAAAACGCCCTCTAGTTCCTCACGATTCATCATCTTATATAAACCACTAGTTACGGCAACTGCTGAATGCTCTGGGTCACGCCCGGTTGCAAAAGCGTTAGGACTAGGGTCGTCAATGATGTAAATTTCTGGCATTGGGATGTCAGCGACCATTGTTAAGTCTTCAACGATGTGCCATAGATCTGGTGCTTCTTTAGCCGAGTTGAGTTTTTTAGCACCGTTCATTTGCATTACGATACTAGTTGACTGAAAGTAGGTTATCAATGTATAAACGACTGCAATAATTACCGCTACAACGATACCTGAGTAAATATTGTCGAAGAAATAGGCACCGATAAAACTGCCTAAAGCAGCTAATATCAAAAAGAAGATAAAAAATATCAAGTAGGTTTTACGTTTGTTACGATCAATCTGTTCGTAAATCATTGTAGCCCTCGACTAAAATTTAACTTTAGGAGCAACTTTATCAGCGTCAGGAATTTGGAGGAAGTTCATTTCCTTAAATCCATGAATTCCTGCAATGATGTTACGTGGAAAAGTTTGAATTGCGGTATCGTAAGCCTGGACTTGACTGTTGTAAGCTTGACGTGCATATGAAACTTTATTTTCAGTGTTGGATAATTCTTCCATTAATTGAGAGAATTCTTGATTGGCTTTTAAATCAGGATAGTTTTCGGCCAAGGCAAAGACTTGTCTCAAAGCACCACTCAAGGCACTGTCAGCTTCGACTTTGTCTTGTAACGAGTCAGCTGCGTTAACGTTATTTCTTAATTGGATAACGTTTGCGAGAGTTTCTTTTTCGTGCTTAGCGTAACCTTTGACAGTTTCAACTAAGTTAGGAATCAAATCAGTCCGACGTTTCAATTGAACGTCGATTTGAGAACTGAATTCACGAGCACGATTACGATATTTAACGAGGCTATTGTACATGCCAGCATAAATAGCAATCAATAAGATAATAACAACGATAATTATTATAGTTTTCATTTAAATCTCCTTCTTTTCTTATTGAATCCATTTTACCATATCGGATATTTTCTAGTCTTTAACAAGCAATATTAATGAGTTTATTAGTATTCCTTTTTGGGAAAATAATTTATAATTGTGAATTGAGGAAGGTTTCTAGACAGGTTTCACAGGTGTGTGTTATGAAAAAAAATATTTTAGTTCTTTTCATGCTTTTAGCAATCTTTTCAGGATTAGCTCCTGAGACTGTTTTGGCAGATTCAACTGATTCATCGGCTGACAGTGAATTTAATCAAAAAATCGACAGCTTATTAGATCAGAAAGGATATTCTGGAACATTGTTGGTCGTTAAAAATGGTAAGCCGATTTATCAAACTAGCCGCGGTTTTGCCAATTATGCTAATGGCATCGACAATGATAAGAATACAACTTATGAGATTGATTCCGTACAGAAGTCAATGACAGCAGCGATGATCATGAAGCAAGTTCAAGATGGCAAGCTGAAGTTAAGTGATAAATTGTCTAAATTTTATCCACAGATTCCCGGCAGTAAAAAAATCACCATTAGACAAATGCTCGACATGACTTCGGGCTTGATTTTAAAGGGTGATATTGGGCCTAGTCGGATTCTTTCCGATGAAGATATTATTCATGAAGATATTACTAACATCAAATTCTCTAATTTTTTGCATGGTAAGTGGGATTATCAAGCGATTAACTTCAATTTGTTGAGTGGTATCTTGGAAAAGTTGACTGGTGAATCATATCGTCAGTTGTTTACCGATACTTTTATTAAGAAACTTGATTTGGATAATACGATTTTTGCATACGACAATGATCCTAATATTCTCAAAGCTACTGGATATAACAATATCGATCCATTGTCATCACGACTCGATTACAAGAACGCTTTTTATACGAGAAAATGGTTCGAATTTGATGAGTTAGGTACTGGCCAAATTTATATGAGTGCCAATGATTTATATAAAGTAGAAAAATATATTATGACCGGTTCTTACTTGAGCAAAAAATCTCGTAAAGAGCTATTTAAGCCTGGTAGTGGCAGTACTTATGGAGGCGGTTTGTATCATCGTCCAAATGATAACTTTGCTAATGGTTGGGGTTATGGCTTTCAAACCGTGATGCATATTTCTCATAATGGAAAGAACGCCGTTATTGTTTTGGAAAATTATTCCAGATTGGCAGCTGATATTAAGCCAGCCGCTAAGACAATTTATCAAATGGTCAACGAAAAATAAAAATAATGGTAGCTATTTCTCGTAAATGCTTGTATGATTATTTATGCAGGTAGCCTACCTGTGAATTAAAATGACTGCTTTGCACATTCCAAAGTTTTCTGTAAGGTGGTCTAAAGTCCTACATCACGGATTGATGTAGGACTTTTTCTTTTGTCCAATTTCTCAATTTGTTGTAGTTTATAAGTATTGAGGAGGATTATATTCATGTATAAATTAAATGATGGACAAAAGATTCCTAGTTTTGGTTTTGGAACTTACAAGTTAAATGGACGTAGTGGTGTTCAAAGTATTGTTTCGGCCATTAACAATGGTTATACGATGCTGGATACAGCCTATAATTATGAAAATGAGGGCACCGTTGGTAGAGCTATTGCTGAAAGTGGCATTAATCGTGATCAATTGACAGTTACTTCTAAATTACCCGGTCGATATTACGCTTACGATGATGCCATAACGGCGCTACAAGAATCGTTGTATCGAGCACACCTAGATTATTTTGACTTGTATTTATTGCACTGGCCTAATCCTAAGCGTGGTATGTATGTTGAAGCTTGGCAAGCTTTGATTGATGCCCAAAAATTTGGACTCGTAAAGTCGATTGGTGTCTGCAACTTTTTACCAGAACATTTGAACAAACTAAAAGATGAAACAGGCATTATGCCAAGCGTTAATCAAATTGAGTTGCATCCATACTTCAACCAAGAACCAATGCGTCAATTTGATGCAGATAACGGTATCGTAACGATGGACTGGAGTCCACTTGGACGTGCTAGTTCTGTATTGCAAGATGAATTATTGATTAAATTAAGCAAAAAATATAAAAAAACTGTTGGTCAAATGATACTGAGATGGGAATTGCAATTAAATACAATTCCTATTCCCAAATCAGCTTCACCAGTTCGTCAACGTGAAAATATGGATATTTTTGATTTTGAAATTTCGGAAGAAGATATGCGTCAAATCAACGGTTTGACTAAGCCTAACGGTCGAACGAAGAATCAAGATCCAGCGGTATATGAAGAGTTTTAAAAAATGAGAGTGTTATTTGTTTTTATCGCAAATGACACTCTTTTTATATTCTGTCTCAAAATACATAAGTTTACTATTGCAAAAAATGATAATTGGAACTATATTCTGGTTGTAAACAGTTACAAAATAAAATGATACAACAAGAGGCGGTTCTTATGTATAGAAGTAATGGAAATTATGAAGCATTTGCAAGACCAATGAAGCCAGCTGGAGTTGATGAAAAATCAGCTTATATTGTAGGTTCAGGATTAGCTGGTTTAGCTGCCGTAACTTTTTTGATTCGTGATGGTCAAATGAAACCAGATAAAATTCATATTTTAGAAGAATTAGGACTACCTGGTGGTAGTATGGATGGTATTTGGAATGAACAAAAGGGTTACATTATTCGTGGTGGAAGAGAAATGGAACCACATTTTGAAACTCTTTGGGATTTGTTTAGATCGATTCCATCTTTGGAAAATCCAGATGCTTCTGTTTTGGATGAATTTTATTGGTTGAATAAAAAAGATCCTAGTTTCTCTCATGGTCGTGTTATTCAGGAGCAAGGCAAAGAATTACCAACTGAAGGAGATTTAACTTTGACTCCTAAGGCAGTTCAAGAATTGCTCGATTTGGTGATGACACCGGAGAAAGATTTGGATGGCAAGAAGATCAACGAAGTATTTTCAGAAGATTTCTTGAATTCTAATTTCTGGCTCTACTGGTCAACAATGTTTGCTTTTGAACCATGGGCTAGTGCAATGGAAATGAGACGTTATTTGATGCGTTTTTGCCATCACATCGATTCATTGTCTAATTTGTCATCATTGAGATTCACTAAGTACAATCAATATGAATCACTCATTCAACCAATGGTTAAATTTTTGGAAGACAAAGGTGTGCAATTTACTTACAATACTCACGTTGAAAACATTCAAGTCGATACTTCTGGTGATGGTAAGGTTGCCACAGAAATTGAGATGACGACTGATGGCAAAGACAGTTCTATCAAATTAACTGAAAACGACTTAGTCTTTGTCACTAATGGTTCGATCACTGAGAGTACTACATATGGTGATAAAACTCATCCAGCTCCAGTCGAACATGAACTAGGCAGTAGCTGGTCACTTTGGGAGAATTTGGCTAAACAAGACCCTGCCTTTGGTAATCCAGATGTCTTTTGCAAGAATATTCCTGAAGCTAATTGGGTAATTTCTGGAACAATTACTTTGACGGATGATCAAGTGGTTCCATATATTGAAAAAATTAGTAAAAAAGATCCTCACAGTGGGTCAATTGTTACTAGTGGACCAGTAACTATTAAGGATTCAAATTGGTTGTATGGTTATTCAATCAGTCGTCAAAAACACTTTAAGAGACAAAAAGATAATGAATTAGTTGTTTGGGTTTATGGATTGTTCTCTGACAAACCTGGTAACTTTGTTCACAAGAAGATCACAGAATGTAGCGGTGATGAGCTATGTGAAGAATGGTTGTATCACATTGGCGTCCCAACTGATAAGATTGAAGATATTGCTAAGAACCATGCCAATACGATTCCTGCTCACATGCCATATATCACTTCTTACTTCATGCCTAGAAAAGTGGGCGACCGTCCTTTAGTAGTACCAAAGGGTTCAAAGAATTTAGCCTTCATTGGAAACTTTGCCGAAACTGAACGTGATACAGTCTTTACAACTGAATATTCAGTTAGAACTGCTATGGAAGCTGTCTATACTTTGCTAGATGTTGATCGTGGTGTTCCAGAGGTCTTTGGTTCAGCATACGATGTCAGAGTATTGTTGAGAGCTATTTACTACTTGGATGGCAAGAAGAAGTTAGAAGATATTAAGTTGCCATTTAAGGAGCGCATGGTAGAGAAGAAAGTCATGGAGAAAATCCATGGAACTTATATTGAAGAATTAATGAAAGATGCACATTTGCTTTAGATAGAGATAAACTCATTAGCGTAATTAACGTTGATGAGTTTTTTTGTGCTAAGGGTTAAAAATATCCCCGTATTTTAATCTGGAGTAAGATTAATAATGTAATGATATTTCAGAATAGGAGTTTTATATGACTGATATATTCCAAGATGGTGCCATCAGTATTCATGGCGCTAGAGAAAATAATCTAAAAAACGTTGATTTGGATATTCCTAAACATAAGATGACTGTTTTTGCTGGATTGTCAGGTTCGGGTAAATCCTCTTTAGTTTTTGATACTTTAGCAGCAGTTTCTCGACGGGAATTGAATGAGACTTTTCCGAGTTTTACGCAACAGTATTTACCTAAATATGGTCAACCACAGTTTGATAGTATCGAGCATTTGCCAGTAGCAATCGTGGTTGAGCAAAAACCAATTGGACGGAATTCTCGCTCAACTTTGGCAACTTATACGGGAATTTATTCGGTTTTACGACTGATGTTTTCACGAATCGGACAGCCTTGGGTAGGTTATTATGAATGGTTTTCGTTTAATCTGCCACAAGGAATGTGTCCTAATTGTCAGGGCTTAGGCTTTGTCGATGAGGTGGATGAGAGCCAATTGATTGACCCTAACAAATCTTTGAATGAAGGAGCAGTGACTTTTGTTGGCTTTCAGCCGGGGACGTGGCGTTGGAAAGAGTATGGCAACAGTGGTCTCTTTGACCTTGATAAAAAAATCAAAGATTATTCTAAAGATGAATATGAAATGTTTATGCATGCGCCAAAGCAAAAGTTGAAGAATCCTCCAAAAACTTGGGCTCGAACGGCTCAATACGAAGGATTAGTTCCACGGATGCTTCGTTCAGTGATCCACAGTGCTTCAGGTCGTCATCATCAAGCAGCACTGGAAAAAATCGTTACGAGAAAAACTTGTCCAGTATGTCACGGAACACGTTTGAATAGTAAAGCACTGACAGCCAAGATAGAAGGCAAAAACATTGCTGAAGTTGGTGAGATGGATTTAGTCAACGTGTTAAAGTTCTTGGATAGTATTACTGACTTCAAAGCTAAGACGATGGTCCGTGAATTGCGTAGTAAAGTTCAATCGTTAGTAAATATTGGACTGGGCTATCTTTCCTTGAATCGTGGAACTGATACTTTATCCGGCGGAGAAGCACAACGAATCAAAATTGCTAAATATTTGACTAGTTCTTTGTCAGATTTAGTTTATGTCTTAGATGAACCAAGTGTCGGGTTGCATCCACACGATATTCAATTGATCACTAAATCATTGGAAAAATTAAAGAATCAAGGAAATACGATCGTTCTAGTCGACCACAATCCGGCAATTATTTCGGCGGCTGACTATGTGGTAGAAATTGGACCTAAGGCTGGTAAAGCTGGCGGAGAAGTAACTTTTACCGGAACGTATTCTGAACTGTTGAAATCTAATACAATTACTGGAAAGATGCTACGAACTCCGATAAAATTTCGGCAACCTAGAAAAGTTAGTGATTGGATCAGTGTCCAAAATATTACCTCTCATAATTTGAATAAGGTCAGTGCTAGGATTCCTAAGGGTGTTTTGACAGTTGTGTCTGGACCGGCTGGGTCTGGGAAAAGTACCTTAGTTAATGCATTTAAACAACAGATGTCAGGGATGGATTACGTTGACCTTAGTCAAGATTCTGTCGGAGTAAATATTCGCTCAACTCCTGCGACGTATTTGAATATTTTGAATCCCTTGCGAAAACTTTTTGCCAATGCAAATAAAGTCTCGACGCAATTATTTAGTTATAATGGCAAAGGTGCTTGTCCACGTTGTAAAGGTAAAGGTGTGACAATAACAGAAATGGCTTTTATGGATCCGGTCGTTCAAACTTGTGAATTGTGCGGTGGTAAAAGATACAGTCAAGAAGCTTTGCAATACAAGTATCACGACAAAGATATCTCTGAAGTGATGAACATGTCGATTGATGACACTTTAGATTTCTTCAAAGATGTTCCTAATATTTTGAAAAAAGTCGATTTACTTGAAAAGGTCGGTCTGGGATACTTGAACCTGAGTCAATCAATGACTACTCTGTCTGGTGGGGAAGTGCAACGTGTCAAATTGGCGCTCGAACTAGACCACGAAGGCAGCGTATATTTCTTAGATGAACCAACGACGGGTTTACATTTGAATGACACGAAACGTTTGATTGATTTATTTGAAAAGCTTGTTGATAACGGCAACACTTTGATTGTGATTGAGCATAATTTATCGCTTATTTCTCAAGCTGATTGGTTAATAGATATGGGACCTGATGCTGGTAAATATGGTGGTAAAGTTTGTTTTGAAGGTACGCCAAAAGACAGTATGCAGCATTTGGAATCGCGAACTGGAGTGGCTTTAAAAAAATTAGTTAAATAAAAAATGTCCAACTGAAATTTTCAAAATCCAGTTGGACATTTTTTAGTCAAAATAAGTTTCCCAATTATCAGCCTTGTGACATGCAAAAGCCCGTTTGAAGTCATCCGGCATATTTCTAGCTAAGGATAAATTAAGTTTTAAAGCTTCTTCCAAGGTGAAATATTTAACGTCAGAAGTTTCTACGCCACTGTGAATATCGTCTTCAGTAGGGATGCATTCAAAGAATAGTTTGTACACATAGTTGAGGTTCTTCTTAGGATAGTGATTTTTTTGCATATCCTTGATAGCAATCATCCGTTTTGGCTTGACGGTAATGCCAGCTTCTTCAAAAGTTTCTTTGACAGCAATATCGGTAGCCGAATAACCAATATCGCCCCAACCACCAGGAATTGACCATTCGCCACTGCTTTTTTCACGAACGAGTAGTATCTTGTCGTCTTTAAAAGTTGCAGCTCGGACATCGACTTTCGGTGTAACGTAGCCAGTATCAGCATCGAAGAAAATATCTAATTGCTTTTGAGAAGAGTTCTTGACTAGCTTAGTGATTAATTGTTTTGAGACGTCTTCTAATTGATCATATCGTTCACGGTCGAAGACATCTTTACTGTAATGTTTACCAGTTTGTGCAATTGCTTGTAGTTTTTCGATTAGTAATTCAATATCATCCATTTTTTTACCGCCTTTAATTGGATTATATCATTAGAAGACTAATCTTTTGAAATCGATTTCATCAATTGGCTTCTTCGTAGAGTGGTTGATGAATGAAGGAATTAAAGAGGCTATAGCTTTTAATGGTCAAGCCGACATTCTCTTCTTTGACCATTTCGGCAATGTTAGCCATTAAATAGAGACTGTTGATCATCATAGAATGGGAATTATTGGAAAGGGCAAATTTAATCCCTTTTTCTAAAGTTTGAATGGCTAAGTCAAATTTGGAAATGTGAAAGTAAGATAGTGCAGCGATGTAAAAGAGAAGATTTAAATTTTCATCGTAAGTTGATTTCTCAAGATGTCGAAAGGCCAATTCGATTTGAGCAAAGGTGGAAGTTTTGAGCCCTTGTTGAGCATAAACATAAGCCAGAGTAATATTGCCCAATCTAGTTAGAGTCGTTTGCTTACGACCATTAGTTGAACAAGCCAAGGATAACTTGAGGTATTCTTTAGCTTTGTCAAAACCTCGATCAAGATGTAATGAACACAATGCCAAATAAAAGTAATAAGCTTGTGTCTGCTGGTCATTTTGCACCGTTTCTAAAACAGTTGGACGATTCAAAAAAGCCTGCAGTTGTCGGTAATTTCGACTGTGATAAAAACTGGCAGCTTTTTGATTGAAATACTTTTCGCGACAAATTTGAAAGCTTCCTACTAAGCAGAGATCATCGAAACCTACTGCTAATCGCTCACAAAGATTAATCAGTAGTTGTGTATTGGGAATATATTTGTTGTGTTCAATTTCTGAGAGAGTTGATTGTGAACAAATATCTTCGGAAATTTCGCTTTGAGATAATTGTTGCTGTTGTCGCGTTTCTCGCAAGATATCACCTAAATTATTCATATAATAAACACCCACTATTTATTTCTATGATTAGATAATATAGAAAGAGTGTATATTTTCTGTTCAATTAATGTAAAGTTGTGTAATTTTTTTGTAAATAATTTAAAAAAAGCTATTTCTTAACCTTGATGAGTGGAAGTATTACGTCCTCCATAGCGAAGAAAATTTGGCTGGAACAATGTGGGCACGACTTGGAGCCTTTGCTAAAACCAAAACCGGGCAAAGTCTTCAAGCTCGACCTTTCACTAGGCAATAAATTGCCAAGAGAAATTTCACATTTGAGCCAATTTTCTTCGCTATTTCGGACTTGATAGTGGTTTTATTTTTTATACCGAACAAATCAAAAACCTCTATTGGGAGTGTATTCTCCAAATAGAGGCTTTTTTTGACTTTGAATTATATGAAATAAACGATAAGAAACGTTATCTAGTCGGTGGAGACAGCTTTGTAATTAACTTAAGAAAGAACCTTATTAAAGGAAATAGCTTTTTGAAATCTAATGAAGTGAGAAACCTTGTTCCAATAAAAAGTCGGCAACGTCAGGACGATGAATGTGGTTGAAAATAGTTAAGTTCTTTTCAGTCCAAGTTGTATCTTGAGGATTGGTTTTTCGGTTGGAATAATAATCTTTTACTTCATTATCATAGGAAGATAAATTATTGAAAAGGTTATTATCGTAAGTATTTTTGGAAACTTGATTTATTTTTGGAAGCCTTGGCTTAGTTTGGTTGAGTACTTTAGGAACACCGATGGTCATTCCAAAGAGTGGGAAAGTGTACTTAGGAAGATTCAACAATTTAGCAACTTGTTTGATGTTGTTACGAATGCTTCCGATATAACAAATTCCTAAGCCCATTGATTCAGCAGCTACAGCCATATTTTGGGCGGCAATAGTGGTGTCAACTGTGGCAACGAGTAGCGATTCCATATTTTTAATGCTATCTAAACTTTGGTCGTGTTGTTTGAGCATAGTAGCTTGGCGATTAAGATCGGCTACAAATATGTAAAAAGTGTCAGCCTTTTTGACGTGTGGTGAACTGATAGTGATATCTGATAATTGATTACGCAAATCAGGATCAGTGATTTCGATGATTGAAAAAGCCTGGACGAATTCAGAAGTTGATCCACTTTGAGCAGCTTTAACTAATTCTTCTTTGGTGTTTTCACTAATAGTTTCATCTTTAAAATCCCGAATTGATACGTGTTTTATCAAGTTTTCAATAGTTTGATTCATTTTGTTCCCTCATTTTTTGAAAATAATTTTACCTGTTTTTGTATCATAACACTTTAAAGTAAAATTGCGGTCGCCAAAGCTTTTTGAATTGTAGTGATACTGTTGTCTTTTCGGAACTGAAGTACTTGGGCTGGTTCAACTGCTCCAGAGATCCAAATTTTTAATTCAGCGTCTAAATCGAAGTGACCAGTGGTTTCAACTGAAAAGCGGGAGATACTTTTATAAGGAAAAGTTTTGTAATCAACCTTTTTGCCTGTGACACCTTGTTTGTCGACAACGATTAATCGATGACTAGTGAAGACTACTAAGTCGCGAACTAGTCTAAAAGCTAAGTCCACCTCTTCATTTGGGATTAAAACATCCTTTAATTCTTTTTTGATAGCGTCTTGATCGACATTAGTTGCGTTACCGAGTAGTCCGTCTAGTAAACTCATAGTTTGTAGCCTCCTTAATGTTTGTTAATATAATTATTCACTAGGAGTAGGTGTGAAAGCAAATAAAAATTGACTAAGCTTTTGACTAAGCCAATATGTGAAAATTATCGATTGATAAATAAATTTAAAAATAAAAAAGCTGTCATATCAGGATTTTAACCTAATATAACAGCTGACGAAATTTCACAATCACCCGTATGGGAATCGAACCCATAACTCCACCTTGAGAGGGTGGCGTCTTAAACCATTTGACCAACGGGCAATTAAACAACATTCATAATTTTACCCGTAAATAGGTAAATCTGTCAATACGAATTATTATTTTTTATGATTATTCTCATCCTTTGTTTTAATAACTAGGACATAAACCATCATTCCAATCAAAATTATCGTATAAATAGCACTGACAAATCCTGCGTATTCCATGATGATCCAATCAGTTACACGTGCACTGGCTAATAATAGCATTGATAAAACACCAAACATAACAACTTTTCGTAATAAGTCTTGATAAATCTCGTTAAATTTTTTCTTGTTGTTTCTCATAGAAAAATAACCCCTGAAGCTACTGCTCCTGCCAAAATTGCTAGAAAATTATTTAGGAAGTGAACAGTTATATTAGCTTTAATGTTTTTAGTTCGATAATATACGCCAGCTAAAACGATTCCCAAAAGGATTTTTGACAGCGCATAGAACCAATCAGTATTGCTACTAAAGGGAGCGTGGACGTATCCAAAAATTACACCACTGACGATGACCGAAATTAAGGGATGATCGACGAAAAACCAATTCATGAAAATTCCGCGAAAAAGAATTTCTTCTAATATCGGTGCTACGAAAATAGTAAATATTATTAAAATAATCATGCTATTATTAGCAACTAATTGTAGTGCTTCAACGTTTTCGTTACTACTTCTCATGAATGGCAACGTTACAATATTAATTAAAAAGGTTAAGATAGTCGCGAGTATGATGATGAACCAAGTACTTTTGGTAAAGCTTAGAGTTGGGAATTTTTGAGCTTTTTTGAAGGTCCAGATGATGATAGTTGCGGCAATTATCAACAAAACCAAGGTTACTAAGGGAGCCATTTTAATGTAGGATGAGTATTTAGTACCAAGGTCTTTTTTTGTCAAAGTCAGAACACTTAACGGTAATTGTTCCATTAAAAACAGAGCTAAAAAGGCTATAATATGAAGTATGACTTTTATAGGATGATAAGTATTTTTTGTATTGTTCATTAAAATACCGCCTTTATCAGAATAATTATTAGAATTTTTTGATGATTAGTGCTTTAATACTATAATGCTATTAGTCAATTTTAAAGGGAGTGAATAAATGTTTAAGATTGCTAGAGGTCGGATTAATAACTGGCAAGTGCTTGGTGCGGTCATTTTTATGATTTTCCAAGTCATTGCAACGTTATATATTCCTAATCTTACATCAGACATTGTTAACAAGGGTGTAATTACTGGTGATACAGATTATATCATACGTACCGGTATTGAAATGGTTGTCGTTTCTTTGATAACAGCCATTGCTGCCTTCGGAAATGTTTTGATGGCTTCTCAAGCCTCACAAGGTTTGGGTCGGAAATTAAGATCTGATTTATTTAAGAAAATATTATATTTTACACACGATGAATTCGACAAGTTTGAAACGTCTTCACTGACGACTAGAACGACTAATGATGTTATTCAAATTCAAAATGTAATGATCATGATGTTGAGAATGATGATCATGGCGCCAATCATGTTAATCGGTGCTAGTTTCATGGCTTATCAAAAAAATGCTGAAATGACAAAGATCTTCTTGATTTCAATTCCAGTTTTGATTGTTATCGTGGGATTAGTCATGTTCTTTGCTGTGCCATTGTTTAAGGCTATGCAAAAGAAAACTGATCGTTTGAATTTGGTTTTTCGTGAAGGATTGACTGGGGTACGTGTTATTCGTGCTTTTAGACAAGATCAATTCGAACAAGACCGTTTTAAGGAAGCAAACGAAGATTATACTAACAATGCTGTCAAAGTATTTAGTATCGTTGCCGTTATGTTCCCAGTCGTTACATTGGTTATGAGTGGAACTAATGTTGGTATCACTTGGCTAGGGGCACATTATATTGCTAATCAATCAATGGAAATTGGTAATATGATTGCTTTCATGACTTATGCTATGCAAATTTTAATGAGTTTTATGATTCTTTCAATGGTATTCGTCTTCGTACCACGTGCTTCAGCTTCGGCTGCTCGTATTCAAGAAGTCTTTGAAACTAAGAGTAAGATCGACGTCGTTGCCAAACCCGCTAAGTTAAAGGATGAACCATCATTGAGCTTTAATGATGTTAACTTCAGATACCATGGTGCTGAAAGGCTAGCCTTGAATACTTTGAATTTCAAAGTTACTAAGGGTCAAACTTTAGCTATCATCGGTGGTACTGGTTCTGGTAAGAGTACTTTGATCAATTTGATTCCTAGATTTTACGATGCTGAAACTGGTGTGGTAAGTATCAACGGAACTGATGTCAAAGCTTTGAGTACTGAAGATATCAATAGCAAAGTTTCAATGGTTCCACAAAAGGCTATCCTTTTCAAAGGAACTATTCGTGAAAACATGGCTTATGGTAAAGAAAATGCGACTGATGATGAAATTTGGCACGCATTAGAGATTGCCCAAGCTGCTGACTTCGTTAAGGAATTAGACGGACAATTAGATGGTGAAGTTGAACAAGGTGGAGATAATTTCTCTGGTGGTCAAAAACAACGTCTAGCAATTGCTCGTGCTTTAGTTAAAGATGCTTCAATTTATGTCTTTGATGATTCCTTCTCAGCTCTTGATTTCAAGACTGATCTTAATTTAAGAACAGCTTTGAAGAATGATGCCAAAATCAGTCAAGCGGTTGTCGTTATCGTCGGTCAACGTATTTCAACAGTTGCTGATGCTGACCAAATCGTTGTCTTAGATAACGGTGATATGGTCGGATTAGGTACTCACCAAGAATTAAAAGAGAATAATGAGACTTATCAAGAAATCATTAAATCTCAATTATAGGAGGGTAAGTAATGGCTGAAAAGAAAAATGAATCACAATCACCCGCAGTTCATCATGGTCCCGGTCCTGGTCGTGGGCCTAATGTAGTTGTTAAGCCTAAGAACTTCTGGAAGACTACCGGTCGTTTGGCAAAATACATGTCAACTTATGTGGTCGGAATTATCGTTGTTTTGGCTTTGGCCATTGCTTCAGCTGTTTTCCAAATCAAGACCCCAAAGATTTTGGGTGAAGCTACTACCGAAATTTACAAAGGTTTAATGACTGGTGTAGCACAACAAAAAGCTGGTTTTAAGATCAATGGGTTGCCAATTAATTTTGACAAGATCGAACACATTATTTTCATTGTTATTATAATGTATCTGGCTTCAGCGTTGTTTAACTTTATTCAACAATTCGTTATGACAAGAATTTCTCAACGAACTGTTTACAAATTAAGACGTGATTTGAAAGGTAAGATGAGAAGATTACCAATCAACTACTACGATTCCCATTCTAATGGTGATATCATGTCTCGTGCCATCAACGATATGGATAATATTGCGGGTACATTGCAACAAAGTTTGACTCAATTAGTAACTAGTTCGGTTACCTTTGTTGGTATTATCTGGATGATGTTAACAATTAGTTGGAAGTTGACTTTGATTGCTTTAGCAACAGTTCCATTGAGTTTGATCGTGGTTGGAATCATTGCTCCACAATCACAAAAATTCTTTAAACGTCAACAGAATTCATTGGGACTTTTGAACAACCAAGTTGAAGAGAATTATTCTGGACACGTTGTTGTTAAGAGTTTTAATCACGAACAAGAATCGATCGATGAATTTGAAAAAGAAAATACTAAATTGTACAAAGCCTCATGGAAAGCTCAATTGATCTCTGGTATCGTTATGCCAATGATGAACTTTTTGAATAACTTAGGTTATGTTTTCGTTGCTATGTATGGTGGTATTCAAGTTGCTAATGGTGGGATTGCCCTTGGTGATATTCAAGCCTTCTTGCAATATATGAACCAATTTTCACAACCAATTGCCCAACTGGCCAACTTGACTAATACGATTCAAGCTACGATTGCTTCAGCTGAACGTGTCTTTGAAATTTTGGACGAACCAGAAATGGAAGATACGTTGGTCGATGTGCCTGATGTTGAAACTGACGATAAAGTTACTTTGGACCACGTCAAATTTGGTTATGAAGGTAGTCCAATTCTTTTGAAAGACTACAATCTTGAGGTTAAACCAGGTGAGATGGTTGCTATCGTTGGACCTACTGGTGCTGGTAAGACTACTATTATCAACTTGCTAGAGCGTTTCTACGATGTTAGTGGCGGTTCGATCAAGTTGGATGGTAAAGATATCCGCAACATGACTCGTGAACAAGTTAGAAGTCATTACGCAATGGTTCTTCAAGATACTTGGCTCTTTACTGGTAGTATTTATGACAACTTGAAGTACAGTCGTGAAGATGCTACGAAAGAAGAAATTATTGAAGCTGCTAAAGCTGCCCATGTGGATAACTTTGTTCGTCAATTGCCACAAGGTTATGACACTGTTTTGAATGAAGAGGCTTCGAATATTTCTCAAGGTCAAAGACAATTGATTACTATTGCCCGTGCCTTTGTTGCCGACCCCGAGATTTTGATTTTGGATGAAGCTACTAGTTCAGTTGATACGAGAACTGAATTGCACATTCAACATGCGATGGAACGTTTGTTGAAGAATCGGACGAGTTTTGTTGTTGCTCACCGACTTTCAACTATTCAAGATGCTGATAAGATTATCGTGATGAATCATGGTTCGATCGTTGAAACTGGTAATCATGAAGAACTTATGGCTAAAAACGGTTTTTATGCAGATCTTTACAATTCACAATTTGCCGGAAATGTCGCAATGTAAAAGTATAAGCTTTATAATTAGGACGTGTTTTTATAGCACGTTCTTTTTTTATTTTCAGAGGAGAGGCAACTATGGCAAATTTTGAAGAAACCAAAGCACAAATTATTGATTTAGTTAATAAACAAGTCGTTCCAGGAGTTAGTTTTGGCTTCATAAACTCCTCTCAGACGAATAAATATATTTATGGTGATAAGGAATGGTGCCCGCAAAGAAAACCCCTTAGAGGCACAGAATTGCACGATTTAGCCTCTTTAACGAAGATCATGGGAACAATTCCGTTGATTATTAAATTAATAAATGAAAAAAAGATTAGTTTGCATGATCCAATTAAAAAATATTTACCAGATTTTTCGGACGAGCGAGTTGAACTATTTCACTTGTTGACGCATACTTCGGGAATTCATGGCTATATTCCTGATCGTGATTCTTTAGATAGCGACCAGTTGATTAAAGCTTTGATTAAATTGCCGGTGACTGACACTTTCAATAAAAAGGTCGTTTACACTGATACCGGCTTGATTTTTTTAGGCTTAGTGATTGAGCAAATTTATCAAATGCCAGTTCAAAATGCGATTATGAAATACATTGTTGAACCAGAAGGATTAAAAGATGCTACATTTGAACCTGACCCAGAGAACTGCGTTCCAACATACGAAGTCAACAATCAGATGCTTTGTGGCGTACCTAACGACCCTAAAGCTCGTCAACTAGGTAAACGTTGCGGTTCTGCTGGAATGTTTGCCAGTTTGGATGATGTATTGAAATTTGCACAGGATATGCTATTGCCAGATAAGAAATTCTTGTATCACAATTTTACGGAGTTAAATCCAGGACGTTCGTTGGGATGGGATGTTAAGCCTGATGGATTTGGGCATGTCTTGTTCCACACTGGTTATACGGGACATTTCATTGCTTTAGATTATCAACATCAAAATGCAATGGTCGTTTTGACAAATCGAGTTCATCCAATTGAGCACAATCAGATTTTCTTAGAACGTCGCGAAACGATTTTGGATTCGTTTTTAAAAGAGAGTAAATAAAAAAAGCAGCCGTTTGGCTGCTTTTATTTTTGCTTGATGTATCCTTTTTCCATTAAATTCTTACGTAAACTGAGCATAGCTGTATAAGTTGCTAGGACGTAAATTTTGTCCGTTGGGATGTTTGGTATTTCTTTAACGAAGTCTTCAATTTCAACGGTTTCTTTATTTTTTTTCATATCCAAACCGGCAATCTTGAAACGATAAGTAACATCTTTGACACGCTTGCCACCAGTAATAACTAATGGCAACTTATCGTAGTCAAAGTCTTCGAAGTTAGCGTCCCAGATCCAACTAGTATCGATACCGTCAGCGTAGTTAGCATTCAATAAGAAGGCCAACGTATAAGGATCTTTGTCACTGAGAACAGTCTCGATAACTTGGTTTAGACCAACAGGATTTTTAACTAAGATGATATTGACGTCTTTGCCATCAACGTTAATAGTTTCTTGACGTCCAAAGACTTTTTCATCGTAAGCAAAGGCTTTTTGCATTTGTTCAACGCTGATACCCATTTCTGAAGCTACTGCGTAGGCAGCCAAGGCGTTGTAGACGTTGTACTTTCCACCGATATTCATCGTGAATTTATTGCCATCAATTTCAAATTCTGTCTTGTTAGGGAGCAAAGTTGAGATGCCAGTAACTTGATATTTCAATTCGTGACGCTTGAAACCACAGTTAGGACAGAAGTAACTACCAAGGTTAGCGTAAGAAATCATGTGGTAATGAATGATGTGGTTACATTTAGGACACAAGACACCATCAGTATTAGTTGGTGCTTTGAAGTCTTCATTTTCATGCCCCTTGTCGCTGAAACCGTAGTAGATGAACTTGTTAGGTAAGTCTTTAGAAGAGAAGATAGAGGCGTCACCATTAGCGATAACTGTAGCATCTGGTGCCATTTTGATACCATCGACGATTTTTTGATAAGTAGTGTAAATTTCGCCGTAACGGTCCATTTGGTCACGGAAAATGTTAGTTAAAACGAAATATTTTGGTTTGATATATTTACAAATGATAGGGACGTTAGCTTCGTCGACTTCCAAAACTGCCAAAGGTTTCTTGCTAGTTTTGTGGTGAGTAACGAAACTAGTAACGATTCCTTGGATCATGTTGGAGCCAGTTGGATTAGTCAAGACGTCGTTATATTTTTGAATCAACATCTTATTGATCAAAGAAGTTGTCAAAGTTTTCCCGTTTGTACCTGTGACGACAATCAAATCGTAGTCCTTACCAAGACTTTTCAAAATATCTGGATCAATTTTATAAGCAATTTTTCCGGGATATGAAGAACCACCGTTAAAAAATTTGCTCAAAATAAAATATGATGTTTTACCTGTAATTGTTGCTATACTTGATTTAAATGTCATTAATAAAAACCCCAAATTGAATTAATTAAAAATATATTATCATACCTGAACTATATTTTATCCGTTTTTGATTGAAAATGGGAAATCTTTGCTGTGTTCAAGAGCCATTTTTTTCGTTATAATCTTGAAGGACATATTTTTGGAGGCGTAAATTTGGCTCAATTATTTTTTAAATATGGTGCTATGAATAGTGGAAAATCGATTGAGATTTTGAAGGTAGCCCATAACTACGAAGAACAAGGTAAATCAGTTATCTTAATGACTAGTATTTTGGACACTCGCTCAGGACATGGAAAAATCGTAAGTCGCATGGGATTAAATCGTGATGCAATTGCTTTAAAAGACGATTCAAACGTTTTTGAAATTGTTAAAGAAAAAAATCCTAACGCAGCTTGTGTATTGATCGATGAATGTGAGTTTATGACTAAGGACCAAGTCTTACAAGCAACTCAAGTCGTCGATGACTTAGGGATTCCAGTTATGACATTTGGTTTAAAGAATGATTTTAAGAACGAATTATTCGAAGGAACGAAATATCTTCTTTTGTATGCAGATAAGTTGGAAGAAATGAAGACAATTTGCTGGTTCTGTACAAAAAAAGCTACAATGAATATGCGTATGGCTAATGGTAAACCAGTTTATGATGGCGAACAGATTTCAATTGGTGGTAATGAAATGTACTATCCAGTTTGCCGTCGTCACTATAACCATCCTCCAATGCTTGATGAAAACTAATATAAGAAAGGATAGTTGAGTTGGATAAAATATTTGAACAACTAGAAACATTGCTTGAAAGATATCAAGAACTTCAAGAATTAATGAGTGATCCTGAAGTTATCAACGATACAAAGCGTTATATGGCTTACTCAAAAGAAGAAGCTGACATGCGTGAAGTTGTCGCTGCTTTCAAGCACTACAAAGAATTGAAACAAAGTATCAGTGACAGTGACGAGATTCTTCGTGAAACTGATGATCCAGAAATGGAAGCAATGGCAAAAGATGAATTAGAAAGTTCCAAGAAAGAAATTGATGAAGTTGAACATCAAATTACTTTGTTGATGCTTCCTAAAGATCCTAATGATGATAAGAATATTATCATGGAAATTCGTGGTGCCGCTGGTGGTGACGAAGCTAGTTTGTTTGCAGCTGATTTATTGACTATGTACAGTAAATACGCTGAAAAACAAGGCTGGAACTTTGACATCATTGATGAAACTGACACTGAAGTCGGTGGCTACAAGGATGTTGCCGTAATGATCACCGGAACGAAAGTTTACTCAAAGCTTAAGTTTGAAAATGGTGCTCACCGTGTACAACGTATTCCTTCAACTGAATCACAAGGCCGTGTTCACACATCAACTGCTACTGTAGCGGTTATGCCTGAATACGACGAAGTAGATATTGATATTGATCCAAAAGACATTAGAACCGATGTTTATCGTTCATCTGGTGCCGGTGGTCAGCATATCAATAAAACTTCATCTGCCGTCCGTATGACTCACTTGCCAACAGGTATCGTTGTTGCTATGCAAGATCAACGTTCACAACAACAAAACCGTCAAAAAGCAATGCAAATTTTGAAGTCTCGTGTTTATGATTACTATGAATCACAAAATCAAAGTGAATACGATGAACAACGTAAATCTGCTGTTGGTACTGGTGACCGTTCTGAACGTATTAGAACCTACAATTATCCACAAAACCGTGTTACCGATCACCGAATCGGTCTATCTTTGAATAAACTTGACCGTATTATGAATGGTGAACTAGAAGAAATAATTGATGCCTTGATCGTTCATGACCAAGCTCAAAAGTTGGAGCAAATTCAAAGTGGAGAAGCTAAGCTATTCTAACGCCCTGAAAAGGGCTTTTTCTATGTTAAAGAGCCAAAATAAGTTTCCAGAAGATGCACAATACTTAATGGAAGAATTAAGTGGCTTTAACTATACCCAATTGCAGCTGCACCGAAATGAAGAAGTGCCAAATGACATTATGCATAAATTTCGTGACGGTTTATTGCGACTAGGGATGGATGAACCTGTGCAATACATTCTGGGATACGCATATTTTATGAATCGTAATTTTTCTGTTAATGAGAATGTATTGATTCCAAGAAATGATACCGAAGAAATGGTCCAACAAATTATCGATGACCACCCAAAGAAGAACTTATCGATTTGTGATATTGGAACAGGTTCTGGGATTATTGCGATAACTTTAGGAATTGAATTTCCTGAGGACGATATTTTGGCGACTGATATTTCAAAAGAAGCTCTACAAGTGGCACAATTGAATGCCGATAACTACCAGACGAACAACGTTTTTTTCAAGCAGAGCGACCTGTTCAAAAAGATTGATCCGCAAAAATTTGACGTTGTCGTGTCTAATCCTCCATACATTGCTGAAGACGAGAAAAAAGATATGGATCAAAGCGTTATTAAATTTGAACCGGATTTGGCTTTATATGGAAAGGATAATGGGTTAGAATTCTATGAGAATATTACGCAACAGATCGATAATTATCTTTCTGATGATGGTATTTTGTACATGGAATTCGGTTTTCGACAAAAAAACGCAATAAAAGCGATTTTTCGTGATAATTTACCTAATTATGTTGTAGAATTTCATAAAGATATAAGTGGGAATTACCGATATCTAAAAGCTAAAAAGGAGATGTAGTATTGGAAACTGAGATACTAGAGAATACACAGATTCAAGAAGCTGCAGATTTCCTAGCTAAAGGACAATTAGTTGCCTTTCCAACTGAAACTGTCTATGGCCTAGGTGCTGACGCGACAAGACCTGATGTAGTCAAAGATGTCTATGCTGCTAAAGGACGTCCAAGCGACAATCCTTTGATCGTCCACGTTGCTAGTCCTGAAATGGTCTGGGAATATGCCGACAACAGCTACAAACCTTTGGCCCAAAAGCTAATGAAGGCTTTTTGGCCAGGTCCGTTGACAATCATTATGCCAATACAACCTGGAAAACTTTCTAAGGCAGTTACAGGGGGACTGACGACTGCTGCTTTTAGAATGCCTAACAACTTGGCAACTTTGAATCTTATTAAGACTTTTGGCAAACCAATTGTTGGCCCATCCGCCAATACAAGTGGCAAGCCTAGTCCAACTTTAGCAAAACATGTTTACCACGATTTACATGGTAAGATTGCAGCTATTTTGGATGATGGTCCTACTAAACTGGGAGTGGAATCGACCGTGATCGACTTATCTGTTGATATACCTACGATTTTACGTCCAGGAATGATTGACTCTGATGATTTATTAAAAGTCATCGACAATGTCAATTCGGATCACCATAAAGTAACTGCAACAGAAGTTCCAAAGGCACCAGGGATGAAGTACAAGCACTATGCACCAAGCGCTCAAGTCATTATTGTTGATGACGTCAACGATTTTCCAAAAGCGATTGCTGAATACAGTCAAAAAGATGCTTCATTAGGAGTTTTGGCCACCGATGCAATTCTGAAAGAAGTACCTAAAAACATCACTACTTATTCTTTGGGTGATGACGTTTATAGCGCTTCCAAAGAATTATTTGCAGGATTGCGTCAGTTGGATGTTGACCATATGGATTACATCTTGGCTCAAGGATTTTCTGATGAAGGTCACGGCGCTGCATACAGCAACCGTTTGAATAAATCAGCAGGCAATGCACATTACAAAAACTAAGGAGATTTAAAATGTCTAAATTTACAGTATTGAACCACCCATTGATCCAACACAAACTTACAATTATCCGTAACAAGCACACAGGTACAAAGGTATTCCGTGAAGTTGCCAATGAAATTGGTGAATTAATGGTTTATGAAATTACTCGTGACTTGCCACTAAAGGATGTTGAAGTTGAAACACCAATGGGCAAATCTACACAAAAGGTGCTTGCCGGTAAGAAATTAGCAGTTATTCCTATTTTGCGTGCTGGTTTAGGAATGGTTGACGGAGTACTAGAATTGATCCCAGCTGCCAAGGTTGGTCACATTGGTATGTACCGTGATGAAAAAACATTGAAACCACATGAATATTTTGTAAAGCTACCTAGCGATATCGACCAACGTGAATTGTTCATCGTTGATCCAATGCTTGCTACTGGTGGTTCTGCAAATATGGCCATCGACGCTTTGAAGAAACGTGGTGCTAAGCACATGCGTTTAGTAGTCCTAGTTGCTGCCCCAGAAGGTGTTAAGGCAGTTCAAGACGAACATCCAGACGTTGATATCTATGCTGCTTCACTAGATGAGAAGATTACAGACAGTGGTTATATTTTCCCAGGTTTAGGCGATGCCGGAGACAGATTATTTGGGACAAAATAAGAATTTCATTGTTTGAATATATAAAATTTAGTGTTATTATTTTGTGGTATCAATTGTTTTCAATAAGCGAAGAAAGGAGGGTTATTATTGGATGATAAGTATAAGTTTATTGATTTCTTAGGCTTAAGATTCAATGTTGCAAATGACTTGTCAGTGCTTGTCTCTGCAGTCCTTGTTTTCATTTTGGTGTTTGCATTATCTCGTAAAGTCACAATGAGACCAGGTAAAGCACAGAATGTACTTGAATGGATGATTGATTTTACTAATGGTATTGTAAAATCGGCAATGCCAGATGGTTCAGGTAAACAGTTCAATCTTTACGCGTTTGTATTATTCCTATTTATTTTCGTTTCTAACCAATTAGGATTATTCTTCCAACTAAAGATTGGCGGTTTCACATATGTTAAGTCACCAACATCTAATCCTTTGATTACAATGGGACTTGCGACGGTTTCATTGTTACTTTCACACTATTATGCTGTGAAAAAGTTCGGATTTGGTGGTTATTTATCCAATTATGCGAGACCGGTAAAGTTTTTACTACCAATTAACCTTCTGGAAGAATTTACCAACTTCCTAACATTGTCACTACGTCTTTACGGTAATATTTTTGCCGGTGAAGTACTTCTTGCACTTATTGGAACTGTTGCAAAGAGTCTTGGCGCTGTGACATTTATTGGCGCAATGCCATTAGCCATGATTTGGCAAGGCTTTTCTGTATTTATTGGAGCCATCCAAGCGTACGTATTTACCACATTGTCTATGGTTTATATTTCACGTAAAATGGAACAAGAATAACATTTATTGGAGGATTTTTAATTATGAAGGATATTGCGGCAGCTCTTGCAGCTGGTATCGCTGCTCTTGGAGCATCAATCGGTAACGGACTTGTTATTTCAAAAACTCTTGAAGGTATGGCTCGTCAACCAGAAGTAGCTGATAAATTAAGAGGAACAATGTTCATTGGTGTTGGTCTTATCGAAGCTGTTCCTATCATTGCCATTGCTATTGCGTTCGTTATTCTTTTCGTTTAATACATACGATTTTAAACTTGGCGATGTCTAAAGATAATCGCCTTTTAATGCTATGTATTTTAGAAAGGAAGGAGTGAAGAATATTGGCAGGTTTATTAGTTCTCGGAGCTGGTCAAGTAGCTTTGGGTGACATGCTTTTCATTCTTATTTCTTTCATCATTTTGGCACTCTTAGTAAAACATTTTGCTTGGGGTCCTGTTACAAAGATGATGGATGCCAGATCTGAAAAGATCACTGGCGATCTTGATTATGCGGATCAGGAACGCACACGTGCTAAAAAGTTGGCTGAAGAACGTGAAGGAGCTCTTAAAAACTCACGTGCAGAAGCAGTTGAAATTGTTAATAAAGCAAAGGAAAGCGGTGAGACTCAAAAGAAGTCTATCGTATCCGATGCTCATAGCGAAGCTGAAGAATTAAGACAAAGAGCTAAATCTGATGCAGCAAAAGCTAAACAAGATGCGTTGTCAGATGCTCAAAATGACATTGCAAACTTGTCTTTGGAAATTGCTTCAAAAGTTATTTCTAAAGAGCTTAATGCAGACGATCAAAAGTCACTAATCGACTCTTATATTAAGGAGTTGACGGTAAATGAAACTAAGTAAATATCAAGTGGGAAAGCGATACAGTAAGGCACTTTTTGAAGTAGCTGAAGAACAAAATTCCATAGAAGAAATACTTGAAGACTTGAAGTCTTTAAAAAAGGTCTATGAAGAAAATCCTAGCTTGAGCTTTGCTCTTGCGGGACGTTCTATTTCTCGCACTGAAAAAATCAAAATTTTGGATACATTGAAGAGCCAATTTGGTGAATTGATGCAAGATTTCTTAGGATTAGTTTTTGACAACGGCCGTATGGACTGTGTGACAGATATTGCTGATGCATTTATTGAAAAATATGATGCAGTAAACGGTATTGTTGAAGCAACAGTTAAAACAGCGGTCGATTTGGATGAAGCACAAATCAGTCATCTTGAATCCGTAATTAAAGAGAGATTTTCAGTAAATAAAGTAAATTTAACGAAAATAGTTGATCCTACTATCATCGGTGGCGTTATAATCCGTGTTGGAGATCAAGTTATCGATGGTAGTGTTGTTAAGAGATTTAATGACATCAAGAAGACGCTATTGGTTAATAATTAAGTCGAGGTGAAAAGAATGAGCATCAAAACTGAAGAGATTAGTTCACTGATCAAAGAACAGTTAAAGAACTATAAAAATGAACTCTCAGTTGATGAAGTAGGTACAGTTACATACGTCGGTGATGGTATTGCTCGTGCTAATGGCCTTGAAAATGCTATGGCAAGTGAATTGCTAGAATTCCAAGACGGTACTTTTGGTGTAGCTCAAAACCTTGAAAGTGATGATGTTGGTATCATCATTCTAGGTAATTACGATAAAATTCGTGAAGGCGATACTGTTAAGAGAACAGGTCGTATCATGGAAGTTCCAGTCGGAGACGAAATGATTGGACGTGTCGTAAATTCTTTGGGTCAACCAGTTGATGGACTTGGAGAAATCAAGACAGACAAGACAAGACCTATTGAATCACCTGCACCCGGTGTTATGCAACGTAAGTCAGTTTTTGAACCTCTACAAACAGGTTTGAAATCAGTTGACTCACTTGTTCCTATTGGTCGTGGTCAACGTGAGTTGATCATTGGTGACCGTAAAACTGGTAAAACATCAATTGCTATTGATACAATTCTTAATCAAAAAGATGAAGATATGATTTGTATCTATGTTGCGATTGGACAAAAGGAATCAACAATTAGAGCCCAAGTTGAAACTCTAAGAAAGCATGGCGCAATGGATTACACTATCGTTGTTGAAGCTGGTCCTAGTCAACCAGCACCTATGCTTTACTTTGCACCATATGCTGGTGCTGCAATGGGTGAATATTTCATGTATAACGGCAAGCATGTTTTGATCGTCTATGATGATTTAAGCAAGCAAGCTAATGCTTATCGTGAAATATCACTATTGCTTCGTAGACCACCTGGGCGTGAAGCATATCCCGGTGATGTTTTCTACTTGCACTCACGTTTGCTAGAACGTGCTGCTAAGTTGAGTGATGCTTTAGGTGGCGGTTCAATGACTGCTCTACCTATTGTTGAAACACAAGCCGGTGATGTGTCAGCCTATATTCCAACTAACGTAATTTCTATCACTGATGGACAGATTTTCTTGAGTAGTGATATGTTCCACTCAGGTACACGTCCAGCTATTGATGCTGGTACTTCTGTTTCTCGTGTTGGTGGGGATGCCCAAATTAAGGCTATGAAGAAAGTTGCTGGTACTTTACGTCTAGATCTTTCTTCATATCACGAATTGGAATCATTCGCTCAATTCGGTTCAGATCTTGATGAAGCTACAAAGGCAAAACTAGATCGTGGTCGTCGTACAGAAGAAGTTCTAAAACAACCTGTACACTCACCCGTATCTGTTCAAAAACAAGTTTTGATTTTGTTTGCTTTGACAAGAGGATTCTTGGATAAGATCGATGTAGATAATATTAAAGAATATGAAACTTCACTTTCTGAATATTTCGATGCAAACCATGCAGATCTTTTACAAACAATCAAAGAAAAAGGTACATTGCCTGACGAAGATAAGTTTAAAGCTGCTGTAAAAGACTTTACAGAAAACTTCTTAGCTTCAAAATCAGGAACAGATTCAGATAGCAAGCAAGCAGAAAAATAATACAGGAGGTTTAAATTATGGCTGAGTCCCTTATGGATATTAAAAGAAGAATTTCTTCTACTAAGAAAACCGGTCAAATCACAAAGGCCATGCAAATGGTATCTGGTGCTAAACTCTCTCGTATTGAAAAGAAATCTATTGCTTATCAATTGTATGAAAAAAAGGTTGAAGATATTGTTAGACATTTGAAAGCAGCTGATGTTTTCAAAGAATTGTCAGTCGCTGATGATTCCGATGATCCATTGAGTCTAAACAGTCTTTTAAAAGTTCGTGAAGTCAAAAAGACCGCCTACGTTGTTATTACTAGTGACCGTGGTCTTGTTGGTGGATACAATAGTAATATTTTGAAAGCTATGATGGAGTTGTTTGAAACAAAATATCATGGTGATCAAAGCAAGTTTACTATCATTTCCTTAGGTGCTACTGGAACAGAATTCTTCAAAGCACGTGGATATGACGTATCGTATGAATATCGTGGTTTACCTGATATTCCAACAGTTAAAGATATCACTCCAATCATGAAGACGATTCTACAAATGTATCAAGCAGAATTGTTCGATGAAATTGATATTTGTCATAATCATCACGTGAACTCATTAGTTTCTGAATTTACTAATCAAAAACTTTTGCCTTTGGCTGATCCTGATGACGTTACACCAGAAGAACAACAAGTTGCGACTGAATACATCACAGAACCAAACCCTAAAGCAGTTCTATCTGCAATTGTGCCTCAATATATTGAGTGTTTAGTTTTAGGAGCAATGATGGATGCAAAAACAGCAGAGCATGCCGCTTCTGTAACAGCTATGAAGAGTGCCAGTGATAATGCTGATGATCTTATTTCAAGTTTGTCACTACATTATAACCGTGCTCGTCAGGCTCAAATCACAACAGAGATCACCGAAATTATCGGTGGTGCTGCTGCACTTGAATAGTTTAGAAAGGAGCCAAATTAATGAGTAGCAAAGGTAAAGTTATTCAGGTAATCGGTCCAGTTGTCGATGTTGAATTTTCTTTAGATGCAGATTTGCCAGAAATCAATGATGCTCTTAAAGTTAAAAAAAGCGACGGATCAGAGATTACCCTCGAAGTTGCTCTAGAACTAGGTGATGGCGCCTTGCGTGCTATTTCCATGAGTTCTACTGATGGACTTCAAAGAGGTGCACAAGTACTTAACACAGCCAAACCTATTTCTGTACCAGTTGGTAAAGAAACTTTAGGTCGTGTGTTTAATGTTTTAGGTGAATCTATCGATGGAGGCAAGGAATTCCCTGCTGACTTTAGAAGAGATAGTATCCACAAACAAGCACCTGCTTATGATCAATTAAATACATCAACAGAAGTTCTTGAAACAGGAATCAAAGTTATCGACCTTCTCGAACCTTACGTTCGTGGTGGTAAAGTTGGTTTGTTCGGTGGTGCCGGTGTTGGTAAAACCGTTTTGATTCAAGAGTTAATTCACAATATCGCTGAAGAACATGGTGGTATTTCTGTATTTACTGGTGTTGGTGAAAGAACACGTGAAGGTAATGACCTTTATTATGAAATGAAGGAATCCGGTGTTCTTGCTAAGACAGCCATGGTTTATGGACAAATGAACGAATCACCTGGTGCTCGTATGCGTGTTGCCTTAACAGGTTTGACAATTGCTGAGTACTTCCGTGATGTTGAAGGACAAGATGTTCTATTGTTTATCGATAACATCTTTAGATTTACACAAGCTGGTTCAGAAGTTTCTGCCTTGCTTGGTCGTATGCCTTCAGCCGTTGGTTACCAACCAACATTAGCTACAGAAATGGGTCAATTGCAAGAACGTATTACATCAACTAAGAAGGGTTCAATCACTTCTATTCAAGCTGTTTATGTTCCTGCCGATGATTATACTGATCCTGCTCCAGCTACAACATTCGCCCACTTGGATGCAACTACTAACTTGGAACGTAGATTGACACAACAAGGTATTTACCCAGCTGTTGATCCACTAGCTTCAACATCTTCAGCTCTTGATCCAGCAATCGTTGGTCAAGAACACTATGATGTTGCTACACAAGTTCAAGAAGTTCTTCAAAGATATCATGAACTTCAAGATATCATTTCTATTTTGGGTATGGACGAATTGTCTGATGAAGAAAAGACAGTCGTTGCTCGTGCAAGACGTATTCAATTCTTCTTGTCACAAAACTTCAGTGTTGCTGAACAATTTACTGGTAAGCCAGGTTCTTATGTTCCTGTTTCAGAAACAGTTAAGGACTTCCGTGCTATCCTTGACGGTAAATACGATGATGTTCCAGAAGATGCCTTCAACGGTGTTGGTGGAATTCAAGACGTTATCGACAAGGCTAAAGACATGGGCTGGACACCAGCTGATGGCCAAGATGAAAATACTGATCAAGCAGTTGCCAATTAACGATAGGAGGAGATAATATGGCTGAAAACATTATGACGGTCAATATTGTTACTCCCGATGGTGTTGTTTATGATCATCATGCAAAACTCGTTGTTATAAGTACCATTGATGGTGAAATTGGTGTCATGGCTCATCATGCTCCAATCATCGCCCCTTTGGTTATTGATGAAGTTCGTGTCCGTCGTGTGGATAAGCCTCATCATGAAGATTCAATTGCTGTAAACGGCGGGTTCTTGGAGTTTAGCAATGATCTAGTATCAATCGTCGCCAACAGTGCTGAAAGAGCTAGAGACATTGATTTAAGACGTGCAGAATATGCTAAGCAAAAAGCCGAAGATACTATCAAAGTTGCGGAAGAGAAACACAACGTTGATGAATTGGCTCGTGCTCAAGTATCCTTGCGTAAGGCTATTAATAGAATTAACGTAAGTTCGCATAGAAATTAACTTAAAGGATTAGGGAAACCTAATCCTTTTTCTTTTAAATAATTTTAAAGTATTTGATAACTAACGGAATAATTTAGGCAAAAATGTTACTATCTAGAAAAGTGAGGTTTATAAAATGACAAATATCGGAATAAATGCCATAATAACGCTTATAAGTCATGTTATATTTATTTGGATCAGCTTCAACGTTTTGCAAGTGGTTGATTGGAAAAAGATTTATAACAAAACCAACCCTAAAATGTTACAATTACTTGTAGCGTTTATTGCAATCGCTCTAGGTTATACAGTTAGTTCGTTTTTCATGAGCATTTTTAGTTTAGCTCGAAATATAACCTTACTTTTTTAAATGATCCCAGGTTTTGGAGGAGAATATTGTGCAACAAATAATCGTTAATGGACCTACGCAATTAAAAGGAACTGTCAGAATTGAAGGTGCAAAAAATGCCGCTTTACCAATTTTAGCGGCGACTATTTTAGCATCAAAAGGTAAAACCTTCTTGACTAATATCCCTCCGTTATCGGATGTAATAACGATGTCTAAAGTTTTAAAAGCTCTAAATGCTGAAGTTTCTTACGATGAAGCAGATGAGATTTTGACTGTCGATACATCTAATGGAACTGCTACGACTGCACCAGAAGACTTAGTGGACAAGATGCGTGCTTCGATTGTTGTCTTAGGACCTCTCCTAGCTCGTAACAAGGAAGCTCATGTCGCAATGCCTGGTGGCTGTGCAATTGGTTCTAGACCGATAGATTTGCATCTCAAGGGACTAGAAGCTATGGGTGCACAATTCAGCCAAAGAGGCGGTTTTATTGACGCAAAAACTGATGGTTTACATGGAGCTAACATTTATCTAGACTTTCCAAGTGTTGGTGCAACACAAAACATTATGATGGCAGCTACTTTAGCCGATGGTGAAACGGTTATCGACAATGCCGCCAGAGAACCCGAGATTGTTGATCTTGCTAATATTTTGAGCAAGATGGGTGCAGACGTTACAGGAGCCGGTACTAATACCGTAAGAATCAAGGGAGTATCTGCCTTACATGGATGTGAACATTCAATTATGCAAGATCGTATTGAAGCGGGTACTTTCATGGTTGCTGCTGCTGTAACAAATGGTGACATCTTCATCAAAGATGCCGTCGGTGCTCACAATCGTCCTTTGATTTCCAAATTGATTGAAATGGGAGTTTCAATTGAAGAAACTGACGAAGGAATTCACGTTGTTGGAACTAATCAACTAAAACCAGTTGACGTTAAAACAATGCCACATCCTGGTTTTCCAACTGATATGCAAGCTCAAATGACTTTGGCTCAATTATTAAGTGTGGGAACTACTGTTATGACAGAAACAGTTTTTGAAAATAGATTCATGCATTTCCCAGAATTTGGAAAAATGAAGGCCGACTATAAGATTGAAGGTAATTCAGTTATTATGTTTGGTCCAGCACAGTTAAGTGGTGCTAACGTTGCTGCTACTGATTTACGTGCTGCTGCAGCACTAGTATTGGCAGGATTAGTTGCTGAAGGTGAGACTAGAGTTTCTAACCTTCAATATTTGGACCGTGGATATTATCATTTCACTGAAAAGTTAAGAGATTTAGGTGCTAAGATCAGAAGAGTCTCAATCGATGAATCTGGTAGAGAAAGATTAGTATTGAATACAATACCAAGTGTTACAAAATTGGCTTAAAGTTCGCTTAAGGAAGTGGAAATACCACTTTCTTTTTTTATTGGCAATTTAATGATTAGGCTGGTTATGATATACTTTTTGTGTTCAGATTTTGGAGGATATAGTATGTCGAAATATCTAGGAATTGATTTAGGTACAGCAAATGTACTGATTGATGTCAAAGGTGAAGGAATTGTCTTAAATGAACCTTCAGTTGTGGCAATCAATACGAATAATAATGATGTAGTAGCAGTTGGTAAGGACGCTTATATGATGGTTGGTAGAACTCCAGCTAACATTAAGGCCATTCGCCCCTTAAAAGATGGTGTAATTGCCGACTTTGATATTACTGAAAAGATGCTTCAATATTTTATTGAAAAACTAAATGTTGGTGGACGTTTTTCGAAGCCAACAATTATGATTTGTGCACCTACAAACGTAACGCCGGTTGAGCAAAAGTCAATCATCGAAGCAGCCGAACAAGCTGGTGGCGGTAAGGTATATCTTCAATTAGAGCCAAAAGTCGCTGCAGTCGGTGCTGGTTTGGATATTTTCAAGCCACAAGGAAATATGGTTATTGATATCGGTGGTGGTACTAGTGATATCGCCGTCATCTCAATGGGTGATATTGTAACGAGTCAATCGCTTCGTTTCGCTGGTGATAAGATGACTGGTGCCATTCAAGCTTACATTAAACAACACCACAACTTGATTATTGGTGAAAGAACAGCCGAACAAATCAAGATGGAAATTGGTTGTGTAATGGACGCTGACGAAAGCAAAACATTCTCTGCTAGTGGAATTGATATTGTTTCTGGATTGCCAAAAGAAATCACTACTAATGAAGTAGAGATTCAAGAAGCACTATCAGATGGTATCGATCAAATTGTTATCGCTGCAAAGAATGTTTTGGAACAAACACCTCCAGAACTATCTGGTGATATCATTGACCGAGGCATCATGCTAACTGGTGGTGGCGCTTTGTTGAAGAACTTGGACAAGTTATTGTCTGAAAAGCTTCAAGTGCCAGTTCTCTTGACTGATAGTCCACTAGATTCTGTTGCTTTAGGTACAGGTGTATTATTGGATCATATCGAAAAACATCAAAAATACTAGGGTGAAAAATGAAAAGAGACTTTGGTAAAGAATATCGTCATGATATTTTTAAAAAAATTGGCTGGGTATTATTATTAATGCTCATCTTCTTGGTTTTAGGTATGTTGATTGGATCAGCACTAGGTGGGTCTAATCCATTAGCTGTATTGTGGCCAGGAACTTGGATGCACATGTTTGAATTTTTAAGGTAATTAGATGCTAAAAAAACTTTTAATTGGAATAGTTCGTTTTTATCAGAAATTTATTTCGCCAGTTTTACCACCTAGTTGTCGTTATTATCCGACATGTTCGACTTACTTTATTGATGCGGTTAAAAAACATGGTGGAATTTTAGGTACGATAATGGGATTAGCACGTATTTTGCGTTGTAATCCTTTTGTTCGTGGTGGGGTAGACCCAGTACCTGATAATTTCACTATTTTTAGAAATCCTCATCCTGAAAAATACGAAGATGAAATTATCGCCAAGAAATTTCATAGCAAAGAATAGGAAAGATTTAATGTCTAGTAGAAAAAAAACAGTTGAAATCAACTTAAAAGATATCAGTAGCGATCCTGAAACTTATGAACTTTGGGACCGTAAAAAATATATTGGTACCATCAAAAAAGATGGAGACCGTTACCTTTCATTTGTTGAAAGCAACGATACTCCCTTCAAATCAGTAAAATTGGACGATGCAATCAATGAATTGTTAATGCAATATAATTTACATAATCATTAGCAGGTGTAAATATGCAAATAAGAGAAAATAGAAAAAAGAATGATGTGGATTCTCGAATCGATTACGGAATTATTTTTTCGGTAATGATGCTTGCGATGATTGGACTTATGTCTATTTACGTAGCTACGATTCAGGACTCACAAAATCCATTAAGAAATGTAGTTTCACAACTAGCATGGTATGTTATCGGTGCGATTGGGATAGCCATTATCATGCAATTTGATGCGGAGCAACTGTGGCAAGTGGCAAATTATGCTTACTTTGCCGGGATTGCTTTGCTGTTCTTAGTTTTGATTTTTTATAGCCGCTCTTATGCCGCAAGTACTGGTGCCAAGAGTTGGTTTGCGATTGGATCGTTTACGTTTCAGCCGTCTGAAGTAATGAAACCAGCATATATACTGATGCTGGGGAAAGTTATTACGAATCATAACAGTGAATATCAAGTTCACACCATAAAAAATGACTTCATCTTATTGGGCAAATTATTCTTGTGGACTCTACCAGTCATGGTTCTTTTGAAGTTGCAAAATGATTTTGGTACTATCTTGGTTTTCGTGGCCATCTTAGGTGGAATGATTTTGGTATCTGGAATCGATTGGCGAATCCTCTTAACTGGTTTTCTGATTGTTGCCGTTATCGGTGGAACAGCTCTGTTATTTGCAACGACTGATTGGGGCCGTGAGATCTTAGGTCATTTTGGCTTTAGATCTTATCAATTCGCCCGTATCGATAGTTGGCGTAATCCGTCAGCTGATACATCGGAAAATGGTTATCAGATCTGGCAGAATATGAAAGCTATCGGTTCTGGTAAGTTGTTTGGTAAGGGCTTTAACGTTTCTAACGTTTATGTGCCTGTTCGTGAGTCTGATATGATTTTCTCAGTTATTGGTGAGAACTTTGGTTTTATCGGTTCATGTGTCTTAATTTTGCTTTATTTCTTATTGATTTATCAAATGGTTCAAGTTACTTTTGATACTAAGAATGAATTTTATGCTTACGTATCAACTGGCGTTATCATGATGATTTTGTTCCACGTTTTCGAAAACATTGGTATGAGCGTTGGTTTATTGCCATTAACAGGTATTCCGCTGCCGTTCATCTCGCAAGGTGGATCAGCGTTGTTAGGTAATATGATTGGTATTGGACTAGTCATGTCGATGAGATTCCATCATAAGAGTTATATGTTTGAAAATGGTACTTTTAAGCAAAGGTAGGAATTTTTATGAGTGAAAAGAAAAATTATTATTGGATAAAAAAGGGTGACAAGACAACTCGTATAGGTTTAACTCAAGAGGCTCAAGAGGCTTTAGGGGATGTCAAATATGTCGAACTACCTGATCTAGATTCTGAAATTAAAAAAGGTGAATCTAGTGGTGAGATTGAAGCTCAAAAGGCTGTAATAGAGCTAGAATCACCAGTTGACGGGAAAATCGTCAAGGTGAACGATAAATTAAATGATAATCCTGAATTATTAAATGGTAGTGAAAAAGATGCATGGTTCTTTGAAGTAAATAATTAAATTTTTAAAATTTATCTTTTTATCGTTGCTTATTTCTTGCAACATTTTTTAATAACTGTTTAAATTATCCATGGAATTAATAAATGAATGGGGATAGTTTAGAATGAAAATTTTAGGTGAAAAGATTCGCCACTACAGAAAACTCAGAGGAATTTCTCAATCTGAGTTAGCTGATGGTATTTGTACACAGGCAACTGTCAGCCTGATTGAAAAAAAAGACAAGATTCCAAGCATGGAAATTTTGGTTCGCATTTGTGAAAGACTGGGTATCACAATGAACCTTGTAATCGTCAATGACGATAGTCAAATATATTCCATCATTAGCGATATCAAGAAGTCATTTTATCAAGATGATTTCGAAGGTATCAGTGACAAACTGGGTAAATTAAAAAACATCAATGTCAATAACAAGCAAGAAATCAAGTTGATCCATTTCTTCAATGGATTGATTGAATATGTAACTAGCAAGAATTATGACAAAGCTATTTTTGATTTCAACCGGGCTATGAACGTCAATATTGCTAACGTTGATATGTATGACATTTTGATCGATGTCTTTACTGCTAAGGCCTACATCAATAAGAAGTCAATGGACGAAGCTCGAGTTTATTACAATCAAGCTAAGGATTTGATCAAATCAAGTCTTGACAAGATTGGTGATGAAAATTATCACGATAGCATTTTGATCTATAGCAACATGGCTGATTTGTCATTGAAGCTAGAAGAAAATCAAAAAGCTATGGAATATGCTAACGAAGGTATCTTCATTGCTAGAAGAGAACAAACTTTGTTCAAACTCGATGAAATGTACTGCTACTTGGCAGATGCCGGTACTCGTGAAGGTCAAAAGACTGACGAGGACTACATCAAGGCATATGTGATCTCAAGTATCAGTGAAAATAAAACAGTTTTTGAAAAATTAAAGACTAAAATGAAAGATATGCATTTGAATATCTTTTAAATATAAAAACAATTTATTAATTTCGCTAATCAAAAAGAGGGTCGATTCGTTTAGAATCGATCCTCTTTTTTTGTAGTTACTATTTCTTAGGTTTTTGAATCGTTTGATTGTTCAAGTCAGTTCTTACTACTAAGACATCGCAAGCAGCTGTTCTAGTTACATATTCAGTAACTGAACCAATTAGAAGTCTTTCCATAGCATTAAGACCAGTAGCACCGATCATAATCAAGTCGACACCTAACTTCTTTGGAAAGTCAGTAGCGATGATGGCTTTTGGTGAGCCATATTCAATGCTGTAGTCAATTTCGTCTAATCCAGCATCCTTAGCTGTTTGAACGTACTTCTTAACTGTTTCCTTAGCTTTTTCAGTAATTTGTTCTACCATTGTTGAATCGAAGCTAGAAACGTTTTGGAAAGCTCTAGTATCAATGACGTGGATTAAATGGATCGCAGCTTTATTTCTCTTAGCTACTTCGACAGCCTTCTTAAATGCTAATTCTGCCTCAAATGAACCATCAATTGGTACGAGAATGTTTTTATATTGTTGTAACATAAGTATCACCCCGTTAATGTAATATTACTGCTTTTATAATTTCATTTTAGTTTATTTAGGGAAATAAATACAGTAATCCAACGATATTTAACGTATATTTGCTAAATAAATTGAAAATCCAGCCGCAATTAAACTTCCTAACAATAAAGTAATGAAGTTAGCTTCACGACTTCCGAAAAAGGCAATTGCAATTCCCATGATTGCTACTAAAACCAATAATACAGCCGTATAGCGCATGACGTTTTTGAGCGTCAAATTTTCATCTGGTGAATAAATCAAAAACTTTCCGCTACTGTGTGACCAAAGGATGTAAGCTAAAGCTAATAAAAAAATCACAAAAAAGATCATTAAAATTTTAATTATCATAATTATTCTGGCTCCGTTTCGAATTCTTTTTCCAAGATTGTATTTGTTGGATTCTAAGGTTTAAGGCTTGCTCATATTTACCAGTATCGTTTGGTTGATAGTAATGACGATTACGAAGGTTATTTGGTAAGTATTGTTGCTCGACCCAAGAGTTTGGATAATTGTGGGGATATTTGTATTCAACGCCATGTCCGAGTTTTTTTGCTCCAGAGTAGTGAGCATCTTTAATATCGTCGGGAATGGAATTAGCTTTGCCGCTGCGGACGTCTTCTAATGCCGAATCGATAGCGACCATACCTGAATTTGATTTAGGGCAAAGGCACAAGTCAATGACAGCATCTGCCAAAGGAATCCTAGCTTCAGGTAAACCTACCATTTGAGCAACTTGGCAGGCTTGAACGGCTCTGGCACATGCTTGAGGATTGGCTAACCCGACATCTTCATAGGCACAGACCATCAACCTTCTAATCGCTGAAGTCAAATCGCCAGCTTCTAGTAGTCGAGCTAAATAAAGAATTGCTGCATCGGGGTCGCTGCCACGAATCGATTTTTGGAAAGCAGACATGACATCGTAGTGACTGTCGCCGTCTTTGTCAGAAGAGATAGCTTTTCTTTGAACTGATTCTTCGATAGATTGTAAGTCGATGTGAATTGAATCGTCTTTTTCTTGTTCTGTCGAAAGAACTGACAATTCAAGTCCGTTGAGAATACTTCTTAAATCGCCATTGGTTGAATTAACTAGTAATTCCAAGGCATTTTCATCGAGTTCTACATGATATTTTCCTAAACCGTTCTCTGTGTCATTTAGAGCACGTTTAACAGCTTTTTTAAGGTCATCACTATTAAGTGGCTTCAATTCGAAAATTTGAACTCTAGAGCGGATTGCAGGGCTTATATTGATATAGGGATTTTCAGTGGTAGCACCGATCAAAATAATCGAGCCACTTTCCAGTAAAGGCAATAGAAAATCTTGTTTAGTTTTATCTAAGCGGTGGATTTCGTCGAGCATCAATACGACGGTACCACTCATTTTAGCTTCTTCAGCTACGATTTGTAGGTCTTTTTTAGTATCAGTTGCGGCATTTAGCATGCGAAAGGCATATTTAGTAGAGCCGGCAATAGCACTGGCAATACTAGTTTTACCGATCCCGGGAGGTCCATAAAGGATCATCGAGGATAGCAATTTACTTTCAACCATCCGACGAATAATCTTATGTGGTCCAACTAAATGTTGTTGTCCAACGACTTCATCGATATTAGTAGGGCGCATCCGATATGCTAATGGTTTTTGCATAGCTCCTCCTATATAATTAATATATATATTCTACAACAAAGGATTGAGAACATGTTTGATAAAAATGATTTTAAAGTTTTTGAAGATATGACACTCTCTGGACGTTTAGATTTAATTAAAACAAATCTTGATCCAAAGTTCGAAGTTTTTGGTTCAGATTTATTAAAACATCTAGAAGATGAATACCAACAAAAGTTCTTTATGAAAATAGCTAAGCATCAAAGGAGAACAAAAAATCCACCTCCCGATACATGGTTGGCTATTAATCAAGATAAAAAAGGTTATAAGAAAACACCACATCTAGAACTTGGGCTGTGGCCAGACCGTTATTTTATCACATTTAGTCTCTTAGCAGATATTCGCGACCGTCAAAAATACTATCCAATCTTAGAAAAATATCAAGATCAGATCGTTAAAGAAGGTTGGGGCGTTTCTAATGATCATACCTCTAGTAAATTATTGCCGGCTTTAGACTTTGAAAAAATTATCGCTCATTATCAAAAGGTGAAATCTAGTGATTTAGTAGTTGGTTTTGAATTGTTAAACAGTTCTGAAGAAGTCTTGTCTGGCGATTATGATCAATTATTGCAAGATAAATTTCTACAATTAAGTAAATATTTGGTCAACTTCAATCAAGAGATTTCTACACAAAATTAATTTTTTATTATTAGTTTAATTTGTATAGAGGATATCCTATAATGATGTTGAATTAAGAAGATATTAATTAAGGGATGATGTAGATGAAGATGGAGTGGTACAAATGTGCGGAATTCTGGCTTGGTGTGATCGTAACGTTGGCATTTTTCCAATTATTTTTTAACGAAACCTTTGGAATCATGTGGTGGACCGGTCTAATAGCTAGTATTGTCGGCTTACTATTAATTTTAAGATCTTTTAGCAAAATCAAATATAAATAGAAGACATTTTTGGAACAAGATTTTGAATCGCATTCCAAAGATGTCTTTTTTGTTAATTAAATTAGGGCAAAAAAAATACACCCACAAAGAGTGAATGTATTTTTGTCCAAATATTAAAGTACTTGGTTGTAGTATTCAACAACTAGTGATTCATCAATGTTTGGTTCTAGTTCGTCACGTTCTGGGTTACGTACTAGTGAACCTGTCAATGTGTTATCGTCGAAGCTAACGAAACCAGGACGACCAACAACGTTTTCAAGGTTTTCCTTAACAATAGCAAGGTCCTTTGACTTTTCACGAAGGCTGATCTTTTGACCAACTTGAACTTCGTATGAAGGGATATCAACACGTTTGCCATCAACTGTGATGTGACCGTGGTTTACAAGTTGACGAGCTTGTGGACGTGAGCTTGCAAGACCTAAACGGTAAACAACGTTATCCAATCTTGTTTCAAGAAGGATCATTAAGTTGATACCATGGATACCATCCATCTTACCAGCACGGTTAAATAGGTTACGGAATTGACGTTCGTTAACATCATACATGAAACGTAACTTTTGCTTTTCAGTTAATTGTTGACCGTATTCTGAGATCTTACGACGGCCACCATTTGGTCCGTGTTGACCAGGGGCATAGTTTCTACGAGCGATTTCCTTACCAGTACCTGAAAGTGAGATACCTAAACGACGTGATAATTTCCAGCGTGGGCCAGTATATCTTGACATATTTTAATTCCTCCAAAATGTTTGTCTGGAGTAAAATAATTAACTAGAGCTTAGCATTCGTGCAGTTATCGTTACAAATTTCACCTTGTGCAGCCACAGGTTACTGATTGAACTAAATCGTCGATAACTGTTGACGTTCTTGCCGCTCTTTGCTGCATATTTTACACGAAGGCTAGTATACCGTGCTAATAGCTAATTGTCAAAATTATTTTGGGAATAGTTTAAAACTTTATTATGAAAAGCTGACTTAGATAATAATAGGAGTAATATTTGTTATAATTTCATAAAGATAAGACTGAATCGTCATTAGGGGTGTAAATGTGTTTGTAATTATTATTGGAATAATTTTAATCGTTCTTTTTTTCTTATGGTACATGTGGTTTTTACAAAAGAAAAACGCGTCCACGCTGAATAAATACAAGGATAGAACTGATTATTTAAAAGAAGCTCGCTTAGAAGGCAAAATCGAAAAACTGACTAAAATGAAGTTATCTGGTGCCAGTGATGATCGTTTCAACCAATTAAAGGTGGAATATCATAAGCAAGAGGAAGAGATTTTTTCAGATATTCTTCGTCAAATGCGTGGGGCTGAATATAAAAATACTGAATTCAAAGTTTTTGGTGCTAACCAAGATCTAAAGAAGGTCAATACTAGTTTGGATCAGTTTGAGAAAAAAATTGCTGAGATTTCACAAGGCTTTGACGAATTGTTGAAGAGTAATGAATTGAACGCCACTCACAGTGAAGAATTACAAAAGAAATATCAAACATTACGCAAACAAGTTTTAACGCAATCATTTAGTTATGGTCCAGCAACTGATAAATTAGAGGATGAGTTGTCAGAAATTGCTAACCTATTAGATAATGAGAAACAATTGACTTCTAAAGGTGACCACATTGAAGCTAGTCAAATTTTGGACGATATTAAAATTAAGCTAGGCCTGATCACGGATCAATTGAAGGTTATTGAACCATTATTTCATGATTTAAATGAAGTTTTCCCAGGTCAAGTTGATGAAATCAAGTTCGTCTTTCAAAAGCTAGACAAGCAACATTTCAAGTTTAATGATGATATTGTCGCTTTGATTCAAGAAGTTCAAAAAGAAATTGAAGAATCAAATGAAAAACTTGGTGAATTGAATTTCGATGCAGTCAATACTAATAATGAAGATATCAAGCAAAGAATCGACGATCTATATGAGACTTTGACCTTAGAAATAGACGGCAAACGCGATGTCTTAAAAGAACAAAAACCAGTTTTGGACTATCTCAATCATGCGGTTTTCCAACACAATCGCTTGGATAAGAGGATTCAAAAGTTGCAAGAGAGCTATATCTTAACAGATAAGACCTTGGATACTTTTAAAAACAATTTTGATACCTTGAATGAAGTTCGTCGCGAGTATGACAGTGACGTGCAAAGTATCGCTGATAAGCAAGTGATCTTCTCGCAAGTTAGAAATGATTTTAAAGATATCGTTAAAGAGTTGGATGAGATTGAAACTAATGAAAAAGATATCAATGATGAACTCAATCAAATGTTGACCAGTGAACAGATTGCTCGGAACAGTGTCGACGAATATGCCAAACGCTTAGAAATTCAAAAGAAAATGATCGAACAATTACGTTTGAACGGTTTACCTGATGATTACCTCGACTATTTCTACATGGTTTATGATGAAATTAACAAGTTATATGACGATTTAGATGCTGACCAAATTAATATGGAAGATATTAGTAAGGCCGTCATCATTACACAAGAAGATTTGAACAATTTAGTCGAAAAGACTTCTAAATTAAAGTACAATGTTCAATTGGCAGAAAAATTGCTTCAATATGCGAACCGTTATGCTACTAAGAACAAAGAATTCAGCGATGAATTGGCTCATGCTCGTTCATTGTTTGACGATGATTACAATTATCAAGAATCGGTTGATGTGATTTCAAAAGCGCTAGAAGAAGTTGAATCTGGTTCAGTTGATCGGATAAAAGAGACAATTAATTCTTAATTTTTCTAAAAGTGTGTTAAATTATAATAGATAAAAATTTAGGCCCTTGAGGCCTTTTTATTTTGGTGAGGCAAAAATGATATATTTTGATAATAGTGCAACAACTAAAGTTAATGATTCAGTTCTAAAAACTTACAATGCTGCTAGTGAAGAATATTTTGGGAATCCTTCTAGTTTGCATAAGTTGGGATTGAGAGCTTATGAATTATTAGAAACATCTCGTAAACAAATCGCAAAATTAATGGGCTTCAAACAAGATGAAGTCGTTTTTACTAGTGGTGGTACTGAGGGTAACAATTGGATCATCAAAGGTACAGCTTTTAAGAAGCGTGAATTTGGTAAACACATCATTACTACACAAATTGAGCATCCATCTGTTTTGAACACGATGCATCAACTTGAAGAATTAGGTTTTGAAGTAACTTATTTACCAGTCGATAAAACTGGTCATATTAGTGCTGACGACCTTAAAAAAGCTATTCGTGACGATACTATCTTAGTTTCAACTATGGCAGTCAACAATGAAATTGGAGCAATTCAACCAATCCATGAAATTGCTAATGTATTAAAAGACTATCCAAATATCAGTTATCACGTTGATTCTGTCCAAGCAATTGGTAAGAATATTCAAGATAAATTCATGGATCCTAGAGTTGACTACTATACCTTCTCTGGTCACAAGTTCCATGCACCTCGTGGAATTGGCTTTATCTATATGAAAGAAGGTAAGCAACTTGAACCACTAATGGCTGGTGGCGGTCAAGAGTCAAACCTTCGTAGTGGTACTGAGAATACTCCGGCAATTGCTGGTATGGCTAAGGCTATTCGTCTATTAAAAGAAGATGAAGCTAAAAAAGCTGACAAGATGGAACAATTAAAAGAAAAATTAGTTGCCCACTTGAAGACAATGGACAATGTTCACGTCTTTTCACAAGTTGCTGATAATTTTGCCCCACACATCATCTGTTTTACAATCGATGGCGTTCGTGGCGAAACAATCGTGCATACGTTTGAAGACCGTGATATTTATATTTCAACGACTAGTGCTTGTTCATCCAAAAAAGGTTTGGAATCAGGTACTTTAAAGGCAATGAATGTCAGAGAAAATGTTGCAACTAGTGCTGTACGTGTTAGTTTAGACGAAAGCAATACTGAAAAAGAAATGGATGAGTTCATTAAGAATCTTGATGAAATTCATGACCATTTCCAAATTTTGAACTAGGAGAAATACATGGAATATACTGAAATTATGGTTCGCTACGGTGAACTATCAACAAAGGGTAAAAACCGTAAGAGCTTCATCGACCGTCTTCACGGAAATGTAGCTAAAGTTTTGAAGGATTACCCTGATCTTAGAATGCAACCACATCGTGACCGTCTACACATCAATTTAAACGGTGTCGATGCTAAGCCAGTAATGGAAAAATTAAAGAACGTCTTTGGGATTCAAACTTTCTCACTCAGTGTTAAAGTTTCACGTGATTTTGAAGATGTGAAGAAAAAAGCCGTTGAAATGATGCACGAAGCTTATAAGCCAGGCATGAGTTTCAAAGTTGGAACAAAACGCGCTGATAAGACTTATGAGTTAGATACTAACCAAATCAACTTGCAATTAGGGGACGCTATTTGTGAAGCTTTCCCAGAAATTGACGTTGAGATGAAACATCCTGATATCAAGATTTCAGTCGAAGTTCGTCAAGATGGAATTTACTTATCATACTTAACAGTTAAAGGTGCTGGTGGTCTTCCTGTTGGAACTGCTGGTAAAGCTATGTTGATGTTATCTGGTGGAATTGACTCTCCAGTTGCTGGATACCTTGCTATGAAGCGTGGAGTTGACATTGAAATGGTTCACTTCTTCAGTCCTCCATACACTTCCGAACAAGCCTTGAACAAAGCTAAAGAATTAACTTCTAAATTGACTGCCTTCGGTGGCAATATCAAATTTATCGAAGTACCTTTTGCTGAAATTCAAGAGACAATCAAGTCCAGCGTGCCAGAAGGTTACTTAATGACGATTCAACGTCGTTTCATGTTGAGATTGACTGATATGATTCGTGAAAAAGAACACGGTCTAGCAATTTTTAACGGTGAGGCCGTTGGTCAAGTTGCTTCACAAACATTGGAAAGTATGGCTGCTATCAATGACGTCACAACTACACCAATCTTGCGTCCAGTGGCAACAATGGATAAGACAGAAATTATTCGCTTAGCTGAAAAGATCGATACATTTAATCTTTCAATTCAACCATTCGAAGATTGCTGTACTGTCTTTGCTCCACCATCACCAAAAACACGTCCAAGTATCGAAAAGACACGTCACTTTGAAAGCGTCTTAGATATTGACGGATTATTGCAACGAGCAATGGATGGTATCAAGATTACAACCGTTGAACATGGCAACAAGTTCATGGAAAGTGATCAAGAAAACATCAACAGTTTGCTATAAAATTAATTGACGTTTAATAAAGAATGTTTTATTATCAGAATATCAGCTTTGAGCAGGAGTGTTGATTGAAGAGATTTCAGAGAAGGCATGTTGTTGAGAATTGCCGAATCGAATCAGTTGATTGTTGCCTGTGAGCTATCATTAAATGATCGGGCCACCGTTATCTGTTGAGTGAAGAGTGAAAACTCTTAATTTAGGTGGTACCGCGAGCATTCGTCCTATTAGGGATGGGTGCTCTTTTTTTACAGTCTCTTACCGGCTATGCCGGTTAGAGAGTGTTATGGGGGCGCATAGCGCCCGTATTCCATGACTTTTGGCTATGCCGGTTAGAGAATGTTATATGGGGATAATCCTCATTTTAAGTAATATATCAGAATAAATAAAAAAATGGAGGAAACAACATGAGAGAAATCGACATGGATACAAAATACAATCCTCAAGAAGTCGAAGAAGGTCGTTATCAAACTTGGTTAGATGAAGACGTCTTCAAACCTTCTGGAGATAAGAAAGCTAAACCTTATTCAATCGTTATCCCACCACCCAATGTTACTGGTAAGTTGCACTTGGGTCACGCTTGGGACACAACGATTCAAGATACTTTGATTCGTTACAAGAGAATGCAAGGGTTCGATACTTTATACCTACCAGGTATGGATCACGCCGGAATTGCTACTCAAGCTAAAGTTGAGGCTAAATTACGTGAACAAGGAATTTCTCGTTACGATCTAGGTCGTGAGAAGTTCGTTGATGAAGTTTGGAAGTGGAAAGATGAATTCGCTTCTATCATCAAATCACAATGGGGTAAATTAGGACTTTCATTGGATTATTCACGTGAAAGATTTACTTTGGACGAAGGCTTGTCAAAGGCTGTTCGCAAGGTCTTTGTTAAGTTGTATAACGAAGGTTTGATCTACCGTGGCGAATACATTATCAACTGGGATCCACAACTACAAACAGCTTTGTCAGATATCGAAGTTATCCACAAGGACGATCAAGGTGCTTTCTACCACGTTAAGTATCCATATGCCGATGGTTCAGGTTACATTGAAATTGCTACAACACGTCCAGAAACTATGTTTGGTGATGTTGCCGTAGCTGTTGCTCCTGATGATGACAGATACAAGGATATCGTCGGTAAGGAAATCATCGTGCCATTAGTTGACCGTAAGATTCCAATTATTACTGACCACTACGTTGATAAAGAATTTGGTACTGGTATGGTTAAAATCACTCCAGCTCATGACCCTAACGACTTTGCGGTTGGTAATCGTCATGACTTGAAACGTATCAACACAATGAACGCTGACGGTACAATGAACGAAAATGCTGGTAAATACAACGGCATGGATCGTTTTGAAGCTAGAAAGGCTATCGTAAAAGACCTACAAGATGAAGGTTACATGATCAATATTGAACCTTACGTTCACAGTGTTGGACATTCAGAACGTTCTGGCGTACAAGTTGAGCCAAGACTTTCAACACAATGGTTCGTTAAGATGAAGCCACTTGCAGAAATGGCTTTGAAGAACCAAAAGGGTGATGACAAAGTTAACTTTGTACCTGACCGTTTTGAAGATACCTTCACACAATGGATGGAAAATGTTCACGATTGGGTTATTTCTCGTCAACTATGGTGGGGACACCAAATCCCAGCTTGGTACAACAAGAAGACTGGTGAAACTTACGTTGGTGAAGAAGCACCTAAGGATATTGAAAACTGGGATCAAGAACAAGACGTGCTTGATACTTGGTTCTCAAGTGCTCTATGGCCATTTTCAACTATGGGTTGGCCAGATACTGACGCAGAAGACTTCAAGCGTTACTTCCCAACTAATACTTTAGTTACTGGTTACGATATTATTTTCTTCTGGGTTTCAAGAATGATTTTCCAAAGTTTGAAATTTACAGGTAAGAAACCATTTGACCACGTTGTTATCCACGGTTTGATTCGTGATGAACAAGGTCGCAAGATGAGTAAATCACTTGGCAATGGTATCGATCCAATGGATGTTATCCAAAAATACGGTGCCGATGCTTTGCGTTGGTTCTTGATGAATGGTTCAACTCCAGGACAAGATACAAGATTCAGTTATGACAAGATGGACTCTGCTTGGAACTTTATCAATAAAATCTGGAATGCTTCTCGTTACGTTATCATGAACCTTGACGATGACACTCCAGCTATGGACGATTTGTCACAGGTAACTAGTTATGACTTATCTGATAAGTGGATCTTGGCCAAATTAAACCACACTGTTAAAGAAGTTAATCGTTTGATGGACAACTTTGAATTTGGTGAAGTTGGTCGTAATCTTTACAACTTTATTTGGAACGATTTCTGTGACTGGTACATCGAAATGAGTAAAGCTACTCTAACTGGTGATGATGAAGCTGCTAAGAAACAAAAGAAGATGATCTTGACTTATGTCTTGGATCAAACTTTGAGATTGATGCACCCAATCATGCCATTTGTTACTGAAAAGATTTGGCTAACAATGCCTCACAACGGCAAGTCAATCATGCAAGCTAAGTATCCCGAAAATCATGCTGAATTTGACGATGCTGATGCTATGAATCAAATGGATGTTTTGATCGATTTGATCAAGTCCCTAAGAAAGATCCGTTTGGAAGCTAATGCCCCAATGTCTAAAGCTGTTGATATCTTGATCAAACCTCAAGACGACAAGGTTAAAGATGTGGTCTTGAACAACAAGGAATACATCGACCGCTTCATGCATCCAAAGGACTTGAAAGTTGCAACTGACATCGAAGCCCCAGCTCTAGCAATGACTGCTGTTACTAATGGTGCTGAATTGTACGTTCCATTGGCTGAATTGATCAACATTGATGATGAAATTGCTCGTCAAAATGAAGAAATAGCTAAACTTGACAAAGAAATTGAACGTATCAACAAGAAACTTTCTAACAAGAACTTCGTACAAAAGGCTCCTGAAAAAGTTGTTGCTGAACAAAAAGAAAAATTGGCTGATTATCAATCACGTCAAGCCAAAGTACAACAAAGAATTCAACAATTACAAGCTAATAAATAAAATTTGAGTATATAATGATGAGGGTTGGCAAAAGTCCAGCCCTTTTTATTTAAGAAAAATTGGAGAAAGATATTGTTAGAAACTTACGAAGAAGCGTTGAAATTTATTCATAGTTTACCTAAATTCAAACGAACGAATGATTTGGGTAATATTAAAGAAGCTTTGAGCCGATTAGATAATCCTCAAGACAGTTATGAAACGATTCATATCACGGGGACTAATGGTAAGGGTACAACTACTAATTTTTTGGCAAATTTACTAGAGGCTAGTGGCAAGCGTGTAGGAATGTTCACGTCGCCTTTTATTAAAGAATTCAATGAACGTATTCAAATCAATCATCAATATATTTCTAACGACGAATTAGTTAAAGAAGTTAATTACATCAAAGAAAAAGTTGCAGGAATTCCGTTAGCTGAGTTTGAATTTGTAACGATTTTGGGGTATTTTTATTTCCGTGGTCGTGTTGATGTAGCTGTAATTGAGGCTGGAATCGGTGCTAAACATGATAAAACTAATGTTATTACACCGGTGCTTTCAATTATTACTTCAATTGACTTAGACCATGAGTTATTGATTGGACCAACTTTACAAGACATTGCTCGGGAAAAGGCTGGTATTATTAAGCCAAATCGTCCAATCATTACTGGACAATTGCATGAATCAGTTCGAGGCATCATTCAAAAAGAAGCCGAGACATTAAATAGTCCGTTATTCAGTTATGGACAAAATTTTTCACTAAAAAAGTATAAAAATAATGATTTTTCTTTATCGTTTATATATTATGATGATAAGCTATCAGTAGAAGGCTTAAATTGCTTAGGTTTTGAAAAAACTACCGCAATTAATGCTTCAATAGCGATAAAAGCTTTTCTAGAATTTCAGAAGTTACATGGTTTAAAACTGGATTCAGATTTGATCAGGGATAATCTTGATAAATATCAATTGCCTGGTCGAGCTCAAGTAGTTCAGAAGAAACCATTGATTTTGCTAGACGGAGCCCATAACATTTCAGCAATTTACAATTTAATCAATTCTTTATCAATAAATTATGAAAATAAGGATATAATTGTTTTATATGCAGGGATGAAGGATAAAGATCGTCACGATATTTTGGATGAATTGGTGCCAAAATCTAAGCATATTTATATTACAAAGCTTGATATGGCACGTTCTGCTACGAAAGAGGACTATAACTTATCGCAATATTCGAATGTTTCTTTTGTTGAAAATTATCGTGATGAATTACAGAAAATTGTTTCTCACTTGACTGATGACCAATTGTTGTTAGTTACAGGATCATTTTATTTAGTATCAGATTTGGAGAATTATTTTTCGTAATTTTCAATTATGATGATAAATTTAAGAGAAAGAATTTTAAGCTATGGTGTCGCTACATTAAAAGATGAAGAATTATTAGCCGTGATTTTGGGAAATGGGACTAAAGAATATCCTGTAGCCAAACTTGCTAGAAAAATAGTTTCTGAATCCAATGGTTTAAACTTGAGTTTAGAGCAATTAATGTCTTTTAATGGAGTAGGAGTAGCGCAAGCTTGTAAAGTACTTGCGGCAATAGAATTAGGATCAAGAAAAAATCAAGCTGATACCTTATCAGAAGAAACTGTTTCGGTTGCTGATATGGGTCAACATTTAATAAAGAAAATTGGGAGTGCTCCACAAGAAAAGCTAATAGCAATATATTTAAATAATAGTTATCACGTGATCTCAGAGAAAATTATTTTTATTGGTACAGTCGATTCAGCAACGGTCCATCCGCGGGATATTTTACGCGAAGCGGTTGGGATGTCTGCAACGCAAGTTTTGATTGCTCATAACCATCCGAACGGTTCGTTGATGTTTTCGCAAAACGATCAAGAGTTCAGTTTGAGACTACAAAAATGTTGCCATTTAATAGGAATAAACTTAATAGACCATTTAATTATTACAAAAAAGACATATTCTAGTCTAAAGTCTTTAAATTTAATTTAGGATATGATTTCGTCGTACTTTCATTCGGCGTTTTCTATGATATAATTTTGATTAGCGTAAAATGTGGTGTGTACTTTAAAGGAGAGAAAATAAATTGTTTGGTATTGGATCAAAGAAGCTCGGTATAGACTTGGGAACTGCAAATACTCTAGTTTATGCTGAAGGAAAAGGTATAGTTTTAAATGAACCTTCAGTTGTTGCAAAAAATAATAACACTGGAGAAATCGTTGCCGTCGGTTCAGACGCACGTGAAATGATTGGTCGTACACCGGGTAGTATTTCTGCAATTCGTCCAATGCGTGACGGTGTAATTGCCGACTATGACACAACAGCAGCTATGATGAAGTACTTCATCGAAAAAACTGCTAACAACTCAAAACCATCAGTTATGGTTTGTGTTCCAAGTGGTGTTACAGAAGTTGAAAAGCGTGCTGTTATTGAAGCAACACAACATGCAGGGGCTCGTGAAGCTTATGTAATCGAAGAACCATTTGCAGCTGCTATCGGTGCAGGTCTTCCTGTTATGGATCCAACTGGTAATATGGTTGTTGATATTGGTGGTGGTACTACTGATGTTGCTACTATTTCATTGGGTGGTATCGTTTCATCACGTTCTATCCGTGTTGCTGGTGACAAGTTTGACGAATCAATTTCTGCATATATTAAGTCAAACTTCAACCTACAAATTGGTGAAAGAACTGCTGAAGACGTTAAGATTCAAGTTGGTTCTGCTTCAATCGAGAAGTCAAAAGAACTTGAATCAATGCAAATTCGTGGTCGTGATTTGGTAACTGGTCTACCTAAGACAGTCTCATTGACTGGTGAAGATATTGCCACAGCTATTCACGAAAATGTCGAAGAAATCATTGAAACAATTAAAGAAACTCTTGAGGAAACATCTCCTGAGATTGCCGCCGACGTTATCGATCATGGTATCGTACTTACTGGTGGTGGTGCTTTATTACATCATTTACCTGAAGTGATATCTGAAGCAACTGGAGTTCCCGTATTCATTGCTCAAGACCCACTAGATTGTGTGGCCATCGGTACTGGTGAATCACTTAAAAATATCGATGTAATGCGTCGCCAAAAATAAGCGGGTTAATCCCGTTTTTTTTATTTGATCTACTAGGAGGAAGCAATGCAAAAGTTCTTTTCAAATAAAAAATTGATTATCTTAATGATACTTATTATCGTAACTTTTGGACTTTTAGCGGTGACGGTCAATATTCGTGATAAGAAGAGTACGCCGCCAGTAGTTCAACAGATCGGTAATGATGTTGTCAGCGTGGTTGGTGGTGTCTTTGCTTATCCAACCAATGCTGTGAAAAATGCTACCTCAGAATTCTCTGATTTATACAACACTTACACTGAGAACAAACGTTTAAAAGCACGTATCGGTGAATTGGCTCAAAATCAGGCTAAATTAGAAGTAGTTCAAGATGAAAATAAACAACTCAAACAAGAATTAAAACTCAATAGTACTTTGACAGATTATTCCACTGTCAATGCTTCTGTTTTGTCACGTTCACCAAGTAGCTGGCAAAGTTACTTGACGATCAATCGTGGTCAAACAAGTGGTATTAAAAAGAATATGCCAGTCATGTCTGGTAAAGACTTGATTGGTAGAATCATTGAAGTCGATAAAGTCAGTTCAAAAGTTGAATTGATTTCAACCAATAATGAATTAAATGACAAATTTGCTGCTGAAATCATCGGCGACAATAAGAACATTACTGGTGTTGTGAGTCGTTACGATGGCGATACTGGTGATTTAGTCATGGAAAACGTCACTTCAACGAAGAGTATTAAAAAAGGCCAAAGCGTTATTACTTCCGGTTTAGGTGGTTTGACACCAAGAGGGTTATACATCGGTAAGGTTTATGGAATCAAAAAAGACAATTACGGTATGACTAACTCGGTATACATCACTCCAGCTGCTGAATTGCGTAACTTCACAGTTGTGACAGTAATCAAGTCATCAGTTAGCGGTGAGAAGTAATGAATATCAAAACTCGTAAAGTAGTCGGACAAGTATTTTTTCTATTATTAGCATTTTACTTGGATGGTTTAATGAAATGGGCCTTTTTGAATAATATGAACCATGGTGGATTTAACGTTTTGCCACAGTTGATGTTGATGCTAATAGTAATGTTGACGATGCGAATCGATGATCGTAGACATTTGATAATTTTAGGAGTCGTCTTTGGACTTTTGTACGATTCTTATTATTACGGAATAATTGGATTGTATACGATTTTATTGCCACTTCTAATGGTGGGAATTGATCATTTTAAATTCTTATTGTTGAAAAACAATATGGGATATGATCTTTCGATTTATTTCTTGTCGTTGACATTCTTGCAATCAGGTATTTATTTGTTGGAACGCTTATTGCAACAAACTAATACTGATGTATTAGATTTCATCACGTATACATTGGGTCCAACTTTGTTGTGGAACGTAGTAGTTTTCTTTATTCTTTACGTTCCCTTGGCTAATTTGTCGAGTTGGATGGTGAAATATCGGAGGGATAGTAAATGAGTGACATCATTTTAAAAGGTGATAAGAATGGCTTTTCGGTCATTATTGACGACAAAGCTAATTATGGCGCTGCTTTAAAAGAAATGAAGGATTTGATTATCCAGCAAAATGCCAAATCAACTAATGAAAATGATGATGTTATTTACTTTACTGTTAAAACAGGACGTCGTTTACTAACTGAAGATCAAAAAAACGATATCCGTGATTTCTTTGATGAATATCCACAATTAACTTTGAAAGATATCGAAGCTGATGTTGAAGATAATTTGAAAGTTGCCGATATTTTAAAAGCTAATCGGACTAATGTTGAATCGGGAATTATTCGTAGTGGACAAAAAATCGATTACGAAGGTGATTTGATTTTTCTGGGCACTTTGCATCGGGATGCTCAAGTGAGAGCTAGCGGGTCAATTTATATCCTTGGCGATGTGAATGGAATCGTTCATGCAGGATTTCCTGACAATACGAATGCAATGATCTTTGGCAATTTAAAAGATGTTGATCAACTGAGAATTGCTGATGTGATTGAAATCGTAACTGATGATAACAAAAAAGATTTTCAAGCTGAAAAGTATGCCTTTATTGATGATTTGCATTCTATCAGCATTGATGATCTGAAAAATTATAAGCGTTAGTTTAAAAAAGGACAGGTTAACTATGGGGATATCAATCGTTGTAACTTCTGGAAAAGGTGGAGTTGGAAAGACTACTACCACAGCAAATGTTAGTACTGTCTTGGCAAGCCTTGGAAAAAAGGTCTGCATGGTTGATTTGGATATTGGTCTAAGAAACCTGGATGCGGTCATGGGGCTAACCAATCGAATCGTTTACGACATTGTTGATGTGGCACAGCATCGAGTGGTAGTATCGCAAGCTTTAGTCAGAGATCCACGTTTCGAAGATAATTTGTATTTGTTAGCAGCTTCGCAGTTTGCTGATAAATATGTTTTGGATAAAGAATCCGTTGGCAATATCGTCAATGAATTGAAACAACGTTTCGATTTTGTGATGATCGATTGTCCAGCGGGAATTGAATATGGCTTTCAAAATGCCGTTTCCATTGCAGATGGAGCTTTGGTAGTTACTAATCCAGAAGTCGCTTCTGTTAGTGACGCCGATCGTGTTGTCGGTATTTTGGAAAACATGAACATGCCAATTACGCCACATTTAATTATTAACCGGATTCGAAAAAATATGATCAATGATGGTACGTCAATGAGAATCGATGACATCGTTAACCATTTAGGGATTCCACTATTAGGAATCGTAATTGATGAAGATAAGGTAATTTCAGCTTCTAATTCAGGTAGAACTGTAGTCTTTGATGACCAAAGCGATGCGGGCCATAGCTATCAAAATATTGCTCGACGTATGCTTGGTGAAAACATTCCTCTTGATTTGTCAACTCACACAAAAAAAGTTGGCTTTTGGGGCAGAGTGTTTGGAAGAAAATAGGGACTATGGTACAATTTTTCTGTAAATTGAATAAGTCAACACAGGGGGAGCCATTCGGCTGAGAGTGAATTAAGTTCAGACCCTTTAAACCTGTTATGTTAATACATGCGTAGGGATAGTGTTGTTCAAGCAGAAGCTCGAACTCTCTTGTGATGACGAAAATCAGAAGGGAGTTCTTTTTTATGATCAATAATGTTAGTAAAGGTACGGGCAATGATTTAGTTGTCATTACCGAAGGGGCTTTGATTACCGCTTTAGCGATGGTCTTGTCATTTATCCCTCATTCTACAGGAGTCTCTGCAGTAGAATTTTCTTACGGATTGATTCCGATGTCGATCTTTGCTTTGCGCCGTGGTTTGAAACCTGGCTTAATGGCTGGATTAGTTTGGGGAATTTTAGACTTGGTTATTCGTGGTTTTAGTAGTGGTGGTTTTTTGAATCCTTTGCAAGGTTTTGTAGAATATCCAGTTGCTTTTGGTGTAGTTGGTTTGATTGGACTTGGTAGTGTACAAGTAAAACGTTCGATTGAACAGGGCAACAATGCCTTAGGATTGATTATTTTCTATTCGGCTATTGGTTTCTTTGCAAAATATTTCTTCCACTTCATCGCTGGCGGTATTTACTGGGGTTCATATGCTCCTAAGGGAATGAATCCTTGGATTTATTCTTTTGCCATTAATGGTGGTAGTTTCATCGCTAATATGATTATGCTGTTAGTCTTAGCGGTCTTGTTGAATAAGATTTTCAAACGTTTGATTATGGTTAAAAATTAGAAAAAAATAAATCCTCGTGGGAATGTAGAAAAATTACATTCTCACGAGGATTTTTTTTATTTTAAATGAAACTCATCAATGCACCTAAAACTACACCGCCGATAGTAACTAAGATCATTAACCAAACGACTACTTGTGTAATTTTAGTCAAAGTGCTTTTAGGTTTTTTATCGTCCAATAATTCCACCACCAAATTAATCTATAGTGAAATACTACTTCACAAACTCATTTTATGCAATGTTTGCAACCGCTAACATTACAATTTGAAAAATTACCCCACCGCTAGAACCATACAAATAGTAATGGCTTTCACTTTTCTTGTGAAATTCTTAAATATCGTGTGGTTAAAAGTGGGGAATTGTGGTAAATTAGGAAGTGTTAAAGAATTGAGGTGAACTGTCCGTGTTCATGGGTGAATTTCATCACACACTAGATACTAAAGGTCGAGTTATTGTCCCGGCCAAATTTAGAAAACTACTTGGTGATAAGTTTGTAATTACTCGAGGCATGGATGGTTGCCTTTTTGGGTATCCAATTGAGCAGTGGGAAAAGCTCGAAGCTCAGTTGGATAAGTTGCCTTTAACAAAAAAAGACGCAAGAGCATTCACGCGGTTCTTTTATTCTGCTGCGGCAGAAGTCGAATTTGATAAGCAGGGTCGAATCAATCTTTCGGCACCTTTAATCAAATTTGCTAAATTGGAAAAGGATTGTGTGATTGTCGGAGTTTCAGATCGAATTGAAATTTGGGATGCAGAGCGTTGGAACGAATTTAGCCAAGAGGCTGAAGATAATTTTGAGGAAATATCGGAGAAAATGACAGACTTTGACTTCTAATGTATATAAACATAAAACAGTACTTTTAAAAGAAACTATTGATGAAATAAATCCACACGATAATGGTATTTACGTTGACGCAACCTTTGGGCGTGGTGGACACACTAAAGAATTATTGAGTCGCGTACACAATAGTCATCTTTATGTTTTTGATCGTGATGAAGCTGCCATTGAGGTCGGTGAAAATATTCAAAATGATCCAAACATTATTGGTGATAATTCACTAACTTTAATACGTGATAATTTTGAAAATATGCAAGAACGTTTGAACGAACTTGGAATAGAGAAGGTTGACGGCATTGTTTATGATTTGGGAGTTTCTTCTCCCCAATTTGATGATGCCCAAAGAGGCTTTAGCTATAAAAAAGAAGCACGTTTAGATATGCGGATGGATCAAAGACAAGATCTTGATGCTGAAAAGATCGTTAATGATTGGTCATTCAATGAGTTAGTAAGTATTTTTTACAAATACAGTGACGAAAAATTTGCTAAACAGATTGCTCGTGCTATTGAACGTACCAGAGAAAATCATCGTATTACTTCTACCTTGGAATTGGCTGATATTATTAAGAATGCTATTCCTGCTGCAGCTAGAAGAACCGGTGGTCATCCAGCTAAGCGTGTTTTTCAAGCGATTAGAATTGCCGTTAATGATGAATTGGGTTCTTTAGAGAGATCTCTTGAACAAGCCATTGATTTGTTAGCACCAAAAGGCAGAATAAGCGTTATAACTTTTCAATCCAAAGAAGACCGAATTGTAAAACATATTTTTAAAAACAATTCCCATGTTGATTTACCAAGGGGGCTTCCTGTCATTCCTGATGACATCAAACCTGTCTTAAAACAGATCACTAGGAAACCAATCTTGCCTAATGAAGAAGAATTGTCTGAAAATAATCGGGCTCATAGTGCAAAATTACGTGTCGTTGAAAAGATATAATGGAGAAATAATGATATGAGAGAAGAAAGTACTGCCAGAAACTTACAAGAATATCAAGTTGAACAACAACCACAAGAGCAGGTTCAGTCTGCTCCTAAAACTTCTAGCGTTGCTTTGTCAAAGTTTGAGATCCTTTCAATCGTGACATTAGCTTTATTGACCTTGGGCTTAATGGTTACCTTGGTCAGTATTAAAGTTTCAATGACTTCTTCTCAAAATAAATTAGATAGTCTGACTACACAGATTACAAAAACAAATACCAGTAACGTTAATTTAAGACAAGAGATTTCTGAATTAACTAGTTTTGATCGCTTTTCTTCGTTTGCAAAGAAGCATAATTTGAAAATGAGTGACAACAATGTAAGGAATATTTCAAAATGAGTAAGTTCAGAAAATTATTAAAAAATAAGGCAAGACGCAATCATTATATTGTTGGGATAGTAATCTTGATTGCGACTGCCTTTTCTTTTATCCTTTTTATCCAAAGATTCGCCTATATCTCAATGAGTAAGCAATATGACGGCGTTAATTTGGTGCAAAAGACGAAACAAAAATATGAACGAGTAACAAAAGTCAATGCCAAGCGTGGCGATATCCTTGATGTTAATGGGGATATGATTGCTGGAGATTCAACTATTTACAATATTTATGCGATTGTAGACCATAAATCAAAAACAGTTGATGGCAAGGCAGATTATGTAGTTGATAAGGACAAGACAGCCCAAGTTTTGAGTAAGTACTTATCTTTATCAAAGAAACAGATTAAGAAGTATTTGACTCCGGTAAGCAAAAAACAGTACCAAGTAGAGTTTGGACCATCTGGTCGTGGGTTATCGATTGAAATAAAGCGTAAGATTGCGGCCAAAAAATTACCAGGGATTCATTTCATTGAATTACCTTCGAGATCTTATCCTAATGGTGTCTTTGCGACTAATTTAGTCGGTATCACTAAAGCTGACGATGCTAACGATAAAAACAGCAATATCAGTGGTGTCATGGGAATCGAAAAGTATTTCAATAAGGTTTTATCTGGTAAAAATGGTAAGCAGATCACTAAAGTCGATAAAAATGGCAATGAATTACCAGGTTCACAGATGGTCGAAAAGAAATCTGCTGATGGATCGAATATTTATTTAACATTAAATAGTAAGATTCAACAGTATGCTGAAATTTTGGCACAGACTGTTGAAGAAAAATATGAACCAAAGAATCTACAGATTTTAGTAATGAATGCCAAAACTGGTGCGATTGAAGCGGCCACACAACGCCCAACCTTTAATCCTACAACTGGTAAAGGTCTCAGCAATAGCTGGCGTGATACTTTAGTTGAAGATCAATTTGAACCAGGATCAGTCATGAAGATTTTGACTTTGTCAGCTTCGATAGATTCTGGAAATTATGATCCTAATCAACTTTATCAATCAGGTACAGTCGAAGTCGGTGGTCGAACAATTGGTGACTGGAATACTGCTGGATGGGGATACATTCCTCTATCAGAAGCCTTCACTAGATCTTCTAACGTCGGAATGGTCAAGCTGGAACAAGAAATGGGCTCAGAGACCTGGATGGAATACATGAAGAAATTCCATATTGGTCAAAAGACTGGCGTTGATTTACCAGGGGAAGTTTCAGGTAGTATTTCTTATGAGCACACTAGTGATCAAGCGATGACTTCATTTGGTCAAAGTGTCAACGTTAATACTATGCAAATGTTACAGGCTTTCTCAGCTATCGCTAATGGCGGCAAGATGATCAAGCCACAAATCATTAAAAAAGTTGTTGATGCTGATACTGGTAAGACAACTAAGAAATTTAAGCGTGAAGTAGTGGGGCAGCCAATCAAAGCAAGTACCGCTAAAAAAGTTCAAAAGGCAATGCGCCAAGTTGTAACGAAGAGTTATGGAACTGGGGTAGTTTATAATGTACCTGGAGTAAAAGTCGGTGTAAAAACTGGTACTGCTCAAATCGCCTCACCAAGTGGTGGATATTTAACAGGTTCAAACAATTATATCTTCTCCGTTGCCGGGATGATTCCATATAATGATCCTAATTACATTGTTTATGTCACGATGAGACAACCTCAAAAGATGACCGAATCGGCTGAAAAAATCTTGTCTGAAGTCTTTAATCCTTTAGTTAAACGTTTAGTTAGCCAAGGAAAATCACAGACTGATTCAGTAGAAGTGGGCAGTCAATATGTGAGTGTACCAAGTCTTTTGGACAAGTCGACGAACTCAGCTTTGGATAAAATTAAGAATTTGGGATTGCAATCAGGTGTAATTGGTACTGGTGACAAAGTTGTCCAACAATTGCCTGATAGTGGTCAAAAAGTCATGCCGGGTCAAAGAATGGTCTTGTTGACTAACGGCGCTATGACGATGCCAGATCTTAATGGTTGGTCGAAGAATGACGTTTTGAAGTTTGCTGAAATCACTGGTAAACAAGTCACGACCAAAGGCGACGGATATGTCGTTAAACAGTCGGTTGAGGCTGGTCATGTGATAAATGACAGTGGTAAAATTATAGTTACATTGAAAAATAAATAATTAAGGGGATTTTCATGGAAATTAGTCATATTATTTTCGATATAGTTAGCTCGTTTGCTATCGTTGCAATTTTGATGCCATTTTTAATTGGCTATCTGATTAGACATAAAGAAGGGCAATCGATTCGTGAAGAAGGTCCAAAATGGCACGCTAAAAAGTCCGGAACGCCTACTATGGGTGGTTTATTAGTAATTTTAGCTACTTTGATCACCAATATTTGGGTCGGACTTTGGCAAGGCCAGTTGGATCGCTCACTATTGATTACAACGTTTGTCATCGTGTTATACGGGTGTATTGGTTTCATTGATGATTTCATCAAGGTTTTCAAAAAGAGAAACCTAGGTTTACGTGCCTATCAAAAAGCTTTGTTGCAAGTAATCGTAGGAATTATTTTCTTGTACGTTTATAACGACGATCAATTACCTATGAATTTCACTATTCCTGGGATCTTGTCGATCGATTCAGTAGTGATTTTCGTATTGTTCACACTATTTTGGTTGGTTGGTTTTTCAAATGCCACTAACTTAACTGATGGTTTGGATGGTTTACTAGGTGGTTTAGGAACAATTTCTTATTTCACTTACGGAATTATTTCTTTGAACCAAAACAAACCAGATTTAGCTATCGTCTGTTTTTCAGTCGTTGGTGCACTTTTGGCTTTCTTGCTATACAACCACAAGCCTGCCAAAATTTTTATGGGTGATGTTGGTTCATTAGCTCTTGGTGCTGGATTAGCAGCTATTTCAATTTTATTAGGCCGTTACTGGTCACTATTATTGATCGGTTTGGTTTATGTAATTGAAACCGCTAGTGTTATGCTACAAGTCTTTTCATTCAAAGTGTTCCATCGCCGTATTTTCAAGATGACGCCAATTCACCACCATTTTGAAATGATGGGTTGGAGTGAATGGAAAATCGATATTGTTTTTTGGATTTTTGGAGCCATCTGTTCTGCAATTTATTTAATTTTATTCGTATAGGGAAGTAGTTTAAGCAATGAAAAAGAGTAATTATTCAAATAAAAAGATCTTAGTATTAGGTTTAGCCAAGAGTGGTTACGCCGTAGCCAAATTATTGAAAAAGATGGGTTCAGATGTTACCGTTGTCGATTCTAATCCCCTTGAAGGCAACACTGAAGCCAAAGCTTTGATCGATGAAGGATTCAATGTGATCACGGGTACTAATAGTGCTGATTTAATTGATGATTCATACGATTATTTGGTAAAAAATCCCGGAATTTTCTATTCCAATGAGTTGATTCAAAGAGCTGAGGAGTTGATGATTCCAGTTATTACTGAACCAGAAATTGCTTATAGCTTTAGCGATGCTACAATGATTGGCGTTACTGGAACTAATGGTAAAACTACTGTAACAACTTTGATTCAATTGATGCTCAAGCACTCACCAAAATTCGAAAATTCTTATTATGCTGGAAACATCGGTATTCCTATCTCTGATGTCATTCAAAAGGCTACAGCTAAGGATGTCGTTGTGACTGAGCTTTCAAGCTTTCAACTGCAAGGAACGATTGAATTACATCCGCATGTAGCAGTTTTAAATAACATCTATTCAACTCATTTGGATTTTCATAAGACTCGTGCAAATTACATTAAGGCTAAGATGCACATTACTAAGAACCAAACTAAGAATGATTACTTCGTAATTAATTACAATACAGAAGAATGGCGTGATTTAGCTAAGCAATCCGATGCTCAAATTTTGCCATTTTCTGACAACCAGACTTTAGATAAAGGTGCCTTCGTAAAGGATGATGTCATTTATTGCAATGGCCAAGCAGTTATGAAGACCGATGAAATTAAGATTCCTGGTGAACACAATGTTCAGAATGCCTTGGCAGCTATTAGCGTTGCTAAGTTGTATGATGTAAGTAACGAAGATATTATTGAAGTTCTATCTTCATTCAAAGGTGTTAAGCATCGTATCCAATATGTCGATACTTTTGGTGGACATAAATTTTATAATGATTCCAAAGCAACTAATGTAGAAGCTACTATCGTCGCCTTGACGGCCTTTAAACAGCCAATCACTTTGATTGCCGGTGGTCTGGATCGTGGAAATGGATTCGACGAACTCATTCCATCATTGAAAGGAAAAGTTAATAATTTGGTAGTTTATGGTCAAACTGCAGATAAAGTGATCGAATCGGCTCAAAAAGCTGACGTAAGCAACATTGTTAAAGTTAATAATTTGACTGAAGCGGTTCCTGAAGCATACAAGCAAAGCGACCCAGAAGATGTCATCTTGCTTTCACCAGCTGCAGCTAGTTGGGATCAATTCCACACCTTTGAAGAACGTGGTGACCTATTTATTAAAGAGGTCGAAACTTTAAAGGGAGAAGTTAACGATGACTAAGATGCGCATAATTGTTTCTGGTGGTGGTACCGGAGGACATATTTACCCAGCAATGGCCTTAATTAAGCGTCTACAAGAACGTGACATGATTGAGGATGTTTTATACGTTGGGACAGAAAAAGGCCTAGAAAGCAAAATTGTTAAGAACGCGGGCATTGCTTTTAAGACAATTGAGATTCAAGGTTTTAGACGTAAATTAAGTCTTGATAATTTGAAGACAGTTAAATTGTTCTTATCAAGTATTCATAAATCTCGTAAGATCATCAAAGAATTTAAACCAGATATCGTTGTTGGTACTGGTGGCTATGTCTCTAGTGCTATTGTTTATGCAGCCCACACTATGCACATACCAACAGTGATTCATGAACAAAATACGATTGCCGGCGTTACTAATAAGTTCTTAGCCAAATTTGTCGATAAGATTGCGATTGCTTTTACAGAAGCAGCGGACCAATTCAACGAGAAGAAAAAAATCGTCTTTACTGGTAACCCTAGAGCTCAAGAAGTAGTCAATATTCAAAAAAATGATCGTTTAACTGAGTTTGGTTTAGAGCCAAATAAAGATACGGTCATGATCTTTGGTGGTTCCAGAGGAGCTAAGCCAATTAATCAAGCTGCAATCGCAACGATGTCTAAATTTGTTGAGAGCGACTACCAAGTGCTGTTCGTAACGGGTCGAGTACATTATGACGGCGTTATTAAATTGATCGATGACAAGTACCTAAATAGTGCAAATGTTTCGGTATTACCATATATTGATAATATGCCTGAAATTTTACCTGATATTAAGCTGATCGTTGGTCGTAGTGGTGCTACTAGTATTGCTGAAATAACGGCACTAGGAATTCCGGCAATTTTCATTCCTAGTCCTTACGTAACGCATGATCATCAGACGAAGAATGCATTGTCAGTCGCTAAGGTCAATGCTGCAGTCATGATTCCAGAAAAGGATTTGACTTCTGATAGTCTGTTCAAAGAAATCAATCAAATTATGAGCGACACCGATTTGCAACAAGAAATGTCAAACAATTCTAAGAAAATTGGTGTTCCTGATGCAACTGACCGCTTGATCAAAGTTTTGGTCGACTTAGTAAATAAGTAAGATTTGAGGATTAGGTGTTGAAGAAGATAAAAATCAAAGTAAGTAAAAACAGTTTGATCATCATGTTAGTTTTTTTGATAGTTTTAATTGCTTATTTTGGTTCGCCCTTGAGTAAAGTTAGAAATATCAACGTCAAAGGCGTGAACGATTTAGGAGCACAGCAAGTTATCAATGCTACGGAAATTGATGACCATTCTAATTTGTTCAATGTTTTGTTGCACCACGGTTCGATTTCAAAAGAGACTGAAAAAAAATTACCATCGATTGAATCAATTTCACTGCGTACTCACAATTTGCGCGACTTGACGATTACTGTTAAGGAACGTCCAACGCTTGGGTTTATAGCCAAGAACGGTGGTTATTATCGAATCATCAACAATGGCCAGATCATTAATCAAAAACTCAATTCACCGATTGGAAGTTATCCAATTTATAGTAATTTTAGTCATAAAAGATTGAAACAAATTTCCAATATTTATGCTAAGTTGGCTAAAAACATTCAAACTAACATTTCTGAGATACGTAATGCTCCAACAAAATTGAACCCCTATCGTATCAAAATCGATATGAATGATGGCAATAAAGTGATTGCTGACATGAGGACGGTTCAGTCGAAGCTGAAATACTATCCGGGCATGGCGTCACAGATGAAGAAAAAAGGCGTTATAGATTTAGAGATCGGTGCCTATTCTTATCCCTTTAAAGACAAGAAATAGGTTTAATATAATCATATTTGTGTTAAAATTTTTTAGTGAATAGATTTTTCTAGGTAAGGGAGGCTGCCACGATTAATGGACAATTCTGAATTCTTTGTAGGTCTAGATATTGGTACTAATTCGATAAAAGTAGTCGTTGCTGAATCGTCAGATGATAGATTGAGTATCGTGGGCGTTGGAAGCGAACGTTCTGAAGGAGTTAGCCGTGGCGTTATAGTCGATATAGACAAAGCGGCAGGAGCTATCAAAAAAGCCATTAAAAAGGCCGAAACACAAGCAAATATAACCATTCGTAACGTTGTAGTCGGTATATCGGCAAACATGTTACAGATTGAGAAATGCCAAGGGATGATAGCAGTTGGTTCTCAGTCAAAAGAAATCAATGAAAATGATGTCAGACAAGTAATGCTGGCCGCTATGGTCCAAAACTTACCTAGTGAAAGAGAAGTAGTTTCTCTAATACCTAAACAATTTTCCGTTGATGGCTTCACTAATATTCGTGATCCACGTGGAATGATTGGCGTTCGTTTGGAAATGACGGGAATCATTTACACAGCGCCAAAAACAATCGTACATAATACTAAAAAGGCCATTCAAAAGGCCGGTCTAAATATTATTCATAAAGTAATCTCTCCAATGGCATTGAGTCAGGTGGTATTAAATGACGGTGAAAGTGATTTCGGAGCCGTTATCATCGATATGGGAGCTGGTCAAACGACTGCTTCTGTTGTCCATGATCACAACTTGAAATTGTCAACTGTAGATTTTGAAGGTGGAGATTATGTCACGCATGATATTTCCGTCGTCTTGAATACGACAGTTGAAAATGCCAACCAATTAAAACTTTATTACGGTAATGCATCAGCTGATAAATCAGATACTGAAGAAAACATTAACGTAGAAGTAGTTGGTAAGAGTGAACCAACCATGATTTCAGAAGAATATTTAGCTGAGATCATTGAAGCTAGATTGAACCAAGTCTTTACGAGATTGCAAGCACCGCTAGAAGAGGCTGGAGCTTTATCACTTCCGGGTGGTATTGTTTTGACTGGTGGTGTAGCAGCAACTCCTAACATCGAAGATCTTGCACGAAAGATTTTTGACGTTAAGGTAAGAAGCTATGTGCCTACACAAATGGGTATGCGCTATCCTTCTTACTCGTTAGGGTTAGGATTAGTTACTTATGCTTCAAGATTGAATGACATTGGAGTAATTGCTGACAATGTTGTCAATGGTGCTACTGTGTCAAATAGTAGACCTCAACCGACTGCTCCAGAACCACAACCAGAGCAAACGGTTGATACGACTCAAGAGGACCAACCAACTGAAGAAGAGACGCCAGAACCAAAGGAAAAGAAGACGTCGAAGTTCAAGGACTTTTGGAGTAGATTTTTTGATTAGTAAATAATAAATTAAATGATTTGTAGGAGGAACTCCTTAATGGAATATACTTTAGACTCAAGCCAAAACAAGGGAGCGGTAATTAAAGTTATCGGTGTCGGTGGTGCCGGCGGAAATGCTGTTAATCGAATGGTTGAAGCAGATATCAAAGGTGTTCAATTCATCGCTGCTAATACTGATGTTCAAGCTCTAGAAAATTCAAATGCTGAAACTAAGATTCAATTAGGACCCAAATTGACAAGAGGATTAGGTGCTGGTTCGAATCCTGAGGTTGGACAAAAAGCTGCTCAAGAAAGTGAAGAAGCCATTAAAGAAGCTCTTGAAGGCGCAGATATGATTTTTGTCACTGCCGGAATGGGTGGTGGAACTGGTACTGGTGCTGCTCCTATCGTTGCAAACATTGCTAAAGAAAGTGGTGCTTTGACAGTCGGCGTTGTTACACGTCCATTTGCTTTCGAAGGTGCTAAGCGTTCACGTTTTGCCGCTGATGGAATTACTGAGCTTAAAAAAGATGTTGATACATTAGTTTTGATTTCTAACAGCAAACTATTGGAAATCGTTGATAAGAAGACACCAATGAACGAAGCCTTCAGTGTAGCTGATGATGTTTTACGTCAAGGTGTTCAAAGCATCTCAGATTTGATCACATCACCTGGTTTCGTTAACTTGGACTTTGCCGATGTTAAGACAGTTATGTCAGATCAAGGTTCTGCTTTGATGGGTATTGGTACAGCTAATGGCGAAAACAGAATTACTGAAGCTACTAAGAAAGCTATTTCTTCACCATTGCTTGAAGTTTCAATTGACGGTGCTAAACAAGTTCTTCTTAATATTACTGGTGGACCAGACTTATCACTATTTGAAGCACAAGATGCAGCGCAAATTGTTTCCGAACAAGCTACATCTGATGTTAATATTATCTTTGGTACTTCAATCGACGATACTTTAGGTGATCAAGTTAAGGTAACAGTTATTGCTACTGGTGTTGAAAGTGGCGACAAGAAGAAAGAACCAGCTAGACGTCCATTGCACAATCCAAGAGCTACTTTGGATAACAGCAAGAAGCCAGAGGAGCAAGCACAAGCAAAGCCTCAAGCTAAACCATCAAATGATCCTTTAGCAGATTGGGATATTAATCGTGATGCATCCAAGAACAGTAACGTTTCTGGCGAAAAGGGCGACTTTGAGATTTTCCAAAAACCAGAAACAATTGATTTAAGCGATGATGATGACGATTCAACTCCTCCAATTTTTAAGCGTCGTAACAAAAAATAAAAGGAGACTTTCCTATGGCATTTGAAAAGTTAGGCAGTTTTTTTGGTATCAATGATGAAGACGACTTCGAAGAAAAGAAGCCAGAAGCAGAACCAAAGCAAGAAAACTACGCAAATAACGAAAAGGTAGTATCTATGAGTACAGCTAGTGAAGCTAGAACTAAAGCCAACAGCAAAATTGCTATTTATCAACCTAGGGTTTACTCAGATGCGAAAGTTATCGCTAAACAGCTTTTGAATAATAAAGCAGTGATCGTTAATTTCACTAATGTCAATGATCAACAATCAAAACGGATCGTGGACTTTTTGACAGGTGCAATCTATGCCATCAATGGTGAAATCAAGCGTGTCGGCGATAAGATTTTTCTTTGCACACCACCTAAGTTTGAAATCGACGGAAGCATACCAGATATAAACGAATAAAGTCGAGGAATGATATGGATCGAATTGTAAGTGGACTGCCGTTCATTATTAGTTTGGCTTTCGAATTCTATGAATTTATAATTTTTTTGTATTGTATATTGTCTTTTATACCTTCATTGTATAATTCAGCTTTCGGAAGTTTGATAGTTAGAGCAGTAGATCCATTCTTGAACTTAATTAGAAGATTTATTCCTACTAGTATAGGTTTTCTAGATTTTTCTCCAATAGTTGCACTGATATTGATTCGATTATTGCAGAAAGCGATATTTTTAATAATTTAACTATGGATGATAAAAATACAATCATTGGCGGCGGCTATTTTCGTCCAGAAGAAAAGCCGTTCATTGATAAAATAAGCGATATTTTATTAAAAGCTCAAACGATGTATACACCGCAATTGACTGATTTTTTGAATCTGCGTGAACAAACAATTTTGAATAACCTGATCAATAAGTATGACGACTTGTACGTCCATTACTTCGGGGGTTTTGGAAATGCTGAAAGAGTCAGGGGGATAGTTGCTCCTGACTATTTTGTACCGCAGGATTCAGATTTTGGGATTGCCATGTATGAAATACGTTATCCAGAAAAGTTTGCTAATTTACATCACGGTCAAATATTAGGCTCATTAACAGGTTCAGGCGTAGAACGTGACCGTTTTGGAGACATAATTACCGATGGTGAAAATTGGCAATTTTTTGTATTTGATTCAATGAGTGAATACATTGAGGAACAAGTGAAAAAGATTGATCCTTACAAGATTCATTTGATTAAAAAAGATTTTTCTGAGGTTCTTTTGCCTAAAGATGAATCAGTCGATGAAACAGTCCTTGTGCAGTCATTACGCTTGGACTCGATTATTTCGACGGTTTATGATTTGTCGCGACAAAATTCTAAAGCCTTGGTGGATCACGGTAAGGTCCAAATAAATTGGGTCGTAAATAAGAATGCGTCTGCGTTTATTGCCATTACTGATACTCTAAGTGTTAGAGGCTTTGGTCGTATTCGAATCAATGATATTATGGGTCGATCAAAGAACAGCAAGTACATCTTGCTCGTTAATATCTTTAAGAAATAGGGGCGTGAAGTTATGGTATTGTCACCAGTAGAAATACAGGATAAAGAATTTGATAGTAAATTTCGAGGCTATGACCGCGACCAAGTTGATAGTTTTTTGAAACAAGCAGCTCAAGACTATAATTTAGCTCTCCAAAAAAATGCTCAACTAGAAAAAGAGCTCAAAGAGACTTCAGAACAGTTGAAATACTTTACTGATATGAAGGATGCTTTGAATCAATCTATTTTGGTGGCTCAAGAGGCCGCTGAGAAGGTTAAAAATGAATCTGAACAAGAAGCCCAGATCATTGTAGAAGAGTCTCAAAAGAAAGCTCGTGACTTGTTGAACCAATCAACTGAAAAGTCCAACCAAATTTTGCAAGACGCTTCTGATCGAGCACGCCAAGTGACAATTGAAACTGACAATCTTAAGAAGAGCGTCAATTCTTTCCGTCAAGGTTTGCAAGGCATGTTGAAACAACAATTAGATATGGTTGACAGTCCTGAATGGTCGAAACTTAATGACAGTACTTCTACTGACAAGTTAAAACAAGAAGTTGGCGATCATTCGGACGTTGATACAGGTGCCAATTATCAAAATAATCAACAAAAAAATTCACAAGATTATGAAAATAATCAAGAATCAGTTTTCAATTCAGATCAAATGAACTATAATGACAATTATCAGGATGACCAACCAGATGAAACATATACGATTAATCATCAACAAAATGAACCAACGTTCAATTTTTCTGATGATAAATCTGGTGATGATCCTAAAAAATAACCTAAGAGAACAAGTGCCTTTTGGATGTTTTTTCAGCGAGCTAGTGTATGGTGTGAGACTAGTAAAAATTAATCTAGGTATATCAACTCTTAAACAATTTATGTAATTTACCAATAGGTGGTATAGCGAGAACTCGTCCTAAATTGGATGGGTTCTTTTTATTTTCAGAAGGGGTGAAAAGATGCGAGTAAAAGATACTCTAAACTTAGGTAAAACTAAGTTTCCAATGCGTGGTAACCTTCCAAACAAAGAAGCGGAATGGGAAAAGGCTTGGGAAGAAAACAAAATTTATGAAAAGCGTCAAAAATTAAACGAAGGTAAACCAACTTTCGAATTATTGGATGGACCTCCATTTGCTAATGGTGACATTCACATGGGACATGCTTTGAACAAGATTTCAAAGGATATCATCGTGCGTTACAAGTCAATGGACGGCTTCCGTTCACCTTACGTTCCTGGTTGGGATACTCATGGTCTTCCAATCGAACAACAACTTGCTAAAAAAGGTGTTAAACGTAAGGAAATGACAATGAGCGAATATCGTCAATTGTGTTACGAATTCGCTGAAGGTGAAATCAAGAAACAAATGGCTGGTTTCAAACGCTTAGGTGTTTCAGCTGATTGGGATCACCCATACATTACATATCAAAAAGAATTTGAAGAAGCCGAAGTTAAAGTCTTTGGTGAAATGGTTGACAAAGGTTATATCTATCGTGGTAAGAAACCAGTTTATTGGTCACCATCTTCAGAATCAACTCTAGCTGAAGCCGAAGTTGAATATAAAGATATCAAGTCACCATCAATTTTCGTAGCTTTCAAAGTCCGCGATGGTAAAGGTGTTGTTGACGATGATGCATCATTCATTATTTGGACAACTACTCCTTGGACAATTCCATCAAACAAGGCTATCTGTGTGAACCCTAAGTTCATCTATGCTGAAGTTAACGCTGATGGTAAGAAATACGTTGTGGCTCAAGAAAGAATCCAATACGTTCAAGAAGAATTAGGTTGGGAAAACGTTGAAATCCTTAAGACATTCAAAGGTTCAGAGTTGGAATACGTTACAGCAACACATCCATTCTACGACCAAGAATCACTTTTGATCTTAGGTAACCACGTAACGCTTGATGATGGTACTGGTTTAGTTCATACAGCTCCTGGATTTGGTGCCGATGACTTTGTTGTTGGTATGAAATACAAGTTGCCAGTCTTCTCACCAATCGATGCTCAAGGTAAATTCACTGATGAAGTACCTGAATATCAAGGTGTCTTCTACGATGACGCTAACAAGTTGATTACAGAACGTATGAAGGAAAACGGCTCACTCTTGAAGTTGAGTTTCTTCACTCACAGTTATCCACATGATTGGCGTACTAAGAAACCAGTTATTTTCCGTGCTACACCACAGTGGTTTGCTTCAATCGATAAATTCAGACAACAAATTCTTGATGCTATCGACAAGATCGACTTCAAGCCAGCTTGGGGTAAAACTCGTCTTTACAACATGATTCGTGACCGTGGCGACTGGGTAATTTCTAGACAACGTGCTTGGGGTGTTCCACTACCAATTTTCTATGCTGAAAATGGCGACCCTATCATGACTAAAGAAACTGTTGATCACGTAGCTGAATTGTTCGGTAAATATGGTTCTAACGTTTGGTTTGAAAGAGATGCTAAGGATCTTCTTCCAGAAGGCTATACTAATGCCGGTTCACCAAATGGTAAATTCACTAAGGAAACAGATATCTTGGACGTTTGGTTCGACTCTGGGACAGTTCATGCGGGAGTTGCGAAAACTCGTGATAATCTAACTTTCCCAGCTGATTTGATTCTTGAAGGTTCTGACCAATATCGTGGTTGGTTCAATTCAATGTTAGTAACATCAGTTGCTGCATTTGGTGAAGCTGGATACAAGTCAATTCTTTCACAAGGTTTCACTTTGGATAAGAATGGCGTTAAGATGAGTAAATCACTCGGTAACGTTATTGCTCCTAGTGATATCGAAAGACAATTTGGTGCTGAAATTATCCGTCTATGGGTTGCTTCAGTTGATTCAAGTTCTGATGTTTCTGTTTCAGTTGACTCATTCAAACAAGTTTCTGAAACTTACCGTAAGATCAGAAATACTATCAGATTTATGTTAGCTAACACAACTGACTTTGATCCTGAGACTAATGCCGTTAGTTACGATGATCTTCGTCCAGAAGACAAGTACATCAAGGTTAAGTTGAACAACTTAGTTAAAGAAGTTCTAAGTGACTATGACAAGTATGACTTTGCTGACGTGGCTAAGAATGTCGTTAGTTTCATCGTCAATGAAATGTCTACTTTCTACTTAGACTTTGCTAAGGATGTTGTTTATATCGATGCTGAAGATGCACATTCACGTCGTTCAATGCAAACTGTTATTTACGAAACAGTTGTTAAACTAGCTAAGTTATTGACACCAATCCTTCCACATACAATGGAACAAGTTTGGGAATACCTCAAGGAGCCAGAAGAATTCGTTCAATTAGCTGAAATGCCAGCTGTTGAAGAAATCCCTGATGAAGCAGAAATTCAAAAGGATTGGCAAGTATTCATGGACTTTAGAGATAATGTCTTGAAGTCACTTGAAGTTGCCCGTGCAGACAAATTGATTGGTAAATCACTTGAAGCTAAGGTTACTGTACATCCTAGTGATGAACTAAAAGCAGTTCTTGACAAGATTGATAGCAACTTTGGTCAATTGTTGATCGTTTCTCAATTTGAATTAGTTGATGCAGCACCAGAAAATGCTGACAAGTATGAATTAGCTGATGTCTTAGTTCAAAAGGCTGAAGGCGAAGTTTGTCAAAGATGTCGTATGATCAAGACTGATGTTGGTAGCGACAGTAATTATCCAACATTCTGTGCTAGATGTGCTAAAATTGTTGCTGAAGAGTATCCAGAAACAAAGGCTGAAGGCTTTGATGATTAGGAATGGTGAATAATGTTCACAGGAAAAATTGTAAGATTTAATAATAACCGTGGTTTTGGCTTCATAAATAATGGCGAGGAAGATATCTTTTTCTTTGCGGACTCAGTTTTGAATCGTGACGACTATTTCATCAAAGATGGACTAGAAGTTAATTTTGAAATTGCTCCTGGCTATAAAGGACCACAAGCGGTAAATGTTAATATCAAAGATGAAGAAAGCGCTGATTAGTGCTTTCTTTTTCTTTGGTGTAAAGGAGAGAAAAATGAGCGAACAAGTAAATCCAAGAAGATGGATGATTCTGATCTCAGTCGGTATCTTTACTTTGATGGCGACTTTAGATGGTTCAATCGTAAATATTGCTTTACCAGTGATCAGTAAGAATTTGCACATTGGCATGAATATGGCTGAATGGGTCGTTTCAATTTATTTAGTAACTATTTGTATCTTCTTATTAATGTTTGGAAAGATTGCTGATTCAATCGGAAAAATCAAAGTATTTAAGATAGGGTCGATTCTTTTCATTGCCGGCTCCATCGTGTGTGGTTTAAGTAACAGTCTGATTGTTTTATTGCTAGGTCGAGTTTTACAAGCAATTGGGGCTTCAATGGCCATGGCAACGAATAATGGTATCATCACGCAAACTTTCCCTTTGTCAGAAAGAGGTTATGCCCTAGGTTACATTGGTTCATTCGTATCAATCGGTGCTATCGCTGGACCAGGAATCGGTGGAATTATTTTAGGACATTTTCACTGGAGCTATATTTTTTGGATTAATTTGCCGATCGGTATCATTGCTTTGCTATTAGGGTATTTCAACTTACCAAAGACGGAATCTACTAATCCTAAAAAGTTTGATACGAAAGGATTTTTGGCCTATTTTGTAACCTTATTGTTATTCTTCAGTGCTATTTTCATTGGTCAGGCAGTCGGGTTCACTAAACCATATATTATTGTGACTTTTGTCGTTGCTTTGATTTGTTTGTGGTTGTTCTTGCGAATTGAAAAACGAGTTGCCAATCCGATGATTGAATTGAGGATTTTTAAAAATAATAATTTTACTTTGGGATTAGTTGCGGGATTTTTTATCTTTGTAACGAATTTCTTCTTTAACGTTGTTTCGCCGTTTTATTTGGAGAATGCCTTAGGGATTGCAGCGTCGACAGCTGGATACATTTTGATGGCATTTCCATTGGTACAGGTTGTAGTCGCACCAATTTCTGGTAAAATATCTGCAAGGGTCAATCCAATTATTTTGACAATAGTCGGCTTAGTTGTGATTGAAATTGCCCAATTAGGATATCTAGCTTTTAACCTAAAAACTAGTATTTGGTTTATACTGTTATTTATCGGTTTAAATGGTCTAGGTAACGGACTGTTTCAAGCTCCCAACAATACGATGATCATGAGTTCAGTAGAGACGCACGACCTCGGAATTGCCGGTGGCTTGAATGCTTTGTCACGTAATTTAGGAATGATTATCGGTGTATCCGTATCAACGACCGTGTTGTTCCTATCCATGAGTCAATTTTATGGTCAACCAGTTACGACTTATATTGAAGGTCGACCAGATATTTTTATCGACGGAATGCGTGTTACAATGACACTTGCGGTTGTTATTTGTTTGATTGCAATTGTGATGTCAGTAGTTCGATTAATCAAGTCAGGAAGGTCTCAAAATGAATAAAGAAGATTCAAGATATTATGAAGAAGTAGTTGCCAAGAAACAAATGTTTGGCGGAAAAATTTTTGATGTCAATGTGGAACAAGTAGTTTTGCCAAACGGCATTCCCGATATTCGTGAAGTTGTTGAACATCACGGTGCTGTGGCAATTATTCCTTTTACTGACGATGACAAGATGATTTTTGTCAGACAATGGCGTACACCTATGGAACAAGAAACTTTGGAAATTCCCGCTGGAAAAATCGATCCCGACGAAGGTAGTGACTTAAAAGAAGTTGCCTTGCGTGAGATGGATGAAGAATTAGGCTTGACGACTAAGAATTTAGAAAAGGTCACAGCTTTCTTCGCTAGTCCGGGATATTCCAACGAAAAATTAACTGTCTTTGTGGCAAAAGATTTACAAAAAGTTGAATTCAAGCGTCCACTCGATCCAGATGAATTTTTAAATGTTGAAAGCCTAACTTTAGATGAAGCTAAACAACAAGTTAAAGATGGTGTCATTTGCGATGCTAAGAGTATTTACGCAATTACTTATTGGGAATTATTAAAGGCAAAGGAAAAATAAATGTTTTCAAAAGTAAAAGATTTTGTTAATTCTAAAGTTAAAAAATCCAATCACCCACAGACAGTAGTTCGTGCTGATCAAGTAGAAGCACAGCAACAAAGAATCAGACAGCAGGAAAGAGAACGTGCTGAAAAAGAGTATCAACAGCAACATCCAGAGCAAACTATTCAAGAAAATTTGGAAGTTTTTGAGTATAAGACAAATAAATTGAAAAAGAAGTTGAATATTGCCATCATTACAGTATTCGGCCTCATTGTTCTGGTCTTTTTAATCTTATTTTTTATTTAAAGGAGTTAAAGTATGAAAATTGGCGTAATCGTCCCTATGGAAGAAGAAATCAAATTAATGAAGGAGTCTTTGACAGACATTCAAACAGTTACTGTCGCTGGGGTGGAATTTACTCTAGGTAGCTATAAGAACCACGAAGTATACCTTGCCCAAAGTGGTATTGGTAAAGTTCAAGCAGGTATGACAGCAACTTTGATGAATGATCGTTATCAACCAGATTTTATCGTTAATACTGGTTCAGCTGGTGGAATTGGTGAAGGATTAAGTGTCGGCGACGTGGTAATTTCTGACAAACTAGCTTATCACGATGTTGACGCAACTGGTTTTGGTTATAAGATTGGTCAACTTCCTCAAAAAGACCTTTATTTCAACGCTGATCCTGATTATGTCAAGGCAATTTCAGAAGCTGCGACAAGAACTGGTCTAACTAGTAAAGTCGGTTTGATCGTTTCCGGAGACCAATTTGTTGACGGAAAAGAAAAAATTGCTACAATTAAAAAGTCGTTCCCTGATGCTTTGGCAGCAGAAATGGAAGGCGCAGCTGTGGCTCAAGTCTGTGTTGAATTCAAAACACCATTCGTTGTTATTCGTTCAATGAGTGATGTGGGCGACGAAAATGCTAGTGTAAACTTTGACGAATTTGTTTTACAAGCCGGACGCAAATCAGTAACTATGTTATTGAACTTTTTAGACCAAGAATAGAGGGGATTTATTGTGGCATTTATTTATTTAGATAATGCTGCCACCACACCGATGGCTACACCTGTAGTCGATGTAATCAGTGAACAGATGGCTAATAATTTTGGTAATGCATCTGCTACCAATTATTTTGGTCGTCAAGCTCGAAAGGTTTTGGATGAAAGCCGGCATACGATTGCTCAAAGTCTCAACGCTAAAGACTCAGAAATTGTCTTTACTAGTGGAGGGACCGAGAGTGACAATACCGCTGTAATTCAAACAGCATTATCTAGACAAAAACTAGGTAAACATATCATAACGACTGCGATTGAGCATGAAGCGATTCTTAAACCGTTAGCTTATTTAGAGACATTAGGTTTTGAAGTAACTTATCTAAAACCCAATGAACGCGGCGAAGTGACTGCTCAACAAGTCAAAGATGCTTTGCGTGACGATACGATTTTAGTAACGATCATGTACGGCAACAATGAAGTTGGTTCGATGAATCCAATCAAAGAAATTGGTGAAGTCTTAAAAGACCATCAAGCATATTTCCACACTGATGCTGTGCAAGCATTTGGTATGGAAGATATTGATGTCAAAGACCAACACATTGATATGTTATCGACTTCGGCTCATAAGATTAATGGACCGAAATTCATCGGCTTTTTGTATATCAATGATGATATACATATTCCATCTTTTATTAAAGGTGGCGATCAAGAAACCAAACGTCGTGCGGGAACAGAAAATGTCCCTGCCATCGCTGGTTTTGCTAAAGCCGTTGAGTTGATTACTCCGGAAGAAAAACAAGCTCGACAAGATCGTTATTTTGGATTTAAACAAACGATTCAAAAGATCTTAACAGAGAATAAAATTGATTTTGACATCAATGGACCAAAGGATAAACATGCTTTGAATCACGTGATGAATTTGTATTTGCCAGGAATCGATCGCGGTGTTTTATTGACGAGATTGGATCTTGACGAAGTAGCAATTTCTGGAGGTTCTGCATGTACTGCTGGAAGTTTGGAACCATCACATGTTTTAGTGGCTATGTATGGTGAAGACAGCCCAAGAATCAATGATTCAGTCAGAATCAGTTTTGGTAAAGACAATACTGAAGAAGAAGTAGTGGAATTTACCAACAAACTAGTTAAAATCGTGCAAGACTTGACTAATTAGGCAATTTTATTCAAACTTATAATTAAGAGAAAATTTGATTATGAGGGATGATTATTATGGATAAACGCCAAGCTCAAGTACAAGGGGATCAAGAAGTTTACGAACTCAACCCCGAAGTAAAGAAATATTCACTATTAGATTCAGGTTTCATGGAAACAAATAAAGGTAGTTTTCGTCTGGAACACCCAATCAATGGGTCATCTCCTTACGAAGCTAGATATTATTTGCGTGCCGTTGTTAGCAAGAATCTAGACAGTTTGAAATTGTCGATCACTGATAAGAGTGGTATGCACAATATCAATATGTTCAAAATTAAAGATGTAGAAAAGGAAATCAGTGACTATCGTTACTTGATGAACTTTTTGAAAGAAAAAAACGTATTAGTTAAATAAAATGAGGTTTTCAAATGGATAATAAGAAGAAGCGTGTTGTAGTAGGTATGAGTGGTGGCGTTGACTCGTCAGTTAGTGCACTTCTTTTGAAACAACAAGGCTATGAGGTTATTGGAGTTTTCATGAAGAACTGGGACGATTCTGATGACTCTGGTGTATGTACTGCTACTGAGGATTATGAGGATGTTGCTAAGGTTGCCAACAAGATTGGTATTCCTTATTACTCAGTTAATTTTGAGAAGGAGTATTGGGACCGCGTGTTCGAGTACTTCCTAGCAGAATATCGTAAGGGTAGAACACCAAACCCTGATGTTATGTGTAACAAAGAAGTTAAGTTCAAGGCTTTCTTGGACTACGCTAACAAATTAAACGCCGATTACATCGCAATGGGTCACTATGCACAATCATTCCGTGACGACAACGGTGTGGTTCACTTGCTTCGTGGTGGCGATGCTAACAAGGATCAAACTTATTTCTTGAGTACCGTTCAACAAGAGCAATTGCAAAAGGCATTGTTCCCAATCGGTGGTATGCAAAAGTCAGAAGTTCGTCGTATTGCTGAGGAAGCTGGACTAGCTACTGCTAAGAAGAAGGACTCAACTGGTGTATGTTTCATCGGTGAGAGAAACTTCCGTAAGTTCTTGAGCGAGTTCTTGCCTGCACAACCTGGTAAGATGATGACACCAGATGGTGAGATCAAGGGTGATCACGCCGGTTTGATGTACTACACAATTGGTCAAAGACAAGGACTAGGTATCGGTGGAAATGGTAAGTCAAACGAGCCTTGGTTCGTAGTTGGTAAGGACATGAGTAAGAACATTCTTTATGTCGACCAAGGATATGACAATCCAAGACTATATGCTGATCATTTGGATGCATCTGACTTGTCATTTATTACTGGCTTAGATTATGGCGATACTTTCCATGCCACAGCTAAGTTCAGATATCGTCAACAAGATACTGGCGTTACAGTTCATGTTTTAGGCGATGGCAAGGTCAACGTTGAGTTTGATAATCCGGTTCGTGCAATTACACCAGGACAAGAAGTTGTCTTCTATGACGGCGAGGAGTGTCTAGGTGGCGCAACTATCGATTGTGCTTATATGGCAGAAAAGAAGCTACAATACATCTAAAAATTAATTCACAGCGATTGATATTGACTGATTAAATGGTCAATATTAACCGCTGTTTTTATATTTTCAGTAAAATAGACTCTGGCTTGAAAAAATCTTCCAAAAAACCGATAATTAAAGGTAATTAACTTTGTAAGGTGAGAATAAAATGGAATTATATTTTGTCAGACATGGAAAGACCGAATGGAATTTAGAAGGAAAATATCAAGGTGGACATGGTGATTCGCCACTTTTACCAGAAAGTTTGCATGATATTAGTTTATTGGCAAAAAGATTGCAAGATGTAGATATCGCTCACGTCTACTCCAGTCCTTTGCCACGCGCTAAGACAACTGCTCAAACTTTGATCAAGGACTTAAACCGCCAAATACCTTTTGACGTCGTTGACGGTTTGAGAGAATTTGATTTGGGAATTATGGAAGGTCGTAAGTTTTCTGAGTTGGAAAATGAAATGCCAGAAGTAATCTATGCGTTCAGACATCAACCCAAAGACTACGATTATGATCTGATCAAAGGTGAATCCTTCGAACAAGTTGCTAAGAGAACGACTGATGCGGTTAAAGAAATAGTTAGTCAAAACTCTCCCGACAGTAATCTCGTGATAGTTAGTCATGGGGCTGCTTTAGTGACGTTGATCCAATCGTTGTTAGGAACTAAAGTTTGCGATATTCGTAAGAACGGTGGCCTTTCCAACACTAGTCTGACTCATTTACAATACCAAGATGGCCAATTTAAATTAATCAAGTGGAATGAAACTAGTTATCTGGACAAACAATTAGACAGTTCAGATACTATTTGAGGTATCAGATGAACAAACAAGCAGAGAAATTATTTAATCAAGGTAACAAAGAAGACGCAGTTAAATTATTAGTTGAGGATTTAAACCAAAATCCAAAGCAATTACCTGAGATCTTACAATTATCAACTTATTTAGTCCAAGCTGGCGATCTAGAACAAGCTGAGGAGTTATTAGCTCGCTCGTTAGAAATATTTAAAGACAATCAAGACTTACTTTATAATCTAGGCAATATTTATTATTTAGCTGATAAATATGATAAGGCTAATGATATTTTTCAAAAACTAGTCAACAACGATTATGCTTTCGAAGCTTACTTCATGATGGCAAAAACTTTGGATCAACAAGGTAAGCGTCAATTAGCAATTATGTATGCTTTGACAGCTGTGGAAAAAGCTCCAAAAGATTTACAAGCAAATGAGCTCTTAGCTGATTTATTGTTAGCTAACGGCAATTTCCAAGAAGCCTTAACATTTTATCAGACAGCTAATAAAATCCAGCCAGCGGCCAAATATTACTTCAATATGGCTTTGTGTGCGATGAATCTCAAGAAGGATTATCAAACTTATTTAAATCAAGCTAAAAAACTAGATGAAGAGTACTATTTGAAGAACGAAAAGAAATTAGCTGATTTGCAAGAATTTATCAAAAAGCAAGGAGATAGCAATGACGGACAGTAATGAAACACCATATTTTTTAGGCACTGTCAAAGCTATCTTTTTTGAGAATCCAGAGAATCTCTACAAAATTTTTACGATTAAAATAAAAAAGACTAATACTGACTGGGATGCCAAAGATATCGTTGTAACTGGTAGCTTTGGCGAAATTTCTGAAGAAGAGGAATATCGTTTTGAAGGGCGAATCATTGATCATCCAAAATATGGCAAGCAATTTCAAGCTACTTCATATCAAAGAAGTCGTCCGAATGGTCGTAAAGAACTGATCAATTTCTTTTCGAGTGAAGAATTTCCCGGTATTGGTAAGAAAAAAGCCGAAAAAATTGTCGATGAATTAGGCGAAGATGCTATCGATAAAATTATCAAAGATCCCCATGCACTCGATTTCTTAAAGTTGGGTGCCCAAAAGACTCAACAAATAATTGAACAAATTTCTAGCAACCATCAGACGGAACAAGCCTTGTATCAATTGAATAACTACGGTTTTGGTCCCACTTTGAGTGCACGGATCTATCAAAAATATGGCGTGCAGACCTTAGAGAAGATTCAAGATGATCCTTATCAGCTAGTTTTAGATGTTAAAGGCGTTGGTTTTAAGCGGGCTGATGAATTGGCTAGAAGATTAGGAATTACTGGTGATGACCCTAGACGGATCAAGGGTGCTTTGATTCAAATGACTAGTTCGATGATCAATGAAACCGGCGATACTTACGTTGATGGACAGGATTTGATCAGACGAGTCATGGGAGTTCTACGTAGTAATTCGACTGATGATTTATCCCAAAAATTAGTAGCGGGTTTGCGTGATTTGGTCAAAAATGGCGTTTTATTAGTTGAAGATGGCAATGTTTATCAAAAAGACATGTCTGATTCCGAATGGTCGATTGCCCAATCCTTGAAGATGATCACTGATACTTTCAAGGGCGTCTCTTGGAAAGAAAGGGAGATGAAAAAAGAGCTCAAAAAGATCGAGAAGCAATTTAAAGTTAAATATGACGATTCTCAAGAAAAGGCTATTCGTCAGTCCTTGACCCATCCGATTTTTCTTTTGACTGGTGGTCCAGGAACTGGGAAAACGACAATTATCAATGCGATAGTAGCTGCCTATGCAGAATTAAATGACATGCCACTTGATCCAAATTCAGATGACTATGCGATTGCCTTAGCTGCTCCAACTGGAAGGGCTGCTAAACACATGGGTGAAGCTACAGGATTGCCAGCGATGACGATTCACCGTTTATTAGGTTTAACAGGTACTGAGGATGATGAGTACGCTGAGCCTAGTCTTGATTGCAAGTTGTTGATCATTGATGAAATGTCGATGGTCGATACGAAGTTATTTAAAGTTTTGATCTCGGCAGTACAACCGGGAACTCAAATCGTCTTAGTAGGTGACCGTGATCAGTTGCCATCAGTTGGACCGGGACAGATTTTTGCTGATTTGATCAACAGTGATGTTTTTCCGACAACTATCTTAAAAAATATTCACCGTCAAGATGAAGATTCGACGATTATTCAATTGGCTCACGATATCAATGAAGGTATTATCGTCGACGGAATTTTTCAAAACAAAGCGGACCGAAGCTTTATTAATTGCGACAGCCGCAATGTTCCTAATGTACTGTCCCAAATCATCGCAAAATCAGCTGAGCGTGGTTTCGATATTGCCGATGTACAAGTCTTAGCACCAATGTATCGTGGTCAAGCTGGAATCGATAATTTGAATTTTGTGATTCAAAATGTAGTTAATCCGATGAAGCCGAAGAGAAAAGAAGTTTCGATGGGCAATGTCAAATATCGAATCAACGATAAGGTCGTTTACCTCGTCAATACACCAGAAGACAATGTTTTTAATGGTGAAATTGGCAAAATCGTCGGAATTATTTTAGCCAAAGAGAACACTGACCACGTTGATCAATTAGTGATTGATTTTGATGGCAATGAGGTAACTTTGGATCGCAAGGATTGGACCAATATTTCGTTGGCTTATTGTACGTCAATTCATAAATCTCAAGGCTCAGAGTTTGAAATGGTAATTTTGCCATTGGTCAACGAAGAGTCAAGGATGTTGCGTCGTAATTTGTTGTATACTGCTGTGACACGTGCTAAGCGATTGTTGATCATGGTGGGAGATAGGTCGGCGTTTGAGCGTTCAATCAAAGACCAATCGAGTGAGCGACAAACTACGTTAAAACAAAGAATCTTTACGACTTTTAAAATTAAAGTTGAAGAAACATCTGATCAATCAGAAGAAAAACCAGAACAACAAGCTCCAATCGATTATCATTTAACGATGGATATGATTATGAATAATGCTATCAATCCGATGATTGGTATGGAAAATGTAACTCCAAAAGATTTTTTGGAGAAAAAATAACCTCATTAGAAAGGCAGTTGAATGCTTTCTAATGAGGTTTTTGTGTTTTTATTTGATGGGTAACCAAAAGGGATGTTGGCTGACTTCGAAGTGGAAATTAAATTCGTTTTGACTTAATTCCTCACCATCCATTTGACCATATTGTTTAGTTTGATTGTGAAGAGAAAAATGATTGTCTTCGATGTGCCAGACATTTTTGTCTTGTAAGTGAGAACCATTGGTCAATAACTTGCTGAATAGTTTGATAAAGGTCATGCCAGTGATTTTTTTGACTACGACCAAATTTAAGTGATGATTAAAAGGGTTCGCAGTTGGATCGATTGCAAAGCCACCACCAAAATAAGGATGATTCGTCGCAACTACGATGTAAGCTGAATCAAAATGTTTTTTGTGGTTCCTATAGTCGACATCTAATCCAAAAGCAGGCTGTTTCTTGATGACTTTTAACAGATTAGTGAAATAGGACAAAGTTCCCAAATGTAATTTATTGAGAAAATCCTTACGTTCAGAATGATTAGTGTAATAGACCGTGCGAGCATCAAAGCCGATACCAATGTTGTTGATGAAATAATGAGAAAAATCATCATTATAAGCTTTGCCAACATCGATTGTTTGTGGTTGCTTCATAGAAAGGATGGCTTGCAACAAGACTATGGGGTCTTTGATCTTTAACTTGATACCACGGCAAAAATCATTGCCAGATCCACCAGGAATATAGCCTAAAGCAGTATTAGGATAGTTAGATTCCTTTACGCCATTGACTGCTTGGTTCAACGTTCCATCGCCACCGATAACGATGATTTTACTATCGTTTGGATGATTGGCTAATTGTTTGGCAATTCTTACGCCATCGCCATCTTTTAAAGTTTTGTGGATCTCGTAACTGATCTGATTTTTTTCTAGAAAATTTATTACTTTATGGCAAGCGGAAATTGCTAGTCCATTGCCAGCATGATGATTTAAAATTATTTCGACTTTTGTAGTTTTACTCATTTGAATACCCTTAAATAAAAAAAGTAGATCAAATGATCTACTTTAGATTGAAGTTCCAATTAACATTGGCAAGATAACAGGATTTCTAGCTGTACGTTTGTACAAGAACTCTTGCAATCCTTCAATGATGATACGTTTTAATGTTGCTTCAGTAACTTTTTCATCTTCGTCGTCAAAAGCATTCTTGATCAAATGGAAGACACGTTTTTGTGCTTGGTTGATCAATTCGCCTGACTCACGCATGTAGACGAAACCACGTGAAAGAATATCAGGACCAGCTAAGACGATGTGTTTTTGATAATCGATCGTAGCAACGACGACAACCATTCCTTCTTCAGAAAGGACTTGACGATCATGGATAACAACGTTTCCGATATCGCCGACACCTTTACCATCGACATAGACATCGCCAGCAGGGAAGTGTCCAGCTACACGAGCAGTATCTTTCGTTAAGGCTAAGACATCACCGTTTTCCAAAAGGAAGGAGTGATCTTGTGGTACGTCGCACAATTCAGCTAATTCAGTGTGAATCTTCAACATTCTATACTCACCGTGAATTGGCATGAAGAACTTAGGCTTCATTAAACGAAGCATCAATTCTTGTTCCTCTTGGCCACCGTGACCAGAAGCGTGGATGTTGTTGACTTTACCATGAATAACTTCGGCACCAGCTTCAGAAAGTTGGTTGATCAAATGGTTAACACTGATTGTGTTACCAGGAATTGGGTTACTTGAGAAAATAACCGTATCGCCAGGTTGAATTGTAATTTGTCTGTGAGTACCATTGGCAATTCTACTCAAAGCAGCTAATGGTTCACCTTGTGATCCAGTACATAGAATCAAAGTTTCAGAGGCTGGAGTTTGGTTCAAAGCGTGTGGGTCGATCAACATGTTATCAGGAATATTCAAGTATCCTAATTCACGACCATTTTCAATTGCTTGTTCCATGCTTCGTCCAAAGACCGCAATCTTTCTGCCTTGTTGAATCGCTGCATCGACCGCTTGAGAAATACGATAGATGTTAGAAGCGAAAGTAGCAAAGATGATTCGTCCTTGAATTGTTTCAAAGATTTGGTGAATCGTTAAACCGACAGAACGTTCTGACTTAGAGAAGGTTGGAATTTCTGCATTAGTACTATCGGATAGTAAACATAAAACACCCTTAGCACCAAGTGCAGCCATCTTTTGTAAGTTAGGTGATGGCAATCCAGCAACTGGTGTTAGGTCAAACTTAAAGTCACCAGTTTCAACGATAATTCCCTGAGGGGTATGAACAGCGATACCTAAGGTATCAGGAATTGAGTGAGTCGTTCTAAAGAATGAGACACTAGTCTTTGGGAATTTAATAACATCGTCTTCGTGCAAGACGTGCATTTCGGTCGTTCTTAATAGACCATGTTCTTCCAATTTACCTTTAATTAATGCACAAGCTAATGGACCGGCATAAACAGGGATGTTAGGAAGTTGTTGAAGGAGATAAGGGATACCACCGATATGGTCTTCGTGACCGTGAGTGATAAATAGACCCTTGATCTTATCCTTATTTTCTACTAAGTAGCTGTAATCAGAAATGACATAGTCAATTCCGAGGAGTTCGTCTTCTGGGAATTTAATTCCGGCATCAATCACGATCAATTCATCTTGATATTGAACTCCATACATATTTTTACCGATTTCACCAAGGCCCCCGATGGCAAAGACGGCAACTTCATTATTTTTAACTTTAAAGGACATTAACTAAAACTCCGTCAATTTAAAGTCAGGACTCTTTTTCTCGTATTCGAGATGTTTTTCATCGAGCTCCTGAATAAATTCGATGTCATAGTCAGTATTATCCTCTACTGCTTGACGCACTTCGATACTTGAAGCAGCGTCCATATAGAGTGAATGTGTAAATTCACGACGGGGGTTGTCTAGTTCACTTGTTTGATACAAAACTTTATAAATCAATATATAATTCTCCTTTAATCAAATTGAATGAAACAAGTCAGTCTCATTCGGTAATTCTTTTCCAGTCCATTTGTGCACTATTCAATAGATAGCACAATTCTACCATAATAAGTTATCTAAGTATACTTAACTACTATTACGAAATGACTACAGTACTTGGATCTAATTCAAATGGGGCAGTCTTACTGATCTTGTCATAGTATAGGTGTCCATTTAAGTGATCGATTTCGTGTTGGCAAACGATAGCAGGGTAGTCTCTGACACGAAGTGTTTGTGAGTTACCATCGAAGTCATCGTATTTGATAGTGATACGGTCAGCACGAGGAACAAATCCAGGAACATCTTTATCAACTGATAAGCAGCCTTCACCTTCAGACAAAGCAGCTCTTTGAACAGAGTTTCTAATAATAACTGGGTTGATCAAAGTCATCTTGAGAAGTGGCTTGTCAGGATCTTCTTCATTAGGAACCAAAACAGAAGCCATCATCTTTGAAACGCCAACTTGAGGAGCAGCCAAACCAACACCGGCTCTTAATTGGTGTTTTTCAGCATATTCTTCATCTTGACTCTTAACGAGATATTCCATCATGTTATCCGCTAAAGCTTTATCTTCATCACTTAGTGGAAATTGGACCTTTTCTGCAACTTTTCTTAAAACGGGATCGCCATCACGGACGATATCTTTCATAAAATACATAGTTTCCTCCAAATGTTAAATTGTACAAAATTACCTTAGTATATCTATTATAGATTATTTTTCTTAAAAAATAGAAGTAAATGAAAAATTTTTTGGAAAAGAAATCAAGTAAGCGCCACCATCCGAAAAGATTTTAGTGGGTCATATCTTTGTGATATCAAACACCATAATGATAAAATGGTAAATGTACATGTTACCGATTTCATATTGGTGCATAAATAAAAAAGATGGCTGGAGGTTTTGTTAATGAAGCTAATTGATTTTGGCGTCAGGGAAGATGAAAAGAAATATATTCAAGAGTGGTCTAAGACCAACAATATTGAAGTAAAAATCGTGACTGATTTGTTAACGCCAGAAACAGTCAAAATGGCTCAAGGATACGATGGAATCGTCGCTTATCAACAGTTACCATACGACGAGAAGATTTTTGATACGATGAATGAATTTGGGATTCATGTTTTGTCGCTACGTAATGTTGGTGTCGACAATGTTCCATTCGAAGCTTTGAAGAGAAACGATATTCGTTTAACTAATGTTCCAAGTTATTCGCCAGAAGCTATCGCTGAATATTCAGTTGCTGGTTTGATGGCATTATTACGTAATTTTAAACATATGATCAGAAAAGTGGACCAACACGATTTCAGATGGGCACCAGATATTGGTCGTGAGTTGAATCAATTAACAGTAGGGGTTGCAGGTACTGGAAGAATTGGTCGAGCCGCAATAAAAATTTATCAAGGATTTGGTGCAAAAGTCATCGCATATGACAAATTTCACAATCCAGAAATTGAAAAACAAGGATTATACGTCGATGATTTAGATACGCTTTTGAAAGAATCAGATGTTGTAACCCTACATATTCCTAGTCTTGGCAAGGGTCACACGGTGATAAATAAAGATACAATTGCTGAAATGAAAGATAATGCGATTGTTGTCAACTCAGCTCGTGGCGACTTGATCAACACCGAAGAACTCTATGATGCAGTTGCAAATGGAAAGCTTTACGGAGCAGTTTTGGATGTCTATGAGAATGAAGTCGGCGTGTTTAATACCGATTTAAGCGATCAAGAATTTAGCGACAAACTATTAGAGCGAGTAATTAAGAGTAATCGGATTATATTGACGCCACACATCGCCTTTTATACAACTAAGGCCGTAAAAAATATGGCAACCGTCTCTCTCAATTCAATGGTCAGCGAACTAGAGAATGGAAGCTCTGAAAATGAAATAAATTTGGATAAATAGTTACAATTTTCACAAACTAATGAAAAATATTTTTAAATTTTTTTTGTGCCAAGAACGTTGAAACTACTTGTTTTTTGGCAGATCAATGTTAGACTAAAATTATATGAAAGCCCTTACAAATATTCACAAGGGATGAGTTTTTTATGAAAGGACTGTGGAGAATGGCAAATAAACCAATTGTTGATTTTGAAGCAATAAAAAATAATTTATCGAACGTTTCAAAACCCATTCAAGTTTTGAATGAAAATGCTGAAATTACTGATCAAGAGGTTTTCGATAGTTTTTCAGATGAAGATTTAGTTGAATTCATGAAGAAAATGGTCTGGGAACGTGCTTTGCATGAACAGACAATGAACTTTTCACGTCAAGGACGCATGGGATTCTATGCCCCAACTGAAGGTGAGGAAGCTTCTGAGATGGGAACTGTTCTCGCAATGAAGAAACAAGATTATCTTCTACCTGCTTATCGTGACGTTCCTCAATTGATCCAACATGGAGCTACTGTGACTGAAGCTTATCTTTGGTCAAGAGGACATGTTTTAGGTAACAAATTTAAAGCTCGTTCAATGATGCCACAAATTATCATCGGTGCTGCTTATGTTGAAGCTGCTGGTGTTGGACTTGGTATCAAGAAGAATAAAGAAGAAGATACAATTGCCTTCACATATACTGGTGATGGTGGTACTTCACAAGGTGATAGTTATGAAGGAATGAACTTTGCTGGTGCTTATCAAGCTCCTGTTTTGTTCATCGTTCAAAATAATGGCTTTGCTATTTCAACACCTCGTGCAAAACAAACAGCTGCTCCTACATTAGCTCAAAAAGCTGTTGCTGCAGGTATTCCTAGCGTTCAAGTCGATGGAATGGATATCTTAGCTTGTTATGCAGTTGCTAAAGCAGCGCGTGATTACATGGTTGCAGGCAATGGTCCTGTTTTGATTGAAACTCTAACTTATCGTTTCGGTGCTCACTCAAGTGCCGGTGACGATCCTAAACGTTACAGAACTAAGGATCAAGAACAACCTTGGTTTGAAAAAGATCCATTGATTCGTCTCAGAAAAGTTCTTACAGATAAAGGACTTTGGTCAGAAGATGAAGAAGACAAATTAGTTGATGAGTACAAAGCATCATTTAAGGATGCAATCAAAGAAGCAGATAACGTTCCTGCCGATAAAGTTTCCGATATGTTGAAACGTACTTTTGAAATTCCAACTCCAGAAATGAAACAAGAAATTGATAAATTTGAAGCAAAGGAGTCGAAGTAAAAATGGCTAAGAAAACTTATATTCAAGCAGTTACAGATGCCTTAGACATTGTTCTGGAAGACGATCCAAAAACATTGATCTTCGGTGAAGATGTTGGTAAAAATGGTGGTGTTTTCAGAACTACTCAAGGACTTCAAAAAAAATATGGTGAAGATAGAGTCTTCGATACTCCACTTGCTGAATCAGGAATCATGGGATTGGCAACAGGGCTTGGTCTAACTGGCTGGCGTCCAATTCCAGAAATTCAATTCATGGGCTTTTCTTTTGAAGCTGTCGACCAAATTGCTGGTCAATTAGCTAGAATGCGTTTTAGATTCGATGGTTTGAAGAACGCTCCGGTAACTATCCGTACTCCTTATGGTGGTGGTACACATACTGCTGAAATGCACGCTGATAACCTAGAAAACTTCTTTACAGGCGTTCCTGGACTCCGTGTTGTTATGCCAAGTAATCCATATGATGCTAAAGGTTTGTTGATTTCTTCAGTTGAAAGTAACGATCCAGTACTATTCATGGAAAACTTGAAACTATATCGTTCAATGAAAGACGATATTCCTGATGGTAAGTATACAGTGCCTTTGGACAAAGCAAACGTTGTTCGTGAAGGTAATGATATTACGATCGTAGCTTATGGTGCGGAAGTTAATGAAGCACTTAAAGTTGCTGATAGTTTGGCTGAAAAGAATATTTCAGTTGAAGTTATTGATCTTAGAACTGTTTCTCCAATTGATACGGAAACAATCTTCAAGTCAATTGAAAAGACACACAAAGTTGTAATCGTTCAAGAAGCTCAAAAGATGGCCGGAGTTGGCGCACAAGTTGCATCAGCTATTGCTGAAGGCGCTATTCTTTCTCTCGATGCACCAGTTGGTAGAGTTGCAGCACCAAACAGTGTTTATCCATTTGCGTTAGGTGAAGACATTTGGATCCCACGTGCCAAAGAAATTGAAGAAAAAGTAAATGAGATTCTCAACTACTAATTAATCGAAGGAAGGGAAAACAACTATGGCTTACAAATTTAAATTACCAGAACTTGGTGAAGGGATGGCCGAAGGTGAAATCGCTAGCTGGCTAGTTAAAGAAGGAGACACCGTAAAAGAAGATGACTCCTTGGTAGAAATTCAAAATGATAAATCAGTTGAAGAACTACCATCCCCAGTTGCCGGAACTGTCAAACAAATTGTAGCTAAAGAAGGAGAGACAGTTGAGGTTGGCGATACTTTGATCGTTATTGACGATGGTTCAGCTGACGACGGCGACGATGAAGCACCAAAAGCCGAAACAAAAGAAGAAGCTAAACCAGAAGCTAAAGAACAAGCCGGATCTGCAACTGGTTCAGCCAATGCCAAATATTTGGCTATGCCATCAGTTCGTCAATATGCACGTGACAAAGGTGTTGATTTGAGCCAAGTAACTCCTAGTGGTAAGCATGGTCAAATTACTAAAGCGGATGTTGATGCCTTTAAGAGCGGTAATCCACAAGCAGCTACCCAAACTTCAGCAACTGCTACAAGTACAGCTGCAGCTCCAAGTGCACCAGCACAACCAATTACTCCTTACAAGTCAGCAACTCCTGAATTAGAGACTCGTGAAAAGATGTCTATGACTAGAAAAGCAATTGCTAAGGCAATGCTCAATAGTAAGCACACAGCTCCTCACGTAACTAGTTTTGACGATGTTGAAGTAAGCGCTTTGATGGCTAACCGCAAGAAGTACAAGGCAATTGCTGCTGATAAAGGTATTCATTTAACATTCTTGCCTTATATTGCCAAAGCCTTAGTAGCTGTTTTGAAGGCATATCCAGAGTTGAATGCTTCAATTGACGATTCAACTGAAGAAATTGTCTACAAGCACTATTACAATATCGGAATTGCCACAAATACTGAACATGGACTTTATGTTCCAAATGTTAAGAACGTTGATTCTAAAGGTATGTTTGAAATTGCCAAAGAAATCACTGAAAACTCGCAAGCTGCTTATGACAACAAGTTGAGTATGGACAAGATGTCTGGTGGTTCAATCACTATCAGTAATGTCGGTTCAATCGGTGGTGGCTGGTTCACTCCAGTTATCAATTACCCTGAAGTAGCAATCCTTGGTGTCGGTAAGATTGCTAATGAACCTTATGTAGATGAGGACGGCAACATTCAAGTAGGTAAGATGTTGAAGTTATCACTAAGCTACGATCACAGATTAATTGATGGTGCTTTAGCTCAAAACGCTTTGAACTTATTGAAGAAGTTGTTGCACGATCCAGATATGTTATTGATGGAGGGCTAATTTAAAATGGCAGAAAATGTAATAGAAAAAGATACCGTTATTATTGGATCAGGCCCTGGTGGTTATGTTGCAGCAATCAGAGCTTCAGAATTAGGACAAGATGTAACAGTTATTGAAAAATCAGATACTGTTGGTGGTGTTTGTTTGAATGTCGGTTGTGTGCCTTCAAAAGCTTTGATCACAGCTGGTCACAGACTTCAACAAGCGAAAGATTCATCAACTTATGGTATTACAACTAGCGATGCAACGATTGACTTTACTAAGACACAAGCTTGGAAAGATGAAAAAGTCGTTGCTCGAATGACTAATGGTGTTCAAATGCTACTCAAAAAGCATCACGTTGAATTGATCAATGGTGAAGCATATTTGGATAGTGATACGCAATTACGTGTAATGCCAAGTGGTCCTAGACAATTCATGGACAACGGTGGCGGTCAAACTATCAAGTTCAAGAATTTGATTTTGGCAACTGGTAGTCGTCCTATCGAGATCAGAGGATTCAAATTCGATGACCGAGTAATTGATTCAACTGGTGGCTTGAATTTGAAAGAAGTTCCTAAGGAATTCATTATCATCGGTGGTGGTTATGTCGGAACAGAACTTGCCGGTGCTTATGCTGACCTTGGTGCTCACGTAACGATTCTTGAAGGTTCTCCAAATATCATTCCTAACTTCGAAAAAGACATGGTTTCTATCGTTAAGAAGAACCTTGAGAAAAAAGGCGTTACGATCATTACTAATGCCATGGCCAAAAAGAGTGAAAATAAAGGCGATCACGTCGATGTTACTTACGAAGTAGATGGCACTCCAACTACGATCAGTGCTGACTACTGTATGGTAACAGTCGGACGTCGTCCAAATACTGACAACTTTGGTCTTGAAATGACGAATGTCAAAACTACTGACAGAGGTTTAGTCGAAGTAGATGAACAAGGCAAGACTTCAGTTGATCACATTTATGCTATCGGTGATATCACTCCAGGACCTGCTCTGGCTCACAAGGCTTTCTTTGAAGCTAAGACTGTAGCTGGTGCTATTTCTGGCAAGAATACCGCTAATGACTACATTGGCGTCCCGGCCGTTTGTTTCACTGATCCGGAATTGGCTAGTGTCGGTTTGACAGAAAAAGATGCTAAGGATAAAGGCATCGACGTCAAAGTTGCCAAATTCCCATTTGCTGGTAACGCTCGTGCGGTTTCCTTGGACGCTGCTGAAGGATTCGTGAAGTTGATTGCTCAAAAGGATACTGGCACACTTCTTGGTGGACAAATCGTCGGACCCGGTGCTAGTGATTTGATCTCTGAATTGAGTGTTGCAATTAATTGTCAACTAAATGCCGAAGATATTGCTCTCACAATTCACCCACATCCAACTCTAGGTGAACCAATTCAAGAAGCTGCTGATATTTTGATTGGCTATCCAACACACATTTAAATCAGTTTTGCGTTTAGAAACCAAAATAAGATATTTTGTAAACTAAATAAAATGATTTGACTAAAAGCGATGCAATTGCACCGCTTTTTTTGTATAGTAGAATAAATGAAAGGGGTTATTTCAATGCAAGATAATTACAGCTATCCGCTTGATGAGACTTGGAGTCAAGAAGATATCGTGACCGTGATAGATTTATACAATGCCGTCGAAAAGGCCTATGAGTCAGGTGTCAAGCGGGATGAATTTTTGCAAAAATACCGCTCGTTCCAACAAGTAGTGCCCATGAAGATGGAGCAAAAACGTCTCGATAAAGAATTTGAAAGTGAATCAGGCTATTCAATTTATCAAGTCTTCAAACAATGTCAAAAAGCTAAAAACAGTGAGAAAGTCAGGATTCGAAATGAACGTAGATAGTAAAAAAATCGATGCATTTCTAGTAGAATTATTAACTCAAGTTGGTGAAAACTTACGAGAGGATTCTATTAAGAAGATGTCTGTCGGTACAAAGAAGAATCGTAATGATTTAGTAACTAACTTTGATAAAAAGACTGAGAAGTTTATTAATACGAGAATCAAAGAGGCTTATCCAGAAGCTACGATCGTTAGTGAAGAAGGCTATGGCGATTTAGTAAAAGATATGTCGGGCTTGGTTTTCTTTGTCGATCCTATTGATGGCACGATGAATTTTGTGAAGCGCGGCGACGATTTTGCATCAATGATTGGCGTTTACATTGACGGTGAACCCTTAATTGGTGCTATCATAGACGTTATGGATAATGAAATTTATCATGGCGGTAAGGAAATTGGATTATTCATCGACCAAACACCGATCGATATTCCAAAGAATTTACCTTTGATAGAAGGGTTAGTTGACATATCAGCTCCAATGGCTTTGGCAAACAAATTTGATGTTCAAGAAGTCGTAAAGAAGAGCAGTGGACTGAGGGTTTATGGTAGTGCTGGAATTATCTTCGGACACCTTTTAACTGGAAAAGAAGTCATGTATATGTCATACTTAGCTCCTTGGGATTTAGCCGCTGGACGCGTTCTATGTGAAGCAGCGGGGATGAGTGTCGTAAGTATTGACGATTCCCCAATAAATATGTTAGAATCACAAGTCGTAATAGTTGGTACTCAGAAGGTTGCTTCTGAAGCACTAAAGACACTTAAAGCGCGTTAGTGAACTGTGACAGTCATTCACAGTTTTTTTATTGCAAGTAATCTAAACACGTATTTATGGAAGGAAGAACTAATTTGACTAAGAGAAGAGAAGATATTAGAAACATTGCGATCATCGCTCACGTTGACCACGGTAAAACTACATTAGTTAACGAAATGCTAAAACAATCAGACACACTAGGAAAGCACTACGAAATCCAAGACCGTGCGCTTGATTCAAATGCTATTGAAAGAGAACGTGGTATCACAATCCTTTCAAAGAATACAGCTGTTGATTACAAGGGTAAGAAGATCAATATCTTGGATACACCAGGACACGCGGACTTCGGTGGTGAAGTTGAACGTATCATGAAGATGGTTGATGGTGTATTGCTAGTTGTTGATGCCTATGAAGGTACAATGCCTCAAACACGTTTTGTTTTGAAGAAAGCTTTGGAACAACACTTAACACCAATCGTTGTTATTAACAAAATTGATAGACCAGGTGCTCGTCCTGCAGAAGTTGTTGACGAAGTGCTTGAACTATTCATCGAATTAGGTGCTGACGACTCACAACTTGATTTCCCTGTTATTTACGCTTCAGCTATCAACGGTACATCAAGTTATTCAGATGACCCAGCTGATCAAGAACACACAATGGACCCATTGTTCGATACAATTTTGAAGACAATCCCTGCACCAATCGACAACTCAGATGAACCATTACAATTCCAAGTTGCCCTACTAGACTACAACGATTACGTTGGTCGTATCGGTATTGGTCGTGTATTTAGAGGTAAGATCAAAGTTGGGGACAGCGTTACTGTTATGAAACTTGACGGTTCAACGAAGAACTTCCGTGTAACTAAGTTATTTGGTTTCATGGGCTTGAACCGTGTTGAAATCAATGAAGCTAAAGCCGGAGACTTAATTGCTGTTTCTGGTATGGAAGATATTTTCGTTGGTGAAACTGTTACACCAGTTGACCATCAAGAAGCACTTCCATTGCTACGTATTGATGAACCAACATTGAAGATGATGTTCTTACAAAACAACTCACCATTTGCTGGCCGTGAAGGTACAGAAGTTACTGCTAGAAAGATTGAAGACCGTTTGAAGAAACAATTGCACACTGATGTTTCATTGAAGGTTGAAGATACTGATCAAGCTGGTGCTTGGATGGTTTCAGGTCGTGGTGAACTTCACTTGTCAATCCTTGTTGAAGAAATGCGTCGTGAAGGTTTCGAATTGCAACTATCACGTCCAGAAGTTATCTACAAGACTATCGACAATCAAAAATGTGAACCTTACGAAGAAGTAACTATCGATACTCCTGACGAATACGTTGGTTCAGTTATCGATTCTATGGCCCAAAGAAAAGGGGACATGGAAAACATGGAAAGTACAGGAAATGGTCAAACAAAACTTATTTTCTCTGCACCTTCACGTGGTTTGATCGGTTACTCAACAGAATTCTTGTCAATGACTGGTGGTTACGGTATCTTGAACCACACATTCTCAGAATACAAGCCAGTTGTTAAGAACTGGAACCCAGGTAGAAGAACTGGTGCTTTGGTTTCAATCAACCAAGGTCCATCAACTACTTACTCACTACAATCAGTTGAAGATCGTGGTACATTGTTCATCGGTGCCGGTGTTGATGTCTACGAAGGTATGATCGTTGGTGAAAGTAGCCGTGATCAAGATATCGCCGTTACTGTTACAAAGGGTAAGAACCTTACAAATACTCGTGCTTCTGGTAAAGACCACGCTGCTGCAATCAAGACACCTAAGGATATGTCACTTGAACAATCAATCGAATTCCTAAACGAAGACGAACTTTGTGAAGTAACACCTGAAAGTGTTAGATTACGTAAGAAGATCTTGAACACAAATGAACGTAAGAAGTTCGACAAACAAAAGAAAAACACTAAATAATTGATAATTTTAAGGGTTGGGGACACTAGTCTTCAGCCCTTTTTGTTTTGATTTTTTTAATAAATTGTGTGAAGTTTTGTATCCATTTGTTTGGTGGTATAATCGTTATATCAGATTTTAGGAGTTAAAATGTGAAAAAATTAAAGAAAATAGACTTATGGATCGTGATTCCATATATTCTGTTATTGGGTATAGGCATCGTGATGGTGTATTCAGCCAGTTTTTATAATTCTTTAATAGCTGGTGGCAGTACTAATCAATATTTGATCAAGCAAGCCATCTATGCGGTGTTGGGGATTTTTCTATGTTATGTAACTTTTATGCTGAAAGAGCGGATCTTAAAGAGTCAGCGGATTTTGAGTATGGTAATGCTGATTACAGTCGGTTCGTTATTTTACTTGTTAGGACGTGCTTTGATTGATCCTAGTAGTCGTGTTAACGGGGCCTCGGCTTGGATCAGTTTGAAGATATTTAACTTTCAACCATTGGAATTTGCTAAGTTGTTTTTGATCATGTTTTTGGCATTAGTTTTGACTAATAAACAAAATCGTCTGATTAGAAAACAAGGTTGGAAAGAAGTTTTTCGAGAAGTTTTACAACCGATGATAATTGTAGCCTCAATCATCATCATGGTGCTCGTGCAACCAGATATTGGTGGGGCTTTGATTTTGTCGTTGATAACTTTGGTTTTGTTGGCGTCATCAACTATTCCGGGAAAATTAATTGCTGAATTGAGTGCTTTCTTATTGACGGTTTTCATTGGTGTCGTAGTTATGATAACCAAGTTTCCACCTAATTTTGTGAAAACTAATTATGCTTATCAACGTTTCTTAGCTATGCAGCATCCGTTTCAATTGGAACAAAAGTCTGGAGCGCAGTTGGTTAATTCTTTTTACGCTATTAGTAATGGTGGGATTTTCGGTACTGGCTTAGGAAATAGTATTCAAAAGCGTGGTTATTTGCCCGAACCGCACACTGATTTTATCTTGTCGATCATCAGTGAAGAATTGGGCTTAGTTGGCGTGGCTTTTATTTTAGGCTTATTGTTGATTATTATTTTGAGAATGATTTCTTTAGGACTTCGTTCGAAAAAATCTTATAATTCATTAGTTTATTATGGCGTGGCGACAATGATTTTGGCTCAAACGGTCTTAAATGTTGGTGGATTGTTAGGATTGATTCCATTGACTGGTGTTACCTTGCCATTTATTAGTTATGGTGGTTCCAGTCTGTTGATTTTATCAGTCGCCTTAGGAATCGTTTTGAACCTTGAAGCAACGACGAAGTTTGAAAAAATGAAAAAAAGGTGATTCTATGTACAAAAAAGTGGAACGTCAGGCGCTGTATGTCTGGGTCTACTCACTAAAATGGAGAAAAAAATTGCAACGTTATGGAACAATTTATTACACTTCTCCCAAAATGAAATATGTTATGTTGTATGTCAATTCAGAAAAGGTTTCAGAAGTTAGAAAAGAATTGATTTCTAAAAATTATGTTAAACGTGTAGCATTGGCTCATCGAAAAGAGTTGGATGAACATTTTGTCTTAAAATCTAAGAATACTGAAGAGGAAGATTAATGAAGGTAGTTTCAGGTAAATTTCGAGGGCTCAATTTAAAAGCAGTTCCGACTAATAACACGCGTCCAACTTCGGCCAAAGTAAAAGAAGCAGTTTTTAGCATGCTATCGCCGTATATGGTTGATGGTGTCGCTTTAGACTTATTTGCTGGAACCGGTAGTTTAGGGATTGAAGCTGTCTCTAGAGGTTATCAGCAAGCTTATTTAGTTGATAAGGCTTATAAAGCTATCAATACTATTAAGGAAAATGTCGAAAAAACTCGTGAAGAAGATAGTTTCGTAGTAATTAAGTCCAGTGCCACAGAAGCTTTGAAGAAGTTTGAAGACGAAAAGGTCAAATTTGATTTAGTATTCTTAGATCCACCGTATCGGATGAAGATTACTGAACAAATTATTTCTGATATGGTTGACAATGACTTGTTAAATGATGGGGCAGTTATTGTCGATGAAACAAATTATGACATTGATTTAGAACTAGAACAGATTGAATTGATCAAAGAAAAAAGATATAAAGATACTAAAGTAGCGATGTATCGATTTGGGGGTTAAGAATGTCTGAAAAGATTGGACTTTATGCGGGAAGTTTTGATCCAATTACCAATGGTCATTTGGATATTATTCATCGATCAGCTAAATTATTCGACAAATTGTATGTTGTACCGATGACGAATACTTCAAAAAATTACTTATTTACATATCAAGAGAAGAAAGCTTTTATTGAAGCCGAGACGACTGATTTAGATAATGTTGAAGTTTATGATGGAAAAGGTGAACTGTCTACTAAGCTGGCTAAGGATTTAGGAGCACAATTTCTAGTGCGTTCCATGCGTAATCCCGATGATTTTGGCTATGAATCAGGTGTCGCTTCAATCAATAAAGTTTTGGATAAAAATATTGAAACGATATTCCTGCTAGCTAATGGCAAGTATGCTACGATATCATCATCAATGATGAAAGAGGTAGCAAAATTTGGTGGCGATATTTCTGAATTTGTTCCTCCAGCTGTTGCTAAAGCATTGATAAAGAAGTTGAGGAAGGAATAATTCATTTTGAAGTTCAACAAAACTAGAAACAAAGTTTTTGGTGCTATTTTTATTTTCATAGTTGTGGTGGCATTTTTCTTCTACCCAACTAAATATTATTTGGAAGTACCCGGTTCAGCAGAAGATACTTCTCAATTTGTTAAAGTTGCTGGTAAGCACGATCAAAAAAAAGGCAATCTGTTGTTGACGACAGTTGGAATTGTTAATGGAACACCATTTACGCTCCTAAAATCCGTTGGCAATAATTTTGAGACCATCTATTCGCAACAGGAATTGATGGGCGATGAGACTAATGAAGAGTATTTACGCGTTCAACAGTATTACATGAAGTCAGCTACGAACAATGCCATTCAGGCCGCTTATTCTAAAGCTGACAAGCCCTTTACGAAAAAGTACTTGGGTGTGTATGTTATGGACGTGATGGATAATTCTGACTTTAAGAATAAACTAGCAATTGGCGATACGATAACATCAATCAACGGTTACCACTTCAACAACGCTGATCAATTTATCAAGTATGTCAAAAAGCAAAATAAGAAATCTACGGTAAAAATTAAGTTTACCCGTGATGGCAAGGAAAAAACTGCTAGTGGTAAGTTAGTCAAATTAGCTGATACAAAACGTTTTGGCTTAGGCATTACTTTGACTGATAATACTGAAGCAAAAGGTAAGCCGGCGACAAAGATCGATGCAGGTAGTATCGGTGGTCCATCAGCTGGTTTGATGTTTACCTTGCAAGTTTATTCGCAAATTGCTAACAAAGATTTAAAGGCTGGACGTACGATAGCGGGAACGGGAACTATTTCTCCAGATGGTACGGTCGGTCCAATCGGTGGAATCGAGAAGAAAGTTTATGCTGCTTCTCAAGAAGGTGCAACAGTTTTCTTTGCTCCCGATGATCCGGTTACAAAATTGATCAAAAAATATGAACCTGGCTACGTTAATAACTACCACTTAGCTTTACGTGCCGCTAAAAAAATTCATACCAAGATGAAAATCGTTCCTGTAAAGAACTTGAATGATGCAATTAATTATCTTGAAAAGACAAAACAGTCCAAATAAGGGCTGTTTTTTTTCGTAATCTTTTTTGAGGTGATAAAGATGAATGAATTTTTAGACTATATCAAACAAAATAAATTAATAGTCATTGTGTTAAGCATTTTAATTTTAGGAGTCGGGGGTTATTGGTGGACTAATAAAACCCCGGCAGTCAAAAATGATATCAAGACTGAGATAAAGACTTCTCCCAAAGCTCCTAAAAAAACAACTTCGATGCCTAAAAATAAGTTAGTGGCGGTCGATATTCAAGGAGCAGTAAAAAAGCCGGGTGTCTATCAAGTTAAAGAGAACTCCCTAGTTCAGACGGCGATTCAATTGGCTGGCGGTTTAGCTGACAATGCGGATACTAAGCAGATAAATCAGGCAAAAAGGGTATCTGATCAAATGCAAGTTTATGTACCAGTCGTTGGCTCTACCAGTGCGGTTTCAACTAGTGCCTCCACTAAAGGTGAGAAGGTAAATATTAACAATGCTAAAGCTGAAGATTTCAAGGATGTTACCGGGATTGGACCTAAAAAAGCTGAAAAAATCATTGCTTTTCGAGAAAAAAACGGTAATTTCAAAAGTTTGCACGATTTGACGAAAGTATCTGGCATTGGCGAGAAGAGTTTGGATTCTTTGAAAGATCAATTAACTGTTTAAGCTTATGAAGGATTACTTTATTTTTCCGGCTATTATGGTCAGTATTGTCGTGGCAGCGATATTTGAATCTACCTGGTTTTGGAGTTTGGCAGTGATTTTAATAGTTAGATTAGTCTGTTTAAAAAAGCCGGTAGTATTGATTGTCACGCTCGTACTAGCTATGATCACGGGTATTCGATGCCAAAGCTTTGTTCAGGAACCGAAATCGACAAACTTTCAGACAGCTATTTTTTCTCCCGATAAAATATCAGTCAATGGTGATATTTTGAATGGCGAATTGAAAGCTGACCGAAATTATCGATTTATTTATCGGATTAAAACGGAGCGTGAACAAAAGATTTGGAAAGATTTATCTGAATTAACGATAGCTCAAGTAAAAATAGCAAAAAAGCAACCTCTATCAGGACCGCGCAATCCAGGAGAATTCAATTTTAAAAAATATGCACAGCATAAAGGCGTTTTTTATCAAGTGAATTTACAGAGTATCGATCACTTGCAAAAGATGCAGCCAAAAACAATATCAGAAAAAATAAATGTTTTACGAATACATATAATCAATCATCTGTCATACTTGCCAAAATGGTTAAAGATTCATGCGCAGAGTTTATTAGTCGGCTATGTGCCTAGTTCAGAGAAAGATTTCCTCAAGACTTTGAGTATTTTAGGAATCATTCATTTATTCAGTTTGTCAGGGCTACATGTTTTAGTGATTCTAACTTTTGTAAGAAAGCTGACCTCTTTTTTTAGGATTCCCGTTGATTGGGTAGATGGTTCGTTCTTATTGATTTTACCGTGTTATGGATTATTAGTAGGATCAAAAAGTGGTATTTGGCGAGCAATTATTTTAGCAATGTTAGCGATGATTTTGAAGAAGATGCAGATATCGATCAGCAAATTAGATTTATTTAGTTTGACCTTGTTAGTTTGTACACTGATTTATCCATTTGCCATGATTGAAATGGGTGGACAATTGAGTTTTCTATTATCTTTTACAATTTTATATTTATATGAAAGAACAAATTTATTGTTAACGACTTTTAAAATGAATTTGGTCAGTCTTCCACTGATTTGTTATTATACGTATCAATTCAATTGGTTGACTATTATCGTGAATATTATTTTTGTGCCATTGTTTATGATGGTGATTTTGCCGATCACAATAGTTTCTGCCATCACTGTTCATTGGTCGTTTTGGGATTTCGTAAATAAAATTTTTGACCAGTTGTATCGATTTTTGGATAGTATAGCTTTAAATAGGCAATTTGGGTTTATTACTGGTCAATTTCCGATTGCATTAGTGCTGTTACTCGTAATCATTACACTTTTCTATGTAGAAAGTCGCAATTTTTGGAATCGTTACTTGTTGAGCTATCTGGTTGTATTTTGGGGATGCGTCTTCTTGAATAAGTTTCCTCTTGTTGGTTCGGTCAATTTGATTGATATTGGACAAGGAGATAGTATCTTGATCACTACGCCTCTGAATCGAAAAGTCGTCATGATCGATGTAGCCGGTAAGGTGCATTTTCCCACTAAGCCTTGGGCAAAGCATGATAGTGGCAATCAAGTTGACTTCAATACTTTGCCTGTTTTGAAATCAAAAGGAATCAGTCACGTTGATAAGTTATTTTTGACCCATAAAGATGTCGACCATATTGGAAATCTAGAAACGATTTTGACTAAATTCGATGTTAAAGAAGTTAATTTTGGAATCGGCTTAGAAAACGATCCGAAAATTAAAAAGACTATCCAAAAACATCCGCAAATCAAATTTAAAAATCTACATCAAGGAGATAGAGTAAAAGTCGGAACGCTTGATTTTCAAATTTTATGGCCGAAAAAAAGCGGCAAGGGCGAAAACAGTGACTCTTTGACGTTGTTAACCAAAATACAACAAAAAAATTGGTTATTTACTGGGGACTTGGACATTCCATCGGAGAATAAGATTTTAAAAAAGTATCAATTCAAAGTGGATTATTTAAAACTCGGTCATCATGGTTCTAAAACTTCGACTGGCGATAATTTATTGCAAGTTACTAAACCTAATGTTGGTTTGATTTCTGCAGGGATCAATAATCGCTATGGTCATCCTAATCAGGAGACTTTGACACGTCTGAAAAACCATCAGGTCCAATATTTTAATACGGCCGAATATGGTATGATATCTTGGTATTATAATTTCTTCAATAATGAAGAAAGATTAACGACATTTTTAAAGGGTGACTTGATTGAAGGTAACGGAACTAAAAAATAATTTAAAACAAGGTAATTTAAGTAATGTTTATTTGATTACCGGTAAAGAACAAGTTTTTATCAAAGAAATTCAAAAGTCATTTAAAGAGATCATGTCGGCTGAAGAACGAGAAATGAATTTTTCCAACTTTGACTTGGAAGAAGTATCGATTGCTGATTTGATCAATGAAGCAATTTCAGCACCTTTCTTTGGTGAACGACGACTAGTTTTTGCTCAACATCCATATTTTTTAACGGGCGAAAAAACTAAAAATGTTATTGAACAAAATGTTGATTTACTGATTAAATACATTCAAGATCCGACGCCATCGACGATTTTAGTTATTTTTGCATCGTATGATAAATTGGACGCACGAAAAAAAATTACTAAGCAACTTAAAAAGCTAGCTACTGTAGTTGATGCTGGTCAAATGGAAGGTCCGGTCTTGAATCGAACAATTAAGGCAGACTTGAACAAAGCTGGCTATGAGATTGAACCAGCTGCGTTGGAATTGCTGATCAATAAAACTAAAGGTAATTATTCTTTGATTACTAATCAGTTGGATAAGTTGAAATTATATTCATTACAAACTAAAAAGATTGATCAAACAGCCGTAAATGAATTAGTTCCACAGTCTTTGGAAGATAATGTTTTTGATTTAACGACTCAAATTCTTAATAAGAACATTTATAAGGCGGAAGAATTGTACAATCAATTTCTTTTACAAAAAATTGACCCAATCTTATTGGTAGCAATTATCATTTCACAACTTAGATTGTTGATTCAAATTCAAATCTTGTCAGAAAAGGGACTTTCGGAAGGGACGATTGCCAAGAATTTGCGTTTGAATCCTTACCGAGTTAAGTATTCTTATCGACAAGCCAAGTCATTGAACCGTAAACGACTTCAAGTAATGTACTCCGATTGTGTCAATCTTGATTATCAAATAAAATCAGGACAGGGCGATAAGGAATTACTATTTGATCTATTTATTGCTAAACATGCATAAAAAAAGGGCCCGGATATCAATATCCGAGTCCTTTTTTTTGGACAAAATAAAAAAGCAACCTTCTGGCTGCTTATATCATTAATTCAATTTTGCAAGTCTTGACTTATCACGAGCAGCCTTGTTAGCCTTGATTAGGCCTTTTGACTTAGCCATGTCAATAGCACGGACAGCTGTTCTGAACAATTCGTCTTTGTTGTCAGCGTTTTTGGCAGCTGATGTTTCAAAGTTCTTAATTGCTGAACGCATTGAACTCTTTTGTGCATTGTTGCGAAGGTTTGCGCTTTCTGCAGTCTTTACACGTTTCATAGCTGATTTAATTTGTGGCATTAATTTCACCTCCGATTACCTAGTAAGCTTTAAAACTCAATACATAGAATTATACATAATTCGCATTAGCAATGCAACGAATTGTGTATTTTTTTTCGCTATTGCAAAAATATCTATTTTGTAGTAAATTTATTAGTTGTGTTAACCATGCTCTGTTTGACGAATCACCAACGCAAGCATAGTTTGGCTAAATTTATAAGGAAAAGGTGAAATAAATGGCTATTTCAAAAGAAAAGAAAAACGAAATTATCAAGCAATATGCACGTAAAGACGGAGACACAGGTTCTCCAGAAGTACAAATTGCTGTATTAACTTATGATATCAACGCACTTAACGACCACTTGAAGGTTAACAAGAAAGACCACCACTCATATGTTGGTCTACTTAAGAAGATCGGTCACCGTCGTAACTTATTAGGTTACCTACGTAACAAAGATGTTCAACGTTACCGTGAATTGATCAAGTCATTGGGTCTACGTCGTTAATAATTATTTTAGGAGTTTCCATTATGGAACTCCTATTTTTTTTGCTTATTTTCTCTAAAACACTGTTGATATGGTAGAATAAAAAACAGGTATAGCTTAAATAGTCTTAAAAGACTTCAAAATCACAATAGAATATTATGATCTATGCTATTTTAATGAAATGAGAGATGAAAATGGATAAAAAAATTAAAATAATTTTGTTAAGTGGCGTACGTGAAAATGGAAAAAATATGTACGCAGTAGAAGTAAATGATGAGATTTATATTCTCGATATTGGTTTGCAATATCCTGATAATGATCTTTATGGAATCGATGTCGTCGTACCTGATATGACTTACATCAAGAAAAATATTGATAAAGTAGTAGGAATTTTCTTGTCACATGGACACGCTGATGCCATTGGCGCTTTGCCATATTTGATCAGTGAATACGATATTCCAGTCTTTGGTTCAGAAATGTCAATTGAACTTGCTAAGATCGTTTGTGCAAATGATCGTCGTAGTAAGAAGTTCTCAGATTTTCATGTTATCGATGAAAACACAGCTATCGACTTTAACGAAGCTTCAGTGTCATTTTTCAAGACGACTCACTCAATCCCTGGTTCATTAGGAATCGTTATCAAAACGAGTGAAGGTCAAATTGTTTATACTGGTGATTTCAAGTTCGACCAAGCTGCTGCTCCAATTTATAAGACAGATTACGGTCGTATTGCTAAAATCGGTAGCGAACGTGTCTTGGCTTTATTGAGTGACTCTGCTAATGCCGAATCACCTTACGAAAATTCAAGCGAAAAAGATATCTACGAATATATTTTTGATACTTTTAGCTATCACACAGGAAGAATTATCGTAGCTCAAGTTGCTTCTAATATTCAAAGAATGCAACAAGTATTAGACGCAGCTGATAAGACGGGTAGAAGAGTCTTTTTGTCCGGAACCGACGCTGAAAAGATTTTGAAGACAGCGATGAAGTTGAACTACCTAACTATTAAGAACAAAGAATTATTAGTTAAACCTAAGGAATTAAAGAACGTCGATAAGGATAAACTAGTCATTATCGAAACTGGTAAGATGGGCGAACCAATCAAAGTCTTGCGTAAAATGGCTAACCCTGCTGCAAAGACGAAGTTCCAAATTGAAGAGGGCGATTTAGTCTTTATTGCTACAACACCTTCACATGCGATGGAAACAACTGTTGCTAAAGCTCGTGATGCCATTTATCGTACCGGAGCTGAAGTTAAAGCCTTGAGTGATGACAAGCATTCATCAGGTCACGCTAATAAATCTGATTTGCAATTGATGATCAATTTGTTGAACCCTGAAAACGTTATTCCAATTCAAGGTGAATATCGTTTATTAGATGCTCACGCTAGAATTGCTCATGAAACTGGCGTTCCTTATCAAAATATTTTCCTAACTAAAAAAGGTGACGTTCTCAATTACGAAAATGGTCAATTTTATCAAGGAAAAGGCGTTGATGCTGGTGATACGATGATTGATGGTATTGGTATCGGCGATATCGGTAGTATTGTGCTCCGTGACCGTGAATTATTGGCCGAAGACGGCGTCTTTATCGCAGTCGCTACAATTGACCGTAAAAAGAAAAAAGTCGTTGCTAAGCCTAAAATAACTGCACGTGGCTTCGTTTATATGCGTGCTAGTCGTGACTTGTTGAGCGAAAGTTCAGATATTATCGTTAATACGATCGTCGACTACATGCAAACAAGCAAAGATTTCGATTGGTCAGACTTGAAACAAAATGTTCGTGACAAATTAAATCATTTCTTGTACGAACAAACTAACCGTCACCCTGTTATTTTGCCAGTGATCATGGAAGTGAACCAAAATAGACATAGAAAGTCTAAGTCAAAAGCAAAAAAATAGAATAAGTAATTTATTCAGAGATGGTTGAGGTACTTTATGAGCGACTCAGATAATCTAAAAAAAATCCTAGATCAAGCTCAAGATGCCTTTGATCAAGGTGACTGGGAAGAGTCAACCGACTTATTTACGCAAGCGTATGCTATGCAGCAGACGTTTGATATCAATAAGGGGTTGGCCGCTTCTTTATTGAATCAGAAAAGACCTGGGGATGCTGAAGCAGTTATTTTAGATTATTTTAATTACTACCTCAGTGAGCCCGAAACGGCTCAGATGGCATTGGACATTATTTTAGAGAATAATGATTTTTTGCTAGCCAATCAATTATTGAACTTTTATGATGCCAATCCGATGCCAAACATTAAACGGGACTTTTTAGATGAAGTCGTTAAACGGATTCAAATTGCTGAAGATAGACATGAACGCGCCTTTAAGCCGGAAAAAGAAACAATAAAAAACCGTCTCTTGTCGATCGTAACTGAACCAACGAGTGAACAAATTCAATTATTGCGAAAGTTGCGGGAATTTAGAAAAGACGATTACATCGAAAATGCTAAGATTTTATTAGACAATCCCTTGCTGCATCCGCTTTTAAAGAGTGAAGCCTTGGAGAATTTATTGAAGCTTGGACTAGATGAAAATATCGATATTTCTTTTTACGGCGAAAATAAAACTTGCAATCCAAGCAAGTTAATGCCTATTATGTCAACTGATGTCTATTTGAAAATGTGTGACGAACTAGAAAAATTATTGACTGATAAAAATGAAACTCAGTTGGAAAACTTTAAAGGTGAATTGTCACTTTACGCGGCATTTGTCTATCCGTTTGGGGAAGAAATAATAAAAAGCCCTGAACTCTGGACAAAGGCGATGCTTTTAAGGTATGGTTTAGTGGATGATTCACAAGTTAGTGATAATCAGGGGCTAGATAATGTAAAAACTTGGCTAAAAAGATTCGATAATCTGATTGATGCCTTTCAAGAGTGAAAAAATTAAACTTTTTTCGCTTTGAGTATTTACAATTATGCTTACGCCCCGTATAATCCAAAGAGTATATTTTTAGTCGGTGATTTGCGTTGAATTAATTTGCTTTCACCTCTGAAAGTAGTATAATTTTTCAGTAAAGAGTCGTCTAAAGAACATTTTCTTTGGATCAATCTTATGAAATGAAATTTTAGGAGGATTCTTTGTAATGGCAGAAAAAGAACATTATGAGAGAACAAAGCCCCATGTAAATATTGGGACAATTGGTCACGTTGACCACGGTAAGACTACTTTAACAGCAGCAATCACTAAGATTTTGGCTGACAAAGGTTTAGCTAAAGCTGAAGATTACGCTGATATCGATAAGGCCCCAGAAGAAAAGGAACGTGGGATTACAATCAACACTGCTCACGTTGAATACGAAACTGAAAAGCGTCACTATGCACATATCGATGCTCCAGGACACGCTGATTACGTTAAGAATATGATCACTGGTGCTGCACAAATGGATGGTGCCATCCTTGTTGTTGCTGCAACTGATGGTCCTATGCCACAAACTCGTGAACACATCTTGCTTGCTCGTCAAGTTGGTGTTGAATACATCGTTGTCTTCTTGAACAAGACTGACCTTGTTGATGACCCAGAACTAGTTGATCTAGTTGAGATGGAAGTTCGTGAACTTCTATCAGAATACGATTTCCCAGGGGATGACATTCCGGTAGTACGTGGTTCAGCTTTGAAGGCTCTTGAAGGAGACCCTGAAGAAGTAAAACACGTTGAAGAACTTCTTGATGTTGTTGATGAATACATCCCAACACCAGAACGTGATAATACAAAACCATTTATGATGCCCGTTGAAGATGTCTTCACTATCACAGGTCGTGGTACTGTTGCATCTGGTCGTATCGATCGTGGTGAAGTTAAGATCGGTGACGAAGTTGAAATCGTTGGTTTGAAACCAGAAATCGAAAAGTCAACTGTTACAGGACTAGAAATGTTCCGTAAGACTCTTGATCTTGGTGAAGCCGGAGATAACGTTGGTATCTTACTACGTGGTATTAACCGTGATGAAATCGAACGTGGACAAGTTCTTGCTAAGCCAGGTTCAATCCAAACTCACAACAAGTTCAAGGGTGAAGTTTATATCATGAGTAAAGAAGAAGGTGGACGTCATACTCCATTCTTCTCAAACTACCGTCCACAATTCTACTTCCATACAACTGATGTTACTGGTGTTATTGAACTACCAGATGGTGTAGAAATGGTTATGCCTGGTGACCAAGTTACTTTTGAAGTTGACTTGATTGCTCCAGTTGCTATTGAAGAAGGTACAAGATTTACTGTTCGTGAAGGTGGCCGTACTGTTGGTGCCGGAGTTGTTACAGAAATCTTAGACTAATTCTAAGTGGTAATGATTTTAAAGAGTTGGTTAATCCAACTCTTTTTTTTATGCTTAAATATTCAAAAATGCTGCAAAGTATTTTATAATGTAACAATGATGTCTAAAATTACCTAGAAATGACGACGAATGTTTACAATATTGCCATTTTAGGGTAATATTACAAAGTATGAGATCGTTGAAATACCGGAGGGATAATATAAATGTCTGCTAAGGCTAAATTTACAAAAAAAGAAAACAATACTGGTGAATTGAAATTTGAAATTGACCAAGACACAATCAAACAAGGTTTAGATACTGCATTTAACCGTGTTAAGAAGAGTTTAAATGTACCTGGTTTCAGAAAAGGTAGAGTACCTCGTCAAATCTTCAACCGTATGTATGGTGAAGAAGCATTGTACGAAGACGCCTTGAACGCTGTTTTACCAACTGCATATCAAAATGCTGTCGATGAAACTAAAGTAGAACCAGTTGATCAACCACAAATCAACGTTGAATCAATGGAAAAAGGTCAACCATGGGCTATTACAGCTGTTATTACTGTTAAACCTGATGTTGAACTTGGTGACTACAAAGGTATCGAAGTTAAGAAGCAAAAACGTAATGTTATGAAAGCTGACGTTGAAGCTCGTTTAGAAGAACTACAAAAGCAACAAGCTGAATTAGTTCTTAAAGACGGTAAAGCTGAAAAAGGCGATACAGTAATTATTGACTACGTTGGTACTGTTGATGGTAAAGAATTCGATGGTGGCAGTGCTCAAAACTACTCACTAGAACTTGGTTCAGGTACATTCATTCCTGGATTCGAAGACGAATTGATTGGTCACTCAGCTGGCGAAGATGTTGACGTTAACGTTACATTCCCAGAAGATTACCAAGCAAAAGATTTAGCTGGTAAGAAAGCTATCTTCAAGACAAAACTTCACGAAGTTAAGACAAAGGAATTGCCAGAATTAGACGATGACTTTGCTAAGGATGTTGACGAAAATGTTGACACACTTGAAGAACTAAAGACTAAGATCCATGACGAAATCAAGGATCAAAAGAAAGAAACTGCTGAAGAAAACATTCAAGAAGAAGCCATCTCAGGTGCTGTAAAGAACGCCAAGATTGATGACATTCCTCAAGCAATGATCGACACAGAAGTTGAAAATCAATTGAACCAATACTTAGCTAACTTACGTCGTCAAGGTATCGATCCTAAGTTGTACTACCAAATGACTGGTACAACAGAAGACGATTTGAAGAAGCAATTTGCTAAAGATGCTGAAGAACGTGTTAAGACTGACTTAGTTATCGAAGCAATCGTTGCTAAAGAAGATATCAAACCTTCAGAAGACGAAATCAAAGCTGAAATCAAGTCATTGGCTGACGAATACAAGATGGAAGAAAAAGCAGTTAGAAATGCACTTTCAGATGATATGTTAGCTCATGATATTGCTGCTAAGAAGGCAATTGAATTGATCGTTGACTCAGCTGTTGAAAAATAAAGCTAAAAGCTGTTAAACTTAGGCTCTAAGTCAAATCGTATTGGTGAGACTTTTTAGAGCATTTACCACACCATTTATGGTGTGGTTTTTTTATGCGATGATAAGTCTGATCCTCACAAAGAAGTTATGGAGATTCCGGAACCCATAGCAGTTATGTTTAAGCTTTTTGATCTTTCCAATCAATCCTTCAAGAGGACCATTGGAATATGGCAATTCGCAGCTGTTGACTAGATATTTGTAGTTGTTCTTAAAAGTGGTTATAGCAGTATCCATTGAGCTCCCATTGTTTTTATATTCTTGCAATGTTTGCTTAAGCAATTCAGGGTCCTTAGATTTTATTGAACGTAGAACGTTCTGGTAAGTCTGGTATACATCTTTGAATACTGGATCGGCATCAAGACCAATGTCTACAAGATTCTGTTGAGTCATATACTCGTTGATACCAAAGATATATCTAATGTTGGCTTGATCCAATTCATCATCAAATAAGTGGAACATCCGCCATTGGCTTTTAAGAGCTTTGTATTCACGAGACTTTTTGTCACTGAGACTATTCAGTACAGACAAACGTGCTTTATCCAGCGCTCTTCCGACCAGTTGAACGATATGGAATCTATCAACGATTATCTTTGCGTTTGGGAATAATCTTCTTATGACACCTTGATAATTGGCATTCAGGTCTATCGAGACTGATTCGACTTGTTGTCTCTCAGATAATGAATACTCTCTTTTAAAGTGTTCGATTATCTTCATCGAAAGACGATTGGGCAAAAGGGTGATCATTTGGTGAGAGTCTGCATCGCAAGCTATAAAAGAAAACAAATGATTGGCAGACCTGAACTCATCGATGCAGATATTCTTTGGTAGTAAACGTGCTCTTTTAGGTAATTGAAGTCTGCCATATATCTTTCTGGCGACTGTGCTAGCAGATATCCCCAGCATCATAGCGATGGATTTGAAGGTAAAGGATTGTTTTGCCAAAAGTATGATCAGTTGATCTATTTGACGAGACATTGATTGATTCTTTTCTACCAGGTTAGTATGTGCTCCACAAGTCGTTTTACATGATCTACACAAATAGCGCTGCTTCCAGAGTTTCAAATGATATTCGGAACCGTTGAGGCTGCCTAAGCGGACATTGGTTTCTCTAGCTCCGTTCTTGATCAAGCAATCGAACCCGCAATTAGGACATTTCTTCAAGCGATACGATAATCTTCCTTCGATGACCTTGATATGGAGCTTTTGACTGCCACGGAATATCACTTTGTCATTTGAATTTAAGATATCGATATTTGTGTCTGTTATATTTAGAAGATTTAAGATAGAATTTAATTGGGGCATCACAGTATCTCCTTTGTACGATTTGGTTTGGTTGCTTAAATCATAACATTGGACTGTGAGGTCCTTTTTGTATGCCCAAAAGAAGACAATAAAAAACTGGCATTGGCTTTCACCAATACCAGAAAGTTTAGACCCTAAACTTAAGGAAGCCGTAAGGCTTTCTTTTTTTATCACGAACGACTTAGAAACTAATTACTTTACTCTTAATTATTACAATGCTAGACTTTCAAAGTATTGGAACTATTGAAGGAGAATAACTATGTTTGATAGTACAGAAAATACTGGCACGATTAGCTGTTCATTTTGTGGTAAAACACAAGATCAAGTAAAGAAAATCGTTGCTGGTCCCGGTGTCTATATTTGTAATGAATGTATTGATTTATGCAAAGAGATTATCGATGAAGAATTAAATGAAGCTGCACCACTTGATTTAGACAACATTCCTACACCTGTAGAAATTAAAAAAATCTTGGACGAATATGTGATTGGACAAAAATCTGCCAAACGTGCTTTGTCAGTTGCTGTTTATAATCACTATAAGAGAATTAATAAAATGGAACACCTTAAAGACGGTGAGACTGAGCTTCAAAAGAGTAATATTGCCTTAATCGGACCTACTGGTTCAGGTAAAACTTTCTTAGCTCAAACCTTAGCTCGTATTTTGAAGGTCCCATTTGCTATTGCCGATGCTACTACGCTTACTGAAGCTGGTTACGTTGGTGAAGATGTTGAAAACATTTTGCTTAAGTTGCTTCAAAACGCTGACTTTGATGTGGACAAGGCGGAACACGGAATCGTATATATTGATGAAATTGACAAGATCGCTAAGAAGAGTGAAAATGTCTCAATTACACGTGATGTTTCTGGTGAGGGTGTCCAACAAGCCCTTTTGAAGATTCTTGAAGGAACAATTGCTAGTGTGCCACCACAAGGTGGAAGAAAGCATCCACAACAAGAACTTATTCAAATTGATACAACTAATATTCTCTTTATCGTCGGTGGGGCTTTTGATGGTATTGAACAAATCGTTAAGAACCGTTTAGGCGATAAGACGATTGGTTTTGGTGCTGAACAAAAAGCTAGCGTTGCTGAAGAGAAGAACTTGATGAAACAAATCATTCCAGAAGACTTGATGAAGTTTGGTATTATTCCAGAATTTATCGGTCGTATTCCAATCGTTACAGCTTTGGATAAACTTACTGAAAGTGATTTGGTTGAAATCCTTACTAAGCCTAAGAATGCTCTTGTAAAGCAATATAAGGAACTTCTAGGACTTGATGGGGTTGACTTAGTCTTCACTGATGATGCTCTTAAAGAAATTGCTAAGATGTCAATCGAAAGAAATACCGGAGCTCGTGGTTTGAGATCAATTCTTGAAGAAACGATGCTCGATACGATGTTCGATATTCCTGGTCGCGATGACATTGAAACAGTTAAAGTTACTAAAGATGCCGTTAGAAAAGTTAAAGAACCAGAAGTTATTTTGAAAAATGGAGAGGTTGCCTAGTGGGCAGCCTTTTTTTATACTAAATATGATAAAATTATGAGATTGAGGTGAATTATGCAAGTAAATAATGTTTCGATGAATTTGAGTGCAGTAAGCTCTAAGCAGTACCCTGATGAAGGATACCCTGAAATAGCTCTTCTAGGCCGTTCTAACGTCGGTAAATCTTCTTTGATTAATACGTTGATCAATCGTAAAAGCTTTGCGAGAACGTCTAGTACGCCTGGTAAGACGCAAACACTTAATTTCTACAATATTGAGGACCAATTGTACTTAGTTGACGTCCCTGGATACGGTTTTGCAAAAGTATCAAAGAAACAACGTGAAGAATTCGGTGCAATGATCGAAGAGTATTTGACTACTCGAAAAGTTTTAAAAGGGGTAGTTATTTTAGTTGATGGTCGTCGTAGTCCTAGTGACGATGATGTTTCGATGTATCAATTCGTCAGTTACTATCACATTCCTACGTTGATCGTGGCTACGAAGATGGACAAAGTAAAACGTAATCAATGGAATAAGACAATCAGCCAAGTCAAGAAAACAATGGACATCAATCAAACTGATGATCTACAATTGTTCAGTTCTGAGACTAAATCTGGTAAAGATGAAGTTTGGAATTGGATCGAAAGTCATATGCAATAAAAAAATCGACTATCGCAGTCGATTTTTTTTATTGCGGAAAATTTATAATTTTTTCAAAATGAAATTTATTATTTTCAAAAGTATATTTTAAAATGCTGCAATTCGTGAAACCACTTTGAAAAATCTTTTGAATGTCAGTCCAAAGATCAGAAAACATCATCATAGCACCAGCATGACTAACGACTAGCACTGTTTGATTATCTTGATTCATAATGTCTTGTAGAGTAGTGGCAATTCTTTTTTGAGCAGCTTGATTATCTTCGCCACCAAATTGGACGTAATAATCGCCAAAATGCTTATCAGGGTCTATTTTAGGATGCAGATATTCATGTTCACCCTCAAAGACACCAAAGGATAGCTCTTTTAGACCTTTTAAGCGCGTATATGGCATGTCAGTTACAAGTTCTAAGGTATCGCTGGCACGCTCAGCAGTCGAGCAATAGGCCGCATCAAATTGAATCTTGTTGTCCCGAAAGTATTGACCAGCAACTTTGGCTTGTTGTATTCCTTTTTCGGTTAAAGGAGAGTCACACCAGCCTTGAATCTTTTTTTGAACGTTAAACAAAGTTTCACCGTGTCGCATGATATAAAGTGTCTTTTTCATTTGCATTTCCCCCTCATAGAAAACACTTACATTATACAATAACTTGTAAAAAGACCTTGAAAAAAATTATGGCTCTGTGTATCATCATACTTATAATAAGATTTTGGTTTTAGAACAAGTAATGGTTTGTTTCAGTGTTCAGAGAATTGACGGTTGGTGCGAGTCAAGCAGGATAAATCACGAAATACGAAATCAAAATTCACGTCCAGTCGATGGAATAAAGTGCAAGTATACGATTACTTGAATTTGGGTGGTACCGCGCATAAAGCGTCCCTGCAATTACTGCAGAGGCGCTTTTTTTATTACTCGATTCGGACAATTACAGGAGGAAAATTTATGAACATTATTGATGAATTATCATGGCGTGGTTTGATCAATCAACAATCTGATGAAGAGGGATTGAGAAAATTAGTTGATGAAAAGGCAATTTCTTTATACTGTGGAATGGATCCAACAGGAGATTCAATGCACATCGGTCACTTGTTGCCTTTTATGACTTTGGAAAGATTTGCTAAAGCTGGTCATCATCCTTATATCGTTATCGGTGGAGCTACTGGTTCAATCGGTGACCCAAGTGGTAAAAAAGCTGAACGTCCTATGCAAACCATGGATCAAGTTAACCACAACGTAGAGGCTTTGAGTAACCAAGCTAATAAGATCTTCAGTAACTTTACAATGGTCAATAACTACGACTGGACTCATCAAATTGGGATTTTGGACTTCTTGCGTGATTACGGTAAATTATTTAACGTTAATACAATGTTGAACAAGGAAATTATTTCTAGTCGTCTAGAAGTTGGTATTTCCTTTACTGAATTTACTTACCAAATCTTGCAATCACTTGATTTCTTGACACTTTACCGTCAACACAACGTGCAATTGCAAGTTGGTGGTGGTGACCAATGGGGTAATTTGACTGCTGGTTTGGATTTGATCCACAAAGCTGAAGGTCAAGATGCTAAAGTTTATGCTTTGACAATTCCATTATTGCTTAAAGCTGATGGTACAAAATTCGGTAAGACAGCTGGTGGTGCTGTATGGCTTGATCCTAAGAAGACTTCACCTTACGAATTCTATCAATTCTGGTTCAACCAAGATGACAAAGATGTTATCAACCTATTGAAGAAATTCACTTTCTTGTCAAAAGAAGAAATTGATAAATTGGCTGACGCAGTTAAGACCGCACCTGAAAAACGTTTGGCCCAAAAGACTTTGGCTGAAGAAGTTACTAAATTCGTTCACGGTGAAGAAGCCTTAAAGACTGCTGAAAAGATCACTGAAGTATTGTTCTCTGGTGAAATCCAAGAATTGACAACCGAAGAAGTTGCTGAAGCTTTCCACGGTGTTCCTAGTGAAGAAATCTCAAGTGACCCTATCAATTTAGTTGACCTCTTGATTGCTGTTAATGTCGATAAGTCAAAACGTCAAGCTCGTGAAGATATTCAAAATGGCGCTATTAGAATCAATGGGGAAAGATTGACTGATACAACAACTGAAATCGATCCAAAAGATTCATTTGACGGCAAGTACATCGTAATTCGTCGTGGTAAGAAGAAATATTTCTTAGCAAAAATTAACTAATACTATTGACTGAGAATGTGAAATCGTTTATATTATTTGCAACGAAAACTTTTAATCGAGTCCTGTGAGGCTTGGAAGGTTACTTACACATTAGACAGAAAAAGTGTAAACTTCCTTTCCTTGTGGGATAGGAAGTTTTTTGTTTACTAAAAAATAAATAGTCAGGGAACTTTTAAATAGATCCAGTGAGGTCTGAAAGGTCGGTTGAACACCAAACTTTTTAGGGGTAGCTGGATAAAAGCTATCCCTTTTAATTTGGAGGAAAACAATGAAAAATATACTTTCTATGTCACAATTATCAAACGAAGAGGTACTGAACTTAATTGATTCTGCAATTGATTTCAAGGCCGGCAAGAAATCAGAAATCGGCCAAGATAAATTTGCCATCAATTTGTTTTTTGAAAATAGTACGAGAACAAAATCTAGTTTCCAAGTAGCTGAAATGAAGCTAGGGATGAAAGAAATCGAATTTGAAGCCTCAACATCTTCAACATCTAAAGGCGAAACGCTCTATGATACGGTCAAGACTGAAGAGAGTATCGGCGCTAGCGTAGCAGTCATTCGTCACAGCCAAGATAAGTACTATGAAGACTTAGTAAACAATCACAATTTAAAGATTCACATCATCAACGGTGGCGATGGTACTGGTCAACATCCTTCACAATCACTCTTAGATTTAATGACGATTTACGAACATTTTGGCAGCTTTGATGGTTTAAAAGTTGGTATTATCGGGGACTTAAGTCATTCACGAGTAGCGCATTCTAATGCTGAAATTTTAACAAGACTAGGGGCATCAGTTTGCTTCGGTGGATTAGATTCATGGTACACGCCAGAATTTGCAGAAATTGGACCACATATGAGTGTCGACGAACTTTGTCAAGAAATGGACGTTGTAATGCTACTTAGAGTTCAACACGAACGTCTTTCTGCTGAAGAAAACAAAAACTTCTCCAAAGCTGATTATTTTGAAAAATACGGTTTAGATATGGATCGTGTCAATATGATGAAGCCAGATGCAATGATCATGCACCCAGCACCAGTTAACCGAGGAGCAGAAATCGCTGATGATGTTGTGGAATGCGACAAATCATACATCTTCCCCCAAATGGCTAACGGGGTCTTTATGAGAATGGCAATGATTGAAGCAGTTTTAGAAGGAGATAATGCAGAAGATGAACTTACTGGTCAAAAATGCAAAATTGTTCTACATAAATAAATTAATCAATTGCGATTTGTTAATCGAAAATGGCAAGTTTTCTAAAATTGCAGAAAACATTCATCCTCAAGGCAGTAAAATAATCGATGCTAAGTTTAATTTAGTTACGCCGGGTTTGGTTGATATCCACGTTCACTTCAGAGAACCAGGTCAAGTTCACAAAGAAACAATCGAGACAGGAACCAAAGCTTCAGCTCACGGTGGTTTTACGACAGTTGGTGCGATGCCTAATGTTATTCCAGTACCTGACGATGCCGACAAATTTTCTAAACAGATTGAACTTAATCAAAAGAATTCGGTTATCCATACTTTGCAATACGCACCAGTTACTAAGGATGAAACTAGCGATGAATTAGTTGATATTGAAGAATTGGATAAATTGGGAGCTTTCGCCTTTTCTAATGATGGACACGGAATTATGAATGCTAAGTCGATGTTTGATGCGATGGAAAGAATTGCAGCTATCAACAGCCACCTAGCAGCTCATGTCGAAGATAAGAATCTCTTTAATAAAGGTGTAATCAATTTTGGACCAGCAGCCACACGTTTAGGCTTGCCAGGCATTCAACAAGTAGCAGAAACGTCACAGTTGGCTAGAGATCTGATGCTTGCTAAGGAAACTGGCGTTCACTACCACGTCTGTCACATTTCTACTAAGGACGGCGTTGATTTAGTCAGAATGGCTAAGGATGCTGGAATCAACGTTACTTGTGAAGTATCGCCACATCACTTGTTGTTGAGCGAAGACGATATTTTGACAGATGATGCTAATTTCAAGATGAATCCACCATTGCGTAGTGAAAATGATCGAAAAACGTTGATCCACGGTCTCCAAGATGGCACGATCGACATGATTGCAACTGACCATGCGCCACACGCTGAAAATGAGAAAAATCAAGGTTTTGAAAAGAGTGCTTTTGGAATAACAGGTATCGAAACAAGTTTTCCATTGATGTACAGTCGTTTGGTCAAGACCGGAATTATCAGCTTAGAAAAATTATTGAACCTGATGTCGACTAATCCAAGTAGGATTTTTGACTTAAATGAAGCTGGAGAAATCAAGCTCGGACAAAAGGCTGATTTTTCAATTATTAATTTAGCTGATGAATTTGAAATCAACAAAAAAGATTTTATTTCCAAAGGTTTCAATAGTCCTTTCATTGGACAAAAAGTCTTTGGAGCAGTGCAACAAACTTATTGTGATGGACAACTAGTCTATTCAAAATAAAGAACGAGGGGTAAAGATGAATAAGCCAGTAATAGTAGCGTTAGATTTTGCAGATGATTTTGAATGTATTAATTTTTTGAACCAATTTCCTAAGGATCAAAAGTTGTTTTTGAAGATTGGCTTGGAAATGTTTTGTCAATTCGGTTATCCGTTTGTCAGAAATTTGAGAGAGCGTGGTTACAATATTTTCCTTGATTTGAAGTTGCATGATATTCCCAATACAGTTAAGAGAACTTGCGAAATGATTGCCAAGTGGGATGTTCAAATGCTTACAGTGCATGCTAGTGGTGGTGCTGAAATGATTGCTGCAGCTAAGAAGGGCTTAGCAGGTTCTGATACGAAATTATTAGCAGTTACCCAGTTGACTTCATTAGGACAAACTGAATTAAGGGATGAATTGCAAGTGCCATTGAAATCTCAAGATTACGTTACTCATCTAGCAAAATTAGCGTTTGATAACAAGGCCGACGGTGTCATTTCATCAGCTTTGGAAGTGCCAATGATCAAACAAGCTACTAGCGAAGACTTTTTATGTGTTACCCCTGGTATTCGTCCCAAAGCATCACAAGTGGAAGATCAAAAACGTGTCGCTACACCAGCTAAAGCTAAGACTTTAGGTAGTGATGCCATTGTGGTTGGTCGTCCGATTACTTTAGCTGAAAATGGTTATCAAGCATACATGAATATTTGTAAGGAGTGGAATAAATAATGGATACAGTCTCAGTCGCAAACAATATTGCCAGTCAATTATTAAAGATCAAGGCGGTGACCTTGAATCCTAAGGAACCTTTCGTATGGGCTAGTGGTATTAAGGCACCGATTTATACGGACAATCGTTTGACCATTGCTTATCCAGATTTTCGCCAAACAATTGCGCATGATTTAGCCGAATTGATCAAAGAAAAATATCCTGAAGCTGAAGTTATCGGAGGAGTTGCCACAGCCGGAATTCCACACGCTACTGGTGTTTCTAATATTTTGAACTTGCCACTGAACTACGTCCGTCCGCAAAAAAAAGACCACGGCAAGAAGAGTCAAATCGAAGGTCGCTGTCAAAAGGGTGACAAAGTTGTTTTGATTGATGACTTGATTTCAACTGGTGGTAGTATTTTAAAAGCTGTTAAGGCTGTTGAAGAAGAAGGCGGAGATGTAATTGGAACAGTCGCAATTTTCTCCTATGATTTGCCAGAAAGTACCAAGAATTTCGCCGATGCGCACACTAAATTATTTACATTGACAGATTATCCAACCATGATTCAAGTAGCTCAACAGTTAAACTACGTTGAAGAAAGCGATATGGAATTATTGCAACAATGGTATCAAGATCCAGAAAGTTGGGGTAAATAATGAGTCTATACAAGTTAGTTCGTCCAGTGATTTTCAAAGGTGATCCTGAAGTCGACCATCATTTGGTGGCTAGTGGTTTGAAGATGTTTAATAAGACGCCAGAAATTTTGGAAACAATGTTTCAAGCTAAAAAGCCTAATAATATTAAGGTGACCGTCAAAGGAGTTACTTTCGATTCACCAATTGGTATTGCTGCAGGTTTTGATAAAAAAGCTGAATTTTATAACAGTTTGGGTGCTTTAGGTGCAGGATTTGTTGAAATTGGAAGTGTCACCAAGAATGATCAACCCGGCAACAAGAAAAAACGGATCTTTCGTTTGCCAGAAGACAACGCTATTATCAATCGTATGGGTTTGAATAATTTGGGCGTTGAAGAAACAAGACATCACTTGGCTAATACTCCTAAACACGTCAAAGTTGGTATCAGTGTAGCCCCAGGGCATGGTTTGAGTAGTGAAGAAATGGTCGAAGAGATGGTTGAAGACATCAAGGAAATCCATTCTTTTGGTGATTACATCGCTTTGAATCAAAGTTGTCCTAATCAAAAGGGTGTCACGACTTTACAAGAAATTCCTGTAGCTAAGAACTTGTTGCAAAAGATTCACAATTTGCACATCAAAGAACCGGTTTTTTGTAAATTTGGCAATGACATCACTGCTGAACAACTAATTGAATTGATTCAAGAAACTGACGGTTTAATGGACGGAATTATTTTAACTAATACAGCTTCAAACCCTAGTCCAATTCATGACAACCTCAAGTCAGCTCATAAAAATGAAGGCGGTGGCCTCAGTGGCAAGCCAATCTTCAAGAAATCATTGAGTTTAACTAAGGCAATCCATTCAGCTTTTCCAGATTTACCGATCATGTTTTCTGGTGGGGTGTTCACGCCTGAAGATGCCAAAGCAGCTTTAATTGCAGGCGCAAGTTTAGTTCAAGTTTATACAGGCTTTATTTATAACGGACCTACGTTAATGAAACAAATTAATCAATATTTATCAGAAAATGAAATTATTAATTCAGATGATTATCAAAATGTTTGTGAAGCACCAATTAGAGATTCTGAAGATATAACCGTTGCACCAATTAACGAAGATAAAAAAGTGGAATTGGACGCCAATTCTGGCGCATCATTTCACGAATAACAAAAAAGAGCCAAGATTGTATTTTTCTACAATCTGGGCTCTTTTTTAACCTTGGTTAGTGGGAGTATTTCGTCCTCCATAGCAAAGAAAATTTGGCTGGAACGTAGTGGGCACGATTTTGAGCTTTTGCATAAACCAAGTGCACAAAATCTCAAAACTCGACCTTATTCTAAGCAACAAGTTGCTAAGAATAAATTCACTACTGAGCCAATTTTCTTTGCTACTCCGGACTAGACAGTGGTTTTATATTTTTATACAGTCAAACAAATAAGCATCTATTCAGATAATGGTAGCCATTAATTGATTTGAATAGATGCCATTTTTAATTTTTAGATAACGAGTGTGAAGATAAAACCGACGATACCAACGACTAGTCCGTAAATTAAGGCCGGTACAGCGGTTTTTCTTAAAATGTTACCCTCTTGACCGGTAAGACCAACAACTGAACTAACTGAAACGATGTTGTGAACGCAGATCATATTACCTGCAGCTGCACCGATCAATTGAGCAGCTAAAACTAGGTCAGTACCGACGCCAGCTTTAGTAGCAATATCGGCTTGAATCTGTCCAAAAGTCAAAGTTGAAACGGTCGTACTACCAGTGACAAATGAACCTAATTGTCCTAAGAACGGTGCAATGACGATCCAAACGGAAGATAAGTATTTGGAAATAACTTGAGCGATGTACATTGGCATGCTAGGGATGTTGCTTTGATTTAATTCTGAGTTAGTAAAAATTTGTACCATGATCAAAGTTACTATTAAAGCAATCGCAGTGGATTTCATTGAAAAAGCAACTTTTTTAGCAGTAGGTAAGAAAGATTTGAGCGATTTAACTTGAAGCAATAGACCGATGATGGCGGCAATTGTCAACAAAGTACCAGGAGAGTAGAGAAACTCCCAGTCAGAGTTGATTTGTTTGAAGCCGAGGATATTATTCCAAGATAAGTTAATGTTTTGCGTTAAAAAGTTCTTTAAAGGCATGATAGTTCTTGTGGCTAAAAGTAACAAAATAACAACGATGTATGGTGACCAAGCTGTCAGTAGGGACATTGAATGATCGGACTTAATTTCCTTAGTTGAAGTTGTCCAAGGTTTTTGAAGAATTTTCTTCGGCAATAGGAAGTTGATTTTGATAGAAATAATGGCAACGATAATAGTGAAGAATGGTGCTAAAATTGCTACGAATTCGTAACTGATCAAAAATGAAACTATTAAAGCGAATAGACTGTAAACTAGGCCGATGAATAAAGTCCAAGGTACTAAAGCTAAAAAGTCTTTTGATTTCTTTTCGTCATTTTTACCAAAGAGGAATATCAGCATGAAGACTAGTAAAAGTGGCATGAACGTTCCAGAAAATAAGTCTAATTGAGTGATACGTTGGCCGATATTATTTAAGAAATCGCTCTTGTCGCTGACGTTACTCAAACCAACTGTCAAAGGTGTTCCCACGGCACCAAAAGAAGCAGGCGTCGAATCAGCTACTAGTGATAAAGTAACTGCAGCCATAGGCGAGTATCCTAAAGCAATCATCAAAGGAGCTGTAACCATTGCTGGCGTACCGAATCCAGAGACTCCTTCAATCAGACCACCAAATAAGAAGGCGACTAAAATCAATTGGAGTCGCATATCTGCGGAAATTTGATGAAATCCAGAATTGATACGATCAATTGCTCCAGTGTGTTGCAAAATATTTAGCATCATCAAGGCACCGAATAATATCCAGAGAATGGGCAAAGCTTTGTGAACAGATTGGAGAATCGATGCTAACAATACCTTGCTAGGCATTTTCCAAAAGAAATAACCCTCTAATAAAACGATAGTTGCACTGATCGACATCCCTTTGGTAGCTGGCATATTGAGAATCCCCAAAAGAATTAGTGGCAAAATAACAGCTGAAAGTGCGATTAAAATCATAAAAAACTCCCTCTTTTAAATTAATTTTATATATTATATAATTTTTTACTTATATTTGGGAACAGATTTCGAAAAAAATTTAATCAAAAAACGAACCTAAAATAATAGGTTCGTTTATAGCATTTTAAGAGGACCACCATCGATGCCTTTGGTAACGGTTACACCAGTTGGGTCAATGTCAGTGTTCTCAGACAATAGTTTATTCAAATGTCTATTAAAGTCTTCCTCATCTAGTTGTGATTTAACGTGCCAGGATGAAAAATCACCATTAGTAAAAATATCGCCGAGTTTCTCAAAAGCTTCGATTTTTTTAGGATCGATTAAATTGTCAGATTTAATATCTACAAAATAGTTGGTATACCACAATAAGAACGCCATAATTTCCTCCGAAAGTTATATTACTACTATCATAATATAATTTATTTGGTAGCGGTTAACTTTTTGTTAAAAAAGATTGTTCCTATTACTAGCTACTATTAGAATATCTTTAGAGGGGTAGATTATGATTCAAAAGACATGTCAGCAAACTAGAACTATTAGTGAACGAATTATTTTTGATAAAGATTTAAACGATAAAAGAACGCTCTTTGGTGGCAAGACTTTGAGTTTATTGGATGAGAACGCCGGTTTAGCTAGTTTTAAGTTCGTCAAAGGTAAGATTGCTACGGCGGGATACGATCATATTAATTTTTGGAATCCAATTACGACTGATAAGTACATCAAAATGGAGTCTTTTGTGACAGGTGTTTATCATCGACAGATAGAAGTTTTTACCAAGATAATCAGTCGGGACATAAAAACTGATCAACCAGAGATTGCTTTCACCAGCTTTTGTACTTTGATAGTCTTAAAATCTAATAATGAAATAGCAATTCCTGAAATCATCCCAGAGACTGCCGAGGAAAAATACCTTTGCCAAGGATTTGAAAATCGTTTAAAGCAAAGAAAAACTGAATATTTACGAAAAAATGAATTCTTAGGACATTTGAGTCTAAATTAAAGGAAACTGAGATGAAAATTAAAAGCCCCACTAGAGTGTATGATGACATTCTAGTGAGGTTATTTTTGAATCAATTGATCTTCTCAGCTAATTTTTTTAGAACGTTGCTCAAACGATACAGAGTATTTTTAGAATCGTGAAATTGATTATAGCTCAAATCTAAGTCAATTTTGTCTTGATTGATTTCGAGTCGCAAAAAAAACGGTTTTCTCAAAAAAGGCAAGAATGATTGCTTAGCAGGCTTGATAGTCAAAAGATTATTTAAATCGTATTGATTGTCGCGCTCGATAATTTTGAAGCCTTTGATCTGCGAGTAACTGATAAATTGAAATTCAGTTCGGTTGGGAAAAAGAATCATCTTCAATTTATCCCAATATGAGTTCATTTTGTAGTACGAAATACCATGATTTTCTAGTTGCCAATGACCAAAAATTTTTGGTAAATTGACTGGAAAATAGACACAAAGTAGCAAAAATAAAACTGCCAAAAATGATATTATTGCAATTTTAATGTTAACGGTTAACCCCAAACCACCAACTAAAAAACTACCAATAAAACTGACAATTAATGGACGATGATTGATTCTTTTTCCGAATTCGATCGTATCAGTCATTCTAATGTCTCCCTCTTAAATCTAATAATATTGTAATATTTTGTAATCGTTTACACAACTGGCATTAAAGGAAAATTTATTTACAAATATTTCCATGGAAACCATTGTAATAGTTTATTTTATCGTATATCCTGAAACTATATTATAAATATATATAGGAGGGTTGATTCATGGGAAAAAAAGCTAAAAAATGGCAAATGCCGTCGGCATATACAATTTTATTCTTCTTAATTATTTTAGTTGCCATTTTGACTTGGATTATACCAGCTGGTGAGTACGCAACCACTAAAGCAGGAAATATTATTGCAGGTACGTACAAGGCCCGCGCAAGCAGTCCTCAAGGTATTTGGGACGTATTTTTAGCACCGATCAACGGAATGGTTGGTACCGATGTTACTGAAGGTTCGATTTCAGTCTCGCTATTTATCCTAGTTATCGGTGGATTTTTGGGTGTCGTCAATAAGACTAAGGCCTTGGATGATGGTATCAGTTCCACCGTTCAAAAGTATAAGGGTAAAGAAAAGGCACTTATTCCTATTTTAATGACATTATTTGCCATCGGTGGTTCTACTTATGGTATGGGGGAAGAAACAATTGCTTTCTACCCAATCTTGATCCCAGTTATGATCAGTGTTGGTTATGACTCGATCACAGCGATTTCTCTAGCTTTAATTGGTTCACAAGTTGGATGTTTAGCTTCAACAGTTAACCCATTTGCGACTGGTGTTGCTTCACAAACAATCAATATTTCACCTGGTGACGGGTTGATTCCACGTTTCATTCTTTTGATTTTGGTAACCGGAATCAGTATTTTTTACGTTATGCACTATGCAGACAAAATCAAGAAAGATCCATCACAATCATACGTTTTTGAACGCCGTCAAAAGGATTTGGAAGAATTCTCTATGGCTGACAGAACACTTGGTGAAAAATTAACTAAGAAGCAAAAGAGCGTTCTTTGGCTATTTGCACTTACTTTCGTAGTTATGATCACTAGTTTGATTCCTTGGTCAAGTTTGAATCCAAATTGGACATTCTTTGACAGCTTCACAAAATGGCTAACCAATGTACCATTCTTAGGTGCTTTGATTGGTAAAGACATTGCTCCACTTGGTACATGGTACTTTACAGAAATCACAACATTATTCTTCATGATGTCAGTTATCATCATGTTCATCTTCGGAATGAAAGAATCAGAATATATCGATGCCTTCTTAAATGGTATGGGTGAATTCTTGAGTGTTGCGATTATCGTTGCGGTTGCTCGTGGTATTCAAGTTATCATGAACAATGGTTACATTACAGCTACAGTTCTACATGCCGGTGAAACAGGACTTCAAAATCTTTCTGCCGGTGTCTTCATCGTTTTGACATACATTTTCTACATTCCAATGTCATTCTTGATTCCTTCAACTTCTGGACTAGCTGCCGCTACAATGGGAATTATGGGACCATTAGGTAAGTTCTCTGGCGTTGACGGATCATTAGTTATCACAGCTTATCAATCAGCTTCAGGATTAGTTAACTTGATTACACCAACTTCAGGTATCGTTATGGGTGCTTTGGCTATTGGACACGTAAGTATTGTTAAATGGTGGAAGTACATGTGGAAGTTGGTTGCCATTTTATTCGTGGTAATTGCAGTCTTCTTAGTTATTTGCTCGATGTTTAAGTAATTTTGTTTAAATAATGGGGGAAAGAATAATGGAAAAATTTATTACAGATGAAATTCAAGATGCAGCCATTAAGGACTTAGGCAAATTGGTTGGCGTTGCTTCATACAATGAACCAGCTGAACCTAATGCACCCTTTGGTAAGGGACCTAAAGCAGCCTTGGATAAAGTTTTGGAAATTATCGGTAATCTAGGTTTTAAGACTTACGAAGATCCAGATGGCTATTACGGCTATGCTGATATTGGCGAAGGTGATGAAACCTTTGGTATCGTTGGTCACGTTGATGAGGTACCAGCTGGCAATTTGGAAGCTTGGGATGTAGAGCCTTATCAATTGACTGAAAAAGATGGCAAGTTGTATGGTCGTGGAACTCAAGACGACAAAGGACCTACAATCGCTGCTATTTATGCCGTTAAATCTATCCTCGATAAAGGTTATAAATTAAATAAAAAGATTCGTGTAATTTTTGGTACTGACGAAGAGATTCTTTGGAGATGCCTAGCTGAATACAACAAAAAAGAAGATCCAATCGACTTGGGAATCGCACCAGATGCTGAATTTCCATTGATCTATGCTGAAAAAGGTTTGCAACAATCACATTTGTTTGGACCTGGCTCAACCGAATTAAATATCGATTTGGAAAATGCCTTCAATGCTGTACCTGGTAAAGCTATTTACAATGGTCCAAAACAAGATGAAGTAATGGCAGCTTTGAAAGCTCACAACTTTGAGGCTGACCAAACTGCTGACGGCATCGAAGTTCACGGTCATTCAGTTCACGCTATGAATGCTCCGGAAGGAACTAACGCAGTAGTTAGATTAGGAATTGCTTTAGCTGACGTTTATCCTGATATTAAAGTATTGCAATTCTTGAAGGACTTTGGCGAAGATGCTAATGCTACTAATTTGCTAGGTGATATTTCAGATGATGTTTCTGGCAAGTTGACTTTCAACATTTCTAGTTTGAAGATCACTCCAGAAGAATCAAAGATGCAAATCGATATGAGAATTCCTGTTAAGATCGATCACGACGAGTTGATTCAAAAAGTTTCTGATGCAGTTGCTAAATACGACATGAGATACGAAAACTTTGATTATGTTGCACCACTTTATGTACCAACTGATAGCACTTTAGTTAAGACTTTGATGCAAACTTATCAAGACTTAACTGGCGACACGAAGTCACAACCTGCTATTTCTGGTGGAGCAACTTTTGCTAGAACAATGCATAACTGTGTGGCTTTTGGTGGGATGTTGCCAACGACTCCTGATTTCATGCACCAAGCCAATGAAAACTGGAGCAAAGCAGATATGAGAAAAGCTATGGAAATATTTGCTGAAGCAATTTACAGATTGTGCTTTTAAGATGAAAATTTAATAGGGCGAAAGCCCTATTTTTTTGTCCTCAAGACTAAAAGTTTGTTTTATGCTCCAAAATTAGGTAGCGTAACAGTAAGAAAACAAAGAGAGAAGTAAGATAATGAACAGCTTATTAATGAGGTGTATTTAAATGTTTAACTATAATACGAAGGCACACAAGTTCAAGTTTCAAGGTGAAGTGACGGTTCCAGGCGACAAGAGTATTGCCCACTTAGCTATTACTTTGGGATCCTTGGCTAGTGGTGTTACTCAAATCGGCAATTTTAATTATGCTGATGATTTAGCTGTTACTGCTAGAACTTTTCAACAATTAGGAGCTAAGATCCATACAGAGGTCAATACTAAAGCAATGGTCATTAAGGGCTTGGATCACCAATTAAAGCCACTAGATAAACCATTGAATATCGAAAATGTCGGAACGCTTGAGAGTTTGTTGCTTGGAGCTTTAGCAAGCAGTCCTAATCAATATGAGATAGTCGGTGGAGATTACCTTTCCAAACGTCCTAATGACCGCTTAGTGGAACTTCTTCAAGCGATGGGGGCTAGTTACCAAACCTTAGGAGAAAACTCTTTACCAGCTAAAATAACTGGTAGTGAGGATTTAAAGGGTATCGTCTACCACCAAGATATTTCTAGTGCTCAAATCAAGAGTAGTTTAATGTTAGCTGGTATTTATGCCAAAAGTGATACGACAATTATTAGAAAACAGGCTACGCGTAATCATACAGAAGTTTTGCTCAATTATTTTGGTGGCGATGTTTCAGTCGATCCGGCCACTATTGTTGTTCATCCTGGGGCTCATTTGAAGGGTCAAAGTATTACTATTCCGGGAGACTTTTCTTCAGCTGCTTTATATATTGCTGGAGCCTTATTGTCCAAAGTCAGTCAAATAACCTTGCCACGGGTAAGTTTGAATTCAACTAGAATTGGACTTTTAAATGTGGCTAAACAAATGGGTGCACATATTTATGTCGATAATCGTTCGGTTAACAGCATTGAACCCTATGGCGATTTAATTATCAAATACCAGAAATTGCATGGGACTAAAATTACTAACAAACAAGTACCATTTATCATCGATGAGATTCCTTTGATTGCTCTGATGGCTTCACAAGCTAGTGGTCAAACAGTGATTGAAGGTATTCATGACGTTCACTTGCAATTAGGTGATCGGATCAGAAATATGCGTGTTGAGTTGGCAAAATTAGGTATCGTCATGCAAGTTAATGATGACACGATCGTAATTGAGGGCGACCAAGAGATTAAAGTCAAAGATGATGTCGACAGTCACAATGACCATCGTATCGCTATGATGCTCTGTATCGCTTCAATTTTGACTGACAGTCCGTTCCAAATTAAAAACATTGAATCGATTGACGTTTCTTATCCAAGTTTCATTGCTGATATGAATAAAGTTCTCGTTAACAAGTAATTGGGTATTTGTTTTTATTAAGCAGTGTCGTATGATTAATGTAAATTGATTTTATGTAAGGGGTTACTTAATTAATGATCAAATTTATAGGGACTGACCTAGATGGGACGTTGTTAAACAGTTACAGTAAAATATCGACACAAAATGCTCAAGCCATCCGTGATGCGGTCAATTCTGGAATTGATTTTGCAATCTGCTCGGGAAGAACGTTGCATTCAGTTAATAAGTTTTTCGAAAAAGATTTAAAAATCGACGGCTATCGAGTGGTATTAAATGGTGCTGTGGTAGTCGGTCCAAAAGAGAAAAAGATTATTGATCAACCGATGGATCCAGCTGTTATTGCGGAGATTTTAAAACGAGCTGAATTCAGTAATTTTAAAGTCGTTTTAGATGGACTCAATGATATTTACGTGTATGATCCAAACCACAGTTGGACGACGTATTTTGAAGGGATGGATCGACATCATAAAAAAGCTCGTTCAATCGCCGACTTAATGAAAATCAATCAAGATTCGCAAATTGGTATTTATAAAGTCTGTTTCAGCTGTCCACCAAAACAGTTGGCATCATTGCAAAAGAAGTTAGAATCATTCACTTCATTGCCTGTTACGATAAGCCGTTCAGGAAGTTATTACTTTGAGATCAATGGACAAGATGTGACCAAACTAGCAGCATTGCAAAGAATTTCGGAGTATTCTAAGATTCCGATTGCTGATTTCATGTGTTTTGGAGACTATGGCAATGATTTGGATATGATTAAAGAAGTAGGTTATGGAGTAGCGATGGAGAATGCTATTGACAGTGTTAAAAAAGCTGCTTGGAAAGTAACTGGCAACAATAATCATGACGGAGTAGCAGAAATGATCCAGCGTGTGTTGAAAAAAGAATTTTAAATTAAAAACATCTATTCAAATCTCGTAAATGGGAATTTGAATAGATGTTTTTATTTGTCTAAAGATAATTCTTTTAAAGAATATTTGTTTTTCATTAAAAACAACTTGATAAAACCTTTGATGAGTTATATACTCTAAGTGTTCTATGAAAGCGTTTTTAGTAAACGTTTTAGATGAAAAACAAACAAATAAATTTTATAACCAAGAGGGGTATTTCATTATGGCTGAAAAAACAATTATGTTATGTTGCGCCGCAGGTATGTCAACAAGTTTACTAGTATCAAAGATGCAAAAGGCTGCTGAAAGTGACGGTATCGATGCTGAAATCTTTGCTGCTGCTGCCGATGCAGACGCAAAATTGGAAGAAAAACATCCAGATGTATTGATGCTTGGACCTCAAGTAAGATACATGGAAGGTCAATTCAAGAGTAAGTTGAGTATTCCTGTTGAAGTTATTAATATGCAAGACTATGGAATGATGAATGGTGAAAAAGTTCTACGCGAAGCTGTAAAACTAATTGGCTAATTATCAATAAAAACTAAACAAAAAGGGGCGCAGATTGCACCCCTTTCGTTATTTAAAAATCAAGTAAGCGCTTAATCATTGAGGGAGAAATAAAAATGGCTGAAGAACAACATGACGAACAACTACAAACAGTAATGGGATTAATTATTAATGGTGGAAATGCTAAGAGTTCTGCTTTTGAGGCAATCAATGCCGCTAAGAAAGGTCACTTTACAGTTGCAGATCAAAAATTAAAAGAATCTGACGATTTCCTAGTAGATGCACACAATTCACAAACAGATATGCTTACTAAAGAAGCAAATGGTGACCATGCCAAAGTTACTTTGTTGATGGTTCACTCACAAGATCACATTATGAATGCTATTACATTTAGAGATCTAGCAGGAGAAATCGTTGACTTGTACAAGAGATTAGCCAAAGAAGGAGAATAATTTCTATGAGTGAAGGAATTAAAATGCCAAAAGGATTTCTTTGGGGTGGCGCTGTTGCTGCACACCAACTAGAGGGTGGCTGGAACGAAGGCGGCAAAGGCGTCAGCATTGCTGATGTCATGACTGCTGGTGCCAAAGGCGTTGCTAGAAAAGTTACTGATGGTGTTGAAGATGGTCAAATCTATCCTAACCATTGGGGAAACGATTTCTATCATAAATATCCTGAAGATATCAAATTGTTTGCTGAATTAGGTTTGAAATGTTTTAGAACTTCAATTGCTTGGACGAGAATTTTTCCAAATGGTGACGAAACAGAACCTAATGAAGCTGGTTTGAAATTTTACGATGACATGTTTGATGAATGTCTCAAGTATGGAATTCAACCAGTAATTACTTTGTCACATTTTGAAATGCCATATCACTTAGTAAAAGAATATGGTGGCTTTAGCAATCGTAAGGTGATTGAATTCTTCGACCGTTTTGCTGAAGTTTGTTTCAGACGTTACAAAGACAAAGTTAAGTATTGGATGACATTTAACGAAATCAATAATCAAACTGATTGGCGCGATCCACATCCATTGTTGCAAGATTCTGGTTTGCAATTGGGTAAGGATGACAATTGGGAAGAAGCAATGTTCCAAGCTGCTCACTATGAATTTGTAGCAAGTGCTCATGCAGTTCAAATTGCCCACAAGATTGACCCAAGTCTAAAAGTTGGTTCAATGATTGCTATGTGTCCAGTTTATCCATTGACTTCTAAGCCAACTGATATCATGAAAGCTGAACGTGCAATGCAATATCGTTATTACTTTGGCGATGTTCAAGCACTTGGCTTCTATCCTGAATGGATCACTAAGTATTGGGCTCGCAAAGGTTATAACTTAGATATCACTGCTGCTGATTTGGCAGATATCAAAGCCGGCACAGTCGATTATGTTGGTTTTAGTTATTACATGTCATTTACAACTAAAGCTAAAGATGGGGAAACTCATTTTGACTATGATGAACACAATGATTTAGTTTCTAATCCTTACGTAGAAAAATCTGATTGGGGTTGGCAAATCGATCCAGTTGGACTTCGTTACGCAATGAATTGGATGACTACTCGTTGGCACAAGCCATTATTTATCGTTGAAAATGGTTTTGGCGCTTACGATAAATTAGAAGACGACAATAGCATTCATGATCCATACCGTATTTCATATTTCCATGACCATATTTTACAAATGGAAAAAGCTGTTCACGAAGATGGTGTTGATTTGATTGGATATACTCCATGGGGTCACATTGATTTGATTTCAGCAAGTACTGGAGAAATGAAGAAACGTTACGGCATGATCTATGTTGACCAAGATGATGAAGGCAACGGAAGTCTCAAACGTTACAAGAAAGATTCATTTGCTTGGTACAAGAAAGTTATTGCTTCTAACGGTGAAGATTTAACAGAGTAATAAAAAAGAATTGAGGGTTAATAAATGACTGAAACGACAAAAAGTGGATTAAGAAAAGACTTTCTTTGGGGTGGTGCTGTAGCTGCCAACCAACTTGAGGGTGCATGGAATGTCGATGGCAAAGGTGTCAGTGTTTCAGACATTATGACAGCTGGTGCTTACCAAAAGCCACGTGAAATCACGAAGGGAATTATTCCAGGCAAGAACTATCCAAACCACGAAGCAATCGATTTTTATCACCAATACAAAGGCGACGTTAAGATGTTTGCTGAAATGGGCTTCAAATGTTTTAGAACCTCTATTGCCTGGACAAGAATTTTTCCAAATGGCGATGAAGACGAACCTAATGAAGCAGGTTTGAAGTTTTACGATGATTTATTTGATGAATGTTTGAAATATGGAATCGAACCTGTGATCACTTTGTCACATTTTGAAATGCCATATCACTTAGTTGAAGAATACGGTGGCTGGAGAGATCGTCGTGTGATTGATTTCTTCGTTAAATTTGCTACAGTATGTTTCAAACGTTACAAGAATAAAGTTAAGTATTGGATGACTTTCAACGAAATCAACAACCAAACAACTTATACGAATGACTTCTCAATTGCTACTGATTCCGGTTTGATCTTCTGGGACAACGAATCAGAACAAGAACGTGAAGCTTTGATGTATCAAGCATCTCACTATGAAGTTGTTGCCAGCGCTTTGGCAGTTAAAATTGGTCACAAGATCAATCCTGATTTCAAGATTGGTAATATGGTCAACTTTACACCAGTTTATCCAGCCTCATCAGATCCTAAAGACATCTTGTTAGCCGAAAAAGCTATGCAAAGACGTTACTGGTGGTCAGATGTTCAAACACTAGGCGAATATCCAGTTGGTATGGAAGCTTACTTCAAGAATCACGATCTAAGACCAGATATTACGGCAGAAGATCGAGTTGTTTTACGTGAAGGAACAGTCGACTATGTTGGTTTCAGTTATTACAATTCTATGACCGTTAAATACAGTGATGACAATCCAGAATTCAAGTTTGTTGGAGATCGTGAAACTGTTAAGAATCCTAATATGAAATACAACGATTGGGGTTGGCCAGTTGATCCAGTTGGACTTCGTTACTCAATGAATTGGCTTACTGAACACTATCACAAGCCTTTGATGATTGTTGAAAATGGCTTTGGTGCTTATGATAAAGTAGAAAAAGACGGTTCAATCCATGATGATTACCGTGTTGACTATTTGAGAGCACACATTGAACAAATGATAACGGCGGTTAATGAAGATGGCGTAGATCTTCTAGGTTATACACCTTGGGGATGTATTGATTTGGTTTCTGCTGGAACAGGTCAAATGTCCAAACGTTACGGTTTCATTTATGTCGATAAGGACGATGAAGGTAACGGAACACTTGAACGTTCAAAGAAAGATTCATTCTACTGGTATCAAAAAGTAATCCGTTCAAACGGATCAGACTTAGACTGAATCTATTAAAATAAGCTGAGACAAAGCCAAATTATTTGTCTCAGCTTATTTGTTTTCTGGAATAAGTAACTTGTTACATTTATAATTAAAATATCTTTACTAAAAATGATATAGACCAATCAAAAGAGGAGGGAGATTTATGTTTCCATATCAAAAAGTACATGAGCTCAATCGCTTGGAACTAATCGTTTATAAGTACATCATTGGCCACACTAAAGAAGTTCAAAATATGACGATTCGAGAAATGGCAGATGCGGCACATGTTTCAACGACGACAATTTTACGTTTCTTGAAGAAAATGGATTATAGTGGTTTCTCAGAATTCAAGTTTGCTTTAAAGCAGAGTCTGAAACAACCAGCTAAGTCTCAACAAGACCCCAGTATGGAGCCTATCAAGAACTTTTTCCAACTAGTAGCTGATGAGGAGCCATTTGACGATAAGATCAATCAAGCAGCCGATATGATCAATGCAGCCGATTTAGTATTGTTTTTTGGAGTAGGTAACAGTGGCAGAATTGCCCAATACGGAGCTAGTATTTTATCAAGCTACGGAGTTTATTCATTGCCTATTCTTGATCCTTTTCAACCGGAACCATTTTCCGACCGTGATTTCTCAAAGACATTATTAGTTTTAGTGTCGATTTCCGGTGAGACCGATCAGGTTTTGGAGCAAGCTCGTTACTACAAAAAAAACGGTGCCGAGACGATTGCTTTAACAGCCAATTCGTATTCGGTATTGAATCAGATCACCGACTTTTCGATCTCTTACGATACGCCTCAGAACCGCAAGGGGCACATCAATGTCACTACTCAAGTGCCAATAGTTTATACGTTAGAACAGATTGCTAATTGTTCTTATCACAAGATGGTAGACCACATTGATAATCGTTTTACGGAACATGTCACAGAAAAGTAACACGTTTTTTCTACGTTAACTTATTATTTTACTTATAAAAACACACATATTTTAATGTAAAGGTTTACAATGGTTCTTGTAAGCGGATAACAGTGTTTCTGCTTAGTAACAAATTATATTTGAGGGGGTTTTGCATATGGCTGAAAAGAAATCCGGCAGCTTCGTCCAAGAGAAAATTATTCCTCTTGCAGGTAAGCTTGCTTCTTCTCGTCATTTGATTGCATTGCGTGATGGTATGACATTAGCCGTTCCAATGATCATCATTGGTTCAATCTTCATGATTATCGCGCAATTCCCAATTCAAGCCTATCTAGACTTTATGGCTGGTATCTTTGGTAAGAACTGGGCAACAGTATTACAATATCCAACAAACGCATCATTCCACATCATGGGTCTGATTGCTGTTATTGGTATTTCTTATAACTTGGCTAAGAGTTATAAGGTCGATCCTATCTCTGCTTCAATCGTTTCATTAGGTGCTTTCGTCCTAACAATTCCATTGAAGACAGACAAGGCTGGAGCATTGTGGATTCCTTTGACACAATTTGATTCAGCTGGTCTATTTACAGCTATTATTGTTGGTTTGTTTATTACCGACTTTTATGTTTGGATGGTTCACAAGAACTGGACAATCAAGATGCCTGATACAGTTCCACCAGCAGTAAGTAACTCATTTGCTGCTTTGTTCCCAGGTATGATCGTATTGCTTCTAGTTTGGTTAGTACGTATCGGTGTTGAAGCTACACCAATGCAAAGTATTCCAAACATCATTTCATTCTTCTTGGCTGATCCACTAGGTCACTTGAGTAACACATTGCCAGGTGCTTTAGTAGCTGAATTCTTGATTTCCTTCCTATGGATTTTCGGTATTCACGGTGCTAACGTTGTTTCTGGTGTTATGATGCCTATCTGGTTGACAGCTTTGAACCAAAACCACGCAGCCTTTACTGCTGGTAAAGCTCTACCAAATATCGTTACAACATCATTCTTCGATAACTTTGTTCACATGGGTGGTTCAGGTGCCACAATCGGTTTGGCATTCTTGTTAGCCTTTGCTGCAAAGAGTAAAGAATTAAAGACCTTAGGTAAGTTGGTTGCTGGGCCTGCCTTGTTCAATATCAATGAGCCTATTCTATTCGGTCTACCAATTGTTATGAACTATAAGATGTTAGTTCCATTTATCCTAACACCACTTATCAACGTAACAACAACATATATTGGTATGGCTACAAACTTAGTTGCAAGACCAATGGGTGTTTACATTCCTTGGACAACTCCACCAATTCTATCTGGATTCATTGCAACTGGTCACTTGTCAGGTGCTGTAATGCAACTTATCAATATTGTTCTTGATACTTTGATGTACTGGTACTTCTTCAAGTCAATGGATAAAGACAAGTTGGCTGAAGAATTAGGTCAAACACAAGAAGCTGCTAAATAATAATTTTTTGGAGGTCATGTTTTGAGAAGACTAGGATTATCACTATATCCTGAACATTCAACTTTGGCAGAAGATAAGAAGTATCTTGATACTGCTAGTAAATTAGGTTACTCACGAATCTTTGCTTCATTGCTCGAATTAGGTGATGACAAGGACAAGACTATCAATCGCTTTAAAGAAACCATTGCTTATGGAAATAAACTCGGTTTTGTAACGATCGTGGATATGAATCCTAGACTATTTAAAGCATTAGATATCAGTTACGATGATCTATCATTTTTCCACGAGCTAGGAGCCTTTGGTATCCGTTTGGATGAAGGTTTCTCTGGAATGGAAGAAGCTAAGATGACGCGTAATCCTTATGGGTTAAAAATTGAAATCAATATGAGTTCTGGTACACACTACTTGGATAATATTCTTTCCTACCATCCTAATAAGGATAATCTACTAGGATGTCACAACTTCTATCCTCAAAGATATACTGGTTTAGGCGAAGACTTCTTCATTAAGTGGTCAAACTTCTTTAAAGAACGTAACATTCACTCAGCTGCTTTTGTCAGCTCGCACAATGCTACCTTTGGTCCATGGCCAGTTCAAGATGGTTTGCCAACGCTTGAAGATGATCGTGATTTACCAATTTCTACGCAAGTTAAACATTTATTGTTGAGCGGAGTGGTTGATGATGTCATCATTGGTAACACGTATGCTTCAGATGAAGAATTAAAAGAAGCCGCTGATGCTTTCTATGCACCAGTTCCAGTATTGAAAGTTGATTTATCTTCTGACATTACTGATCTAGAAAAAGAAGTTATTTTGAAATCTACTCACGTTTATCGTGGTGATGCATCTGACTATTTGTTACGTAGTACGATGACTCGAGTAGTTTATAAAGATGGGAATTTCCCTGCCCATGATACTCAAGACATTAAACGCGGCGATATCATTATAGTTAATGAGAACTACGGACAATACAAAGGTGAGACGCAAATTGCACTTCGTGATATTAAGAATGACGGACGTCGCAACATTGTTGGACACTTGAATTCAAATGAGGCTTTCTTGTTGAGTTATATTAAGCCTTGGAGTAGTTTTAAATTAGCAGAATAAAAACAAAGAAATACTATTCTCAATTGAATAGTATTTTTTTATAGGGAGAAAAATATGAATAAATATTTGCTCGGCAAAGATAAATTTAATCAATTTTATGAATTGTACTTATATTCATTCAATCGACCCGATTCCCCACAAAGAAGGTCAGTCTTAAAAGAGCGTTTTGATCATGCCATCGTTTATGGAATCATGAATGAAGACAAGCTAGGTAGTGGGTTGTTTAGTATTCCTTTTAATGTTAATTTTCATGACGTTGATTTTAAGATGAATGGAATCGGCGACGTTATGAGTGCCCCGGAATTTGGTGGTCGTGGTGGAGCTAGTTCATTGATGAATCAAGCTTTAGAAGATATGTATAACGATGGTGTAACGCTATCATATCTAGCACCGTTTTCATATGGATACTATCGTCAATTTGGTTTTGAACAAGTTTTTGATCATACCAGAATAACTATCAAAAACTTTGAATTACCACGAGTAAAGAATACTCAAGAAGGAATAGTTAAACGAGTTAAAATAACTGAACTGCCTGATTCAGTAAAACGGCTATATCTAGAGAAGAACCACCTTGGTGGCATGTCTCGAGCTGATTGGTGGTGGAATCATATGGTCGACAAACACCCTGAATATCAATTGGCTTTGGCATATCAAGCTAATAAATTGATTGGCTATTTGGTTTACTACAATGAAGGCGTCAATTTTGTGATTCACGAGTGGGTCAATAGCAATCCCTTGAGTTTGCAGTTGCTGTTGAAATTTGTTACTAAGCACCAATCTATTTTTAAAAACTTTATTTATGAATCTCCAGATGCCGATTTCAAGGCTGATTTATTGGAAGATCCTAATTCGGCTAAATTAGAAGTAATACCTTATATGATGGCACGAATTGTTAACTTGGAAGATTTCTTAAAACGTTATCCGATTCAGAAGATGAACTTAGCACGAATCAATTTTAAAGTTGAGGATTCATTAGCTTGGAATAATCATACTTGGTCATTAGCTATTAATGATGGAATTGTTGATTTGAAAGTGGCTGATGAATTAAAACCCGACTTAGAACTTACTATTCAGAATTTGACTAAGGCAATGTTTGGCTATCGTAGTCTTGATTCGTTAGTTAACTATGGATTGATCAAAGGCGATGTTGAAAAGATTTCAGATTTATCGAGTCTTTTTGTACAAGAAAAACCTCAATTAATTGACTATTTCTAAGTGTTGATGATTAAGATTGTTGCAATATAAAAATATTTATCGCAAGTACTGCTTTTTGTAGTATTATTATGAATAACAGTCTTTATGGATTTAATCGATGGCTTACTACAATGGGAGGTACAAGTATAGTTGACTTGGCTTGTATGGCGAGTTTCACCATTTATTACTAGTATTTTTTTCATTTTGGGTGTCTTCACACTCTTTGAAGTATTAGTTGATTGGATTAAAGTAAAGCTTCATTCAAAAGACATTAATATCAAGGACCATACGGTTGAGTCGGTAATTGGGATACTTTACATGCTGATTTTTTCTTTCGGTATGCAATATTCTATCTTAGGGCAGTCGTATTCTTGGGAGTTTATGAATTTTCAGCTGATAGCAATCGTGTTTTGTGCGTATTTTTTGAACATTCGGATTCCATATTATTATCTTTTTCCGATTGTTTTACTGTTTATGATCTATAATTCTTCAGTTGGATATTGGGAATCATGGTGTCACGCAATTACGTTAATAGTATTTTACGTAACAATGAATAAAGGTTACCTGTGGTCGCAAAAGCTCAAATCACCTTTGTTCTTTTATTTAGGTACAGGGACATTCTTTGGAGCATTGCTGTGGTATTTCATGAAATTAAAGTTTGATTTCTCCTGGACGACCTACGTTCAAGAATTATCATACTTAGTGATTTTTGAATTACTACTATATTCATATGTCAGAATGCTTTTCAGAGATGATCGTTTGAAGGCTCGATTAGCTGAAGTTGCTAGTCATGATGCCTTGACGAAAGCTCTGAACTATTCGGCTTATGAAACAGAAGTTAAGTATTTATTTAAAAATAGTAAAGACAACAATTTAAGCTTTTCAATGGTTATGTTCGATATCGATCATTTCAAACGTGTAAATGACACTTATGGACATTTAGCGGGTGATCGAGTTTTGCAGCACACGGTCGATGTCGTGCAAACAGTTTTAAATGCTAACGACTCGTCAGTAAAACTTTATCGAACTGGTGGGGAAGAATTCAATATTCTATTTCCCAATTATGACCTTGAAGGAACGCAAACGATTGTTGAAGAGATTTTTACCGCTTTGAATCATTTGAAAGTCACGTTTGATGATAAAGAGATTGAGATTTCTGTTTCGATGGGAGTTTCTCAAATTTCAAACAAAGATGCTACACCAAATGACTTTTATAAAAGAGTTGATAATAATCTTTATTACTCAAAGAAGCACGGCCGTATGCAAATTACGACAATTTAAAGAGATCATCTTATTATGGATGTTCTCTTTTTTTGATACAAGAAATATAATAAAAATAAGTCTTTTTATAACAAGATAGTTATAAATTTGTAGTAGAATAAAGCTAGTGAGTTAATACCTGAGATGGGAGGGATGATTAATGACTTGGTCTGTTTGGCGAGTGGCGCCGGTAGTAACGAGTATCTTTTTCATTTTGGGCGTTTTTACATTATACGTAGTTTTAGTCGATTGGTTGAAATCGAAAATACGTTTAAAATATCCAGAAGTCCGAGAACATACGATTGAATCGTGGTTCGGTGTCATTTATATTTTAGTTTTTGTCTATAGCCTACAGTTAGGGATTGCCGGGCAAGATATTTCTTGGCTATTTATGAATTTCCAATTGATTGCGGTAATTTTTTGTGCTTATTTTTTGGCTATTCATATTCCTTTTAAGGCTTTTTTGCCGATCGTTGTATTATTTATGTGGATCAATTCATCACTTTCGTATTGGGAGTCTTGGACGTATTCACTAGCAATTATTCTCTTTTATTGGAGCATGAATTACGTCTACAAATGGTCTCAAAAACACAATTATGTCTTTTTAGTCTACTTTACGACTGGGACGTTCTTCGGAATGATATTGTGGTTCCTAGTTAAAATTAAGTTTTCGTTATCATGGTATATTTTTATCCAAGAAATTAGTTATTTCTTAGTATTTCAGGCGTTACTATACAGTTACATTAGAATGTTGAATAAGAATCAACGTTTAGAAAATAATCTAGCCCGTTCCGCTCATCACGATGCTTTGACTCAGGCTAAGAATTATGCGGCTTATATGACTGAAGTGAGTGATTTATTCCAAAATAGTCACAACAACAAATTGCACTTGTCGATGATGATGTTTGATATTGACCACTTTAAGCATATCAATGATACTTATGGACATTTGGCAGGTGACAAAGTTTTACAGCATGTAGTTGATGTCGTACAAACCGTAATTGATGAAAATGATTCAAGAATTCAACTGTATCGGACTGGTGGAGAAGAGTTTAACGTCTTGTTCCCTAGTTATGATTTGGAAGAAACTCAAAAGGTCGTTCCTCAAATCTTCAATGCCTTGAATCATTTGGGAATCGACTTCAATGGACAACACATTGATTTTACCGTTTCGATAGGAGTATCTGAGGTATCTAAAAAAGATGATGATCCAAATGACTTTTACAAACGGGTCGATGCCAACCTGTATCATTCAAAAGATAATGGCCGAATGCAAATTACAGCAAAATAAAAAGAAGGAATCCTTTAACGGAATCCTTCTTTTTTTGTTAGGCTGTTGTTACTTCAGGATTGCTTTTAGGCATGACCAAATTCAAAATGATTGCAGAGATAGCCGCTACGGCAATTGGCGAACCTAATAAGTATTGTAAAATTTGTGGTGCATTTTTAGTAACACTAGCTGGCAATAAGACCAAAGCCAATGTTAAGACGATTGGAATACCGATAATGTAAAGATCACGGTCTGTAGTTTCCAATCCACGAATAACGTTTAAACCGTTCAACATGATCGTAACAGTGATGATGGCGAAGACTCCACCGATTACTGGTGCAGGGATGGCGGCAAGAAAAGCTGATAGTTTACTGAAGAATCCGAGTATTGAGAACCAGATTCCAGCGAATAGGAAGACACGTTTACTTGCAACACCAGTGATAGAGATAACACCGGCATTTGTCGAATATCCAGTAACAGGAGTAGTTCCAAGTAGTGAAGCTACCATACAGCTAAGACCTTCACCGATGATTCCGTGATTCCATTGTTTGTCAGTGATTTCGTGATTGGTAACGGCACCCATAGCGAACCAAGTACCAGTTGTTTCAGTCGTTATAACGGCATAGATGATGATGAAAGTGATGATTGCTGATGGACTAAAATTGATACCCCAGTGGAAGATAGTTCTTTCAGGAAGGCCAAACCAAGCGGCTTCGTTAACTTCTTTCCAATTGAACATACCCATCATAGTTGAAACAATTGTACCGACACCCAATGCTAAAATAATCGAACTAGTTCTAAAGAAACGACGAACTTTTTTGAACTTCAAACTGATACCGACAGAAACTAAAAGAGTTAAAGCAGTAACGGAAGCTAAGATTATGTTGTTGTCAATTTTACCTGGAGCGTTGAAGATGTTGCTATTTAAAGCGGTTGGGATCAATGATAAACCAACACAAGTGATGATTGTTCCACCAACTAAAGCGGGTACTAGACGATTGATAATCTTTTGGAAGATTCCCGTAGCACCTAAGATAATCAATATAATTGAACCGATTAATGTGGCACCAATTAGAGTACCCATTCCGTTACCCTTGAGGCCACCTGATGCTAAAACAACACCGGCAGCAGCTCCTAATGGAACAAATGAAGGACCTTGAGAAACTGGCATCTTCATGAAAACGAAGGTTTGTAAGATTGTTCCAATTCCGGCAGCTAAGAAAGTTGATTGCAACAATCCCATTTGGTCACCCAGACCCATTGCCATCATACCGGCTAAAACGATTGGTGGAACGTAGATATCCATTGCTAATACGTGTTGCAATCCTAAGAAACCGGCTTCTCCCATACCGATTTTGTCATCAGGACCGACTAATAAATTGCTTTTGTTGTTATCCATTATTCTTCTCCTAAGTTGTCATGTACTAATTTTCCAGATACATAGACTTGCTTGATGTTTTCTTTATTCGTGTGGTAAATCAGTCTTTCAAATATTTCTTGTGGTTCATTGGATGAAATATCAAAATATTGATCTTGAACAATTTGCAAATCGGCTTTAAAACCTGATTTGATTTGTCCGGATTTGATATGCAAAGCTTGTGCTCCACCAACAGTGGCGAGATAAAAGGCATTTGCGGCCGAAATACGTGCGTTGTCATGTCCTTGGTCAGTTAAAATTTGTGACGACATGATACTTTGTTGCATATTGCGATAAAGACTAGGAGAGAAACCTCCAGAGATATCTGTACCTAAACCAACTTTGACGTTCTTTTGATGAGCATCTTGAACGCGCATCACAGAATTGCCAAAGTAGACATTAGAAATTGGACAGTGAGCGATAGCTGTTTGCCGACTATTGAAAGTATCTAAATCTTGGTCACTTAATTGAGTACCATGAGCCATAATTGATTTATCGGTCAATAAGCCAAATTTGTCCAAAACTTGTGTATCTCTTAAATTGTAATGCTCTATAGCGTAGTGATCTTCCCAAATACTTTCGCTACAGTGCGATTGAATCGGCAGGTCATATTTTTTTGCCAGTTGTCCTAGACCCTGCAAAGTCTCTTCAGTACAGCTGGGGACAAACCTAGGCGTTATAACGGGAGTTATTTCCGCTTTGGTCTGATTTTGCAAGTCGAACATCGCTTGGATAAATTCTTCAGTTTGTTGTAAGGCAACTTGTGAGTTTTGATCACGATAATAATCTGGTGTTTGCTCGGGGTTATCCATCGCAACTTTACCGATGAAAGCCCTTTGACCGAGTTGGGCACAGATTTTAGCAAGAATCAGATTGGCTTCATTGTGGATCGAACCGAAGAATAGTCCGGTTGTCGTCCCATTAGCCAAGAGTTCTTTAATTAGACTGTAATAGATTTTTTCGGCATATTCTTTATCCTTGAATTTAGCTTCCAATGGAAAGGTGTAAGAATTTAGCCATTCATTCAGTGGTTTGTCTAGAGCCAAACCAGCTTGGGGCCATTGCGGCGCATGAATATGTAAATCAGTGAATCCTGGTAGAACGTAACTGTCTTTTGCAACTTGATGATAGGAACCATTTTGTTGCGCAGTTTGTTTGACAGACTGATAATCGCTATCAGTAGCGGATATAACTCGGTCGATAATTCCTGACTGATCTACACATATAAGTACTTCTGGTGTAAAATCCGCCTTGTCAAACGAAACTGAAGAAATAATAGTTCCCTCAATAACTATTTGATAGGTGATAATCTAACACTTCCTTAAATTTTATATACGTAAGAATAACATGAATGATAATGTAAATAAATAGTAAATAGTTCGTATTTTAGTTGAAAGATGTGTGAAAGTGTGAAATATCGGTTTTTATCGTTATGAAATTACTAATAATATATATATTGGATGCGATTACAAATAGTGCTATAGATAAATTTACATTCTTTTAAAAAAGTGTTTAAACCGTTATAAATAAAATTTGCAGACTTTTTGGAAAAATTTTACCGATATTGTTATATGTAGATTGTAAAATAACAAAATTATATCTTGTCAGATAAAAATAACCTAACGTATACTTTTAACAGGGATTTATATGGGGGAGTATTTTTGTGCAAGAAAAATTTGAAAATAAATTGACGCCATTAGCCAATAAATTGGCTGAGAACGTCGTTTTGAAATCGTTACGTGATGGCTTTTTGATCATTACGCCTTTAATTATTATTATTTCGATGTTTTTACTGATAGGCAATTTTCCAATTCCAGGTTGGACAAAATTCTGGACTGGAGTATTTGGACACAGATGGATCGAATGGTTTAGCGCTATTTCGGGTTCAGTCTTTAATTTCACTGGTTTATTGTCTTGTTTCGGGATTTCTTATGCCTATGGTAAGAATCGAGGTTTAGTACCAGTTCACGCTACAGCAGTGGCATTAGTTTCCTTTTTCATCTTAACGCCAATGACCTTAACAGTTGGCAAGCAAGAGATTGGAGCCGTCAAAACTTTGTATCTTGGCCCCAATGGAATTTTTTTGGGGATGTTTACAGCTTTAGTCAGTGTTGAATTATTTAGATTTGCCAAAAAACGAAATTGGACGATTAAGATGCCTAAAGGCGTTCCGGATATGGTTCGTGAATCTTTTGACGTCTTGTTGCCAAGTGGTTTTGTAATTTTAATTTTCTTTTTGATAAGAATTATTTTTAGCTTAACAACGATGGGAACAGCCTATAATTTTATTTACACGCTTTTGCAAGCACCATTGAAACACGTTGGCAATTCTTTAGGTTCAGTTTTCTTATATATTTTGATAGCTTCAATTTTGTGGTGTTTCGGTATTAATGGACCGTCAGTAGTAAATAGTGTTTGGTCACCAATATTTTTTGTCTTGAGTCAGGATAATCTGAAAGCTTTTCAAACAGGGCATTCCTTGCCACACATTTATACTGAACAATTCATTGAAGATTTTGCGACTTACGGCGGAGGCGGCAGCGTTTTATCGTTAATTATCGTAATGGTATTTATTTGCAAATCTAAACGGATCAAGGAGTTGGGGAAACTAACTATTATTCCTAGTATTTTTGGGATTGGCGAACCGCTTATTTATGGACTGCCAATTGTCTTAAATCCAATCATTGCCATACCATTCGTAATAACACCGGTGGTGAATGTTTTGTTGTCAGGGTTGGCGTTTTCAATCCATTTAGTACCATACACTAACGGTGTTATGCTGCCATGGACTACGCCACCAATCATTTCAGGCTGGTTGACGACAGGTAGTTGGCGAGGAGCGGCGTTACAAATTGTGGAGATTATTATTGGTGTTATGATTTATTTGCCATTTATTAAGATGTTGGATAAAAAATATTTACGTGATGAGACGGCTACTGAATAAGTGGTCGTTTTTTTTGGCCTGAATTGAAAGCGCTTAATTTATAGGCTATTATCAATAGTGAAGTGCGAGGAGGGTATGGAATATGTCAAATATCAAGTTAGTTGCGATGGATATTGATGATACTTTGTTAGACGACAAGAAAAATATTTCTTTAAAAAATAAGCTGGCCATTCAAAAAGCCTTGGGAAAAGGAGTCAAAGTGGTACTCAGCTCAGGCCGGACTTTCAATGGGATGATTGAATATTTAGATGAGTTAGGAATTAATGGTGATGATCAGTTCGTGATTCTCGATGGTGGAGGCGTAGTCCAAAGTGTTTCTGGTAAGATAATTTATCAACAAACGCTATCTAATGCTGCTTATCGAAAGATTGATAAATACGTAGTCGAAAATAATTTGCACTACAATGCGGTGGATGTTCAGGGAAATACTTATACGAGCAATCGAGATTTTATTGACAAATATACCGTTTTACAAGCTTTTGAAAATAATAAAGGGATAATTATCAAGCGTCCAGGAGAGCTGCCTAATGATTTTGAAATAGTAAAAGCCATTTTAAATGAAGATGGTCCAAAATTGGATGCAATTACACCTGAGGTTAATCGTTTGTTTGGCGACAATCATTACGTGGTAAGAACGGATGTTGGATTCTTGGAGATTATGCCCCAGCACGTTAATAAAGGCAATGGATTATTGCATTTAGCCAAGTATTTAGGAATTGGTATAGACGATACACTAGCAATCGGCGATGGGGAGAACGATATACCAATGTTAGAGCAAGCTGGTGTGGCTGTAGTGATGGAAAATGCGGACGATTCAATAAAAAAATTAGCAGATTTTGTGACTACGAATAATAACGAAAGTGGCATAGCAACGGCGTTTGAGAAGTATGTTTTAAATTAAGATAAATAATGACCTAAAAAATAATCTTTTGAAACCGTTTACAAATCATTGTGAATGTTTTATACTAATTTGTGTTGAAAGAAATGAACATGGCTCAGTGAGTTGTTACTATTAAATTAGGCGAGATCACTTAGCACTTTGATTGGAAGTTTTTTAACTCGGTCAAAGTGTGGGTGGTCTTTTTTATTTGTTGAGTGAGTTGTTACTATTAAATTAGGCGAGATCACTTAGTATCACAGACTTGTAGTATTACTGCATAACTGTATACTAGTGGTCTTTTTTTATGGGTTGAAGAAAGGAGGCAATTAAATTGGTACAAATTGTACAAGTTTTTAATAACAACAGTGCTCTGGTTGACATAGGAGACCATCGTCAAGCAATTGTGAATGGAACCGGCATTGCTTTTAACAAGCATAAGGGGTCGGAAATTGACTCTAGAAAAGTGAATAAGATTTTCTATTTGGATACAAAAGAATCACAACAAAATTTATATTTCTTGATTAAAGATATTCCAATCGATATCGTAACTACTACTTATGAAATTATTGACTATGGTGTTAAAAAATATAAGTATCATGTACTAGATTATGCCTATATTACTTTAAGTGATCATATTTTAGGATCTTATAATCGCATAGTGGATGGTACCTATCAAGAAGCATTAATACCAGATATGCACAATGAATATCCTTTAGAATACAGAATTGCTGAACATGCTTTGGAAGTAATTAACAACAATTTAGGTGTTGAATTTCCTAAATCAGAAGTTAAAAGTATTGCTCTTCACTTTATTAATGCCAAGGGTAATGGACCAGAAGAGAATGGTTTGAAGAAAGATGAAAGTCAAGATATTAATGAAATCGTAAACAGTATTTTAGACAAGTATGGAATCAAACGTATTGGTAGCAATAGCAATTATTACGATCGATTCATGATTCATCTCCAATATTTAGCTGGTCGTTTAGATAAACCGGAAGATAAAAAGGAAATTAGTCCTAGCTTAGAAATCGAAATGAAGAAGTCATATCCGGATTCTTTTGAAATTGCTAGTGAGATGTATGATGAGCTTCAAATCAGACTTGATAAAAGTTTAGGATCAAATGAGTTAATTTATTTTATTATTCATATTCAGCGTTTAATTCAAGAAGAAGTTAAAAGTTAGCGAGGAAGAAATTATGGCTGTTACAAAAGAAGATATATCAATGACAGGTTTTGCAATCGTTGCTTATGCAGGGGATGCAAAAACAGCACTTATAAAGGCTTTGGATAATGCTCGTGAAGGTAAAATCGCTGAAGCTAAAAAATTGGTTGAAGAAGCTAATCAATCAATTGTCGATGCTCATAATGAACAAACTAAATTGTTAGCCGATGAAGCTGGTGGCATGGATATGGATGTCACATTCATTATGGTTCATGGTCAGGATACTTTAATGACAACAATGATGTTGATGGATCAATGTAAATTTTTCATTGATGAGTATGAAAGAATCAATAAGATTGAAGAGAAATTAGATATGCAAAATTAAATAAGGGGGATTTAAAAAATGGATGTCATTACTAATAGAATTGAAAAAATGAAACCCGGATTTGAAAAAATTGCTTCTAATGCATACGTTTCAGCAATCCGTGATGGTTTCATCGCCGCAATGCCAATTATTTTGTTCTCAAGTTTGTTCATCCTAGTTGCATATGTTCCAAATGCTTGGGGATATCACTGGCCAACTAATGTTGAAAATAACATTATGATTGCCTATAACTACTCAATGGGTCTTCTAGCTTTATTCGTTACTGCAACAACTGCTAAAAATTTAACAGATACTAAGAATCTAGATTTGCCAAAGACAAATCAAATGAACTCAGTGTCAATTATCATGGCAGCTGAAATCGCCTTTATCATCAGTTCTATCGTTCAAAATAAAGGTGGAGCAGATCTTACTTATTTAGGAACACAAGGTTTAGTAGCATCATATCTTGTTGGTTTGATTGTTCCTAATATTTACTACATTTGTATTAAAAATAACGTTACTATCAAAATGCCTCCACAAGTACCACAGAATATTTCACAGACATTTAAAGACGTTATTCCAATGTTCTTATCAGTTACGGTTTTCTGGGCTTTCTCATTGCTTCTAGTAAATTTAACTGGTAAAAACTTAGCTCAATTAATTATTGCAATGTTAGCACCTATTTTCAGTGCCAGTGATTCTTATCTTGGCTTAGCCATTATTGCTGGTGCGATGGGATTCTTCTGGTTTGTTGGTGTTCAAGGACCATCAATCGTTGCTCCTGCCGTTTCTGCTATTGAAGTTACAAATACAGCGGCTAACTTGAACTTGATCCAAGCCGGTCATCAAGCAACACACGTTTTAGCTCAAAATGCTCAAGATTACGTTATGAACATGGGTGGTACTGGATCAACCTTTATTTTAGTATTCTTGTTCCTATTCCTAGCTAAATCGAAACAATTAAAAGCTTTGGGTAAAGCTTCATTTATTCCAGTTAGTTTCTCAGTTAACGAACCTATTTTGTTTGGTGCTCCAATTATCATGAACCCTATTTTCTTCGTTCCATTCGTCGTCACACCAATGGTCAACATCTGCATGTTCAAGTTCTTTATTGACGTCTTAGGAATGAACGGTATGATGTACACCATGCCATGGGTAATTCCAGCTCCAATTGGTATTTTAGTAAGTACTGGTTTTGCACCATTAGCCTTTGTCTTCGTACTTCTAAGTTTAGTTGTAGACGCATTCATTTGGCTCCCATTCATGAGATCATATGATAGAGATTTACTTACTGCTGAAAATAAGAAGGCAGAAGAAGAAGGAATTGCTGTTGCTGATGCTACTGACGAAACAACAGATGACTCTAATGATGCAACTGTAATGGCAACAGATGAGTCTTCTGATACAGACGATAGTACTTTAGATAAGGATACTGCCGTTATGGTCATTTGTGCCGGTGGTGGTACTAGTGGTATTTTAGCTAATGCTTTGAATAAGATGGCTAAGGAACGTGATTTGCCATTATCAGCTGCTGCACGTGCTTATGGTCAAGATATGAATATGATTCAAGATATGGATCTAGTTATTTTGGCACCACAAATGGAAAGTATGAAAGGTAATGTTCAAAAAATTACCGACAAGTATGGTGTTAAATTAGCAACTACATCAGGTAAAGAATATATTGAGTTGACAAGAAATCCTGAAAAATCATTGAAATTTGTTAAAGATAATTTATAGGAGGATATAATTAATGCTTAAATTACCAAAAGATTTTTTGATGGGCGGAGCTAGTGCTGCTTATCAAGTTGAGGGTGCGACTAAAGAAGATGGCAAAGGTAAAGTTCTTTGGGATGATTATCTTGAAAAGCAAGGTCGCTTTAGTCCAGATCCTGCTGCTGATTTTTATCATCGATATGATGAAGATTTAGCATTATCTGAAAAGTATGGTGTGCAAACTATTCGTGTTTCGATTGCTTGGTCAAGAATCTTTCCAGAAGGCACAGGTAGAATAGAACCACGCGGTGTTGAATATTATCACAAATTATTTGAATCTTGTGCTAAACACCATATTATTCCTTTTGTAACATTACATCATTTTGATACACCACTTACTTTGCACTATAAAGGTGATTGGTTGAGTCAAGAGATGCTCGATGCTTTCGTGGATTATGCCAAATTCTGTTTCAAAGAATTCCCAGAAGTAAAGTATTGGATTACCATCAATGAACCTACTTCTATGGCTATTCAACAAACTGTCAGTGGAACTTTCCCTCCAGGGACTAAGGGACGCTTTGATCTAGCATTTCAAGCTGAACACAACCAAATGGTAGCTTCTGCTAGAATTATCAACGCTTATAAAGAAATGAATCTTGGTGGACAAATTGGTATCGTTCATGCTCTACAAACTGTTTATCCATACAGTGATAGTCCAGAAGACAAACATGCTGCTGACTTGATGGATGCTTTTGAAGACAGATTATATTTGGATGGAACTTTAGCTGGTAAATATAATCCTGAAACTCTTAGTTTAGTCAAAGAAATATTGGATGCTAATAATCAACCTATGTTCAAGCCGACTGATGAAGAGATGGCACAATTGGATAAAGCTGCACACCAAATCGATTTTGTTGGAGTAAATAATTACTTCAGTAAATGGATGCGTGCATATAAAGGTGAATCCGAGATGGTTCACAACGGTACTGGTGCTAAAGGTACGTCAGTTTCTAGATTGCATGGTATTGGTGAAGAAAAGAAACCTGATGGAATTGAGACAACTGACTGGGATTGGTCAATCTATCCTAAAGGGATGCACGATATTTTAATGCGTATCCACAACGAATATCCATTGGTTCCAGCTATCTATGTAACTGAAAATGGTATTGGTTTGAAAGAAAGTCTACCAGAAGGTGCAACCTCTGATACGATTATTGATGATCCAAAGAGAATTGACTATCTTAAGAAATATATTTCTGCAATTGCAGAAGCCATTAATGAAGGTGCAAATGTCAAAGTGTACTTTATTTGGTCATTGCAAGATCAATTCTCATGGACAAATGGTTATAGTAAACGTTATGGATTATTCTTTGTGGATTTTCCAACACAAAAGAGATATGTCAAAAAGAGTGCTTTGTGGTTCAAGAAACTCAGTGAAACCCACGAAATACCTGAATAAAATCAAATTGGTAGAGTTAAGAATTTAATTATTCTTGGCTCTATTTTTTGATTATTTAAAAAAAGTTCGTTGAAACCGTTTACAAATAATTAGATGTGATATATACTAGGTTCTGTTGAAAGATGAATAACTAGTAAATTGTTACTATTAGATTAGGCGAGATTACTAGACACTTCACTTGGATATAACTGTTTCTAATGAACGGCTATATCTAGGGGTTCGTGTCGGTAATCTCGTCTTTTTGCGTCTGGAAAGGGGGCTGGTTGATGGTAGAGATTGCTCAAGTCTTTAATAATAATAGTGCTTTGGTTAACCTAGGAGATCATAAGCAGGCAATTGTTAAGGGTAAGGGTATCGGTTTTCACATGACAAAAGGATCAAATTTAGAATCAAATAAAATCGAAAAAATATTTTATTTAGATACTAAAGGATCACAGGAAAATTTATTTTTCCTAATGAAAGATATACCAATCGATGTGGTTACCACTACTTATGAAATTATTGATTATGCTAAAAAGAAATTTGATTACAATGTTTTGGATTATGTTTATATCACATTAAGTGATCATATCTTTGGCTCATACAGAAGATATCTTTCGCATACGTATTCAGAAAGTTTAGTTCCCGATATGAGCAATCAATACACGACAGAATATTTAATCGCCAGTCATGGTTTAGATGTAATTAATAAAAATCTAGGTGTCAACTTTCCAGAATCTGAGATAAAAAGTATTGCTTTACATTTTATCAACGCTCGTGGTGAAGAAAATCAGGAAAATCACTTGAAGAAAAGTGAGACGATTGACATTAACCAAATTGTTAAAGCAATTTTGATTGATAACAATATTTTTCGAGAAGAGGGTAACGGAAATTATTATGATCGTTTCATGATACATCTTCAGTACTTAACTGGTCGTTTAGATGATCAGACTGATGAGGATGAGGAATTTAGTGAAAAGTTGGAAAAGGAAATGCAAGATTCATATCCGATTTCTTTCAAAATAGCTAAAGATATCTATATCACTATTCAAAACAAGCTAAATAGAAAATTAAGTAGCAATGAACTTTTATATTTCATCATTCATATTCAACGTTTAACGCATGAAAAATCAAAAAGTTAAGAGGTAAATTATTATGGCAGTTACTAAAGAAGATATTTCAATGACAGGTTTTGCAATTGTTGCTTATGCAGGAGATGCTAAGACAGCACTTTTGAAAGCATTAGACAATGCAAGAGAAGGCAAGATTGAAGAAGCTAAGAAATTAGTTGAAGAAGCAAATAAGTCCATCGTTGATGCTCACAACGAACAAACTAAGTTGCTTGCTGATGAAGCTGGTGGCATGGACATGGACGTTACATTTATCATGGTTCACGGTCAAGATACATTGATGACAACAATGATGTTGATGGAACAATGCAAGTTCTTCATCGATGAATATGAACGTATTAATAAGATTGAAGAAAAATTAGACATGAAGAATTAATTATTTAGAAATTTTAAGTATTCAAAATAAACTAACTCTGGGGGGTAAGTACTTATGAATACGATCGTTAAACAGATTGAAAAAGCACAACCGTTTTTCAAGAAACTCTCAGCCAACATTTATCTACAAGCCGTTCGTGATGGTTTCATTTCACTAATGCCAATCATCATCTTCTCGTCCTTGTTCATTTTGGTATCAGCTGTTCCTAATATTTGGGGATTCTACTGGCCAACAAATGTTAATGATGGCTTGATGAAGATTTATAACTTTTCAATGGGTGTTCTATCACTTATGGCTGCTGCCAATGTTGCTAGAGCATTAACTAAGAATTTGAACTTACGTTTGCCAAAGATCAATCAAATTCCTACGGCAGCCGTAATGTTCTCATCACAAATTTCATTCTTACTTGTTGCTGTTGATCCTTTTACTAATAAAGCCGGTGCTTTATTCTTCACAGAAGGATATATGGGTACTAAAGGTTTGCTAGCTGCATTCCTTGTTGGTTTTATTGTTCCAAACATCTACTACTTCAGTTTTAAGAATCATTTAACTTTGAAGATGCCAGATGCTGTACCACAGAATATTTCTTCAGCTTTCGCTAATATCATTCCATTCGCATTAGCTACATCATTCTTCGGTTTGTTTGATGTATTCTTCAGAATGGCAACTGGTACTAACTTGGCTGCTTGGATTATTCAAGTATTAGCTCCATTGTTCACAGCTGCTGATGGTTATGTCGGTTTAGCTATTGTCTATGGTGCTATGGCTTTCTTCTGGTTCATTGGTATTCAAGGTCCTTCAATTGTTGAACCCGCTGTTACAGCTATTTACTTAACAAACGTTGAAACAAATATGAAGATTTTCCAAGCTGGTGGACACGCTACACATATTCTTGCACAAGGTACTCAATACTTCGTTGCTACATTAGGTGGTACTGGTGCTACATTGGTTATCACTTATATGTTTGCTCTTTGGGCAAAATCAAAAGAATTGAAAGCTATCGGACGTGCAGCCGCAATTCCTGTTACATTCGGTGTTAACGAACCTATTTTGTTCGGTGCTCCATTGATCTTGAATCCTATCTTCTTTATTCCATTTATTGGTGCTCCAATTGTTAACGTTTGGTTATTCAAGATATTCGTTGATTACTTGGGAATGAATGGATTTATGTATAACTTACCATGGACAACTCCAGGACCAATTGGATTATACATGGGTGTTGGATTCTCAGTTCAAGCATTGATTTTAGTTGCATTATTGCTAGTAGTCGATGTTGCTATTTACTACCCATTCTTCAAGGCATACGATATGCAAAAAGTTCAAGAAGAAGCTGACAAAGCTGTTGAAGCAGAAGCAAATGGTGAAAGTGGTGTAGAAACTACTGATGCTGTTGTTGCTACAGATGCAGGTGATATTCCTCTAGGACTTACAAAAGATAAAAAAGATTTGAACATTTTAGTTATTTGTGCCGGTGGTGGTACATCAGGTATCTTAGCCAATGCCTTAAATAAGATGGCTAAAGAAAAAGACTTACCAATTGAAGCCGCAGCTGCCGCTTATGGTGCTCACGGTGATCTATTACCAGATATGGATGTTACAGTTCTTGCTCCACAAATGGATGCTATGAAAGATTCACTTAAGAAAGAAGCCGATGCAAGTAATGTTAAGATGATTACTACATCTGGTAAGCAATATATCGATTTGACTAGACATGCTGACAAGGCCTTGAGTTTTATTGTCGATAAACTAAAAGGCAATGATGCTGATCAAGCAGAAGGAGATAAAAAATGACACTGATTAACCGAGTAAAATCATTACCAAAAGGTTTCGTTCTAGGAGGAGCTACTGCAGCTTATCAAGTAGAAGGAAATACTAAAGTAGACGGTAAAGGGAAGACCATGTGGGATGATTATTTGAAAAAGCAAGGCCGTTTTAGCCCTGATCCTGCAAGTGATTTTTACAACCGTTATCCAGAAGACTTAGCTCTATCTAAGAAGTATGGACTCAATGCCATTCGTGTTTCAATTGCTTGGAGTAGAATTTTCCCAGATGGCTATGGTGAGCCTAATCAAAAAGGTGTTGAATACTATCACAAGTTATTCAAGCAATGCCTAGATGATGGCGTTGAACCTTATGTAACTTTGCATCACTTTGATACACCAAAGACTTTATTTGACCAAGGTGATTGGTTGAACAGAAAGCAAATTGATTATTTTGTTGATTATGCTAAATTCTGTTTCAAAGAATTTCCGGAAGTTACTAATTGGTTCACAATTAATGAATTGATCTCATTAGCACAATCACAATATATTGGTGGAAACTTCCCACCTAATCATCATTTCGATGTATCTAGTGCTATCCAAGCTGAACACAATGAATTATTAGCACATGCCCGTGTAGTTAACTTGTTCAAAGAGATGGGATGCAAAGGCAGAATTGGTTTGATTCATGTTATTCAACCAGTTTATCCAATCGTTGATACACCAGAAAATCGCCATGCTGCAGCGCTACAAGATGCTTTCATCAATCGCTTCCTACTAGATGGAACATTCCTTGGTGAGTACAGTGACGAAACAATGAGTTTGATCAATGAAATCTTGGAAAAGAATGATGCTCATTTGAATATCCAAGATGGTGATATGGAAATCTTGAAGAAGGCAAGTACCCAAAATGACTTCTTCGGATTGAATTATTATCAAAATCAATATGTCAGAGCTTATGATGGTGAAAGTGGCAATACCTTCAATGGTACTGGTGATAAAGGTACTAGTTCATTTAGATTCCATGGTGTCTGTGAAACAGTTAAGAATCCTGATATTCCAACTACTGATTGGGATTGGAACATTTATCCAGAAGGGTTATATGATGTTTTGACAAGAATCCACCGTGAATATAAGAATTGCAAAACTATTTACATCACTGAGAATGGTATTGGTATGAAAGAGCACATTGCTGATGACGCTCCAGACGACTTTATCTATGATGATGATAAACGAATCGATTACGTTGACCAACATCTACAAGCTATATTAAAGGCTCGTGATGAAGGTGTTGATGTTAATGGTTACTTTATTTGGTCATTGCAAGATCAGTTCTCATGGGCAAATGGTTACAACAAGCGCTATGGTTTATTCTACGTAAACTTTGATAATCAGAAACGTTATGTTAAAAAGAGTGCACTATGGTTTAAAGAACTTTCAGATACAATGAAATAATTTTAACTTCCCTCAATTGAAAAATTTCAGTAACTGTTAGATAGCTTTTTCCTAGGTAAAAAATTAAGCGTTGAAATAAAGGAACCTCGAGAAAATAAAAATTCTCAAGGTTCTTTTTTCTATTACAATAGAAGTAAATAAACAAAGGAGATTGTGATGACTTACAAATTAATTGCATTAGACATGGATGATACGCTTTTAACGTCTCAAAAGACGATATCGGATACGAATAAAGAAATGATTCAAAAGGCTCTCTCCAAAGGCATTAAAGTAGTTTTATGCTCGGGGAGAACTCACAATGCTGTGATTGACTACGCTAAAGAATTAGGTATCGATGGTGCTGATCAGTATATGATTACTAATGGTGGGGCAATTATTGAAAATTTGGCGGGAAAAATCATTTATCAACGGATGATGAGTAATGATTTTTATCGTCAATTTGTGCACTTTATCAAGGAAAACGACCTACATTATAATGTCGTTGATAATCAAGGCAACACGTACACTAGTCAGAGTGATTGGTTTGATAAATACACCATCATGCAAGCTTATGAGAATGATAACGGATTGTTTGTTCGTGAACCAGATGATTTGCCAGCTAATTTTGAAATCACTAAGGCTATCATTAATGGCGATGAAAAGAAATTGGATGCTATCACACCAATGGTCAATGACAAATTTGCCAAGGATTATTTCGTAGTAAGAACTGGCGTTGGTTTCTTAGAGATTTTTCCTAAGGATGTTAATAAAGGAAATGCCATTAAGATTTTGGCAAAGGATTTAAATTTGGATTTGTCTGAAGTAATGGCGATGGGAGATCGTGACAATGATATTCCAATGTTAAAAATCGTTGGTAAAGGAATTGCTATGGGAAATGGAATGCCCCAAGTGAAAGCTGCTGCCGACTTTGTGACCGCTGATAATAATCACAGTGGCGTTGGCTTAGCAATTGAAAAATTTGCTTTATAAAATCATAATCATTTTTCAGGATACGCTTTCATTATTTTGCTCGATTTGACCGCAAATACCCGAAAGTACTTTATAATTAAAGTTATGAGGAGGGGATTATGCGATTACTGATTGAACAAGTTTTTAATAACAATACAGCTGTCGTTAATTTGGGGGACAACCAACATGCGATAGTCAAAGGCAAAGGGATAGCTTTCAATAAATCCAAAAAATCCTTTCTAGATAGTTCCAAGATAGAGAGGATTTTTTATTTGGATTCTGAGGAATCACAAAAAGATTTGTATTTCTTATTAAAGGATATTCCCATTGATGTAGTAACTACTACTTATGAAATAGTTGATTATGCCAAGAAAAATTTCAATTATTCTGTCATGGATTACATTTATATAACGCTCAGTGACCATATATTTGGAGCGTACCAGCGTTACAATAACGGTCAATATAAGGAAAGCCACATTCCTGATATGAGTGATAATTACTTGGATGAATATTTAATAGCTAGCAAGGGATTGAACATCATTAACCATAACTTAAATATTCAACTACCAGACTCAGAAATCAAAAACATAGCGTTACATTTCATCAATGCAAAAACTGATAAAAAAGTCGTCGAGCATAACGATGAAGTGAAAGTCGATTTTAATAAAATAATCAAGCGTGTAATGATTAAAAACAATATTTTTCGTACAAAAAGCAATGCTAATTATTATGATCGTTTCATGGTACATCTACAATATCTTTCACAGAGGTTGAAAAACAAATCTCAAGATACCAATTTTGATAAGAAAATCGAGTTGGAGATGGAACGAGACTATCCTGGATCAACAAGCATTGCTAAACAAATTTCTTTTGAAATCAAGCAAGTAATGGGAGTGGAATTAAGCAGTAAAGAATTATTGTACTTTATTATCCATATTCAACGGATCACCCAAGAGGATGGTTTGAATCAAAATAAGTAAATTTCTAATAAAAGAAGGATTTATTTCATCAAAATAATGCATTTAAGGTGTTGTTTTGACAGAAATGAATCCTTTTTTTCTTTTATTAAATAAAAATTAGAAGTCGTGAAATCCCTTTAAATTCCTTGAAAAAATCTTAAAATTTGAAATTTAATAGATAGATGCTTGAATTATAATTAGAAAATATTTAATATTATTAATAAATCGTTTGACAGATTAAAATAGAGTGCTAATCTAAAATAAAATTGAAAAAGGAGCGATTGCTCATGAGTAAAATAATTGGAATTACCGCAGATATTTTTTTAGGTGCTACAGACGTGATCAATCAAAAATTGATGGATTTTGTTCCCCGTCCGCTCGTTAATGGAGTCATCGCTGCTGGCGGTATTCCAGTTAGTTTACCCTCAATTCCTAAAGAAGAGGTCAATGGTTTGATTGCGAGATTAGATGGAATAATTTTTCCTGGCGGTCCTGATATTGATCCCATCTTTATGGGCGAAGAGCCGATACCTAATCTTGGCGTTACTAATCGTACTAGAGATTTATTCGAAATTGCTTTGGCTAGAACAGCAGTTGCTAAGAGGATTCCCATTTTAGGAATTTGTCGAGGTGCTCAGGTCATCGATGTGGCTTTAGGTGGTTCAGTTTATCAGGATCTAACAAGTCAATATCCTGGTAAGCTGTTGAAACATCACCAACAATCGCCAGGTGATCAGCCGACCCATTTTGTTTCAGTCGATCATGATTCTCAGTTATTTAAGTCAATTGGAGATAATGTTTTCGTTAATTCTAGACATCATCAAGCAATTAAAAATGTTCCAGAAGGTTTAAAAGTAGTTTCCAAAGCAACTGATGGCGTAATCGAGGGTGTCGAAAATGAAGATGCGACCGTTCAAGCTGTTCAGTGGCATCCTGAAAATCTTTGGCAACATGATTCGCAACAATTACAATTATTTAAAGATTTTATCGCTCGAACATAATAAAAAGCATGACTTGTCAAAATTATTTTTGTGTTGTAGTATTTTTAATTGAAAACTGAATAGATTTCTTCGGGGCAGGGTGTAATTCCCGACCGACGGTGACAATTCAACGAAATTGAAGTCCGTGACCCACGCAAGTGGTGGACCTGGTGAGAATCCGGGACCGACAGTATAGTCTGGATGGTAGAAGAACAATGAAATAATTATTTCATGCTATAAGTAGGCTTATTTGAGTCGCTCTCGTGTGAAATCTTATTTAGCTTATCTTTAGCCCCGCATTTTTTTATGCGGGGCTTTTTTTGTGGGGTGAATAGGATTTGGATAGATTTATGAAATTAGCTTTTGAGGAAGCTAAGAAGGGAATTAATACGTGGACTAATCCTCAAGTCGGTGCGGTGATCGTAAAAAATGACCAAATTTTAGGTCAGGGACATCACGCAACTTTTGGACATGAACATGCAGAAATCAATGCTTTTAAATCATTAAAAAATATTGACGATGCTAAAAATGCCACGTTATACGTAACTTTAGAGCCTTGCTCACATTTTGGTAAAACGCCACCTTGCGTGCAAAAAATAGCTGAATTAGGTGTTAAAAAGGTCGTTATCGGACAAATTGATCCTAATCCACTAGTAAGTGGCAAAGGTGTTAAATACTTGCAAGAGCACGGGGTAGAAGTTGAAGAACAATTGATTAGTTCTGAATTAAACCGCTCATACAATTATTTTTATAAAAACAATCGTCCACTGGTGACAGTCAAGTATGCAATGACTTTGGACGGAAAAATCAATAAAAACGATGGGCAACGGTCAATCGTATCAAATCAAGCTACGTTTGAAGATTCTCAACAATTGCGCAGCCAACAACAAGTCATTTTGATTGGAGAGAATACCTTAAAAATCGATGATCCAGCTTTGACTGTTAGGGATAGAAAAATGCTCTTCCCACCAATCAGAGCAGTAGTTGTGAGAGATATCAATCAAATATCTTTAGATTTAAAAATTTTCCAAACTGATGAACCAATTTGGCTTTTCAGTGAAAAGAAGAATCGTCGAACTTTACCAAAAAACGTTGAAGTCATCGTAGGCGAGTGGACACCAGAAAATATTTTGAATTATCTGACTGCTCAAAAGGTTCAGGCAGTTCTAGTTGAAGGTGGCAGTTTCTTGCAAGCTAAGTTTTTATCCGCCGGTCTAGTAGAAAAGTTAGTAATTTATTTAGCTAACAAAATTTATGGCTCTGGTTTGCCAGCAGTTTGGGGTGTGGATTTTGATCCGCTAGATTTTGCCAAACCAACTGTAGAATCGTTAGCCGATAATTTGAAAATAACGACGTGGAGGAAAGACTGATGTTTACAGGAATTATAAAAAATATTGGCACGATTGCTGGCGTAAATCGCGAAAATGATAACTATCGTTTAACTATCAACCATGGTTTGAAAGACTTGAATCTAGGCGACAGTATTTCTATCAATGGAATTTGTCTAACCGTTGTTGATTTCCAAAAGGATCAATTTCAAGTTGACGTTATGCCAGAAACTATTAAGCGAACCAATTTAGCAGAAATGTCAGTTGGCACAAAAGTAAACTTAGAACCGGCATTGAGACCAAACTCTGAAATTGGTGGTCATTTCGTACTGGGACACGTTGATACAACAGGTAAATTATTATCCAGAGAAGTGACTGAAAATTCGGTATTATTAACATTTTCAATACCTAAAAAGTACAATCCTTACTTAGTTGAAAAAGGTTCAATTGCAATTGATGGGGTGAGTTTGACTTTGATTGCAGTGACTGAGGACACTTTCCAAGTGGGTATTATCCCTTATACGCAAGATGAAACAATTCTAGGCTCTTTAGAAGTTGATCAGACAGTTAATCTAGAGACTGATATTTTGGGAAAATACATTTATAAAGATTTGAAACGGGGCTATCAAGATGAAAAATAACGAGATTATTGCCAAAGTTGAACGAGCAATTGCAGATTTGAAACAAGGAAAATTAATTATCGTCGCTGATTCTGAAAAAAGAGAAGCCGAAGGAGATATGCTGGGATTGGCCGACTTTGTCACGCCAGAAAATGTCAATTTCATGATTACGCATGCTCGCGGTTTGTTGTGTGTACCAATGGCAAAATCAGTTGCCGAGAAATTGAACTTGCATCCGATGACAAAATCACACGATGCTTTTGGAACAGCTTTTACTGTAAGTACTGATAGCAAGGAAACTACGACCGGAATTTCAGCCTTTGACCGAGCTACAACGATTCAAAAATTAGCTCAATCAAGTGATGCTGATGACTTTTACCATCCAGGTCATATTTTCCCATTGATTGCTAGAGATAATGGCGTAATTGAAAGAGACGGTCACACTGAAGCCGCGGTTGATTTGGCTAAAATTGCTCAAGCCACACCAGTAGCTTATATTTGCGAAGTAGTCAGAGAAAATGGTCGCATGGCTAGAAGACCACAATTAAAGCAAATTGCCGAAGAAAATAATTTAACTTTCATCACGATTGCGGATATCATCAATTATCGCTATTTAAAGAATTTTGATGTATTACACGCAATCTCAGACGTTGATCTACCAACTAAGTTTGGTCATTTCCGTTTGAAGTCATTTACTTATAAAGATGAGCCAGTCTTAGTAATTTATAAAGGTCAAATTCAAAATAAAGCTGATTTGTTATTACGAGTTCATTCTGAATGTTTGACTGGAGATATCTTAGGTTCAAAACGTTGTGATTGCGGTGAACAGTTGGAACAATCACTGCAAAGAATTGAAAAAAATGGCAGTGGTGCCGTGATCTATTTGCATCAAGAAGGCCGTGGAATTGGTTTGATCAACAAATTACGTGCTTATCAATTGCAAGATGAAGGCTTAGATACAGTTGAAGCTAACTTGAGACTTGGCTTTAAGGCTGACCAAAGAGATTATCGTGTTGTTTTAGCAATTTTGGAAGAATTGGGTGTTGAATCAGTCGATTTATTGACAAACAATCCTGATAAACTAAAACAATTAGAGCAATTCGGCTTAAAGGTAAATCGTGTAGCTTTAGAAACTGAACCTAACGATAATGACATTGACTATCTAAGAACGAAGAAACAAAAATTCAATCATTTATTAAACGAGGTAGACTAAAATGAAACAAATTAACGGAAATTTGAACGGTCAAGGATTAAGAATTGGCATCGTGGTTGCGAAATTCAACGAAGTAGTTACCAACAAATTACTTTCGGGTGCGCTTGATAAGTTGGAACAATTAAACGTTGATGCAGCAGATATTACAGTGGTTAAGGTTCCGGGAGCTTTTGAAATTCCTCGAATGGCTCAAAAGTTAGCTAAGAGTGGTCAAGTTGATGGAATTATTACTTTAGGGGCAGTTGTCAGAGGAGAAACGGCTCACTTTGATTACGTTTGCTCTCAATCGGCAGCTGGAGTCAGTCAAGTTTCCTTAAATGGTGAAGTTCCGGTTATGTATGGAATTTTGACTACTAATGATATGTCGCAAGCTTTGAATCGAGCTGGGGGGAAAGCTGGTAATAAAGGTAGCGAATGTGCAAGTGATGTCGTTGAAGTCATCAATGCCGAAAAAAATATCTAACAATCCTAATTGTCTATTAACTCTTTATAACAAAATCGTTATTTTGGATTACAATTTTCATAGAATGAGTAATCTAAGGAGTGTTATGTATGGGTTATAAATTAATTGCAATCGATATGGATGGTACGCTCTTGAATTCGAAGCAAAAGGTTTCTCAAAAAAACATTCAAGCAATTCAAGAGGCTAAGTCAAAAGGAATTTATGTAGTGCTTTGTTCAGGCAGAGCTTATGATGGGATAATTGACAGTGCTAAAATTTTAGGAATCAACGAGTCAGATCAATATATGATTTGTTACGGTGGCAGCGTTATTCAAAATTATGATCAAGAGGTCATTTATCAACGGACTCTGAAGAATGAAAATTGTGAAGAAATTGCTCGATTCTTAACAAATAAAAAGATTCACTACAAATTTATCGACAATACGGGAACGTTATATCAGTCGTATCAAGATTGGATTGAAAAGCACATGCTGAATCCAAAATTAGGTATCGTCAAAGTATTGCTAAAAACTAGAAAGCATAAATTGCCTGAGGTTTTGAAATTAGTACATGAACAATATGATAGTGACTATTTTGTCGTGCAAACGAGTGAAAAAGAATTAGAAATTTTCCCCAAAAATGTCAACAAAGGCAACGCCTTAGAAAGATTGACCAAATATCTAAAAATCAGTCCCAAAGAAGTTATGGCTATTGGGGATTATGATAACGATATGCCAATGTTTAAAACTGCAAAATTCAGTGTCGCTGTTGACAATGCCATTCCTAAAGTAAAACAATTAAGCGATGCCGTGGTGGCCGATAATGATCACGATGGTGTAGCAGAAGCAATTGAAAAATACGTGTTAGAGTAAGCAAAAGGACATCCCATTGAAACTGGATGTCCTTTTTTTATAGAAATTAAAATCGTAATTGTGGTAACAATGTTTTGACTAGTTGGATCAATTTTTGGATTTCATTTGAATTAGGAAGTTTCGGATTGATCAAATAAAACTCGTTGCAGAAGTCGTTTGTTAATTGTTGATAGGGCAACAAGCTATTAGTGATTGAACGTTTAGAAATTATTGCCTTGCCGATATTTCTTGAGATGAGCTTAATAATGAGATCATTGTCGTTTACCTTGATTATTTTTGTGGGACGCAAATGGTGTTCGTTGAAATATTTGTCAGTATATTCTCGTTGAGTAGAACCGGGTTTGCCAACTATCCATTCAGGGTTGTCACTATCGCCGGCCAAAACCATCTCGTCAGTAGCAAAAGAAATTTGTTCAATTTCGTGAGTCACGATAGGCTTTTCAATTATTCCAAAGTCGATTTCACGTTTAATAATTTCTTCTAAGATTTTTTCTGAATCGCCAGTCACCAGTTGAAAGTCGAAGTAATCGAGATATCTTTTGAGACTTTGCATTAATGGCGGCAAAACGTGACTAGCAGTAGTTGGGGAAGCTCCAATTACACATTTGATACGGTTGCTCTTGTGCTTTTTTACTAAGTGGTTGAGCGAGTTTTCCCAACTATTCAAGACTAACTGTGAATCACGATAAAAGCGGTTAGCATTTTCAGTCGGAACGAGTTGTTTGTTGCCATTGCGTTTGAATAATTGTACGCCAAGCTCTTTTTCGAGTTTTTTGATTTGAATCGAAACAGTCGGTTGCGTCACGTATAATTCTTTAGCTGCCCGAGTGATACTACGAGTTTCGTATACTTTTTGAAATGCAGTGATATCCCTAAACATAGCGTTTTCTCCTCGATATAAAGAATATTTATCAATGAATATATAAATATAATAACACATGAACATTGTGAAATAATTATGAAGTTAAAATGTTGCTATGATTGCAAAAATACCAATTACAAGTGATTGATATTTTTAATATAATAAAAAATTCACAATAAAACAAGAGCGAAATTACTTCTATCTAAGTAACGTATAAATAAATTCTATGCTACATTAAAAGCATAAAAATAAGTTAGGGGGCTATATTATGGAAAATGTAGATAGAAGTATAGAACCAAACCCCATCAAGTGGGATAAGGCTATAGGCTTTGTTTTATTCTTTATTTTAATTATCGGTGCACCATTTGTTTTGCCATCGAATATGCATTACTTGCGACTTTTGATGGGCTTAGCACTGGGCTACATATTATCTAGATCTTATACGGGATTTGCAGGGAGTGTTAATCGGGCTTACAAAACTGGTTCAACGAAATTAATGAGAACAATGATGTTCATGTTTTTGATCACTGCAATTGCTAATGTTACATTTTTAATGTTTACAAAGGATTTAACAACTTACGCATTGTCGATTAATCCGATTAATTTGGGCTTGATTTTGGGCGGTTTGTTGTTCGGATTTGGAATGGCATTTTCATCTTGTTGTGCAACAGGTGTTATGACAGATTTGGCAACGGATTTACCAAGAGCCGGCGTAACTTTAGTTTTCTTCTGTTTAGGAGTGTTCCTTGGTTTTCCACTTCAAGCTACACAATCATGGATCAAAGGCTCAATTGCAACTTCAGCCACAGGTAAAAAATTTGCACAAGGTATTTATATGCCAGACTGGTTTAAGTGGGACGGATTAGATGGATATCTTGGAGCAGTGATTTTAACAGCACTTTTGGTCAGCCTCGTTATTTATCTTTCCTATCGTTATGAAAAGAAGCGCCGTCAAAAAGATACTTATTCTGGCGTACCTTCAGAGCGTGTTCAAGATAGTCCTCAAGACGAAGACATTGCTAACTTCACTATGGGTAGCGAATCTACTTACAATGTTTTGTTCAAGAAACCTTGGACTTTAAAACAAGATGCCGTAGGGATGACAATTATTTTTGTTTTGATGATGGGATTGACTAAATCAGGTTGGGGAGCATCAACTCCTTATGGTTTCTGGTTTGGAAAGGTTCTTAATATCTTTGGTGTTTCTGCTACATCACTAGCAAACTTTACTCATCAACCAGCTGCCGTTTATTCAGGACCATTTTTGGCAAACGGTGTGACGGTCCAAAATATGGGTATTTTCTTAGGAGCTATCATTTTCATTTTCACAGCGGGATTATTTAAGCAAACTATGCATTCTGTTTCTACTTTGAATTTCAAGAGTGCTTCCTTATTTGCACTAGGTGGATTTACAATGGGATTTGGAACTAGATTATCTAATGGATGCAACGTTGGGGCCCTTTATACTCCAATCGCTCAATTCTCAGTCTCTGGTTGGATTTTCTTGGCAGCCTTAGTGCTAGGTGGAATTATTGGTAACAAATTGTCTAAAACTATTTACGGATATTAGGGGGATATAATAATGGATAATAAAAAAATCGTCGTCGTAGGTGGAGTTGCCGGAGGGGCATCTTCAGCAGCTAGAGCTCGTCGTTTGGATGAATTTGCAGAAATCACGATGTTTGAAAAAGGACCCAACGTATCTTTCTCAAACTGTTCATTGCCATATCATTTGAGTGGCGTTATTCCAGATGCCGACAGCATTGTTTTGATGACACCAGAACAATTCAAGAATCAATACAATATTGATGCCGAAGTAAATTCTGAAGTAACCGATGTTGATACTGATAAAAAAGAAGTAGAAGTTAAAAATACACAAACAGGTGAATTGAAAAAAGTACCTTATGATGAATTGATCCTATCACCGGGTGCTAATCCAATCATGCCAAACTGTATCAAAGGTATCGACAAGGATAATGTCTTTTCAGTTAGAAATGTTGTCGATATTAAGAAAATTCAAACTTATTTAGAAGTCAACAAAGTTACTGACGTTGCTATCATCGGTGGTGGATTTATCGGTTTGGAAGTTTGCGAAAACTTAGCTCAAACTGATAAGAATGTTTCCTTAATTGAAGCTTCTGGTCACGTAATGGGAACAATTGATGATGATTTTGCCGAATTAGTTCATAAAGAACTTTACGATCATGGGGTAAACGTGGTCTTAAATGATGGATTAGCAGAAATTACTGATGATCATATCAAACTAGGTTCAGGTCGAGAAATTAAATCACAAGTTGTCATCATGGCAATTGGTGTTAAACCAGATACTGCTTTAGCTACAAAGATTGGCTGCAAATTAGGTTTAACTGGTGGTATTGCTGTTGATCATCAATACAGAACTTCTATTCCTAATGTATATGCAGTTGGTGATGCTATCGAAGTAAGTCATATGATTACTCGTAAGAAGACTCGTTTGGCCTTAGCTTTCCCAGCTCAGATGCAAGCAAGAGACGCCGTTGACCATATTTATGGTAGAACAGTTGAAAATAGAGGAGTTATTGGTTCACAAGTAATTCATGTCTTTGATATTAACGTTGCTTCTACAGGTTTGACTGAGAATGAATGTCAAAAGGATGGTATTGACTATCGAACAGCAGTAGTAATTCCAAAGAGTCGTGTTGGTATCATGCCTGATGCTACGCCATTATACTTCAAATTGATTTTTGGTTATCCAAGTGGAGAAGTTCTCGGCGCTCAAGCTTTAGGTAAGTCAGATGTCGACAAGCAAATTGATATTGTTTCGACAATGATCTCTATGCATGGACACATTTCAGACTTAACTCATTTGGAAGTTTGCTACTCACCATGGTTCAGTACTGCTAAGAATGCCGTTAATATGGCAGCCTTAGTTGCAGAAAATGTTTTGAATGGTGAATTTGAACAAATTCAAGTCAAAGACGTTCGTAAATTAGTCGAAAAAGGTGCTTTCATTGTTGATGCACGTGAACCAGCAGAATACGAAGAAGGACACATCAAATCAGCTGTCAATATTCCTTTGAGCCAATTCCGTCAAAGATTGGATGAGATTCCAACTGATCGTCCAGTTTACGTACACTGTCTAACGGGACAACGTAGTTACAATATGGTTCGTGCATTAAATAATCGAGGGTATAATAATATTATTAATATTGATGGCTCATACTTAGCATTGTGTGAATATGAATACTTTAAAGATCAAACAACTGATCGTAAACCAATCGTGACAAATTATCGTTTTGATTTGTTGTAAAAATTAGAGGAGTGGTGGAATGAAGAAGAAATCTAGACTAATAACGGGTTGTGTTTGGATCGTCTTGTTATTAATTTGGTTTATAGTGACCAATCTAAAATTAGTTTCGCCAATCCTTTTTCCATCGCCACAAGATGTTTGGTTTACATTCACTGGCATATTGACCCATGGCTACAACAACATTTCATTTTGGCAACATCTGGGAATTACTTTATTTAGACTATTCTCAGCTCTGATTTTGGCGATAATTACTGCCGTACCTTTGGGACTAGCTTCAGGGATGTCGGAGTGGGTCCACGCAATCATCGATTCATTGATCCAATTCTATCGTCCCATTCCACCCTTGGCTTACTACACGATTTTGATACTCTGGTTAGGAATAGGTGAAGGGTCAAAGATAATCTTGCTGTACTTGGCAGCTTTTGCACCTATTTATATTGCTTGTGTCGAAGGAGTTCGTCATTTGAATAAGGATTACGTCTTGAGTGCAAAATCTTTAGGTGCCGGCAAGTGGTCAATCTTTAAGTGGGTAATTTTCCCGGGAGCTTTGCCCGATATATTTACCGGAATTAGAACAGCTATGGGAGTTTCGTTTTCGACATTAGTTGCGGCAGAAATGGTTGCTTCAACCTCAGGAATTGGTTGGATGGTCATTGATGCTTCTAAGTATTTAAAGAGTAGCGTGATGTTTTTGGGGATTTTCATTCTTGGTGGCTTAGGTCTGTTGTTGGACTGGATTTTACAATTGCTCGAAAGAAAATGGATCTTCTGGAAAGGTAAAGAGTAATGAGAAAATTAAAACGTTTCGTTCTAATGATCTTGTTGCTTTTTGTACCGCTGTGTTTGAGTGGTTGTTCGTCGAAAGATAAAGTTCCTCAAAATGAAATTAGAATCGGTATTCTTAATACGCCTAATGATGTAGCTGTTGCGAGAAATAAAAATTTCTTTGAAGAAAAATTTCCCAATAAGAAAATTACCTTTATTACGTTTGATTCCGGAGTAGATGCAAACAAAGCCTTAATGTCAGGTGGAGTTGATTTTGCGACGATGGGTGATACTAATGGTATCGTGGCTTTAACCGCTGGCATTCCGGTGAAATTGCTTTGGATAAATGAGATGTGTGGTGCCAATGAAAGTTTAATTGTCAAAAAAGAATCAGGGATTAACTCTCTGGCAGATTTAAAAGGCAAAAAAGTCGCTACACCATTTGCCTCGACATCACATTACAGTTTGATGATAACTTTGAAAAAAGCAGGTCTAGAAAAAAAGGTTCAATTGCTGGATATGGATACGCAAAATATTGTGGCAGCTTGGAAGCGTGGCAATATTGATGCAGCCTATACTTGGCAACCGACCTTGTCGCAATTGCAAACTGATGGCAAAGTCTTAGTTGATAGTTCTGATTTGTCAAAAGCTGGTTATTCGACTGGGAATATTACCTTAGTCAGCAAAGCTTTTCTAAAACAGCATCCACAAGACGTTAAAAAATTCGTCTCCGTTTTGGCAAGAACACATCAATTACGAAAAAATAACTATAACGAGACTGTGAAAGCAGCAGCTAAGCAAACCGGTATTAGTGTGAGTGATGCTGACAAACAGATGCGAGGAACCCAATGGCCATCGTTAAAGGCAGAATATTCAAAAGAATACTTAGGTCAAGCTGGTGACTTAGGACAATTCGTAGTTGAAATGCAAAGAGCTGGCAAATTTATGTATGGACAACAAACTATCAGTTATGCACCAACATTAGAGCAATTTAGAAAATTCGTTTATCAGGAGGGTGAAAATGGCATTAATTAAAGCTGATCATTTAAATATTAAATATAAAAAATCTGATGAATCAGTAATAGTTGATACTAATTTTTCGATTGAGAAGAATGAGATTTTCGTCTTGGTTGGACCCTCAGGTTGTGGCAAGAGTACTATTTTACAAGCTCTAGCTGGATTTATTCCGGCAAGTGGAACCTTAACCATGAATGACCAACCGATTACCAGCCCGGATTGGCAGCGAGGAGTAGTTTTTCAAAATTCTTCATTATATCCATGGTTAAAAGTAAAAGATAACGTCGGTTTTGGACTTAAATCTAGAAACTTTACTAAAGAACAAATCAGTCAAAGAGTTGCCTATTTGTTAGATTTGATTGGTCTAAGTGATCAGGCAGATGCAAAGACGTTTGAACTATCTGGGGGGATGAGACAAAGGGTAGCGATTGCTCGAGTTTTGGCCAATAAATCGCCATTGTTGCTAATGGACGAACCATTTGGAGCTTTGGATGCTTTTACTAGAGCAAAGATGCAACAATTGATTTTGGACATTTGGCATAAGGAAGATACGAGTATTTTTATGATCACGCACGACTTGAATGAAGCTATTCGTTGCGGCAATAGGATTGCTATCATGAATTCTCACGATAAAAGGATTGTAGAAATCTTGGATAATCCTTTTCAAAATATCGATATAGAAACACTTGATGACTTTGACGTTGAACGAAAGATCGACTCTTTCCGTAAACAGATTTTAGAAGTTATCAATCAGTGATTATTACAATTATTAAAGACATCCGTTTGGGTGTCTTTTTTTTGAAAAAATCGTCATTTTTTGTCCACAAGGATTTTCTTCATCGTATATACTTCTAGGTAAATAAGTTGTCGAAAGGGACACGGATGGATACACAAACAACTGCCACAACTGAACAAATTATCAGATTAATGGAGTCAGGACTGGGATTGACTTTTTCTCAAGAGCAAAAGCAGATTCTGATGAATGATTTTGAAAAGCCACTATTAGTCAATGCCTGTGCCGGGTCTGGTAAAACGACGATAGTTATTTTGATGATTTTGGTAGCTATCAGTAAAGGATTAGTGGATTCATCAGAAGTTTTAGGAGTAACTTTTTCCAATCGTTCAAGGTTGGATATGGATAAACGCTACGACAAATATATTAAGGAACTTTCAGATGTAGGATTAAATATGCGTGATACGCAGCCGCTTTTTTCGACTTTTCATGCGTTGTTTTTGCATCTTTTAATGACTAATGATGAGTACAAGAATATAGAAGTCTTGCAAAGCCCTAGTTATTTTACAAGACAATTGAAGACTAAAATTACGCATCCTAGTGACGTTTGTAGTATCAACGAAACTCTGAATCAAATTTTTACTTTGAACAATTACATGATCAATCAAGATTTGACCGAAGACTGCATATATCCAATTGGATATGGGAATATGAATGACGAGGAAGTTTTTGAAGCCCTTAGTCAGTGCACCCGTCAAGAGCACGAAATTGGTTTCTATCAAGACTATATTGAAGTTGTTACATATTACCAAGAATTGAAAATTCAAAATGGCTTAGTCGATTTTAACGATATGAAGATACTGCTTCTTCAAAGTATGAAGGATAAAAAATACTTGAAACAGTATCAGGATGTTATGAAGCAATTCAAATTAGTAATCATTGATGAATTCCAAGACATCGACAAGTTACAATGGAAAATCATTTCAAAGCTACTTAGTTCTGAAACAATGAGCAGACTAGTTGTTGTTGGGGATGATGATCAGAGTGTTTATTCTTTTCGTGGCAGCAATCCTAAATACATCATGAATTACTGCGAATTAATGCCTAACGCACAGACCTTGAATCTTTCCACAAATTATCGTACTGGTGGCAAAATATTATGTGCTGCCATACCAGGAATTACATTGAACTCTATTCGTCTTGAAAAGTCACTACAGGCATTTAATTCAGAGAAAGGGACTATCTTTACTTACGAACCAAACAATTCTGAGGAATACGGAATACTAAAACATCTTGCTGAACAAGTAAATGACTCTAGTATCGATAATAAAGAAATTGCTGTACTAGTTAGATACAATGCATCAAGAACAATTGCAGCCGACTGGTTGGCAAATCATAATATTTACGCAAATATCAACAATAAAAGTCTTGTTCTACAACGAAATAGATATTACAAGATTATCGTGGAAACAATGCGTGCATTATGGAATAATAACTATAAGTACTTTTATAACCAATCAAGTAGAATTGGATTTAAAAAATACACCGCTCATATTGACGAGGTAAAGAAACGCTATGGAAAAAAGCGCATTGTGAAATTGAGCAAATATTTGACTCTAACTCAAGATTCTATGAATTCACTCACTTCAACCGAATTAGACGAATATGGGTTTGAATTTGACTCGGCTGTTATCGAGGAATTTAACGACATTCAAAATATGAAAAATGAGGGACCTGAAAATGCTGAAATTCCTGTAGATTTGTTTATTTCGGCGAGACGATTAACTGTAAGATATTTTAACTTCATGACGTCCCGTAAATTCATATCGATCAAAGAATTAAATAAGCTCTTTTCTTATCTTGCAGAAGAACTTTCGATGTATAAGAATCCTGATGACTTTTTTAAGCATGAGGATTACAAGGAATCTATCCTTACCAAGAAAGAAGAAGTTGCTAAACAACAGAACCAAGTCCAGTTTCTTTCCCTCCATCAATCGAAAGGACTAGAATTCAAGTACGTTTATCTTTATGATTTATCAGATAAAGAAGTTCATCAGGGAAGCCTTGACATTAATAAATTCTATCGTCCCGATATTAGCTTTGATAATTTCGTTGATATATTCTCGAAGCGTATTTTATTCTTTCGTGAGCGTACTGATAAAGCCTTTAATAGCGCCATGATTGAAGAATATTCAGACCTAGTTCATGAGAAATCATTTGATCCTAGAAACTTTGAAGAAAGTCTTAACAATAAACGGGTCATTCAATTAATGTACAATCTATATAAAGCAGCAAAGAAGTATTCAGCCTTCATTGAAGAAGAACGTCGCTTACTTTATGTTGGCGTTACTCGAGCAAAAGCTGAATTGAATGTTGAACTTATTGGGAATGCTAATCCACTATTATTCGAATTAAACTTACCTAAACCACGCCAAAATTAATATTTAAGTGAGGCACTCACATTGACCAAAATTAACTCAAAACTAATGATCACAAGAATGCGAGACAACATATTAACAAAAACAGGCTACAGTAGTATGTCTGATATACCATTTTCGGATGACTTTATCTCGTATTTCTTAAATCATATGGGTTACAAATACCTTGAAGATACTGAAACTTATCACACTACCGGAAAAGTAAACAAAAATTATTTAATGGATCGCCTTTGGGACGGAAAATACAGTACTACCATGACTAACAGAATTACCTTCTCTGTCCTAGTTAAACTGGCTCTAGAGCTTAATATATCCCTTGAAGACATTATTTACGGTACCGATGATTCAGTGGAAATAGCTAAGTATAACTACGATAACTATGAAAATCTTTCTAAAATAAACCGTATTTACTTAGTTGAGAACTTTAAGCGAACTAAGAAATTAAACAGAATCTTCATTAAACTTTTAACCTACAACTCAATAAGAGAACTCGCTGAAAAAGTAGGGCTTGGGAGACAATCAATTGCTAACTACAAAAACCTTGATGATAATTCTTTTGGAACTCTTCCTCGAAAGCGTGAAGTCTTCGATAACATTGCAATGATTCTTAATATTGAACCATACGAAATACTAGAAGCCCCAGTCAACATTCTGTTACCAGAAAATGATTTTCTAGAAGAATATACGGACAGTAATATTCAAAGTAACGTTTCCGCCCTAGATAAAAGTCTCAAACTAAACACTAAAGATTACAAATAAAAACTGAAACTAAAATCTAAATGAAGTGCACATTTAATCACCCCCCTCAAATGTTAATTACAACAATGTTTGAGGGGGATTTTAGTTAAAGATTAATTAATTTCACCTAGGGAGTGAAATTATAAAATGTAATCGGTTTCTAAAATAAATTATTATATAAGCGTAAAGAAATTGGAGGTAACAATTATGAGTAAACAAAGCGTTTTATTAGTATGTGGTTCAGGTGCATCATCAGGATTTATGGCTGCAGCAACAAGAAAAGCTGCTAAAAAATCAGGATTAGATTTGGACATTAAGGCTAGAAGTGAATCAGAAGCAGAAGATTTTATGGATAAAATTGATCTTTTACTTTTCGCTCCACATTTGAAGTATATGTTAGACGATTTCAAAGAGATGACTGATAAAAACAACGTAAAAAGTGCTGTAATTCCTCAAATGATTTATGGCTCCCTAGATGGAAAACGATTAGTTAAATTTATTGAAAAAGAATTAGGAGAATAATTTTAAAATGTCTGAAGGAATTACAAGAGAAAAATTGATCAGTATCTCTATGCAAGTAATCTTACATGCAGGAAATGCAAAAGATTTTGCATATGATGCAATAAAAAAATCTAAAGAAGGAAAAGTTGAAGAATCCAATAAACTACTGGAGAGTGCAAATGATGAAGTTACAAAAGCTCATCAATATCAAACAAATACTCTTCAACTAGAAGCAGAAGGAGAAGAAATACCCTATCTTGCTCTTTTTGGACATGCTCAAGATACATTAATGACTACACAAAGTGAAGTTAGTCTAATTAAGCAAATGGTAGAAATATTAAATGATAAAACTGGGAAGGAAAATGAAAAATGATGAATTCTCTAATGTCATGGATGGGAGACAAATTTGCTCCCAAAGTGAACAGATTAGCAAAGAATGATTGGATTGCTTCAATTCAAGATGGTATTTTGGCAGCTATTCCAATGGTACTTATTGGTTCATTCGCATCAGTTCTAAATATTATTAGGAATTACTGGAAAGCATTTCCTGATCTTACGGTAATAAACACTTTTTCATTCGGTTTATTTTCCGTCTTTCTAGCATATTTAATTCCTGAATCTCTTTTAAAGAAAAAGGGACACGAAGATGTTTCAAGACAAGCCGGTATGGGAGGATTAGCATTTTTCTTCATGTTAGTTTATCCATCTCTACCAAAGTCAGGAAATATTATCTTTAATCTTAGTTCATTTGGATCAGGTGGTATGATTGCTGCATTGCTTGCTGGCCTATTCGTTGCTTTTGTAGTAAATCTTTCTACTAAGCACAGCCCTATTGGAGAGGACTCATCTTTACCTGATTTCATCGCCGCTTGGTTCAATACATTGATTCCAATTACAGCAGTATTACTAGTTGGTTGGCTATTTACTTTCCAACTACATTTTAATTTATATAAAGCAATTCAAAGTTTATTTATTCCATTAATCAATGTTGGTCAAAATTTCTGGGCCTTTTTACTTATTTACTTTTTGGCTATGGCCTTTCTTTACTCGTTTGGTATTTCAAACTGGGTATTCTATCCAATTATGACCACAATTGCATTAACTGGTATTGCACAAAATTCTGCTAATTACGCTGCAGGAAAAGCAGTAACAAATATTTTCGTTAATGAGGCAGCCGATTTATTCTTAATCGGTGGTGGTGGCGCAACATTGACACTATGTATCATGTTAGCGTTCTTAGCAAAATCAAAACGATTAAAGATGATTGGTCGTGCCGCTATTATTCCATCTATCTTTAATATTAATGAACCGGTTGTTTTCGGTGCCCCAATCGCATTTAATCCATTATTGATGGTTCCAATGTGGATTAACGGGTTTATCGGACCGGTTCTAACATGGATCGTTATGAGATTAGGAATGGTTCCAATTCCTCATGAAGTGTTTGGTGTCTGGTACACACCTGCACCACTATATGGTTGGCTTGCAACTCAATCTTGGAAGGGTGCATTGTTCCAAGTCGTACTATTTATTATTTCTTGGCTTGTATACTATCCATTCTTTAAGATGTACGATAAACAAGCCTTAGAACAAGATAAACAAATGGCAGAAGAGGACGAAGAAGACGAAGAAGAGGAAAGTTCTGAATCAGTCGCAAATGCATAGTTTTTAGATAAAAAGGGACAAATTACATGAGCAATCGTGAAAAATTATGGGAATTTCTAATTAATAATCCTGGTTGGCATACTTCATCAGAATTGGCTTTAGTGGTGGGGGTAACCTCAAGAACAATTAAAACCTATCTTCATGACAGCCCTAAATATTTGAATCTTACGTCTAGTAACAAAGGCTATATGATCGATTCAAAAAACTCTAATTTAAAATCATTAAAAAAAGATAACGTTCAAACTATTCATCAAATTGAACGTTATTTATTATCTGACAAAAAAAGCAATATTATGGATTTGTCGATAGAATTATATTTGAGTGAATCGTCAATCAATAAGAACTTAACGATAATAAATGACAATATAAAAAAGTTTGGACTATCTATTGAGAGGAGCGGCGATAACGTTTCTCTAATTGGGACGGAAGCTCAAAAAAGAAAATTAATAAGTTCTCTATTATATGAAGAATCAAATGGGAGTTTTTTATCACAGAATATGGTTAATGAAAACTTTCCAAATATCGATTATGCCAAGATAAAGCAGGCAATTGAAGAAAATGCTAATAAATATAACGTATACCTTAATACGTTTGACGTTAACAACATTTTGTTGCATTTGTTAATTGCTATACAGCGTATTAGTAGCGGACATGTTATGAGTAAACATATAAATAACATGAAACCGAATGAAAAATTAAACGTTGTTTCAGCAATTTTATACGATGTGGAAAACGTAGCTAAAATTAGTTTTCCATCAAATGATTGGGACGAACTAAGTACAGTAATAAACTACTCAGTTTCAAGATGGCATAAAGATCTTGTCGATAAAGTTTCTCAAGAATCCATAGATCTAGTAAATGAACTGATTGAATATGTTTGGTCTATTTTTAACGTTAATTTAAATAACTCCAGTTTTAAGACTCAATTTACAATTCACTTAGACAGAGTCTTAAAACGATCCAGAACAAACAAGACTATTCATAATCCTATGGTTCAAAAAATAAAAACATCATCCCCAACTATATATGAATGTGCTGTTTTAATGGCACACCTGATTAGTCAAAAAGCCAAAGTGACCTTAGATGATAACGAAATAGCTTTTATTGCAATGCACATTGGTAATGCAATCGCTGAACAAAATAGTACAAGAGATAAATTAAAAGTTGTAATTCTTATGCCCGATTATCAAGGAAGTATGTACGAAATTGTTAATAGAATAAAAAAAGAATTTCAAAATTCAATTGTCATTGAAGATGTCATAGAGGAACCTGCTTTACAAAATATCCCAAATGATATTGATTTAGTCGTTGAAATAAATTCTGATTATGACATTAAAAATATCAACCATCTAGTGATATCGCCTTTCTTAGTTCCCAGCGATATTGCTAATTTAAAAATAAAGATTGCTACCAAACAGCATGAAATTAAGAAGAAAAGATTTCAAAAATCATTAATGTCATTCTTCGATAAACAAAACTTTATATTTACAAATAGCATCAACGACCGTAATCAAATTTTTGATATGGTTACAAAGAAATTTGTTGACGAGAAAATTGTTGATTCAAACTTCAAAGACAATTTAATAAATCGTGAGAATATGTCAAGTACAGCCTTCGGTAGATTTGCTGTTCCTCACTCCTTTAATATGAATGCAAACAAAAGCAATGGTTTTATTGTCATAAATAATAAGGGGATAGGCTGGACAAACAATTCTGAGGTTTATCTCGTGATTGTTCTCGCTGTTGATCCAAATAATAAATCGTTATTCCGTGAAGTTTTTGATGATATTTCTGAAATAATGATTGAACCTGCTAATTTATCTAAATTATTGAAATGCAAAACATATGAACAGTTCATTGTTCAACTAACTGAATTAATTTAATAGAATTGAGGTATTAAAATGCAAGAATCTGGTTTGCCTAAAAACTTTTTGTGGGGTGGTGCAGTAGCCGCTCATCAATTAGAAGGTGCATGGAATGAAGATGGTAAGGGTACAAGCATCGCTGATGTTATGACGGTCGGTAGTGCCACTACACCACGAACAATAACTTATGATGTTGAGAGCGATAAATACTATCCTAATCATCAGGGAATTGATTTTTATCATCATTACAAGGAAGATATTAAGCTAATGTCCGAAATGGGCTTTAAAGCATTTAGAACTTCCATTGCTTGGACCCGAATATTCCCAAATGGTGATGAAGAACAGCCTAATGAAAAGGGGTTAAAATTTTATGATGACCTCTTTAAAACATGTCATGAATATGGAATTGAGCCTGTGATAACCTTATCGCACTTTGAGATACCTCTTCATTTAATCCATAAATATGGCGGTTGGAAAAATAGAAAAATGATTAACTTCTTTGTTAAGTTTGCCACTGTTTGTTTCAACCGTTACAAAGATTCAGTTAAATACTGGATGACATTTAATGAAATTGATAACCAAACTGACTACTTAGATGACTATTTAATGGCAACCAACTCTGGCTTGATATATGAAAAAAAGGTTAGCAATTCGACTAGGGAACGAGATATGTTTCAAGCATCCCATTACGAATTAGTCGCTAGTGCACTTGCTGTGAAGTCGGGGAAGAAGATTAATCCAAATTTCAAAATTGGTAATATGATAAACTTTAAACCTTTCTATGCTATCTCTGCCAAGCCAGAAGATGCTTTATTTGCTCACAAGGTTAACGATTACCGTAATTGGTGGACCGACATTCAAGTAAGGGGAGTCTACCCAGAATGGTTAATTAAATATCTTGATAGAAAAGGTTATCACGAAGATATTACTGATGATGATCTCAAGATACTAAAAGAAGGTACCGTTGATTATATCGGCTTCAGTTATTATTCAACAAAAGCCGTTAAATATAACAAAGATATGGGATATGATTTCGTATCGCAAAGCAAACAAGTCGTTAATAATCCTTATCTAAAAAGTACCGATTGGGGATGGACAATTGATCCTTTAGGTTTAAGATATTCGTTGGATTTTCTAACGGATCGCTATCATAAGCCTCTGTTTATCGTTGAAAATGGATTGGGTGCAGTCGATCATATCGAAAAAGACGGTTCCATACATGATCCTTATCGAGTTGATTATTTACGTGAGCATATTTCTGCCATGATTGATGCGGTTAAAGATGATGGCGTTAATTTAATGGGATATTTGCCTTGGGGCTGCATCGATTTAGTCTCTGCAGGAACTGGACAGATGTCCAAAAGATATGGATTTATCTATGTCGATATGGATAATGACGGAAATGGAACTTTGAACAGAAAGAAAAAAGATTCATTTTATTGGTTTAAAAAAGTTATAAAAACAAATGGAGCAGACTTATCCAATTAAATAACTTTTTATTGTTTTGTTAATATTTTTTTCAGTTAAAAAACGTTCCTAATTTATTTACCGTAGTTGGTATAAATTAGGAACGTTTTATTTTTGAAGTATTTTATAATGGCTCTTTGTCAAATCGTATCGAGTGGTTTTTCATTTTTAGGAGCTGGATAAGTTTTATCAAGCAACTCCAATTCATCCGCTGAAAAACTAACATCGACGGCTTCAATATTTTGTTTCATATGCTCAACAGAAGAAGATTTAGGGATGCTCAATAAATCGTGGTTTCTAATCACCCAAGCTAGTAATAGTTGGTAAGCGGTAATGTGTTTTTGTTGAGCCATCTCTTGAATAACGGGAGCAATCTTCAAGTATTCACTGCCATCTGATCCAAAAGGTGAATAGGCGATAAAGGACATATTGTGCTCTTTTTGCCAAGGCAAGATTGAATACTCAATGCCACGACTGCCGATGTTATAGAGATCTTCATTGATGCGACAATTTTTACCATTAGGTAGGGCGTTTAATTCTTTGAGATCTTCGATATCAAAATTTGAAACACCCCAGTTTTTGATTAAGCCAGCTTGGACCATATTTTCTAAGCCCTCGACTGTTTCTGCCAATGGAGTTTGACCACGCCAGTGTAATAAGTAGAGATCCAAGTAGTCAGTCTGCAATCGTTTGAGGCTAGCCTTAAGACTTTGTTCAATTAATTTTGGCGTTGCGTGAAATGGATAGAACTTCGAAATTAATTGAAAATCTGAACGTGAGTAATCTTTAATGACGTTACCAATTAAAGTCTCTGATTTACCTTCGCCATACATTTCGGCGGTATCGATGACATTGATGCCGTGATCAAGACCAAATCTTAGAGCTGCCATTTCTGATTCAGTTCTAGCTTGGTTGCCTTCACCGATGTGCCAAGTGCCCATGCCAATGGCTGAAGTATTTTGATGATTGAATGTAATTGATTTCAAAACTATTCCTCGCTTTCGATATTAAATAGGTAATTATAAAGCATAATATTGTAAGGGATAACATTACTATTATAAAGCCAATCGTATTAATTATAAAATGAAGACGATTTAATCCCTCCGAATTGTAAAAATTCATTTACAAAGAGTTTTTTGCCATGTAATATAAAAAATGAAGTGAAAAGTTTAACTAATTCTGACTTCAAATAAAAAAAGGGGTTAAGTATAGATGAGTATGTACCTAGTAGTTAATATTTTAGGTCTTTTTATTTTTCTAGGCATCGGTTTTCTCTTTTCGAAGAATCGTAAGGGAATCCAATGGAAATCAATCGCCATCATGGTCGTTTTGAACTTGTTCTTGGCATGGTTTCTAACTAGTTTCGGTGTCGGTCGTGCAATTGTTTCGGGGGCTGCTGATGGTTTTAATTGGCTAGTTCAAGTTGCTTACACTGGTATCGAATTTGCTCTACCTAGTTGGGTTCATGTGAAGAGCATGGACTTCGTAACTAGTGCTCTATTACCAATTTTACTAATTGTGCCATTATTTGATATTTTGACATATATTGGTGTTCTACCTTTTATTATTAAGTGGATCGGTAAAGGATTGTCATTTATTACTGGTCAACCTAAGTTTGAATCATTTTTTGCCGTTGAAATGATGTTTTTAGGTAATACGGAAGCTTTAGCCGTATCAAGTTTGCAATTAAAACAAATCAAAGCACAACGTAACGTTACTTTGGCAATGATGTCAATGAGTTGTGTTACTGCCTCAATCATTGGATCATACATCCAAATGATGCCAGGTCAATTTATTTTAACAGCTATTCCTATCAATATTATTAATGCAATTATCGTAACAAGTTTATTGAATCCTGTTACAGTTGAACCAGAAGAAGATACAATTGCTAAGCTTCATGGTGAAGATGGTAAAAAAGAACCATTTTTCTCATTCCTTGGCGATTCAATTCTTGGTGCTGGTCGTTTGATCTTGATCATTGCCGCTAACGTTATCGCATTCGTTGCTTTGGCAGCTTTGATCGATAAGATTTTGCAATTGGTTAATCCATGGTTAACGCTTGAACACATCTTGGGTATCGTAATGTATCCATTTGCTTGGTTACTTGGTTTGAATGGTTCAGATTCATTCCAAATGGCTCAATACATGGGAACAAAATTAGTTACTAATGAATTCGTTGTAATGGGTAAAGTTACAAGTATCATTAAAGACTTTGATCCTCACTTCAAGGCTGTTCTAACAGTCTTCATCACATCATTCGCTAACTTCTCAACTTTGGGAATGATTATCGGATGTTTCAAAGGTATCGTTGATAAAGAAAAGAACGACGCTATTTCTAAGAATGTTGGCTACATGTTGCTATCAGGTATTTTGGTATCACTATTGTCAGCTGCATTTGTTGGATTGTTCGTTTGGTAAAAATAAAAACCGCTAACTTCAAAATTAGCGGTTTTTTTGTGCTTATTTTTCTAACCAATCAAAGACACGATCGATGTTTTGACTCCAAGTGTTCCACGAATGGTCTCCTTCAACAGGCACCCAAGTATAGCGACCTTTAGCATGAATCGATAGGAAGTTTTTGAACATGACGTTGTCTTCATGCATGAAATCTTGATCGCCACATAAGGTTAAAATCTCTTGCTTAGGTTGACGGTTGTTATAAATATTAGTCAATTGATTTTTGGCCAATTTTTCAGGACTGTCGAAGATGCTGTCAAAAGTATTTTTAGCCATTGGACTCTTAGGATTATCGCGGAAGTGTTCAATATCAGTGATAGGCGAGAGAGCGGCAACTTTACTGAAGAAATCGTTGTTTTTAAAAGCAATCTTTAAAGCTCCATATCCACCCATACTGGAACCAACGATGTAGTTTTTGGATCTATCTTTTGAAATAGGCAAGAGGTGTTGCATTTTGGGGATGAATTCATCGATGAAATAAGAATAGTAAGGTATGAAGTCGGAATCAGAATAAAACGAATTTCTGGCTTCAGGCATAATGATGGCAACGTTATGCTGACGGGCTAGTTTTTCGACGTTAACGTGTCTGATCCAAGCACTGTCGTCACCGGTGTAGCCATGAAGCAACCAGACTGTTGTGTAATTAGATTCATTAGTGTCCGGAATTACAACAGTAGTTTTGAAATAAGTATGTAAATAATTAGTTCTGTAATTCAAATTCATTAATACCATTTGATAAACCTCACAATATGAATTTATTCACTAGAATAATAAGCAATTTGTCAGAAAATATCAATTTTTAGCGATGCTCATACTGATATTTTTTGAAATAAAGGAAGTTAACGTATAATTGCAAAACGTCGGTTAAATCTCTTAGATCCAAACCAAAGTATTCGGAAATATTGTTAAGCCGGTAATTAGTGGTATTACGATGAACATTTAAAGCTTTAGAAGTCTCCGTTACGTTACCGTTATGCTTAAAATAACAGTCGATCGTATCAATTAATTCCAAACCAGATTTAGTCTTGAGAAAGCTTTTAAAAACACTCAAGGCTTTTTTTGAATACAGGTTGCTATCAAGAATGTGGTTGAGAAAACGTACTTCTTTAAAATGATAAAAACCTTCTAATTGTAATTCTTTACTGACAGTAATAGTATCTTGAGCTTGACGAACGGCTTGTTTAAGGTTAACCAACTTATCGCTGATACCAATCATTAGATGGTTTTCTTTACTGAATTTTAGGTATCTTTTCAAATCGGTCTCGTTTCTAACAATCAGTAAATATTCTTCCGGAGTTTTTTTGTAAGAAAAATCAAAGGGGCTGATTTGTAATTCGCTTAAATCATTTGTTTCAATCAGAACAATATAGCGATTGATTGATAAGTCGATGTTTAAAGTCTCAGCACGTAGCTGCAATTCATCGTTTGCCAAGGCGTCTTCGGTATTAGTCCATTCATATAAGAAATGATTTAAACTTTCCTTGCGACGACCTTCAACTTTGGTGTTGTTAATTTGTGAAATCAATAACTCGGTTGAGATTTTCAATAGTGAGGCAAGTGGAGTGACTTTTTCAGGATCACCAGTAATGCCGATAACACCAATAGTTTCATTGTTAAATTGTACCGGGATATTAACTCCTGGTTGACCGTACTTACCAAATGACTGAATCATTGGCTTAGTCTTGCCACTTTGAATAGTGTCGACGGCACCGATATGTAGGGTGTGAATTCGAGTCTTGTCGCCACTGGCAATAATAATTCCTTTTTCGTTCATCATATTAATGTTATAAGGCACACTCTTCATCATTTTATCAACGATAGACTGTGCCAGATTCGGGTCTAATTTCATATTTTATTCTTCCTTGTTAAAAAATATTCAAACTTTAATGAAAACGCAAAGCATTAATTTGTGCATATAGTTATTTTACAATATTTTTGAAGAATAAAACATTGATTTATCAAGTAAAAATAATAAATTTTCATCATATTTACATGATAATTTGTGCAAGTGTACATTGATTTTGAAAAAGCAAAAAGGTATTATACACACGTTGCTCAATTGTTAATTATTTAACAATTGGCTAAAGATGTTGAGAGAGGATGTACATTTAGGATGGTTATTGCATGGTGGGCAGCACTTTTGGGGTTGCTTTTAGCGATTGGCTTGATTTTATTTAGAGTTAATCCAGTTTACGCTTTGATCTTTGGTGCAATCGTAGGATGTTTAGTCGGTGGGATGTCTCTGACACAAACGACTGATACGATTGTCAAAGGTAGTTCCGGTGTCATGGGGACGATTATTCGAGTAATCGCAGCCGGAGTCTTAGCTGGTGTCATGATGGAATCTGGTGCAGCTAACGTAATTGCTTCTAATATCGTGAACCATTTTAGCGATAAGTTAGCAATTTTAGCATTGGCACTTTCTACAATGGCTTTGACTGGCGTGGGAATTTTTATTCCGGTGGCAGTTTTAATCGTAGCACCGATTGCACTAGAGGTCGGTCAAAAGATGCATTACAGCAAGCTTTCATTATTAGTGGCTCTGTCTGGTGGAGGTAAGGCGGGTAACGTTATTTCGCCTAATCCCAATACAATTGCGGCTGCTAAAGGATTTAATGTCGATTTATCACAAGTAATGATTGCTGATTTTGTTCCAGCAGTCGTTGGTTTGATCGTAACAGTTTTGTTGGCAACTTTAATTAAGCATCGTGGTTCTTTTGTACCAGATGATCAAAAATTTGAGTCGAAGCAACAAGACGATTTACCAAGTTTAAAAGCTGCTATCGTCACACCTTTGGTAGCGGTAGTGTTGCTTTTGATCACCCCAGTAGGAGATATTTTTGGTATCAAGGCGTTAGCTTCATTCAATCTTGATGCGATGTATATTTTACCGATAGCTGGTTTGATTGGAACTTTAGCCATGGGTCAAAGTAAGAAGTTCTTGCAATACATGGCTAAAGGATTAGCTAGAATGACTGATGTCGTAATGATTTTGATTGGTGCTGGTGCGATTGCTGGGTTGGTTTCAGCATCAAACTTGCCACAAAAAGTTGTCGAAATCGTTCAAACAACTGGAATTTCTGGTACTTTCTTAGCTCCAATCGCTGGTATTTTGATGGCCGCAGCTACGGCTTCAACTTCAACTGGTGTTATCTTAGCTTCAAATTCATTTGCCAAGTCGATTATGTCATTTGGAATTTCTGGAACTGGTGCAGCCGCAATGGTCCACACTGGTGCCACAGTAATCGATCAATTGCCACATGGTAATTATTTCCACGTTACAGCTCAAGCAGTACAAATGCACTTTAAGGAAAGAATGAGTGTTGTTTTGTGGGAAATGTTAGTTGGACTTTCAATGACAATTGTCGCAACATTGATGTATGGAAATTTGTTTTAGAGGTGAGATAGATGAAAATAGTATTAGCTCCAGATTCATATAAGAACTCGTTAACTGCCAAACAAGTTGCTCAATCAATGAAAAAGGGCTTTGCCAAAGTTTATCCTGATGCCGAATTCGTCAATGTACCAATGGCTGATGGTGGTGAAGGAACGGTTCAATCATTAGTTGATGCAAGAAATGGCCAAATGGTCACTGAAACAGTAGTTAATCCGTTAGGTAACAAAACCCAAGCTCAATACGGTCTAATCGATGATGGTCAAGTTGCCGTTATCGAAATGGCTCAAGCTAGTGGGATTCAATTTATCAATCAATTTACCCAAAATCCTTACGTTACGACAACTTTTGGAACTGGTGAATTGATCAAATCAGCTATTCAAAAGGGTGCTAAGACTATCATTATTGGAATCGGCGGTTCTGCCACAAATGATGGTGGTGCCGGAATGGCCCAAGCCTTAGGTGCTCATTTGTTAGATGATAAAGGTGAAGAATTGCAATATGGTGGTGCCATGCTTAAAAAACTCGACCATATTGACATTTCCGAGATGTTGCCAGAATTAAAGGATGTTAAGGTCGTCATTGCTTCTGATGTTACTAATCCTTTAACTGGTGAGAATGGTGCCAGTCACGTCTTCGGACCACAAAAAGGTGCTAATCCGGAAATGGTTGACTTCCTAGATGAAGCTTTATCGCATTATGCCGATGTTTTAAAACGTGATCTAGGAAAAGATTTAGAACAAACACCTGGTGCCGGTGCTGCTGGTGGATTGGGAGCAGGACTTTTAGCCTTTACTAATTCACAAATGCGTTCAGGGGTCGACATTGTCGTTGACTATACCGGCTTAAAAGATATTGTACAAGATGCTGACGTCGTTATAACTGGCGAAGGTCAGATTGATTTTCAGACTAAATTCGGCAAGACTCCCATTGGGGTTGCCAAGGCTACTAAGGCCGTCAATCCCAATGCGACAGTAATTGCCATCGCTGGTTCCGTCGGCGAAAAGATTTCTGAGTTATATCCTTTGGGTATTGACGCTATCTTCACCTGTGTTCCGGGGGTAGAAGATTTATCCAAAGCCATTGCTGATACTGATAAAAACCTTCAACAAGTATCAGAGAACATCGCCCGTTTAATCAAAAATACAAAATAAAAAGCTGAGTATTCTATCATCTGCGGATAGGGTACTCGGTTTTTTTCGTCATTGGCAAATAATTGTAAAAGATGTCATAATAATAATTGTATGATGAATTAAAAACTGAGAATAGAAAGGCGGATATGATGAAAAAAGTATTAGCCCTATTATTTATGAGTTTGATGTTAGTTTCTGTAACTAATGTTGAAACGGTTAACGCATCATCGAAGACTTATGAGGGTGAACAAACTATTTGTATTTCAGCATCAAGTAAATCAGATTCGAATAAATATCGAGTTTACAAGTTGAAGAAAAAGAAGATGTCTAAGACTTCTGAGTTTGTTAAACTTCACAACGAATCTGAAATTAATTTCTGGAAGGCTAGTCAAGTAACTATCAAGGGACAACAGTGGTGGAAAATAGGTAAGAATCGTTATCTCAAAGACACTAGAGTTGAGGTAGTAAATACTGACAGAATGAAAGAATTAGGCCAAGAATTACCAACTTATCAAAACTAAAAAAGCGCTCAATTGATGAATAAAGTTACAGTACTTTATCGTTGATAGAGCGTTTTTATTGTTGAGTTGTATAAATCTATTTGTTTAAGAAATATCACTTGTCAATTTAAGGTCATTTGCGTGATACTTAACACATGAACTTCTTTTTGAGAGGGAAGTGTTTTTATGAAAACTTGGTGGAAATTTAATTTCTTTTGGTTGGTGATGTTTGTTATCGGCGTTTTATGGATCATGGTTCGCAAAGTCGATGGTGCGGGCGTGGTTCAAAATGGTTACGCAAAGTCTATTAGCTTATTAGTTTTATTGGCTTTTGCTATTTTGATAGCAGTGTGTCAATCAATTATTTTTATTGTAATGAAGAAACGGGCTAAGTGATTGTTTAATGAGAAATTATTTTTTGTAAAGGTGAATAAAATGAATAATGAAATAAAGTTTATTATCAGTGAATTGGAAGTTATTTATGGGTTTTATCAAGACAATTTCAGTCTTAAACGAATCAAAAGTTATATTCTCAGTATGCCTGAAGGAGCTAAAATCGTGAAAGTTGAAGCCGGTAATGTTCCTATGTATGACCACAATGTAACTTTGCCGATTGCTAAATTTAACGATGATTCTGACTCAATTGGTCTTCTACAAGTAACACATACTATGATCAACAATCGTGGCGTCGATGTAATTGCCAATGATGCTAACCGTGTGACTCAATTAGTCAACCGTTTGATTGATTTGATTGCACCAACAAAATAATAATAAGTACACAAAAAAAGCCGCCAAACCGCAGAATGTTTGACGACTTTTTTAATTTATTAGAGGAGGATCTGATTTTTTGTTTTAAATGTGTGAATGTGAATTGTTTTCAATAAATTTTTGATTTTTGGATTATTAATGATTAATTAGATCAAGTTAGCAACTTGCATCAAGATAGGTACAACGATTACGAACAAGACGGTTGAAGTAGTAACCAAGTTAGTTGCGTAGTCGACATCACCGTGCGATTGATCAACTAGGATAGGCAATACGGCAAGACCAGGAGCAGCTGATTGAATAATGAATGAGCTACTTTCTAGTTGTGGCATAGTACCGATCATTGAACCACCGATAAGGATGATACCAATCATGATAACTGGAGCAACGACGAATCTACCTAGTAAGGCAAGAATTGTATCACGGTCAAATCTGATAGATTTCAAACCGGCATCTGCCAAGATAATACCAATGTAGATAAGTGACATAGGTGTAACGATACCACCGACCATGTCTAAGGTCTTATTGATCCATTCTGGAACAGGAATTGCTAGAAGCAAGAATACTAATGAAACTAAGAAACCAACAAGTGGAGCAGGAAGTAATTTCTTCCAGTTGAAATCTTTCTTTTCACCCTTTGCTACGGTTGGATCATCACTTGAGATGAAGAAGATACCAACAGCCCAAGTTGAAATTGTATTCATAACATAGTAGATAAGGAAGTAAGGTAAACTCTTATCTCCGAACAAAGCCATGTTTAAAGGTAAACCAATGAAGATTGTATTAGCATTAACGAACATGTTAATGAAGGTACCACGACGGCCTTTTCTAATACGGAAAACTTTCGTTAGGATCCATGCGACAATGTATCCAATAGTGAAACTGGCGAAGGTGAAAACCAAACCACCAGAAAGACTTGCTAATTTGTCTCGGTTCAAATACTTAAGAACAGAAACAAAGATTGAAGCAGGTAGGGCAATCTTCATAATAATGAATGAGATATTACCCTTAAATTCATCACCTAAACGGCCTGACCCTCTTAGCCAATAACCTAAGGCGATAACTAGTACGATTTCAGCAACACTCTCTAGAGAAGTGATAAATGCAGCCATAAAATAATTCCCCTTTATTTTACAAATTTATATATTAATATTTAGGTTCCCACTTAGCGTCTTCAACAGCTTTCTTAGCATCAGTAGCAGATGTAAGTTTTTCATCAATAGCTTGTTGAGCAACACCTTCAGCAACAGTAATACTGAACTTGTCTAGTTTTGAAACTGGAGGAAGTACAGCAGCACCTGGTTGTGTAGCATCAACGATACCACCCAATGAGTGAGCAGCTTTGTTGATCATACCGTCTGAAAGAACTTTAGCATTAACAGCTAATGAACCAAGACCAAGACCAGGGTAAACCAAAGCGTTGTTAGCTTGACCAATGTTGTATGTAACACCGTTGTATTCGATTGGATCAACAGGAATACCAGTAGCGATAAGAGCTTTACCATCAGTCCACTTCAAAAGATCTTCAGCCTTTGCTTCAGCAAGTTTTGTAGGGTTTGAAAGTGGGAAGATGATTGGACGTTCTGTGTGAGCAGCCATTTCCTTGATGATAGGTTCTGTGAATGTACCAGGTTGTGTTGATGTACCAACCATGATTGTTGGGTGAACTGCTTTAACAACAGCTTCCAAGTTAGTTAGTTCGTCAGCATTTGCAAATTCACTACGTTGTCTTGTGAATGGCTTTTGTTCTGGTGTAAGGCCTTCTGTGTCATCGAACAATAGACCTTGCTTGTCAACTAGGTAGAAGTGTTTCTTAGCTTCTTCTTCAGAAAGTCCTTCTTCAACCATAGCGTCAAAGATTCTCTTAGTAATACCAGCACCGGCAGTACCAGCACCAAATGATAGGTAAACTTGGTCAGTAAGTTTTTGCTTAGAAATGTTCAAAGCACCTAAGATACCAGCTAATGTGATGATACCTGTACCTTGGATGTCATCGTTGAATGTCAAGATGTCATCTTTGTACTTGTTCAAAATATTAGCGGCGTTGCTACGACCAAAGTCTTCAAAGTGAAGATACATGTCAGGGAACAAGTTTTCAGCAGTTTGAACAAATTTGTCAACGAATGCGTAATATTTGTCGCCTGTAACACGTTGGTGGTGGTTACCCATGTAGAGGTCGTCTGCAAGAAGTTCTTTGTTGTTAGTACCAACATCAAGAACAACTGGAAGAACTGACTTAGGATCAACACCAGCAGCGGCTGTATAAACCATCAATTTACCAACAGAGATGTCAACACCTTGAACACCCCAGTCACCAATACCAAGAATACCTTCACCGTCAGTTACAACGATAAGTTTGATGTCGCGACCCTTAGTAGCATTCTTTAATGAAGCTTCTAATTCGTCTTGGTCATCGATTGATAGGTAAACGGCATTTTGTGGGTCCAAGAAGAAGTGACTGTAGTTTTCGATTGTGTCAGCGATAGTTGGATCATAAACAACTGGCATGAATTCATTAACATGTTCACTGAACAATTTGTAGAACAAAGTAACATTTTCATTGAACAAGTCCATCAAGTACATTCTCTTATCAAGGAAGGTAGCCTTCTTTGAATAGTTTTCGTAAGCTTGTTCTACTTGTTGGTCCAAAGTTTGAACAAATGGTGGAAGTAAGCCTTCGATGTGGTTTTCTTTTCTTTCTTCTTTAGTAAAGGCAGTACCTTTATTGAAGAAATGATTATTGAGTAAATCTAAACCTTCATATTTCATAAAAAAAATTCCTCCTAATTAACTTTTTCAACAGTTAAACATTAATATATTTAATAGCTCCGTACATATCATATTATATAAATTAATTTTATTAATATTGGAATAGAGCTTTATTCCTTATTGGCATATTAAATATTCAATGTCTTTAATTAACTTTCGAATGTATAATAGTACATGATAAAAAATATAGTCAAATATGTGTACTTCGATAAATAAAATTTATAGGTGGGAAAATGAACTTAAAAGATTATCAATATTTCAAAAAATTATCTGAATTAAAAAACTTTTCTGATACGGCTAATTTCTTTGGTGTCAGTCAACCAACCATCACTTATTCCTTAAAAAGGCTAGAGGATACGTACGGACTTTCTCTAATTAAGCGAAAAAGTTTTGCTAATTCTCTGTCACTGACTTATGCCGGACGCCAATTGTTAATGCATATCGATCGAATTCTTTTGGAAAATGATTTGATCAGTGACGACATGGAGCGAATTAAACGTGAAAAAATCATGATGGGCTGGCCACCAATTATTACAAATTACGTCATTCCTAAAGTTTTTGACCGTTTACGAGATGCTGACTTACTCAATTCAATTATTCCAATAGCCGATGGTTCAGGAGAATTATTGGACAAATTAAAAAATGGCGAAATTGATCTTTCCTTATTAGGAACGACAATTTTGCCACAAGAAAATCATTTGGACTATCAATTGATTAAAGAGCATCATTTTAAATTTATCGCTGCCGCAGATCGGGATGTTTCAAAGATTAAAACAATTGAAGATTTATTTGCGGAAGATTTCATCTCATTAAATGAAGGTTCTGTTCACAATTTGGTTTTGCAAAGAATGATTGAACGTTACAATGTCACGCCACATACCTTGTTTCAAACTTCGGATTATCAGTTGATGCTCAGCTTGGTCAAGGAGAACAAAGGGATTAGTTTTGTGACAGAGACGGCTATTCAAGGGTTTCAGGTATTCAAGAAATAAAACTACCCGAAATTCAATTGCCACCGTTTTATATCTTATTTGTTTATCGTCACAATATGATTGGAAATGAGACTTTAGCGCAGTTGATGCACATTTTCAAAAATATATAGATAAATGAATATAAAAAAATTATGGTATACAGGTATAGTCCAATAAGGGTACAATGTATTTACCAATTGGTATTGGTGGATTAATCCTTAGATAGTTTTTATAACTATCTAATTGTCGACACTGTGATAGTAATGCAATATAATAAGAAATTTATATCTCATCAATATAGCTGTTTTATTATGCTTTCATTACATTTTTATCACTTTATCAAAATAAAATGGATTAAATTTTGTGGGATAGTATATGTTTAAATAAATCCATTTTACTGTCAGAAAGCCATTCTAGTGGGCTTTCTGTCTTTTTTTTAACACTATTTATAAAAATATGGCGACTTTTTGAAATTAGCTGTTTTTAAAAATGAGTGTGTTAGTATATTAAGTGAAGAGGAGATAAATCCTACATTTCCTCTTTCTTGATAATTTCATGATAATAATTGGTTAAAAACTATTGTCAATTTAATGGTGGTTCCTCCCTGAGCTACCATTTTTTTTGTGCTTTTTTTTAGGAAAATCGACTGTTAAAACTTTGTTACATCAATAATAGAGTTATTTTGTATGGTATAATTTTTTGTAATAAGCCGTTTAGGAGTTTTTAGTATGAATTACAATGAGAGTCAACAAAAAGAAATTGCGCAATATGCGATTGAGCATGACAACAATTACAAAGCTACAGGTGAAAAGTATCAAATTTCATATCAACAAGTTGCCGCTTGGGTTAGAAAGTACAATAAAAAATCTACTGCTAAAAAAGTAACTGCCAAGAAGGCTACTAAAAAGACAAACAAGACTTCAACACCACAAGCAAGTGCGCTAGATGTTTTGAGTCGTAAAGATCCAGTTTTGGAAGCTCAATTAGAAGAAGTTAAAAAGAGATTGGGATTGATTTAAATGAAGAAAATCATTTTTGTTTGTTTAGGTAACATTTGTCGTTCACCAATGGCAGAGATGATGATGCAGAACTTAATCGAGCAAGAAGGTTTGTCAGACCAAATAACGGTCGCTTCTCGTTCGACATCCACTTATGAAATTGGCAACCCACCACATCCTGGTGCAATTGCCGAACTAAAAGACAAAAAAATTCCAATTATCCACCATCGTGCTCAACAGATCACCCGACAGGATTTCGATGAGGCCGACGTAATAATTGGAATGGATCAACAGAATATTGTCAATTTGCAAAATATGGCACCAGCTGCTGATCGAAATAAAATTCACTTAGCTTATGAAGCTCTTGGACAAACTAAAGTAATTGAAGATCCTTGGTATGATCATAAATTTGATCGAACCTATCAACAATTAGCCGAAGTTTTGCCCGCCTGGTTAAAGATACTATTGAACCAATAGAGAAATCTATTGGCTTTTTTGCGTTCGGATGACGTAGGAATCCAGTAAGATGCGACTGATTACTTGAAGAGGTAGTCTTGATCTGACCTCATAATCAGGAAAGTATGAGGTTTGTGACTTGAAGCCTAGTAGTACCATTTCGGAATACTTGATAATGGAGCCTTCCTCATTAGTGGTGATAGTGAGGGTACTAACGCCATTGTCGAAAGCATTTTTAGCACCAGCCACTAATTCTTTAGTCTCACCATTTAAAGTAATGAAAATAACTAAGTCTTCGCGTCTGATTCGTTTACTCATTGTGACAATGATATTAGGATCAGTGCTCAAGACACAATTCTTGCCAAGCAATTGCAGCTTTACGAGTAATTCTTGAGCAATAAATTCTGAAAATCCTCTGGCAAAAATATAAATGTCGGAGGATTTTTTTATTTTTTGAATAGCATCTTCAATTGAGCCGACATTTAACATTTTTAAAGTATTATCGACTTCATATTTGTTCTTTAAAATAGCTTGCTTGATGTCGTGGTCGACTTTTTCTAAATTTTTGTACTGTTGTGTATCTTTTCTTTTGAGCGTCAACTGTTGACGAAAATCAGTGTAACCGGAATAACCCATCTTTTTTGTGGTTCGGACAATGGTTGCGGTTGAAACGTTGGCATCTTCACTTAATTTAACTATCGACAGATTAGGAATATCATCTAGATTGTTTTGAATGTACTCCCAAAGATATTTTTCTGATGAACTTAATTTATTTTTCATAAAATCTCCCTAATTAGTAAAAGATTTTCTAAATATTTGCAAATATACCTGATTATGAAAACATTTACATAATATCATATTGTAAGATGTATTTAGAAAGTAAAGAGGGGTTTTGCAAATGATTTATACTTGTACGCTAAATCCGGCAATCGATTTATTCATTGAAACCGAATATTTGAAACCGGAAATTGTTAATCGAACTAATAGTTATGATATTCAACCAAATGGAAAAGGTGTGAATGTTTCCTTTATCCTAAAGCACTTAGGTGTTGATAATACAGCATTAGGAATTGGCGGTGGATTTACGAGTGACTTTATTGAAGAGTCATTGAGAAATAAAGGTATAAAGACAGATTTTACACATATAGACGGCATTTCACGAATTAACGTCTTTACACGAGTTGTCGATACTGATACTGAATACAAACAAGTCAACAATGGGCCTGAAGTTAATGAAGAAAAAGTAAAAGATTTTCTTGAAAAAATTTCTGAGTTAAAAAAAGATGATAAATTGGTAGTCTCTGGTAGTTTTTCTAAGGGAGTTCCAGCTGATATTATCATTAAAATCGCCAAAATGGCACAGAAACAACAATTTGATTTGGTGATTGATACTAGTTATCCAGATGTTGTTGAGACTATCGGTTATCATCCATATTTGTTGAAACCGAATGATGAAGAGCTTTTATCATGGTTCGATGATGAAGAAAATAATAATATTCCAACGTTGATCAGTCATTCAAAAGAATTGATTGAAAAGGGTGCCAAAAATATTCTGTTATCTCTAGGTAGCAAAGGGGCCTTACTAATTAATCAAGATACAGTTCTTTTCGGTAATGCTCCTAAAATAAAAGTCGTTAATACTGCTTGTTCTGGAGATACGATGCTAGGAACATTCTTGGCTGGTATCGAACAAGGATTAAATGCTGAAGATAATTTGAAGAGAAGTATTGCTGCTGCTAGTTCAACTGCTGCAAGTTCAGGATTAACAGATTTTAAAGATGTAGACGAATTAATGAAACAAATTGATATCAAAAAAATGGAGGGGTAGATATGGCAAAATATGAAATTATTGCAGCTACAGGCTGTCCTACGGGAATTGCCCATACTTACATGGCTCAGGAAGCTCTGGAAGAAGCTGCAAAGAAACGTGGTATCTCGATAAAAGTTGAAACACACGGACAATCTGGTGTTGAGCATGCCTTCAGTCAATCAGAAATTGACCAGGCCAAGGGTGTAATTATTGCAGCTGATAAAGACGTTGATATTGATAGATTTGATGGCAAACGTCTGATTAATGTCTCGGTAACTAAAGGCATGAAAGAACCCGATGAGTTGATTGAGAAAATTTTGAATGACAAGAACGTACCTGTTTATCACAGCGCCGGTGGTTCCAAAGCAAGTAGTTCCGAAGAAGCAGAATTAACTGGCTCATTTTGGCATAAGTTATATGTTTATCTGATGAATGGTGTCTCACACATGTTGCCATTAGTTGTTGCTGGTGGTGTCTTAACCGCTGTTTCATTCTTCTGGGGAATTAATTCAGCAGATCCTAAGAGCGCTCAATATAACGCTGTTGCCGCCTTATTAAACATTATTGGTGGCTTTGCAATGAATTTAATGGTACCTGTTTTGTGTGCTTATATTGCTGAGGCAATCGGTAAGAGGACTGGTTTAATCATCGGATTTGTTACTGGTATGATTGCCTATACTAACGGTACAGGATTCTTAGGTGGTATCGTTGGTGGTTTCTTGGCAGGTTATGTAGCCGTATTATTAACGAAATTATTCAAATCATTGCCAAAATCACTTGATGGTTTAAAATCAATTTTTATTTTCCCAGTTTTAGGGGTTTTAATTTCTGGAACTATTATGTGGTATGGATCAGTACCAATGAAAGATCTTAATACTGGTATGATGGCTTTTCTAAAGAGTATGGAAAACTCAAGTCCAATTCTTTTAGGATTGATTGTCGGAATCATGTGTGCTGCTGATATGGGTGGCCCAATTAATAAAGCTGCTTATTTAACTGGTACAGCTTTACTTGCACAAGGTAATTACTTCTTTATGGCTGGAGTTTCAGCTGCTTGTATCGCTCCACCACTAGCTACTGGTTTTGCCGTTTTGTTCAACAAAAAAGCATATACTTCAAAAGAACGTAGTGCTGGATATGTTAACTTTTTGCTAGGTTCAACGCACATTACTGAAGGTGCAATTCCATTTGCTGCCAAAAATCCTTTACTAAATATTCCATCATTTATGGTTGGTTCAGCGATCGCAGCTATTTTATCCTATGTGACTAAAATCTCTGTTCCAGCTCCTCATGGTGGTTTCATTGTTTTACCATTAGTCAACAAACCATTCTTATGGGTTCTCTGGATTGTTATTGGTGCACTAGTGTCAGGGTTCTTACTATCTATCATTGCCGGCCGTCAAAACCAAAAGAACAGTGTTGTAGTTACTCCTGTTGGTAACGTGGAAGTTGGAAATGAAGAAACAGAAACATCAAATAATGACCTAGGAGAAATTCTCAACAAAAATAATATTGCATTAAATGTGGAGGTATCTTCAAGAGATGAATTGTTACAATACTTATCTGACTTCTCAGAAAAATTAGGATACTCAACTGATTCAAAGGCTGTTTATAAGAAATATCTAGCACGTGAAGCTGAAAATTCTACTGGTATGGAAAAGGGGATTGCCATTCCACATGCTCAAGATAAATCTATCAAGGGTTCTGCCATGTTGATTGCAAAATTGGCCAAGCCAGTTGAATGGAAAACTTTTGATAATCAACCAGTTGATATCGTAATTTCATTCTTAATTCCTGATGAAGATAATGGCAGCAATCACTTAGAATACTTATCAAGTACTTCAAAGTTGTTGATGCATGATGAATTTATCGAATCATTGAGAAAAGCACAAACTAAAGAAGAAATTCTTAAATTGTTTAAATAACTAGAATCACCAATTCAATTTGGATTGGTGATTTTTTTGTTAAATGAAAGCGACAACTTAAAAATAATTGTATGATAAATATAAAGCAATTATTGATAGGGGATGAGTGAATGGCCTTTTGGAAAAAATTTGGAGATTTTTTAACTGGAAAATCAGCCAAGGATGACAAGCCTAAAAAAACTATTGTTGTGGTAGCACGTGATAGTAACGTTCCAAATCAAAAACGAGTTGACCAGATGATGGATCTGTCAGCAATTTTAAGTGAAGATAGTATTGCCTTGGACGTCGAAGCTGACTCAAAAGAGAAAGTTTTAAAGTATTTGGCAAATTTTGCTAAGAAAAATGATGAGAATGTTGATGTTGAGGCTGTTTACGGAAAATTATTGATACGAGAAAACGAAGCTTCTACGGTTTTAGGTGAGGGAATCGTTATGCCCCACGTTCAAGATGAGTCGCTAACTAGTCTGAAAATGTTTGTTTTGAAACTGCACCAACCGATAATTTGGGATGATCAGGAGTCAACGGATGTGGTTTTAGGATTGTTAGGACCAGACCCAGAAAAGGATTATGAAAACATTCCATATATGTCAACAATCGCTCGCCTATTGCTAAGAAAAGATTTCATTGTTACACTAAAAAGTGCATCTACAAAAGAAAAAATATTTAAATTATTTAAAAATAGTTAATAGCTTGAATCTGAAGAACATTGGAGGGGTTATTTGATTAGTCAATTAAGTGTTCTTACAGTTATCACAAGATTATTGGTTTCAGTTTTATTTGCTGGAATTATTGGAATCGATCGGGCGTATAAACATCGACCAGCCGGATTGAGAACGCACATCTTAGTTTGTCTAGGTGCTTGCATAATAGCGATGATTCAACAAAATATCGGCTTCAATGCCATAGAGATGGCTCGTCAATATCCTGAGGTAAAAGGTGTCTTGAGAGCTGATGATGCGCGATTGATTGCTCAAGTCGTCAGTGGAATCGGTTTTTTGGGCGCTGGAACGATTATCGTTGAACACCATTCGATCAGAGGTTTGACGACTGCTGCTAGTTTATGGGTCGTAGCTTGTATTGGCTTGGCAGTTGGTATGGGAGATTATATAATTGCCATTGCTGGATTCTTAGTCGTTTATGCGGTTTTGGGATTCTTAAAAAAGATTATTCGAATCAGTCCAGTTCGAAAACTAAAAGTCGAGTATCTGCATAAAGTCGAGACTAAAAAATTCATCGATGATTATTTCAAAAAGAATGACATCACAGTTGAAGGTGTCCGTTTTAGCGTCTACAAGCGAGACGATGAAAAGGTCTATACGAATGTTTATTCAATTGATTTTGGAAAGAATCTTGACTATGTCGATATTGTCGAAGGATTGTCAATGAATTCCAATATAATTAAAGTTGAAACTATTAATGTTTAAAAAAATATTCCTAAATATAGATTTAGGAGTATTTTTTATTGGTTCGTTTATACGGAAATATTTAAATAATTAAATGTTCTAAATCAATTGTAATTTGTCTAGACCTTTGCTATCTTTGGATTATTGGGGGAATTAAATGATAAGAAATTTACCGACCAGACTCTTGATCATGGTCCTATGTTTGCTTGCACTGGTGGCAGTTTTTTTGGTTTCATCAAAGGATAAAATATCTGGAAGCATTATGGAAACAAAAATTAATCTAGTTGATAAATCAAGACAGAGTACAGCTGCTGAATTTGCCAGTAAACGTAAGAACTATTCTTATGTCTCATTTGATAATCTTTATTCCAATACGAGTTTGTATTATGGAACTAAGGTTCATCAAAGTGGTCATATCAAGGATCTTGACATGGAACATAAATACTTATTAATTGCTTTAGACGGGAATGATGAGTCAAAAACTATCAAATTGAAATATAATCTATCCAACTTTGAACGGGGAAACGTTAGTTTACAGGAGAATGATCCTATAAAATTTTACGGTCGTGTTTTGGCAACTGATAATTATATCAATGACAAAGGACGAACCGTTCAACGACCAGTTATTTCCGCTGATTTTATTCAATCCAAAATATAAAGGGGATAAATTATGGCGTTATTCAATGGTGTATCAGACGCTTACTTTGAATATTTGATGTATCAGGAACTAATTGATTTACGACAAGAAGAAACTGATGTGGATATTCGTTTTGATAACAAAAAATTTGAATAAATAAAAAAGGCCTAGGACATAATGTCTTAGGTCTTTCTTTTTCATCAAAAGGATTCTCGTTAAAGAAATAGTAAAATAAATGGCAGTCGCTTACAAGAAGCAACATTAAACAAGAGAAGTTTATTTTTTATCTTTTAGATTCTTATCTTTTGAAGATTTTTCATCCGCAGAATCTACGCGTTTTACGTTTTCTTTTACATCATCGGGAAGAGAGGCAAACTTATCAAATAAACTGCCAAAATTACTTTCACGTTTCACTGTTAGGCCCATCGGTATCAGCCCCTTTCAAGTTTCTTTATAATTAACTACATTATAAAACCTTTTTGAGTAAATAACAAATATCTGCCTAAGCTTTTTCAATCTTTCCGGTAGCGATTGGAAGAGTTACGTGAGCATCGTAGTCGCCAACTTCACCAGCTACAGAAGTTGGCAATTTGAGACTTTGAGGAACGCCGTGAACGTAAATAACACGTTTATCTAGTTCCAAATCGTCTGTTCCAAAGACTTCCTTAAATTGTTTCTTCAAGGCGTCTAAAGGAACATCTTTTTCGTAGGCAAAATGACCGTTTGCATCAGAAGTTGGATAGTTGTCGTTAGGAATATTCATATCTTGTGGAGCATTGTCAAAAGGAACCATAGTAGTACCGGAAACAGCTTCAGTTTCAGGCAGGTCGACTAGATTGTCGTGATTGGCATCTTGATCCATTGTAGCAATTTTGGCGTCTTTACCATCAGGAAAACCGTGGAAATGTTCCCAGTGTTGGGTGTTAGCAGGAGTATCAAACATTTCAATCTTGATATGTAAGGTGTCATCATCTTCAGTGAATTCAGCTTGACCGTGAGCTTTAGTACCAATGAAATCAGCATTTAGTGGAACGATTTTTGCAATATATTTTTGTGTCATAGTGAAATACCTTCTTATTTAATTTTGTACAAATTGATTTTACACAATATAGTATATTACAGAAAAATATACTTTCAACAAATTTGCTTGTATCATATAAGTGGCAGTTAATTTGACAATTATTTAGATTAAATTAAGATTAAATAAGTCTAAAGTTAAAAGGGAGGGGTATTTTCATTGGCAACTGAGTATCTTGAACATAAATTAAGTCTTTTACCACCACGTCCAGGTTGTTATCTAATGAAAGATATCAATTCCAAGATAATTTACGTTGGTAAAGCTAAAAATTTAAAAAATCGGGTTCGTTCTTATTTCAAGAGTTCACACGAAGGTAAGACAGCTCGATTGGTCTCAGAAATTAGAGATTTTGAAACCATCATCACGTCGAATGACAAAGAAGCCTTTTTGCTAGAAATAACTTTGATTCAAAAGCATCAGCCTTATTACAACATCAAATTGAAACGAGGTACCGGCTATCCCTACATCAAGATCACTAATGAACGTGATCCCAAAATGGAAATTACTGGTTTAGTTAAAAAAGATGGTGCCTATTATTTCGGTCCATATCCTAATGTTTGGGCAGCTTCTAATACCTTGAATTTCTTACAAAAAGTCTATCCTTTAAGAAGATGTCAAGGAAATTTGGGGCGTCCTTGTTTGTATTATCATATGGGACAGTGTTTGGGTGCCTGTTTTAAAACGGTACCAAAGTCTGAATATGATGACCAAATTGAGAAAATCAAGAAATTCCTAGGCGGCAATGTTGGAGAAATCAAGCATCAGTTGGAAGAAAAAATGTCACAGGCTTCTGAGAAGATGGAATTTGAACGGGCTGCTGAATTGCGCGACCAAATCAAATACATCGAAACCACAGTTGAAAAGCAAAAGATTATTTCAAATGACAGTACGCCGAGAGATATTTTTAATTATTACGTGGAAAAAGGTTGGATCTCGATTCAAATCTTCTTTATTCGTCAAGCTCGATTGATGAAACGTGAGAAAAAAGTTTTTGCTTGTATCAATACGCCGGAAGAAGAATTGTCGACGTTTATTCTGCAATTTTACAATCGTCGCAATCAAGTTTTGCCTAAAGAGATTTTAGTGCCTGATAATTTGGATAAAGATACCTTATCGCAAGTTTTGAATATTCCTTTTAGAACGCCTCAACGTGGTCAAAAAAAGGATTTGATGGATATGGCTGCTGAAAATTCCAAATTAGTCTTGCAAGAGAAATTCCGCTTGATGGAACTTGATAATCGTCAAACTTATGGTGCTCAAAAGCAGATTTTTGAAGCTTTGGATCTGCCATATGGTCACATTATTGAGTCGTTTGACCACTCGCATATTCAAGGAACTAGTCCAGTTTCAGCAATGGTCATGTTTAAAGATGGTCGTCCGGAAAAGAGTGGCTACCGGAAGTATAAGATCAAAGGTGAAGTTGAGCATCAGTCTGGAGCCGATGAAGCTGCTAACACGCGTGAAGTAATTTATCGTCGCTATTCACGTTTGATCAAAGAAAAACATCCATTACCGGATTTAATCTTGATGGATGGTGGTATCATTGAATTGCGTGCTGTTATGGACGTTTTGGTTAATGAATTGGGAATCGATATTCCAGTAGCTGGAATGGTCAAAGATGATCATCATAATACGTCGCATTTGATTGTCGGTGAAGATGGAGTTGAAGTGCCACTAGATCGAAAGAGTCAGGGCTTTTACTTGCTGCAGAGGATTCAAGATGAAGTTCACCGTTTTGCGATTACTTTCCATCGTAAGACACGTAGTAAAAATGCTTTGTCTTCGCAACTCGATAACATTCAAGGTGTTGGACCAAAGACTCGAACTAAACTATTGAAGAAATTTGGTTCTGTTAAGAAGATGAAGGAAGCTAGCGTTGAGCAGTTAACCGATTTGGGTATTCCCAAAACAACTGCACAGACAATTAAAATTACGTTAGCTAGTACAGATTTTCATAAGAAGTATCATAAAGGTTAAAAATTGGGGGATATTAGATGATTACATTAAAATCACAACGAGAAATTGAAGGAATGCGTGAATCTGGTAAGATTTTGGCTGGAGTTCATTTGGGACTTCGCGACATTATCAAACCAGGGATTTCAGCTTATTCCATTGAAGAGTTTGCCAATGACTATATCGTAAGTCATGGTGCTACACCTTCAGAAAAAGGATTTGAAGGCTATAAGTACGCTACTTGTGTCGACGTCAATGATGAAGTTGCTCACGGTACGCCACGTAAAGATTTGATTTTGCATGAAGGCGACGTTGTTAAAGTAGACATGACCGTCAATTACAAAGGCTATGAAAGTGATTCATGTTGGAGTTACGCCGTAGGTTCTGTCAGTCAAGAAACATCAGACTTGATGGAAGTTACTAAGAAATCATTATACCTAGGAATTGCTCAAAGTATTGCCGGCAATCGTTTAGGCGATATCGGTTATGCCATTCAACACTATACTGAAGATGAACATGGCTACGGGGATGTTCGTGAATTGTGTGGACACGGAATTGGACCTACAATGCATGAAGAACCAGATGTTTTGCATTATGGAGAACCTGGTCGTGGATTACGTTTGAAGAATGGTATGACTATTACCATTGAGCCTATGATCAATGAAGGTACTTGGGAAATCGTCGATCGTTCTTTGAAGGACCCTAACGATGACTGGATCTACTATGCTAGTGCTGATGGTTCATGGTCTGCTCAATATGAACATACTTTAGCTATTACTGAAAATGGTCCTGAGATTTTGACATCACAAGACGCAGCTGAAGATGAAAAATATTTAGCTTGGGCTCGTGACTATCTTAAAGAACACAATCAAAATAAATAAAAAGTCGTCCAAAATTGGACGGCTTTTTTTGGTGGAATTAATTATTTATTACATCACTAGCTTTGACAAATTCATCGGTTGCTACGCGATAGTATTTAGTTTCGTTAGAGCCTAGATAGGCGATGCGGTCGTACTTCCAAGCGGTATTGGCAGCTAGGCCTCGGTTATTGATTAATTTGTCTTCAACAGTTGATAAATAAGTTACTTCAACATCTTTAGTATCAACGATGCCTTTTTGAGCTACGTAACGATAAATATCACTGTCTTTGACCCATTCGTTAGTTGCTACACGATAGTATTTTATACCTTTTAGAGTGATGATTTGATCGACTTTCCAATCGGAGTAAGCTGCCAGTTGACGTTGTTTGTTTTTAGTCATTTGACCAGTTTTGAAATCATATAGATCAACGTTTTTTTTCATAGTTCCCACTAGACCATTGTAATGACTAGGTAAATTCGAGATTTCGTTGTTCCCATTTTGGTTGTTATTATTGTTAGGCTTTTCTTCACTAGTTTCTTTTTTAGTGTAAGTGACTTTTTCTTTAGTCGTGATAGTACCATCTTGGTTTACTTGAGCGGTTACAGTTTCTTTATCAGCAACGTAACCATCCTTTTTTGGAACTGTAACTTGAATGTCTTTGCCAATTTCTCCGGTTACATTTTTGACTACTTGGTCACCAAGATTAGAGTTGATCATGACGTTAGCAGTAACGGTGCTGTTAGTGTCGTCAGATTGATTAGATTCATAGTAAAGTTCCAAAGTAGTTGTACGACCGGCATTTTCATCTTCAACGACCACTTGGTTATTATCTAACATTTCTCCACTGATACCGTAAATACCAGTGTTTAGAAAGTTTGGTTGACCTTCGATACTGTTTGCGGCGCCAATTTCACCAAAGTTTCTTTCGTAAATCTTGTGATGAAGGACTGAACCAGTTTGAATGTAAGTTCCTAATTGAGGAAGATATTCATTGATTGAGCTGACAGCAGTTTTGTTCTTATTCAAAGTTGCTACTTTACTGTCGGGCATCTTAGGTTCATCTTGAAGTGGAATTGAACCATTTAGTTCCCCAGTAACTTTTTTTGAGAAATAAGGCTTGTTATCTAAATAGACCTTGAAATTGACCGTGTAAGGCTTAGCTTTTTCTAAGTAAACAGTGTATTCAGTCCCGTTATCTTTATCGATCTTTTTACGGTCGTATTCTTTCACTATAGGGGATTCAAAATTAGCCTCATTTTCATAATTATTTAGAGGATTCCAATTGGCCAAGGCGTCAAAATCTATGTCATAAGCATCAAAATAACCAATCAAATCAGGAGCATCGTGAATGCTACTTAAAGTTGCTACCCTGAATTCATTTTCAGAAGGATCATCGTGATATTGAAGCGCTTCTGTTTGTTCATAACTGTAAAATTCTTCGTTGGTGTCTTTTAAAATATAGTGAATTTTGGCCGAACCTTCATACAACTCACAAACTAGTTTATTTATCGGTTTACCATTGTCGAGTAGTGTAAAAGTCTTAGTATTTTCATCGTAGACCATGTTTAAATTGATATTTAAGGCTTCGTATTCTAGGTATCCACCCCAGCTTGATTTAGTGTAGATAGTAGGTGTATTGACGATAGTTTCTTTTTTTTGTTGTAAGTCCCAGATATCGCGTTGATTTAATTTGATGTAGCCAATTTCTAAAAATTGTCCTGTTTCTGCATAAGCCTTAATAGGAATCGAAGCTTCTGCTTTTAAATCAGATAATTCAAATTTTTCTCCAATGTTGAGTATTTGTCCCGTTGGAGTAGGCATTTCTTGAGTATCAGTGGTCGCAGCTTGAATAGTAGCTGCTTGGAATGCTGGTCCACAGAAGCTAGTTAAGATTAAAGCTGATAGTAAGATAGTTGTTTGTTTTTTCACGTTATAAACTCCTTGCGTTTTGTGGTAGGGGGTTCTTCAAGTTTTCCTTGAAAGCAGTTACAAGTATAGCAAGGAAAACTAGCTTGTGAAGCAAAAATATCATGATATATCAACAAACAATGAAACTGAAAAAAAATAATTATATTAAATATTTTTGTTGGTGCTTACAAACAAATCTAGTGAGATAATTAATGGGTTGAGGGGGGATACAATTGATGAATTTTTTTACCTTTGCTAATGGCTTGAGTGTCGTCTGTATCTTGTTGATCATCGTCATGATGATTGGCAAAACGCACTTTACCAAAATAGTAGAGAGCATTATCAAATTTTTAATCGCTATTATGGCAACGACTTCGTTGGTAGCGTTGTTGATGCAAACTTATAATCCCGATATTGCTAAATTAGTGGCAAAAACGGGTTTGAATTTGGATGTGATTGATCTAGGTTGGACACCAGCAGCTATTATTACGTGGAGTTCAGCATATAACTTATTGGTTTTATTAGTAATGATGATCGTTAATGTGATTTTGCTGCATTATCACGTTACAAAGACCTTAGACGTCGATGTCTTCGATATTTGGCACTTGTCATTCGTAGGTCTACTAGCGATGTATATGGGCGCAAATATCGTCGTCAGCTTGATTTTTGTGATTGCTTTAGGAGTTTTGAAGTTCATTAATTCTGATTTGATGAAACCAACTTTTAATGACTTGATGAACGATCAAAAGGGTCCGATGACTTCGACGCATATGAATTACTTGATGAACCCAGTCGTAATGCTACTAGATGAAATTTGTAATTTGATTCCAGGTATCGACAAAGTTAATTTCAATTCCACGAAGTTAAATAAAGCAGTTGGTTTTTGGAGCTCCAAATTTGCGACCGGATTTTTCCTAGGAATCTTGATTGGTTTATTCGGACAAATTAGTTTGAAGGATATTTTTGGATTAGCCTTCTTACTAGGAGCCTTCATGGAATTGTTCAATCTCATTGGTTCATGGTTGACTTCATCGCTTGATCCAATTATTAAAGTCATCACTGATCATTTGAATAAATATGGCGTTAATATGAGCTTTATCGGTCTGGACTGGGCCTTTTTATCCAGTCGGCCCGAAGTTTGGTCAGTGGCTAATATTTTGGCACCTTGCTTGATTATCGAAGCCTTCTTATTGCCAGGAAATCGAATTATTCCATTAGGTGGTTTGATTGCTATGGGTATTACGCCATCGTTGTTAGTCGTAACGCGTGGTAAAGTCTTTCGAATGATAGTTATTGGGGTAGTGGAGATTCCAATTTTCTTGTGGTCAGCTACTTTGACAGCACCATTCATTACTTCAATGTTTAAAAATATTTTGCTAAGTAATTCAAATATTGGGATGATTGGTTCCGCTACTAAAGAAGGACCAATTGAACAATTGTTGGCAATCATGATTGGAAAATCTTCATCCGGTGATTTGAAATTTATCGCTTTGACAGCTGGCGCAATTGTCGTTTACTTATTACTATTCTTCTGGTATCGAGGCAGAATGAAAAAACGTAATTTAGCTTATCAATCAGAAACAAATTAATTTAATCAAAACAAATAGGATGCAACTATCTGCATCCTATTTGTTTTGATTAAATTTTTATAAGTTTAATTCAAAAGCTAGACGGGCATTGTCTTCATGATTGACAGCTGGTTCAGATACGTAGATTTTGCCACGATGAACGTAACCAGAACTCTTAGCAAGAGCTTGCATGCGTTTGTTCAATTGGTGGGTATCGATTCGAAAGTTTCTGATGCCGTTTTGATATGAATAACTGATCAAGTTGGAGACGAAGATCTTTCCTAAATGTTGACCGGCATAGTCAGGGTTGATAGCAATTCGGTGAATTGTCGCATATGGATCAGTATTGTTTTGCCATTGACCGTTAGTAATGTCGTGATAATTAGGGTCGTCAGCCACGATTAAAGTAGCCGTTCCGGCAATCTTGCCATCAACCATTAAGACCCAGCATTGTTGAGCTAGAATGTCGTTTTTAATAGTGTCAGTATCGGGGTAGCCATTTTGCCATTGTGGGCTGCCATCGGCTTTTAACATAGCCTGAGCTTGACTGATGATTTTCATTATTTCTGTTAAATCTGAAACTTGGGCGTGCTTGATATAAACTGAGCTCATTTGTAAGCCTCCATATAAGTAAGATGATTTAATTTTATCACTTTATTTTTGGTAAAAAAAAGTATCTATCGCCAAAGGATAGATACTTTAAAATTATTATTTCTTTTTAGCAGGTTTCCAAACACCGTAGATGACACCAGAGATGATAGCACCGATGATAACAGCCAATAAGTAAAGCAATGGTTTGTTAGCAAGTGGTGTAACGAAAATACCACCGTGAGGAGCAGGAACGTTGATGCCCCAAAGTTGTGTCAAGCCACCACCGATTGCTGAACCGATAACACTAGATACGATAACGTGTAGTGGATCTCCGGCAGCAAATGGGATAGCACCTTCAGTAATGAATGATAAACCTAAGATGTAGTTAGATAGACCAGCTTGTCTTTCTTGTTCTGTAAACTTGTTCTTCCAGAATGTTGTAGCAATAGCGATTGCTAGAGGTGGAACCATACCACCAACCATAACGGCAGCCATCAAAGCACCGTCTTGTGTAGCAGTGAAAGTACCGATAGCAAATGTATAAGCGGCTTTGTTGAAAGGACCACCCATATCGATTGACATCATACCACCGAGCAAAGTACCTAAGATAACAGCATTACCAGTACCCATTGATTCTAGGAAGTGAGTAATTGCAGCATTAACAACGGCAAAGATTGGATCAACAGTAAAGTACATGATAGCTCCGGTCAAGAGCAGACCTAGAACTGGATAAATCAAAATTGTCTTCAAACCAGCAAGTGAATGAGGTAAATTCTTGAGCCATTTCTTTAAGAAGACGATAACCCAACCAGCGATGAAACCGGCAAGTAGACCACCGATAAATCCGGCCGGACTCTTAGAACTAACAACAGAAGCTGTTGCTTGTGAAGCCATGTAACCACCAACGAAACCAGGTAGCAAGGCAGGACGATCACCGATTGAAACGGCAATGTAAGCAGCTAGAACAGGAATCAAGAAACTAAATGCGTAATTACCAACGTTGTTAAAGAATAAGAACCATTGTGATTTGGCACCAACGGAGTTTTCTAATAGGAATGAAATTGCCATTAGAATACCACCACCGACAACGAATGGAAGCATGTTACTGATACCATTCATCAAGTCAGCATAGATTCTTGACCAAAGTGATTTCTTTTCTTCTGATTCTTCTTCTTCAGAACTTGCGCCACCTTCATCATGGAAAACAGGGGCTTTTTGTTCAACAGCTAAGTTGATCAATTCTTCAGCCTTGTTAATACCATCACTAACGGGACGGTTAACTAAATGCTTGCCATCGAAACGAGGCATTTCAACTTTTTTATCAGCAGCAACGATAACACCGTCAGCACGCTTGATTTCGTCAGCAGTTAGTCTGTGTTTAACACCTTCAGAACCGTTTGTTTCAACTTTGATATCAATACCCATCTTTTCAGCTTGTTCTTTTAGAGCAGCTTCAGCCATGTATGTGTGGGCGATACCAGTAGGACAAGCAGTAACAGCGACAACATAAGGTTTCTTCTTATCGTCAGAAGTAGCAGCTTTGGCAGCTTCTGCTTGAGCCTTTTGCTTTTCCTCGTCAGCTTTGTCCTTAGCTTCTTTTTCCTTCATAGCTTGGTCAAATAAGTTTTGAACTTCATCAGGAGTTTTAGCAGCTTTTAAGTTCTTAACTAATTCTGGGTTGATTAAAAGTGATGAAAGAGCAGCTAGAGCTTGCAAGTGAAGATTGTCGGCACCATCTGGAGCAGCAATCATGAAGAATAGGTAAGCAGGTTGTCCATCGAGTGATTTGTAATCGATACCTGAATTGCTCTTAGCAAACAAAACAGTTGCGCGTTTAACCGCTTTGTCACGAGCATGTGGCATGGCGATTCCGTCACCAATACCGGTACTAGTTTGAGCTTCACGTTTTAAGATGTCAGCTTTATAAAGTTCTTTGTCGTCAATGACACCAACTTGATAGTACTTATCAACCATTTCTTCAATGGCATCCTCTTTGTTAGTAGCTTTCAAGTCCATAATCATGGCGTCTTTTAATAATAGTTGTTTCAAGTACATTTTTAAAAGTCCCCCCTTGGATTAAAGTTCAGTAATATTAATTTGTTGATAAACTTCGTCGATTTTTTCTTTAGTAGCGATGTCTTGGCTAAAAGCAGTAGCTGAACCACAAGCAGCACCGACATGGAAGCTTTCAATTGGATCTTTTGTATCCATGAAAGTACCAGAGAATCCAGCAATCATTGAATCACCGGCACCGACTGAGTTGATGACAGTACCTTTAGGAGCATTAGCCTTATAAGCTTTGTCTTTAGTAACTAATAAAGCACCATCACCAGCCATTGAAACTAGGGCATGTTTTGCACCTTGTTCCAACAACTTTCTAGCATAAGTAATGATTTCTTGTTCATTTTTAAAGGTAACATTGAATAATTCGGCTAATTCGTGGTGATTTGGTTTAACTACTAGTGGATGTAGGGGCAAAGTATCTAACAATGCTTGACCGGTAGTATCGATAACGAATTCAGCACCATTTTTTTGAATCTTTTTAGCAATATCTAAATAAAAATTTGAATTTAAATTTTTGCAAAGGCTACCAGCCATGATAACAATATCGCCGTTACCGATAGTATTTAAATTATCCATGAAGGCTTTCTTTTCAGCGTCACTAATTTGTGGACCAGCACCGTTGATTTCAGTTTCCTCATTTTGATCAACAGCATTGATCTTAACGTTGATTCGAGTATCTTCTTTAACCTTAGTAAAAGAAGTTTTTAGATCGTGTTGGCTTAACAACTCTTCAAACATTGAACCAGTTGCGCCACCGACAAAACCAAGGGCAGTAGAATCAAGCTTCAATTCCTTGAGGATTCTAGAAACATTGATTCCTTTACCACCAGGAAGTTTAACGTCGCTAGAAGTTCGGTTGACTTCACCAGTGTTTAAATTCTTCAATTGTAAAACATAATCAATTGAAGGATTGACTGTAATTGTATAAATCACTATTTTGCCTCCATAATTTTTGTATATTTGTTCAAAAGACTGAATTCTTTTTCTGATAGCTTATTCGTTATTAATGGAACTTCATCTAGAGTTGCAAAACGACTAAAGCTGACTTGCGAAAACTTAGAACTATCAGATAAGACAAAGGATTGATTCGAACGAGCTATGGCTAAACGTTTGATAGCTGCTTCTTCAGGATCAGGTGTTGTGTATCCAGCTTCAGTATCAAAACCATTTGTACCAATAAATGCATGGTCAAAATGATAATTTTCCAAAGTTTGAATAATTGTTGATCCAACCAAAGCCTTTGTAGATGACTTTAATTTCCCCCCGGGAATGAACGTGTTTACTTTGTAATCGGCTAACATCGAAGCATTGTCGACACTGTTAGTAATCACCAGTAAATCAGTATGCTCAATTAAATAGGGAATCATGAATTGAATCGTTGTCCCTGAATCGAGAAAAATTACCTCATTATTTTGAACTAAACTAGCAGCCGTTTGACCAATCATTTTCTTCTCATTAATGTGAACCGCAGCTTTTTGTGAAAGGGCAGGTTCTTCATGCAATGAAATCACGTTTTGAGCGCCACCGTGGATTCGCAATAATTTGTGGCAATTCTCCAAATCTTGCAAATCACGGCGCAAGGTTGATTCGGATGCACCAGTTAATGGAATTAAATCGTGGAGTTTGACAATATTATGAATTTTTAATTGTTCAAGAATTATTTGTTGTCTTTCTTCAGTAAGCACTTTCATCACCTCGCAAATGATATAATACAACCATTATCGTTCAAAATCAATCATAAAATAGCAAAAACTTCCAAAAACAGTCAAAAAGATTGACGGCTTTAAAAAAGTACTGGACAATCAATCGCAGTTCAAAGTATTATGAAGTCTGTTTTTGTGCTAAAATTTAGAAATGATAATTATAGTTTAGAAAGGGGGATTTTAATGTTTGTAGATAACGTTAAAATCACCGTTAGATCCGGAAAGGGTGGCGACGGAGCGGTAGCTTTTCGTCATGAGAAATATGTTCCACTCGGTGGACCTTCCGGCGGTGATGGTGGTCGCGGTGGCGATATCATCTTAAAGGCCAATGAAGGAATGAATACTTTAATGGACTTTAGATACAAGAGAATTTTTAAAGCTCAACCTGGTCAAAATGGTCAAATCAAAGGAATGTATGGTCATAAGGCTGATCCAGTCTATATTAATGTACCAACTGGTACATCAGTATATGATGTAGAATCTGGTCGTTTGATCGGTGACTTAATCGAAAATAATCAAGAATTAGTAGTAGCAAAGGGTGGCGACGGTGGTCGTGGAAATATTCACTTTGCCAATTCCAAGAATCAAGCACCAGAAGTAGCTGAAAATGGTGAACCCGGTCAAGAAAAGATTATTAAATTGGAATTGAAATTGATTGCTGATGTTGGTTTAGTTGGTTTCCCATCAGTTGGTAAGTCAACGCTTCTATCAGTTTCAACTTCTGCTAAGCCTAAGATTGCGGCTTATCACTTTACGACTTTGTCACCAAACCTCGGTATGGTGCGTTTGGAATCTGGTCGTGATTTTGTTATTGCCGATTTGCCAGGTTTGATTGAAGGAGCTTCAAATGGTGTAGGATTGGGAATTCAATTCTTACGTCACGTTGAACGTACAAGAGTTATTTTGCACTTGGTCGACATGGATCCAAATAATGGTCGTGATCCTTACGAAGATTATTTGGCAATCAGAAATGAATTAGGTAACTATGATGAGAACGTTTTGAAACGTCCCGAAGTTATCGTGCCAACTAAGTTGGATATTCAAGGCTCAGAGGAACGTTTAGCTGAGTTTAAAGAGAAATTACCAGAAGATGCTGATATTTTCCCAATTTCAAGTATTCAACACACTGGTGTGAAGGCTTTGATGAATCATACTAGTGAAGTCTTGTCTAAAGCCGAGCCAATTCACTTTGATGTTCAAGCTGATGAGACTAAAGAATACAATTATGAACCAGAGAAAAAGGCATTTACAATTGAAAAAGATGCTGAACACAGTTTTGTCGTTAAAGGTGCTAAGGTTGAATTACTTCTTAAGAGAACTAATTTGGATCACCAAGATGGAATTATGCGTTTCGCTAGACAACTTAAGTCTATGGGTATTGAAGATGCATTGATTGATGCAGGAGCTGAATCTGGAGATTCAGTAACAATTCTCGATTTCACTTTTGAATTTATTTAGGGGCAATAAAAAAATGAATAAATCACCGAAAAGAAGATTTATTACTGGATTTGATGGACTACGTACTTTAGGGGTTATCGGTGTTATCATGTATCACTTGAATCCCAATATTTTTTCCGGCGGGTATTTGGGAGTACCAATTTTCTTCCTTATATCGGGTTACTTAATCACAGATCATTATTTTAATACTGTTGATTATGGTGGTTCATTCTCGTTAAGTAATTTTTATACTAAAAGAATCAAACGATTATATCCGGGGATGTTATTTGTATTACTAGCATCTGGGGCTTATATCGTGCTGTTTTTAAAAGATCTGTTGTATCACTTAGATCAAATATTTGTAACAAATGTGTTGAACGTCTATAACTGGTGGCAGATTTTTAATGGCCAATCTTATTTTGAAAGATTTGCCAATAATGAATCACCATTTACTCATTTGTGGACGTTGTCAATTGAAGGTCAATTTTATATCGTTTGGCCAATTTTGCTTATTTTATTCACTAAATATGGCGTTAAAAAGAGCCGTATCTTCAGTTTTGCGATGATTCTTTCAATCGCTTCAGCAATCTGGATGGCTATCTTGTTCAAGCCGGGTGTTGATCCAAGTAGAATTTATTATGGAACTGATACTAGACTTTTCTCAATCCTTCTAGGTTGTGGTTTGGCTTTAGTTTGGCCAGCTGAGAAACTGAAGAGTGGTTTGAAGAAAAATGACAAACTGAAATTAAACATAGTGGGACTATTATCATTTGCCTTGATGCTTTTGATGATTTTCACGATCAAAGATAACGATCCATTCCTATATCGTGGTGGGATGTTTATCTTCTCAGTCACTACATGTATTTTCATTGCTGTAGTTGCGCATCCTGATTCATTCTGGAATGGTATCTTGTCAAACCGTGTCTTCCACTATGTAGGTACTAGAAGTTACGGTCTTTACTTGTATCAATTCCCAGTAATGATTTTCTTTGAATCAAAGTTCAAGAACATTGCTGATCACCCAATTCTTTACCCAGTTATCGAAGTTATTTTGATCGTCTTAGTAACTGAATTTTCATTTAGATTCGTTGAACAACCTTTGGCACACGCTAAATGGCAAGATGTTAAAAACTTCTTCCGTTCTTCAACTAGCGTACAAAGAGTTCTAGCTTTGATTATTGCGGTAATCAGTATGACTGGTTGCTACAGTGTCGTTAAAGCTGTTAGTGCACCTAATCCAAACGTTAACCACAGTGAATTAGCTACGAAGATCAATAAGAATGAAAAAGCGAATAAAGCTAAGAAGCAAAAGGCTATCGAAAACTTGAAGAAGTCGAAGAACAAACAAGACGCTACTGGCAAGATGTCCGATGCTGACTACGCTCGCTATAAGAAGGCGGCTAAGTCCAATCCAATCAATACTGACTTTGAAAAGTACGGTTTGACACAAATTGATCTACAAAGATTAAAAGATGTGCCAATGACCGCAGTTGGTGATTCGGTTATGGCGGATGGATCTGACAACTTCTTGAAATTGTTCGATGACAAGAAGGTTATCGTTGATGCTGCTGTTAGTCGTCAATTGGATGCAAGTATTGATATTTTACAAAAATATAAGGATCAAGGCGTTTTAGCATCTAACGTTATGATTGGTTTGGGAACTAACGGGCCATTCAATCTTCAACAAGTCGGTCAAATTATGGACTTAGTTGGACCTAAACGTCACGTCTTCTGGATCAATGTTCACGTTCCAACTAGACCTTGGGAAAAGACTGTTAATGGCGTCTTAGACCAAGCTTCAAAGAAGTATAAGAATTTGACTATTATTTACTGGAATGCTTATTCAAACGGTCATACGGATTGGTTCTACGATGACAACGTTCATCCAAATCCTGATGGGTCAATGTATTATTCTGCCTTTGTTGCAAAAGAAGTTTTGAAATCATTAGATAAAAAATAGATAGGATTTTTTTATGGAATTAGAATTTTTAGGAACTGGTGCCGGAGTTCCATCGAAAGGCCGCAATGTTTCTAGTACAGCATTAAAGATGCTGGATGAGCGAAATGAAGTTTGGCTTTTTGACGTTGGCGAGGCTACGCAGCATCAAATATTAAAGACAACTATTAAGCCAAGAAAGATCACTAAGATTTTTATCACTCATTTGCACGGTGATCATATCTTTGGTCTTCCTGGATTATTGTCTAGTCGTGCCAATCAAGGTGGCAATACACCATTGGAGATTTATGGACCAGTGGGAATTAAGCAATATGTCGAGACATCTTTGAAGGTTACTGGTAGTAAATTAGGATATCAAATTAAATATATCGAGTTAAAAGACGGCGGCGAGATTTTTAATGATAAGACTTTCACTGTCTATGCTGGAAAACTAAAGCATCGAGTAACTTGCTTTGGCTATCGAGTAGTTGAAAAGCCACGTGTTGGTGAATTGTTGGTTGATAAATTAGCAACTTACCATATTCCTAATGGGCCAATTTTTGGTCAGTTAAAGGCTGGTAAGGTCGTAACATTGGATGACGGGACAGTCTTAAACGGTCAAGATTTCATTGGACCAGACAAACCAAGTAAAATTGTGACAATTATTTCTGATACGCGTTATACGCCAGAAATTGATAAATTATCACAAGACGCTGACGTGATCGTGCATGAATCGACTTTCTCTAATGATGAGAAGAAATTGGCTTACAACTACTTCCATTCGACGGCTACTCAAGCTGCTCAAGTTGCAAAAAGAAGTCACGCTAAAGGGTTGATTTTGACTCATATCTCTGCTAGATATACTGGTAGAGGGGCTTTGATCTTGCAAAAAGAAGCTCAAAAAATCTTTAAGCCTACGAAAGTAGCTAAAGATTTCGATATTTACGAAGTACCATTTAATTAATTAGAAAAGAGGATGAGTATGGTTAATTTATTGAATCAGACAATCGTCGTAACTGGTGCATCTTCTGGAATCGGTAAAGATGTAGCAGTCAATGCCGCTAAATGTGGTGGCAACGTGATTTTGATTGCTCGTAATGAAGAAAAACTTCTACAAGTGAAAAATGAATGTATCCGTGTCGGAGCTGAAAATGCTCACCACGAATATTTGAGCGTTGATATGAGTGATCCAGATCAAATCAGTTCTGGGGTCGAAAAAATCTTTGAATTGACTGAGAGTGTCGATGTCCTAGTTAATGCAGCTGGTTTTGGGGATTTCTCAAATTATATGGAAACTGATTTTGACAAAATTGAAAAGATGTTTCGTGTAAACGTCTTAGGATTGATGTTAATGACTCGTTTAGTAGCCTCACATATGATTGACCAAGGAATCGGCCATATCTTCAATGTCGGCTCAATGGCGGGTAAAATTACTACTCCTAAGTCTGCAGCTTATGCAGCTACAAAAGCAGCTGTAATTGCTTTTTCTGACGGTTTAAGACTAGAGTTGAAACCATTTGGGATTTATGTTACAACTATAAACCCCGGGCCTGTTAAGACTAATTTCTTCAATTTCGCTGATCATTCAGGCAATTATCTAGATTCAGTGAAGTATTTCGTCCTTGATCCTGATCAACTAGCTTGGGAGATCGTAAAGACTTTTGGTAGAAATAAACGTGAGATCAATCGTCCACGTTATATGGAATTGGCAGCAGTGCTTTATAAACTGGCACCAAGTTTGGGTGACTATTTTGCTGCTACGCTTGGTAACCGTAAATAGGGGAGGATTCATATGAACGGTAAACAATCTCGATTTGTTATAGGTTTGGTCATTGCATTGATCGTCGTGATCTTTGCGGTTTTAAATGTCAATCCGGTTACTGTTAGTTTTGGATTCACACGTGTTAAATTACCATTGATTATTTTGATCATCGTTTCTTTACTTTTGGGGGCCGTAATTACTATGCTCTTGGCTACTTCAGGTAAGAAGAAAAATGATGATCTAAATCGTCACGCGAAGAAACAAATTTCTAAAGTTCAAGTGTCACATGACAATCAAATTGCCGATGCATTAAAGGAAAATAATGCAAAAAAGCAAACAAAATAGTATTTTTGCTTGCTCAAACGATTTTATGATAGTATCATATTAAACGTTAGATTTGATTGAGTTAATATAAATAAAGGAGTTTTTTAAATATGGCAGTTCCAAAGAGAAAATCATCAAAACAAAGAAAGCGCCAAAGACGCGCACATCTTAAATTAGATACACCAAACATGCAATTCGACGTTGCTACTGGTGAATATCGTTTAAGTCACCACGTATCACCATCAGGTATGTACAAAGGTGAAAAAGTTATCAACAACGATAGCAAAGAAGCTTAATGAAAAAGTCAAGTTGAACTTGGCTTTTTTTTATATAGATTTAAATGATGAGGTATGACTATGAAAAAACTGAAATACGTCTTACTAATGGTTATTCCGCTATTCTTTTTACTATTGACTGGTTGTTCTAAATTAAGCCTCTCGACTACTAAAAAAGAATATAGTGCAGATGGATTAGTGGCTATTATTAAGGGTAAGGCTACTAATTATCAAAAACTTACTTATACAGTAGCGGGTGAAACAAAAAAGGTTGCCGTCGATGGTGGACACTTTGCTATCTCAGTTCCTGTTTCCGATAAGAACCAAAGAGTTCGTATCAAAGCAGTTAATGGTGATAAAACTGAAACTAGTTTAGTCAAAGTCAAAAAAGCAACACCATTGAAGAATTACTTGGAATTTGCGCAAGCTTATAATTATACGATGTTGTCAACAGGACAAGCTGATGATCAATTACAATTGATTTCTAAAAATGGCATTTCGACGCATAAAAAGAATGATGGAACTAAGTGGTATTTGAATGTTCAGAATAATCAACTAATGGGAGTTGCAACTCAATTCCCTTATAAAGACTTGAAGTCTAAAACTGGTCAAAAGAATTTTGCGACTGATTTGATGATCGTCTCTAAGTTATTAGGAGCTGATGGCCAAAAAGTTTTGAAGGATTTTGCTAAGCAAACTAAAAATGCTGACAAAAATTCAACTAAAACTTCGATGGATCCAATAAAATCCAATGGCATCAATTTCAATATTAATTTAGCTACTAAAGGATTTTATCTTTATATTACTAAGTATTAAAAAAGAGTTTCGTTAGAATGTTCTAGCGAAACTCTTTTTTGGACACAAAAAAACGCCTAATATTAATTAAGCGTTTTTCTCGTTATTAGACTCTTTAACAGAGCTATCAAGAATCAATGGAATTACACTGAATATGATAGCAAAGACTATACTAACAATAATAGAATAGTTTGTGTTATATGTCTGTTGGTTCAAAGCACCACCGATAAAACCGGCAACTTGTCCCAGCATGATAGACCAGAAAATTACAGCAATGTATCTCATTTCTTCCATCTCACTTTCTCAAGTAGTTTAGCACATTTGAGGATTTTTCCCAATAAACTTTCACTTGCTTTTGATATAATTTTAAACAAAGGGGGCGACAAATTGCAAGCACAACTGCAAATGATGAGTAGTTTTAGTTTGTTGCATAGTCCCGCAAAATTGACAGAGTTGATTGATCAAAGTAAAGCTCGCGGTTATACGGCGATTGCCTTGACCGATTTAAACAATTTATACGGTTCAATCGACTTTTATAAATATGCCAAAAAGATTGGTATTAAACCAATTATAGGTTTAACAATTGAAATAGCTGGGATTATTGAAACTGATAATACTTATCCATTATTGCTTTTAGCTCAAAATGATAAAGGTTATAAAAATTTAATAAAAATCTCATCACAAATAATGTCTACAAAAGAACCGGTTCACATAAATGACTTAAGAGACGTTTTGAGTGGACTCTTTGTAATTACACCGGCCAGCGATGCAGAAATTCTTAAAACGGATTTATCGGCCTATTTTGAACAGTTGAGGGCACTAGTCCAGGCAGACAATTTGTATTTAGGCGTCAGTTTATACTCTGGTCAGATCGATAACGTTAAAACGATTCGAAAGATTGCTCATGACTATCAAATTCCCTTAGTAGCTTTGGGTGATGTTAGATACGTCAATCAAGACGATCATTTAGCATATCAAGTAGTCAATAATTTGCGTACTGGACAACGGTTTGAAAATTTAGATCAAGTAGTCGTCAATGGGGATCATTATTTACGCGATTATCAAGTCTTTGCAAATGATTTCGGTAACGTTGACATGCAAGAAGCCGTCGATAATGCTAATTCGATTGCGGATCGGTGCAATGTTGAAATTGAATTTAAAGAAACAGAACTGCCAGAGTTTCAAACTCCTCAAGGAATCACATCAATTCAATTCTTACATGATTTGACTAATAAAGGTTTGAAAAAGCGCTTAGGAACAGTATCAGCAGATTATCAAAAACGTTTAGAATATGAGCTGAGCGTAATCGATAAGATGGGCTTTTCAGATTATTTCTTGATTGTCTGGGATGTCATTAAGCACGCACATGCGGTTGGAATCAAGACCGGTCCTGGACGTGGATCAGCAGCTGGTTCATTAGTTTCGTACTGTTTAGGGATTACTCAAGTGGATCCAATCAAATATGATTTATTGTTTGAACGTTTCTTGAATCCTCAACGTGTCAATATGCCGGATATTGATTTGGACTTACCGGATGACCGTCGTGACGAAATGGTCATGTACATGCATGATAAATACGGATCTGATCATATGGCTCAAATCATAACTTTTGGAACTCTGGCGGCCAAGATGGCTTTAAGAGATATTTCTCGAACTTTTAGTCAAACGCAGTTTCAAATGTCGCAGTGGTCGAATGCAATTCCTCGTAAGTTAAACATTTCTTTGAAAGAATCCTTCGAAGAATCGAGTACTCTTCGCAATTTGATTGATAATTCTAAGGAAAATCAACTGATATTTAAAGTTGCACAGAGGATTGAAGGAATTCCAAGACACTATTCGACTCACGCTGCCGGAATCGTTTTGAGTAAGAAGCCGATGACTGATATCGTGGCGGTGCAATTGGAAGACGACGGCATCAATTTAACGCAACAGACGAAATATAACGTTGAAAGCGTCGGCTTATTGAAGATGGATTTTTTAGGATTGAAAAACTTAACTATCTTAGATAAGTCCGTACAAGCTATTTCAAACCGCTATCAAAAGGAATTTATTCCAGAAAAGATTCCGTTGAATGATCAAAAAACTTTACAAATCTTTCAACGTGGAGCGACTGATGGGGTATTTCAATTTGAATCTGACGGTATCAGAAGTGTTTTGCGCAGATTAGTACCGACAAGCTTTGACGATATTGTGGCGACAAATGCCCTATACCGTCCTGGTCCCATGCAAAATATCTCGACTTTTATTGCTAGAAAGCACGGTCAAGAGCCGGTTACTTATCCGGATGCTTCACTTGAGAAAATATTGAAGCCAACCTATGGAATTTTGGTTTATCAAGAGCAAGTTATGCAAGCATCTTCAGAAATGGCCAACTTTTCTCTAGCAGACGCTGATATTTTACGTCGGGCTATTAGTAAGAAAAATGAACAATTGATTGAAGAGAATCGCCAAAAGTTTATTGATGGAGCAATCGAGCAAGGTCACGAAAAAGAATCAGCTCAAAAGGTTTATCAGTATATTGAAAAATTCGGTAATTATGGTTTCAACAAGTCTCATGCGGTTGCTTATTCGATGATTGCTTTTTGGTTAGCCTATATCAAAGTTCATTTTCCAGATATCTTCTTTGCCTGTTTGTTGAATGCTAATTTGAATAATGAAACAAAAGTTTCGACCTATATTCAAGATGCAAAGGATTCGCATGTCAAAATCCTCAATGTCGATATTAATCAAAGCCAGTTTGAATTTACTGACTCAGATGCTGGGATTAGATTTGGCTTTTTGAGTATTAAAGGGATGAGACGAGACTTAGCCGCTGAAATTATCAATGAACGTAACAAAGATGGTGAATTTACTAGTCCTTTGAATTTCTTGCAACGGTTAGATCGGCGCTTTGTTAAAAATGATTATCTGGAGCCGATGATTTTGTCCGGAGCTTTTGACGAGTTTAATCGTAATCGAAAAGAATTATTGTATGATTTTCGAGATTTAGTTGAGAGTATCCAGTTAGCAGGTAGTAATTTGTCATTATTTGATGTGCTTGATCCTAAAAAGCATCAAGTGGATGACTTTTCGCTGACGGAACGTTTGAATCAGGAGAAAGAATACTTAGGTGTATACGTTTCAGGACATCCGGTTGAAAAATATCGCGAGCGTATCCTTAATCTACCATTAGTAAAAGTTACGGACCTACATCAAACTCAAAATGCCGTCAACGTCTTAGGTTTAGTCAAGAACTTGCGTGTGATCCGGACAAAAAAAGGCCAACGCATGTGTTTTATGACGATTGAAGATGAAACGGGTTCAATTTCTGTGACAGTCTTTCCAAAGCTATTCCAACAAATTGAAAATATGGATCTGGATGGTAAAATTTTTGTTTTCGTTGGACGTGGCAATGTTGGTCAACGAGGAGATTTGGAATTGATTGCTGACAGACTAAATGACCCTAAGCAGTTTACCGTCCAATTGCCAGCCGAAAAATTGTATTTGCGTGTAACCAAGCAATTAGATACGGCACAGAATTTGGAAAAATTGTATGAAATAATTGAAGAATCCAGAGGGAAAATGCCGGTGATTATTTATCGAGAAAAAAATCGGCAAGCATTACTCTTGAAATCTAATCACTGGATAGACTTTAATAGTAACGTGCGGAATAAGTTGGAAATGTTTCTAGGTAAACGGAGTGTTTTAGTGAAAAAAAGCAATTAATTTATCTTAAAACGTTTTCAGCTCTACAACTTAATCAGTAAAAATGTTATATTTGATTAGGTTTTGTTTTAGAAACAAATAATTTTGGAGTGTGAACAAATGAAGCGTATTGGTATTTTAACCAGTGGTGGCGACGCCCCTGGTATGAACGCTGCTATCAGAGCAGTCACACGTAGAGCCATTGACAAAGGGCTTGAAGTGTTTGGTATCAATTATGGATACGCTGGTCTTGTTGCGGGAGATATCTTCCCATTGACAAGTGCTGACGTTTCTGACCGTATTCAACGTGGTGGTACATTCTTGTATTCTGCAAGATATCCTGAATTTGCTAACGTAGAAGGTCAACTCAAGGGTATTGAGCAATTGAAGAAATTTGGAATTGACGCATTAGTTGTTATCGGTGGCGATGGTTCTTACCATGGTGCATTGCGTTTAACTGAACATGGTTACAACACAATCGGTCTACCAGGAACAATTGATAACGATATTCCATTCACTGACTTTACAATCGGTTTCGATACAGCTGTTTCTACTGCTGTTGACGCTATTGATAAGTTACATGATACTGCCAGCTCTCATGAAAGAACATTTATTGTTGAAGTAATGGGAAGAGGCGCAGGTGACGTTGCCCTTTGGGCTGGTGTTGCCGGCGGTGCTCAAAAGATCATCGTTCCAGAACGTGACTTCGATATTGCAGAAATTGCAGAAGAAGTTAAAAAAGGTCGTCAAAACGGCAATAAGAATATGATTATTGTCTTGGCCGAAGGTGTTATGCACGCTGACGAATTCAAGAAAGAATTAGACAAGTATGGTGACTTTGATTCACGTGCAACTGTCTTAGGACATGTTCAACGTGGTGGTTCACCAACTGCAAGAGATCGTGTCTTAGCAAGTAAGATGGGTGCTCACGCAGTTGATTTGCTTCTTGACGGTAAGGGTGGTCTTGCCGTTGGTATCGAAGACAACAAGATTACTTCTCATGATATTCTTGACTTGTTCGATAGCAAGCACAAACCTGATTTATCACTCTTTGACTTAAACGAATCTATTAGCAGATAAGTTAAGCAATAAGTGAATTAATTTGTTACAATAAACGATGAATACAACAAGAAAAGGGGATTCTCGATGAAAAGAACTAAAATTGTAAGTACACTTGGACCTGCTAGTAACGATGTCGACACAATCGTTAAATTGATTGAAGCCGGAGCTAACATCTTCCGTTTCAACTTCTCACATGGTGACCATCCAGAACACAAAGCTCGTATGGAAATGGTACACGAAGCTGAAAAAATTACTGGTAAGACTGTAGGTATCGTTCTTGATACTAAGGGTGCTGAAATCCGTACTACTGTCCAAGAAGGCGGCAAGTTCGAAGCTAAGATTGGTCAAACAATCCGTATCTCAATGGATGACTCATTGACAGGTACACCAGAAAAGATTGCTTCAACATATCCTGGTCTATACGATGATACACATGTTGGTGGTCACGTATTGATCGATGATGGTCTTGTTGATTTGAAGATTACTGAAAAAGATGACAAGAACCGTGAATTGGTTACAGTTGTACAAAACGAAGGTATGATCGGCTCAAGAAAGAGTATCAATGCTCCTGGTGTTGAAGTTCGTCTACCTGGTATCACTGAAAAAGATTCAGATGATATTCGTTTCGGTCTAGAACAAGGTATCAACTTCATCTCAGCTTCATTCGTTCGTAAGGCTCAAGATGTCCTAGACATTCGTGAAATCCTTGAAGAAAAACACTGTGAATACGTACAAATCTTCCCTAAGATTGAATCACAAGAAGGTATCGACAATATCGATTCTATTCTTAAAGTTTCAGATGGTTTGATGATTGCTCGTGGTGACATGGGTGTTGAAATTCCATTCAAAAACGTACCATTCGTACAAAAATCATTGATCAAGAAGTGTAACGCTTTAGGTAAGCCAGTTATCACTGCTACACAAATGCTTGACTCAATGCAAGAAAACCCACGTCCTACACGTGCCGAAGTTACTGATGTTGCTAACTCTGTTCTTGATGGTACAGATGCTACAATGCTTTCAGGTGAAAGTGCTAACGGTGACTACCCTGTAGAAGCTGTTGCTGCTATGGCTCGTATCGACGAACGTACAGAACAACAATTAGACAAGAACAACTCACTTGCTATCCAAAGATTCGAAGACTACAAAGGTTCAAACGTTACAGAATCAATCGGTGAATCAGTTGTTAGAACTGCTGAAGAACTAAACATCAGCACAATCGTTACAGCTACAAAGAGTGGTTACACTGCACGTATGATTTCTAAATACCGTCCAAGTGCTGACATTCTTGCTGTTACATTTGATGAAAAGACACAACGTGGTTTGACAGTTAACTGGGGTGTTGATCCTATTATTGCTGACAAGCCAGAAAACACTGATGAAATGTTTGACTTAGCTGCTAAGAAAGCTCAAGAACGTGGCTTTGCCAAGGAAGGTGACTTGATCCTTATCGTTGCCGGTGTTCCTGTTGGTGAAAGTGGTACAACAAACGTTATGAAGGTTCAATTGATCGGTTCAACATTGGTTAAAGGCCAAGGTGTTGGTGAAGAATCAGTTGTTGGTAACGTTGTAGTTGCTCACTCTGCTGAAGAAGCAAACAAGAAGATCAACGAAGGTGACGTATTAGTTACAGAAATGACTGATAAAGATTACCTACCAGCTCTTGAAAAGGCAAGTGCCGTTGTTGTTGAAAACGGTGGTTTGACTTCACACGCTGCTGTTGTTGGTATTGCTATGGGTCTACCTGTAGTTGTTGGTGCTAAGAATGCTACATCACTTGTTAAAGATGGTGACACTGTTACTGTTGATTCAAGACGTGGTGTTGTATACAAGGGTGCTTCACGTTCACTATAATTTTTAAATAAAATTATAATTAACTATAAAATATAAATTGACTGAAAGAGACTGACGAGTTTCTTTCAGTTTTTTTGTGTTTGCGTTAATATCATAGTATTAAAGAATTTTGAGGTGGAAGATTGTCGAATAAAGATGTACTTGTTTTTGAGATTGAACAAGCTAAAGGAAAACCCAGAGATGTCGAGAAGAGAAACGACTATTGCCCATTTTGCGACACCAAAAATTTGACTAATATCATTGAGCAAAAAAGCGATATGATTTGGTTGGAGAATAAATTTAAAACTTTAAGAGATACTAATCAAACTTTAGTGATTGAATCTAGTGATCACGAAGGCGATATTTCTAATTATTCCGTAGAAAAGAACCAAGAAGTCTTTGAATTCATTTATCATTGTTGGAATGAAATGATTCAAAGCAAAAAGTACGAGAGTGTCTTAATGTATAAAAACTTTGGGCCAATGTCTGGTGGATCTTTACGTCATCCGCATTTTCAAATTATCGGTTTAGATAAAGTTGATGGCTACAAACACGTTGAAGAAGAGAACTTTACCGGAATGGATGTCTTCAATTCCAAGCACATCAATGTCAACGTCTCACAAAAACCAATCATGGGCTTTGTTGAATTTAACGTCGTTATTAATAATCCTAAGTATATTGATGATTTAGCTGAATTTACTAGGGTGACAGTTAAATATGTTTTAGATGACTTGTATGGTGGGAAGTTTGATTCATATAATATCTTCTTCTATAAATTTGGTAAGAAAATCATCTGCAAGATTGAGGCTAGATATGTAGTTTCACCTTATTTTGTTGGTTATCGTTTGTCTCAACGCGATGGTGACAAGCAAGTTAGAGGGATTGCCGATGTCTTATTGAAGAGATTGCAAGAAAATGCCCAGAGTGATGAAATTGAATAAATGAAAAATAAGCTGACAGATTATAGAACATCTATCAGCTTATTTTTTATTGTACACAATTGTACACAACTTATTTAAATTAATCTTATGTAACTTTATATTAAGTAATATAAAATGTTTTACGAAAACATAAAAACAAAACAAAAAGCAGACCATCAAAAACAGTCTGCCTAAATTAAACTAATTATTCACCGGGTTGGTAATCTTTATCAATAATCAAAATAGGTTTGATAGTTTCACCACTGACTGAATCAGCGTCAGCTTCATTGATTTGGTCAAAGTCGTAGAATTTTTCTGTTAGATCGAATGGGAAGACGCCCATTTGATAGAATTTGATCAAACGAGGGATGTCAACTTGAGGAATTGAATCACCCATGTTTACACCGACAATCTTCTTATCATCAACACAAAGGTCGTTCCAAGTACTGATATCGATGTTATGTGGTGTAACAGCGATTGTGGCAGTAGTACCACCTTGTGTCAAAGCAGCGATTGAATCTGTCATAACTTTAGCAACACCAGTAGTATCAACAGCCCAGTCAACACCTAGACCGCCTGTGATCTTCTTGATTGCTTCAACAGCATCTTCGTTTTTACTGTTTACAACGTCAGTAGCGCCCATCTTCTTAGCTAATTCCAAACGTGAGTCAACAATATCAACAGCGATAACATTGACACATCCAGAAATCTTACCAGCCATCATGGCAGCAAGACCAACAGCACCAGTACCGAAGACAGCGATTGTGTCGCCAGGTTTTGGTTGGAGGGTATTGAAGACAGTACCACTACCAGTTACATAGCCACAGCCCAAAGGTCCAAGTTTTCTAAGGTCAAGATCCTTAGGAACTTTAACAGCATTACGTTTGTCAATTACAGTGTGTGTTGTAAATGATGATTGATTGAACATGTCACTTACGTGGTGGCCGTCTTCTGTGAAGTGATCTGAACCATCGGGACGTGTACCTGAAAGGTTAGATGCAGCATACTTACGACATTGGGTTGGTTTACCTTTTAGACAGTTGTCACATTCACCACATGAGTAGAATGACATAATGATATGATCGCCAGGTTTGAAGTTTGTAACATTTTTACCAACTTTTTCGACAATTCCGGACCCCTCATGTCCAAGAACTACTGGAAAACTAAAGGCAGCATCACCTTTACGTAGAGCTTCATCAGAGTGGCAGATACCTGAAGCAACTACCTTAACTTGTAGACCATCATCGGTCATATCAGCTAATTCGACGTCATCTTTGATAACGAATGGGTCATTTACTTTATCAACTATAGCAGCTTTAATTTTCATAACAAAATCCTTCTCTCAATATTAAATTTGTAATCGCTTACTACAAAGAAAATTATTTCACTCTTTTAATATAATTTCAACGTTGACATTGAGAAAAATATCGTTACCATATAGTATTTATTTAATCGAAAAAATGATGAGTCTAATTTTTTGTTATCTGATGTTTTTGGAACTACACTAGATACGTAAGAGAACTAGGAGAATTGGATGAAATTTGATAAAAATGATTTTGATTTTATAACGACGGTTGGTCCTAAGAAGATGTACCGCAGTGAACAAAAGAAAAATATCTTTGCTTTAGTCAATGATGATCAAAAAGGATTATCGGTCTTTGATAAGATCCAAACGGCTGATATTTTGGCGGCGGCACGAAGATATGATAAGTGCAAAGATGATAAATACAACACTGGACAAGAAGAATCAGATTATATCAATTCAATGTTTAGAATCCATGCTATGAACTAGAATTCATTCTATTTAATAGAGTGAGTTCTTTTTTTAGTGTGAAGTTATTACTTAGTCGTTCTTTCTGATATAATATAGAAGATTAAATATTCAATAATAGATACCCTCTAGTAGTTGGGGGTATTTTTATTCTAGATAAATAAAATGTCAAAAAGAGTATGGTGAAAAATGGAAGCAGCAGAAATGTACGGTCAAGTATTGCCTGGAACGGTAACTGACCTTAATAAGGATGAAGCCTTTGTTCAAGTAGAAGGGGTAACTTTTGCCTTAGATTTAATTGAATTAACCGAAATACCTGAATTAGGTGATCAAGTAGCAGGATTTGTTTATGAAAATCAAGCACATAAAAACAAAATGACAACAGTCTTACCTTTCGTAACTCAAGGAGTTTGGGATTTCGCAGAAGTTACTGAAGTGAGAACTGACTTGGGAGTTTTCGTCAATGTCGGTTTGGAAGATAAAGATATCGTTGTTTCTTTAGATGATTTACCACTAGAACACAGTGAATGGCCTAAGAAGGGCGATAATTTGATGGTCAAATTAGAAATTGATCACAAGGGTCGTTTATGGGGTAAACTAGCTGATATCGAACTTTACACACAAATTGCTCGTAGCCCTAGCACAGATCTAAAAGAATTAATGAATAAGAATGAGGAAGGAACTGTGATTGCTATTAGAGAATCCGGTGCTTTTGTCATGACTGACAGTTATTATATGGGCTTTGTCCACGTTGAAGAACAAGACCAACCATTACACATTGGACAACATATCAAAGCTCGTGTAATTGGCTCAAGTCACCGTCGTTTAAACCTTTCAATGCGCCCACGTGCCTATGAAGAAATTACTCCCGATGCACAAATGATCATGGCCGTTTTGGAACACGCTCGTGATGGGAAGATTCCTTATACAGACAAGAGTGATCCTGATGATATTAGAGAATACTTTGGTATCAGTAAGGGTAGTTTTAAACGTGCTCTTGGTAATTTGATGAAACAAAAGAAGATTGAGCAAAAAGATGGCTACACTTATCTCAAATAGAGGTGACTTTAGTGAGTGATAAATTAGCGATTAAAAATCAAACGATGATTGATACTTTGTCTGATTACGCTCGCTTTTTACGATTAGAACGTGGTTTGTCAAAAAATACAATAACTTCATACAATCAAGATCTATTGGAATTCAGCCAATTTCTAGAGAAGAAGAAACTTGATTTTTATCCAGAAGATCATTTTATTGTCACTCAGTTTTTTGCTAGTCAGGATAAAGCTGGCAAATCGAAAAACTCTCAGATGCGAATGTTTTCGTCTTTGAAGAAATTTTATCAATGGTTAGAATTGCTTGATAAACTTTCTACTAATCCGATGAATGAATTGGATGCTCCCAAAAAGGGCAGTCATTTGCCGGTAGTTTTGTCGATGGATGAGGTCAATAAATTGATTGAGTCGCCTGATATTTCAACTAGTTTGGGTATTAGAGACCGCACGATTTTTGAAGTAATGTATGCGATGGGGTTGCGAGTGAGTGAATTAGTCAATTTGAAGATGGACGATTTGCACTTAGACTTGGAACTGATTAAGACTTTGGGTAAAGGTTCAAAAGAACGTCTTTTGCCAATCAGCGAGACGGCCATTAAGTGGTTGAATAAGTATCTTCAAGAAACCCGTGAACCTTTGGTGACAAAATATGGTCAACAGGCGGAAGTCTTTTTGAATTTTCGCGGGAAAAAGTTAACTCGACAATCGATTTGGCGGATGATCAAAAAATATATTGCTCAAGTAGGTATAACTAAAGACGTAACGCCACATACTTTACGACATTCTTTCGCTACTAATTTATTAGAGAATGGAGCGGATTTACGTGTGGTTCAGGAATTGTTGGGACATTCAGATATTTCAACGACTCAAATTTATACGCACGTTAATAAGACGCGGATGAAGCAAGTTTATAACAAGGCTTTCCCACGAGCATAGGAGGATTTATGCTTAGTAAATATAGTGATGAAAACAAAAAAATTGCCATGGGCTTTTTGTCATATATCAGTGATTTAAAAGACTTTCACAATATGGAACAAGAATTAAATCTTTACTCAGAGGATGAAAATCGCCAGTTGTATTTATGGAAGAGTAACGTTGATGATTATTCCGGAATAGTAGCTTTGTCTTTTTCTGAAGGAACGGTCTTCATTGAATATATTTCGTTAAATCCCTCATATCGCTCGCAAAGCAATGTTTTTAAAATTTTTGACGATGTTCAAAAACGATTCCCTAAACTAGTCATTTTAGGTAATTTTGAATTGAGTAAAGAGATAAAGCTTTGGCGTCAAAACAAAGAGAAACTTGAGAAGGATTTGGAAGAAACAGATTAATGCAAAAATTGAACTTAGTTTTAACTGACTTTGAAGGTCCAATTGACTTGTTGCTACATTTGATCAAGGAATCAAAAGTCGATATTTATGACATTCCAATAGCTCAAATTACTCAACAATATTTGGATTATTTGAAGAGTATGAAAGTTTTGCAGTTGGATATTGCCGGCGATTATCTAGTGATGGCGTCCACATTGATGTCAATTAAAAGCAAGATGCTGTTGCCTCAAGCACCGGATGAAATTGAAGATGAATTTCAAGATGAAGATCCTCGTGATCAGTTGGTTTCACAATTGTTGACTTATCAGACTTTTAAAAAAGTTGCTGCTTATTTTGAAGAAAAAGAGCAGTATCGCAAGCAACAGTTTGACAAAGAGGTCAGTATTCCTAATAAACAATTGGAGCAGTTTCTTGAACCTGGTTCGGTTGCGTTGACGGATTTGGCAACTACCTATGCTGAATTGTTACGCGAACAAAAAAATCGTCAACCAGAAACGGAGACGATTGAAAATGAAACTCTCTCAATTGAAGATGCGACTGACAATATTATGACGGAGCTGAAATCTGTCAAAAAAACTACTTTTAAAGCACTTTTGAAACTGAACGGCAATATTGAAGAAATCGTCACTGACTTTATGGCAATTTTGGAATTAGCACGTAAACAACTCGTTTCCGTTCAACAAGCTGACTTTAAGAGTGAACTATTTATTGAATTGAGGAATTAAACGTGTATCAAGCAAAAATAATGGCATTATTGTTTGTGGCTGGAGATCAGGGTATTAAAGAAAAAGATTTGGTCGAATTGTTAGAAATCGATAGTGCTGCTTTACGACAAAATCTTGAAGAATTACAAGTTAAATTATTAACTGATGGAGATTCGGGCATCCAATTAGTCAATTACAACTCACTTTATAAATTAGTTACCAAAAATGAATTCAGTGAATTGCTAACTAAATATTTTAAGTCAGGGTTGGGAACAAAACTCAGTCAAGCAGCTTTAGAAGTTTTATCGATCATTGCTTATCGACAACCAATCACAAGAATAGAAATCGATGAAATTCGTGGTGTACAGAGTTCCGGAAGCTTGAATACTTTATTGATGCGAAAAATGATTAAAGAACATGGCAAGAAGAATGTTCCCGGACATCCTAATTTGTATGTAGTGACGGATGAATTCTTCGATTACTTTGGAATTAAGAGTTTAGAGGATTTACCAAAAATAGAAAACTTTGAGGAAAACTCAAATACAGGAGAGATAGATGGAGAAAGTTAGATTACAAAAATATATGGCCGATGCTGGTGTGGCTTCAAGACGCAAATCAGAAGAATTGATTGCTAAAGGTCACGTTAAAGTTAATGGCAAGTTGATCACGGAAATGGGTGTCAAAGTTGATAACCACGATCGTATCGAAGTAGACGGCGTTCCTATGGAAGAAGAGAAGAAACGTTATATCTTGATGTACAAGCCTCGTGGCGTTATTTCAGCCGTTTCAGATGATAAGGATAGAAAAGTTGTCACTGACCTGTTGGAAGATGATGTCCGTGAACGTGTTTACCCAATCGGCCGTTTGGATTATGATACGTCTGGTTTGTTATTGTTGACTAACGACGGTGAATTTGCCAACCATTTGATGCATCCAAGATATCACGTAGATAAGACTTATATCGCTAAAGTTGAAGGCATTTTGACAACTGAAGAGATCAGAAAATTGGAAAACGGTATTAAGCTAAAAGGCTATACAACTGCTAAAGCCAAAGTTCGTGTGATGTCAAAAGACAAAAAGAAGAACAGTTCAATCGTTAGAATGGTTATTCACGAAGGCCACAATCATCAAGTTAAGAACATGTTCGATGCCGTTGGGCATAAAGTTGAAAAGCTATCCCGTGAAAGTTATGATTTCTTGACTTTAGATGGTTTGGTTTCTGGTCAATATCGTGACTTGACTCGTTTAGAAGTTGCTACTTTGAAGAAGAATCAAAAGTAATAATTTTGAACAATATTTATTAGCAAATCTCGGAAGTGTTTTTTCGAGATTTTTTTATGCCTAAATCAAATGAGTATAATAGTTTAGCAGAGTACATTAATTTCATTTGATTCATTCCAAAAAAAACAGATATAGATTAACTATATCTGCCCAATCTTAGTTTTTATTTAATTTTTTAAATCTATATTTGTAAGGTTTAATTCCATAGAATTAATTAAAAAAGTTTTATCCATTGGATATACTTTTAAATATTCTTCTAAATGTACAGTTAGCCATGATATAAGAGTGGAATAACAATTCAAATTATCTAAAGAAGCTAAACAGCATAATAAAGTGCCTATGCTACTTCTTCCTAATCCTTTGTTAAATTCATCTTCAGTTTCTTTTATAAAATTGGGAAAGAGGTATTTTGAATATCTTAGACCAAATTGTTTGCTTCTTTGACTAAAAACATGGTCTCCATGAGAAGCATGGTTTCTATAAAATAACGATAGGGAAAGGAGATCACCGAAAGCCTGTCGTATGTGAAAATCATTGTCAGCTGCAGAAATTAATGGGGTACTAATTGCAAACATTTTTGAAACAACCTTATCTCTAATTGTTTGCTTACTTAATTTGTAAAGAAAAATTGATTGCCCAAAACTTAAATCTTTAACCGCAATCCACGGTGGTACATTGCCATGTTCTTCACGATAATGTTTATAAGGCTCGTATGCATTATACTTTACGATATAATTTAATTTCTTTAATAACCTATCTCTGTCAGTCTCTTTATGATTACCTTTTTTATGCAACTCTCCTACATTGTAAAGTATAGGGTTAGTGTATTCAGAATCATCATCTGAATATGTTTCAGCTATTACATATGCGAGTGATTGTTTAAATGTCAATTCAAAATCTTCAAGCGCATTTTTTAAATCACCACGAATATTTTTGTCTAATTTATAGAGAGCATATATGTGTTCGAAAGTTGTATTCGGTATAAAGCCCTCATTATCGTTAGAACTATTAATAAGGAATTTACTTTTATAACCATTTATCACTTCATAATAACCATATCTGCTTAGTACAGATTTTACAGTGTCTTCATTTTCAAATATAAGATTTCTGGTTTTGAGAATGCTCATCTGCTCATCAATAGACTTAAAAGGTTTATCATTTGTCATATTTTTCTCCAAAATAAAAGGGCAGGTATAGTTCAACTATATCTGCCCAGTGGCGTACTAAGTACGCGTTCATTTGTATGCTTATATACTATCATTATTTCTTGAGTAAGTTCAACTTTTTTGATAAAAAATATTCAAAGATTTTAAGTGTATTTAGTGGGTACTGGTAAAGAAATATCGACAAAACAACCAACTTTCACCACCTAATAACCAAATGGTATTGTTCCCATAACAACAACTCAGTTGCTATACATCAAGGGGTCTGCTATATTATAAATATAAAAATAAATAATTGGTTTTCAGGGCAGGGTGTGATTCCCGACCGGCGGTAAAGTCCGCGACCCAGCGCAAGCTGGTTGAATTGGTGAGATTCCAATACCGACAGTTAAAGTCTGGATGGAAGAAAACAGAGTAAGGTCTGTTTTGGTATGCCCAAAATAGGCCTTTTTTCTTTGGAGATCAATTTGGAAGAGGGTTGATTTTAATGGGAAAGAGTTTATACAAGTTTCAAGATATAATTGGGGTTTCAATTTTTGCAGCATTAGGAACGATCTTGATGTTCTTTGAATTTCCAGTTTTGATCTGGTTGCCATTTTTGAAAGTTGATTTAAGTGACGTCGTGGCAGTCGTGGGAACATTTGCTTTTGGTCCTGTTGGGGGAATTATGATTGCCTTACTGAAATCAATGGTCCACTTATTAGTAACTGGAACTGGGTTAGCTGGTTTAATTGGCGATGGAGCAGCATTTGTAGGTTCAGTAGCCTTGCTGTTGCCTTTCAGCTATTTCTGGAAGAAGAACAAAAAAATCATGGCAGTTGTTGCTGGTACTTTGAGTTTGACGGTAATTATGTCAATTTTGAATTATTTTGTAGTCATGCCACTTTATATGAATGTCGTCGGGATGCAACTGAATATGTCACTTGCTAAATATGTAGCAACTGGGGTCATTCCATTCAATATTATCAAGGCATTGATCATCTCAGCAGCAGTTATTATCATTTATCCTAGAATCAAGGGGCATTTCGCTATTAAATAGTGAAATTTTATAAATCTTTAAAGAAAAATTTTAAACTTTTATGATATGCTTTAAGAGATAGAAATTAGGAGGTTGGTTTTTAATGGCCGATAATGATAAAAACAATATGTCTGGCGATTCACGTGTTCCAAAATCCACCAAAGGACTAGAAGGATCTGTCAGTCTTGAGGATTTAAAGAAATATCATCTAATCGATACAGGTGATGAAAACACACCAACGAATAATACTGTTTCTGACGATCAGGCTTCTAATGATGAGCCTAAACAAGTTGAGGATAATCCTACACCTGTTGGGGCTGATCATCTTCAGGCTGAAGAAAGCAATGATCATTTAAGCGAAGCAAAACACGATGCTCCTGAAGTTGACGAACCTAAGTTTGAGCCAACTCCAGTGCCACCTGTGACACCTAAAGAATCAGTTGAGGACTCAAAGGCAGAATCTGATCAAGATCAAGACGATTCTTCTGCTGATCAAGAAGATGTTAAGCCTTGGGAAAAGAGTTTTGACTCTGATACTGACGATGAGGGTCATGTTTCACGTGCTGTTACTAAAGAAAAGCAACGTGGAAATCACACCCTAGTCGTTACCTTAGTTGTTGCATTGATCGTTATTATGTTTACACCGGTTATTATCAATGCGGTGAGGGGTAGTAGTAGCGGCGATTTAGACAGTTCTCAAGCTGAAAGTTCAGTCGAGAATAAAGATAAGTCTTCCAAGAAGAAAGCTGCTAAGAAGTCAACGAAGAAAAAGTCAACCAAGAAAGCTACTGCTAAGAAGAAGACCACTACTAATAAAGATAGTGACTCTGATTCTAATAGCAATGCTTCAAGTACTGCTAGTGACAGTACTGCCGCTAATAGTACTACGGCTGACTCAAGCAACTCACAAACAGCTAATAACACGCAACAACAAACACAAGAATCACAACAGACTCAACAGTCACAACAATCGCAACAAAATAATCAACAAGCTTCAACTGGTACAACTGCTAACGACAGTTCAACAACTTCAACAGATAGTAATAGTAGTAATTCAGCATCTTATTACACTGTTAAAGCTGGTGACAACTGGTTTAGAATTGCATATAACAATAATCTAACTACTGCTCAACTTAAGAGTTTGAATGGTAACGTTGGTACATTGACACCTGGTACAACACTAAGAGTTAAATAATTTTTATGTGAAGGGTCTTGGACATTTAGTCTGGGCCCTTTTATTAAGGAGAGAAACGAATGCAAATTGCTATAGACGGACCAGCATCAGCTGGAAAAAGTACGATTGCCAAATTAATCGCAAAAAACTTGAATTTTGTATACTGTGACACAGGTGCAATGTATCGAACAGTGACTTTACTTGCAAAAAAGCACAATGTGGGTTATGGTGATACTCTCAATATTTTGAAATTAATGTCAGAACATCGAATTCATTTTCTAAATAAAGAGGATGGACAACACGTTTATTTAGACGATGAGGATGTCTCAGATGACATTAGAACTGAAGAAATAACAAACAACGTTTCACAAGTTTCAGCAATCAAGGAAGTAAGAACACAATTAGTTCAAATGCAACGCGATTTAGCCAATGATTGCGATATCGTCATGGATGGCCGTGATATTGGTACAACTGTCTTGCCTAAGGCAGAAGTAAAGATCTTTTTGATTGCTAGTGTGGAAGTTCGTGCACAGAGACGTTTTAAAGAAAATGTTGAACGTGGCATCAATACTCCATTAAAAGAACTACAAGATGAAATTGCAGCACGTGATTATAAAGACTCACATCGTGAAATTTCACCATTGAAGAAAGCTGACGATGCCATTGAAGTAGATACTTCCGATATGACCATCGAACAAGTTGTTAAAAGAGTAACTGAAATAGTTAATGAACATAAGTAGGGAGGCAAAATATGTCTGTTCCAGTAGTTGCGTTAGTAGGACGCCCCAATGTTGGTAAATCTACAATTTTTAATCGAATTATTAATGAACGACTTTCAATCGTTGAAGATACACCTGGTGTTACTAGAGATCGAATTTATTCTCGTGCTAGTTGGTTAGGAAGAGAATTTCGTTTGATCGATACAGGTGGTATTGAAATGAGCGGTGAAAAGATGTCCGTTCAAATCAAGAATCAAGCTGAGATTGCGATCGATGAAGCTGATGTTATCGTCTTTATCACTAATGGCCAAAATGGTGTAACTAAAGAAGACGAAGATGTTGCAAAGATTTTGTATCGTACGAAGAAACCAGTTATTTTAGCAGTTAACAAAGCTGATAATCCTGAACAACGTCAAAATATCTATGACTTTTATGCTTTAGGTTTCGGTGATCCAAATCCTATTTCTGGTGCCCAAGGTACTGGGTTAGGTGATTTGTTGGATGAAATCGTTAAGGTCTTTCCATACGAAGACAAGATGGAAGAAGATAAGACTATCAAATTTAGTTTTATCGGACGTCCTAATGTTGGTAAATCATCGCTAGTCAATGCTATCTTAGGTGACCAACGTGTTATTGTTTCCGATATGCAAGGAACGACTCGTGATGCCATTGATACTAAGTATCATGATGAAAAGCTTGATAAAGACTTTACAATGATCGATACTGCCGGTATTAGAAAACGTGGTAAAGTCTACGAAAATACTGAAAAATACTCTGTCTTGCGTGCTTTGAGTGCTATCGATAAGTCAGACGTCGTTTGTGTTGTTTTGAATGCTGAAGAAGGTATTCGTGAACAAGACAAGCGTGTGGCTGGATATGCTCACAACGCAGGTAAGGGTGTTATCATCGTCGTTAACAAGTGGGATACTTTGAAAAAAGACACTAATACGATGAAGGACTTTGAAAACCAAATCAGAGTTGAATTCCAATACTTATCATATGCACCGATCTTGTTCACTTCTGCTATTAAGGGTCAACGCCTCGACCAAATTCCAGAATTAGTTGCAAGAGTTTATGGTAACCGTGATCGTCGAATTCAATCATCGGTTCTGAACGATTTATTATTGCGTGCAACGTCAATTGCGCCAACACCATTGGTAAATGGAAAACGTTTAAGAATTTATTACATGACACAAGTTGCCATTCAACCGCCAACATTTGTTGTTTTCGTTAATGAAACAGAATTGCTTCATTTCTCATATGAAAGATTCTTGAAGAATCAATTGCGTGATACTTTCGACTTCGAAGGAACACCAATTAAGATTCTTCCTAGAAAGCGAAAATAGCTTAGAAGGACAGTATTTTATCCGTTTTTATAAATATAATTATATTTAAGAAGAATTATGTTAAAAAATGGCTTAAATGCTTGCCACATCGGCATTGCTATGGTAATTTTGTACATAGAATAATGAACGCATTAATAAAAGTTCATGTGTTCTAAATTTTTACAAATTTCCGGAGGTATTCACATATGGCAAATAAAGCTGAACTTATTGATAGTGTCGCAAGTAAAACTGGTTTGACAAAGAAGGATGCAACTTCTGCTGTTGATGCAGTATTTGAAACTATCCAAGAAAACTTATCAGAAGGTAACAAAGTTCAATTGATTGGCTTTGGTAACTTTGAAGTTCGTCAACGTGCTGCTCGTAAGGGTCGTAACCCACAAACTGGCGAAGAAATCAAGATTCCAGCAAGCAAGGTTCCTGCATTTAAACCAGGTAAAGCTTTGAAGGATTCAGTTAAATAATTAGTTTTATAAGGGGCGGTCGTTTGACCGTCTTTTTTTACGCAAAAGAAAGTATGAGGTTTTAATTTGAGTAAAGCAGATAAAGTTATGGAAACAATCGATGATGGTGATTTTTCAAAAGTCGATGGTCTGATTCAAGAATCTCTTCGAGAAGATGACGATCAAACACAATTTTCATTAGCCGAGACATTGATGAGTCGTGGACTCTCTGTTCAAGCTAAGACGATTTATCAACACCTTTTGGTTAATTACCCAACAGAGGGCCAAATCCTCTCCAGATTGGCTGAAATTGCTGTTTCTGACGGTGATAGCGATCAAGCTTTAGATTATATTTCTCAAATCACGCCTGATTCGCCAGCTTATGCCGAAAATTTATTAGTTTCAGCCGATATTTATCAGTCATTAGGACTTTATGAGGTCAGTGAACAAAAGCTCTTAGAGGGAATCAGAGAGTTTCCTGACGAAGAAGTCTTCAAGTTTGCTCTAGCTGAAGTTTATTTCGATGAAAATAAATTTAATCAGGCTTTGACGTACTATGACATGCTTTTAGATATGGGAATCAAGAATTACTCTGGTATTTCAATTGTCTTGAGAAAAGCTAGTTCTTTAGCCGGGGATGGACAATATGAAGATGCTATCAGTGAATATGAAAAATTAAACGCTTTGGAATTGAATGAAGATGCTCAATTCCAACTCGGATTTTTGTACAATCAAGTTAAAAATTATAATAAGTCGATTTCTGTTTTGGAAAACCTATTGGATACTAATCGTGACTATCCGACAGCTTATCCAGTCATCGCTGAAGATTATTTGAATATTAAGAAAAATGCTGATGCCTTCAAGTATGCTCAATTAGGTTTGAACTTGAATGAATTAGATGACCGTTTGTACCAAATTGCCTTTGATGCTGGAACATCGGAAGATGCCAATAATGCCATCAAGATTTTGGAAACTGGTATTAAAAAAGTCGAAAATCCAATGCCATTAGTCATCAAGTTGAGTGATTACTATGTTACTAAGGGTCAATTTAAGGCTAACTTGGATCTGTTGAATGGTCGTGAGATCAATAACAATCCTAAGTTAGTTTGGAATTTGGCTAAGTCAGAATTTGAAACTGACGATGTTAATAAAGCTCAAGAAGATATTTTGACGGTCCTAGACGAGTTCAAGGACAATCTGGACTACTTGTCAGACTTGGTAGAAATCTTGCGTAGTACCGGCAATAAAGAGGTTCTCCAAGCAGCATTGAGACTTTATTTGAAGCAAGATCCCGACAATGAACAAATGCAAGAATTGTTAGACTCACTTTAATTAAAATTAGAAAAATTAAAAAATAATAATATTTTTCTAATAAAACTCTTGCATTCTGAAAAAGTTCTGCTAAGATTACTTACATAAATTGATTTTGATTTTACAACAAGTAGCGAAGTGTCTCAGCGTTCAGAGAAATGGCGGTCGGTGCGAGCCATACAGGATATTTTCGCAAAATACTAAGTCGAGATCACACGTCCTGTGTTTACGGAATAAAGAGCAAGTATTATTACTTGAATTTGGGTGGTACCGCGCCAAAAGCGTCCCTGCATATATTGCAGGGGCGCTTTTTTTATTCATTAGGACAAATAATTTTAGGAGGAATTACCAGATGAAATTTATCGAAAAGTTACGCATGCAAGCAACCTTTGCACAAATCCTAAATGAGAAAGAAATTAACGAAGTACAAAGAAACTATTATTACAGACCCTATCAAAACTACTAAGAAAAACAAATCAAATTCAAAATAGGGTGAGTAATATGAAAAAAGGTAAATTATCAGTTTTAGAAAGTTTAATTATTATGATCGTAATGTTTGGGATGTTAGGAACAATGATGATTGCTCTGGGCATGACACCTCAAATTCCAATTTTATTAGCATTTACATTATTGTTGTTTTACGGAAGATTTCGTGGCTTTACTTGGAATCAACTCCAAGATGGTATCGTTGAAGGCGTCAAACCCGGAATCGTACCAATGATCATCTTTATCATGATCGGTGTTTTAGTATCAGCTTGGTCAATGTCTGGGGTAATTCCAACTATCATGGTTTATGGTCTAGAAATATTAAATGTCAGATTTTTCTTATTTACAGTCTTTGTCAGCTGCTGTTTAGTCGGCGTAATCGTCGGAAGTTCATTCACAACTATCAGTACACTAGGTATCGTCTTTATGGGTATCGGTCACGTTATGGGAATCAATACAGCTTTAACTGCCGGTTCGATCGTTTCTGGTGCTTTGTTTGGAAACAATATGTCGCCACTATCTGGAACAACTAATTTAGCTACCGGAATCGCGGGAGTCGACAATGTTTTTGATCACATTAGAACAATTGCTCACACAGCCATTCCTTCAGCAACTATTACAGCTATTATTTTCTTGATTGCTGGTCATACGACTGCCAATCCTAACATGAGTTCAGTGCACCACATTATCAATGCTTTGAACGCTAATTTCTTCGTCTCACCTTGGATGCTAGTTCCAATCGCAGTTCTAATTATTTGTGCTATTATGCAAGTTCCCGCTATTCCAACGTTATTATCAGGTTCGATTACCGCTATTATCATGCATATCTTTATCAATCATCCCAAGCTTTCAACTATCAGTAACCAAATCATGAACGGTTTTCAATTGAATTCAGCTGATAAAAAAATCAACAGTATCGTCAGTGGCGGTGGCGTTACTAGTATGTTGAGCAGTATTTCCTTGATTTTAGTTGCTTTGACTTTAGGTGGCGTCTTGATCAAGATGGGCGTCGTCGAAAATCTAGTCGGCAAGATGAAACAAAGCGTCAATACACCTGGCAAGTTGATCTTAACATCAGTTTTGAGTGCTATTGGAGTTAACTTCCTAGTCGGTGAACAATACATTTCAATTATTTTGCCTGGAACAACTTTCAAAGAAAACTTTGATAAACAAAATATCAAACCAGTTTACTTATCACGAATCCTTGCTAGTGGGGGAGCTGATATCAATGCTTTGGTTCCTTGGGGAGTTACTGGAATCTTCATCTCTGGAGTCCTTGGTGTTAGTCCATTAGTCTTCATCCCATGTGCCTTTTACGTTTGGATGAATCCATTATTAACAGTTACCTTCGGTTTTATCTTTGGTAAAAATTACAACAAGGATAAAGTTGTCGAACCAAAACTTAATCGCCAAGTTTCTGAACAATTGAATTAGAAATGAATTAAAGTTGTAGTCATCTTACATAATAAGATGGCTATTTTTTTATAATAATTTTTTCATAAATTGAGACAAAATGAAAACGCTTATATCATATAATAACGATATCAATAATATATGTTTAAACTTGTTATAAATATGTGAGGTGAGTTTCATGAAGAAGCATGGGTTCATTCTTAAATTATTACTTGTTATGTTTCTTTTACCACTGTTTAGAGCAACTCCAATTACTTCCGTGATGGCCGCAAGTGAACCGTCTAGAGAAGAAGTTTATAAACATGCTCCAAAAGGCGTGAAGTTTAATGATTTTATTACCGCACCAAGTTCTTACTCCAATACCAAGACTGGCGCTGCCAATGCGTTTCCTAGTTCTAACAAGATAATACGGGCAGAAGATTCTGGTAATCCTAGCGATATTATTCAAATGTTAGATGCTGATAGAGCTGATAAGCAGATTGGCTCTTTTTGGGGAACCGTGAAAGACGACAATGGTAATAAAACTTATAATTATTTTGATTTAAGCAAGGACCAAACGTTATCAGTTTGGTATTACGGTGGCAACACTATCGATGGTTTTGCCTTTGTCTTGCAAAATGATCCTAATGGCGACCAAGCTATCTCTAGAGATTATACTGATGGAATCCCTAGTTACGGACAGACCTTAGGTGTCTGGGGTGGTAGTAGCTCTGACGGCAAAGGTTTGGATGAAGCAATAACAGATGATTCTGGTGGTATACAGAATAGTGTTGCAATTGAGTTTGATAGATACTTGAATCAAAATGCAGGTTCAAAATCTAATAATATAAGTGATTATTTAGACTATAATGGCGATGCTAATTCAGGTTTTGTTTCAAATCAATTAAAGGAAAATCATATATCATGGGGATATCCAGGAGACGTAGCTACGTATTTTGGCAAGAATTATACAACTGGATTAGTTTTTAAGGAAACTACTACGTACAATTACATGGGACATAGAGGAAGAGTTCAAAGTAATGCTTATCTATTAGGTTACGATGGCATCACGGTTGCTAACTCTGAAACTCAAGACCCCAGAAATGGTTGGCGTCATTTAACAATCGATTATCAAAAACCAGATACAGGTTCTTCAATTGGATATTTGTCATATCATATCAATGACAAGTTCCAAGATGGAACGATCAGATCTCAAAATGCTCAAGATGTTAAAACTTTTGAAATTGACACGAATCAATTAGTCAAGGATAGTTCTGATAAAAAAGTTCGTTGGGGCTTTACTGCTTCAACTGGATCACCAGAATCAACAAAAAGCGATTTTGCCATGGTAATCGAAAAAATGCCTCGTGTGGTAGATATCAAAGGTACTTCGAAGATGACTGATTTGACTAGAGATACTTCCGCAAATTCAACTGACGGTGACACTTTAAATGTCTCCGATGGTGATCAAATTATGTTAGAGCAAAACTTGAAGTATGTCGGTGGTATTTCTGAATCTGGAGAAATCACTGCAACCGTTGCTTTGCCAGACTATTTAGATTTTTCTGGCGATGAAAATGGTGTGATTGGCGAGATGAATTATACTGCCGCAGATGGCACTAAACAAAGTCTCAAGATCAATAAAGCAGATTTAGAAGAAGTAACTGTCAGTACAACAACCGGTAATGACACAGATACGCCAATTTTTAAGCAAGTTACTGGTTTTAAAGTTAAGATTCCTTCAATGAGTAAAATTGACGATCAATCAAATATTCAAGTTTATGGGACAGTCAAAGGACCGGAGAGTCAAACACCGATTACGACAAAAGTAAGTGGCGTTAATACTAGTTACAATTCCGACGGTTTTACAGGTGATACGATGAGTCCTGACTTTACGATTGATAATGAAGTATTGCAGATAACAAATACTAATGACTTGTCTCAGGAAGTCAGTCCCGATGAAACAGTTCATTTTAAAGGTAAGATGTCTTATTTAAAGGATTCTGAATTTGATGGCGAAGATGTAATTAGTGAAGTAGATGTGTATGATCAGAACAATAAATTAGTTCCTGGCATTCAAAAAGGCAATATTTCAGTTGCTAAAGGAGTTAAGTCAGGTAATTTCGATATTCCTTTTGATGTCAGTGATTTAGAAAGCAATAAAACTTACGACTTCAAAGTTAAGATGACTGACTCTAAAGGACATGTTTCTAACGTTTTAGATTATCAAGTCAAGGTTTTAGACAATAAGCAATTAGTGATTTCTAGATACAATTTCAAGGAATATTCGGTACGTGAAAAAGGAAAACCAGTATTGTATGATGTTAAATTGGCATATGACGATGGTTCTGCTGTAAGCGTTGGCAATGCGACTATTCATGTAGAAGTAGACGGAGAGAAAGTCGATTTTGAACCGCAATTTGGTTCTGATTCTGGAGCTCTAATCTTTGGCATTGATGACGTAATTACCAAATTAGATTATGGTTTACATGAAGTTAAGATGTGGGCAGATGACGGTACACGTCAATCAAATATTTTAGATTTTAAAATAAAAATAATTGATAAGGGAATCGTTTTAGAACCTAAGGAAGCAACAATTGATGTTCACGACAATGATCCTGTCCCTTTGAATTGGTTAATGAAATACAGTGATGAAATAGATTCTGACGATAACACATCTCTAGGTTTTAAAAAGCTAACTTTGAAGATAAAAACTGAAGATAGTGATAGTTTTCAAAACTTCTCATTCATTAGTGATGCAGTGGCCTTCTTTCCTGATGAAAACGATAATTATAGTTTCTCGATAAATCCAATTGGATATAATACAGCCTCTGGTCCAGATTTGTTGAAGGAAGGAGAAAATATCGTTAAATTCTCAATTTCTGGAGGAGTGTATAGTTCAGAAGAAAAAACGGTAATTATTAATGTTCCAAAATTGACGCCTAATTTGACTTCAAGGCAAAAATCAATTACCGCCAGTACGGCTCAAACAGTAATTAAGCCACTTCTAGAATTTAAGTATTTAGAAGATGAAACTTATCGTGCTGATCCAAGTAAATTAGTAATTGTTGTTTGGGATGAAAATAAGAAATATGGTCAATTGGGTTCAGCAAGTAGTGCTGATTACGGACCTCCAATGACATTTAAATCACAATTTGTACCACACTTGTTTGGAATGACTTCAAACGATGGTGTGATGAAATTAAGTGGTAGTGTCACTGATGTATATGGAAGAACGTCTGAAGGTCAACTCTTTGATTTTCAAATTAATAAGAAGCTCTTAGAATTAGATGTCGCAGATTCACGCTTTAGGGATATAAATTTTGATGATCAAAATGGCGACTTTATTCAACGTGATGGGAAATGGGATGTCAAAGTAAACAGTGTCGGTACGAAATGGAACCTATCAGCCCATTCATTAGGATTGTTTAATGTCTTAGATAATGATTATATTGAGCCATTATTCTTCATTGATAAAAATGACAATTATCAATCTTTGACTAATACACCAATTATTGCAAATCGTGATACTGCCGTGAGTGGACAAAGTCAAATTGAAAATATTTCTGACAATTGGGATGACGACGACGGTATTATGATCAAAAATCAAAAGTCCAATCTTAGTGGCGAATATCAAGGTCAAATTGAATGGACTTTGTCTGAATCGATTCAATGAAGGATGTATTATAATAGGTGTGTAAGTAAAGAAAACGCTTAATTTATTTTCTGGATGGTAAATATGAAACCAATAATAACAATTGATGTTGGTGGAACAACGATTAAACACGCCTTATTCAATGAATCAAACCAAACCTTAACTAATAAGAGTGCCGTTGATACGCCGAAGAATTTAGCAACATTTTATGCAGTAATTGAAAAAATAGTAAAAAAATATGATCGAACTAAGATTGCCGGGGTAGCTTTGAGTATTCCAGGGGCGGTCAATCAACAAACAGGAATAATTGGTGGAATCAGCGCTTTGCCATATATTCACAATTTTCCAATCAAAACAGCTTTGGAGAAACGTCTAAACCTGCCAGTTTCAATGGAAAATGATGCTAATTGTGCGGCCTTAGCCGAAGTTAATAGTGGCATGGCGGTCAATATGCAAAATATTGTCATGTTGGTAATTGGAACTGGGGTCGGTGGCGCCGTTGTGATCAATCGTCAATTAGTCCACGGTCAGCATTTACTAGGTGGAGAATTTGGGATGATGTTAGGTCAGACGGATCAACGTCTCAGTTTAGTTGGTACCGCAGTGAGAATGGCCCAACACTACAATCAAGCTTATAAGACCAATTATACGGGCAAAGAGATCTTACAAATGGCTCAAGATGGCGATGCAACTGCTCAAAAGTATGCTTTGAAGTTGTACGATAATCTAGCTCGTGCAATCTTTAATTTGCAATTTGTCGTTGATCCAGAAGCCTTTATCATCGGTGGTGGAGTTTCGGGCAATCAAGACTTCATCAATAATTTGAATGAGGCCGCCCAAAGATTAGTTCAGCGAGTAGCCGATATTAAATTAGTTCCCAAAATCATCCCCGCATATTATCACAATGATGCCAATTTGATTGGTGCAGCGTTGAATTTTAAAATTAAAAAAACTGTCTTGATTTGATTGATTTTTTCTTAACTTCGGTTAGTGGAAGTATTTCGTCCTCCATAGCGAATAAAATTTGGCTGGAACAATGTGGGCGCGACTTGGAGCCTTTGCTAAGCCCAAGACCGGGCAAAGTCTTCAAGCTCGGCCTTTCACTAGGCAATAAATTGCCAAGAGAAATTTCACATTTGAGCCAATTTTCTTCGCTATTCCGGACTTGATAGTGGTTCTACGTTTAATACCAACAAATCAAAAGCCTCTATTCGGAGTGATTATTCTCCAAATAGAGGCTATTTTGCTTTTAAATTATATGAAATATGATTAGAAACAGTTTTTGTTTTAGCAAAGATCCGTATAACGATAAGGGATTGCTTGATTTAATTGTTCAGTAATTTCTTTTAGACATGGTTCTTGGCGAATAGTTTGGTTATTTAAAACAAATTCGTGATCTTTTTCAACCCAAATATTGGAATTAGGTGCTAAGACTCGATACTCATTGTGTGTTTTATCTAATCTGAGGATAATCTTTTGTCCCAATTTTGGAAGTGGACATTGAGTTGATCGATAATAAACGTTTTGGTCAATGCCACCGGGTAGTTTGATGTCGATATTTTTTCCTAAGATATCTTCCGAACCACTGATAATGTGATTGACGTAAATGGATGCATTTGTAGATTTTTTACTACTATGGGAGAAATCTATAACTGTTCCCTGAATGAGAAAGTCGCTGTTTTTCTTTAGCTGATTTAAAGACAAGTTCTTTTTAGGAATTATTTTTTGAGTAGATAATGTTGAATGAGTGACTTGTTTTGTCTGTTGGTGCCACTTCTTTTTGTTGCGCTTTAAAACAATTTGTTGTTTTTGCAAGTCAGTTTGGTCAATATTTGAAGTCTTGGAATTATGACTACAACCAGTTAAAAATAAAGCACAGACAGTAATTGTTGCCAAATAAATTTTCATTGAGGATACTCCTTACTTTTTTTGCAAGTTAGAAGGTGGTATCAGTCCTTTGATTCCTCGAATGAAAGATATTTTACGGTGGCAACTTTTGCCGAATGCATTTGATTCACTCCTTTATAAGATTATATATATATCATAACATGGTTTAACTTTTCTCCAAATACGACAAAAGAGCCTAGAAATCCTGATTGAGGATTTCTAGACTCTCTTTTTATGCGTGATTCTCTGCTTTCATTTCATAAACTTCTGGAGCAAAGGTCGAACGTAACGTTTCGATACCCTTGTTAAAGGAATTAAGAACAGACTCAGAGGTTTCATTACGATTGATTTCTACAGTCACGACTGACTCATCCGTTGGGTCGGTAAAAGCAGCCATAATAAAATTATCACCACCATCGATTCCACGTTCAAAATCAACTTGGTAATCTTTGAATTCCGGATTATTTAAAACATCCAGCAAAAAGTGTTCTTTGAGACTCTTGTACAATTCGATATTGGTAATATCTGGATCTAAAACCGCAAGATTACGATACTTCGATTCATTTTTGTATAGTGTTTCAAAATGATTTACAAAATAATCAAAACAGTCGGTTGCAGTTAGTTGCGTTAAATCGTTAGCCACAATTATCAACTCCTTAATTATATTGGTCTATAACTTATATTATAACGTATCTGAATAATTAAAGGGTGATTATTGGGTTTTATTATTTTTTATAAAAAGCATTATTTTGAAATTAAAAGCATTATTTGTTAATAAATTATTTTGATAAATCATACTATATTATTTGTAAGCGGTTACTGATGATTGAAGGAGGTTTACATAGTGGAATTTGAACAAATATTTATTAATCATATGGAAAATCCTGTTGGTTATGAATTTAATGATCTATTTATAAATTGCCAAATTAAAGCTAATAGTTATTCAAATGAATTATTAAAACGTTTAAAAATTACTAATAGTAAGAAAGAAATTTTTTCAACAGATTGGGAACCAGCAAATGATTTATCATTTCAGCCAGATCTTCAACTTCAAAGTAAAACTAGATATCAAGTTTTTGTCGAATTGAAAGATAAAGATCGAATTTATAAGAAAGAAGCTTTTTTTGAAACTGGATTAATGACGGGGTTCAAAAATAGTCAATGGATTGGTAGTTCAGATGAAGGTATTCACGGCATTCAAGCAATAAAAGAAATTAATGCAACTTCTAAAGTCAAAAAAGCTCGGTTATATGTAACGGGTTTAGGCTTATATGAAGTTTATATCGATAATCAAAAAGTTGGGGATGAATATTTGGCACCAGGCTTTACTAATTATAGTTACTATACTCAAATAGCAACGCTTGATGTCACGAAATATTTGAAAACTTCGGGAACACATCTCTTAAAAATTTCTTTAGGCGATGGTTGGTATAAAGGAAAGCTGGGTATCAAAGAACACGGTGGTAAAGAAAATCAATATGGCAATGCCTTAATGACTAATGCTGAATTAGATTTAGAAGATGATATTGGCAGATTGCAAGTGATTGGAACTGATGAAACCTGGAAGATTCAGACTTCTGAGATTACACATTCTGGAATTTACTATGGAGAAGATTTAGATGAAACCATGACTCCAAAAACATTATCATTAAAAGTTTTTGAACAACCAAGTAAGCATCTTAAAGATAGACTGAGTTTACCTATCAAAGCTCACGAAATTTTTCGACCTAAAAAGATTGTTACTCCAGCCGGAAATTTAGTTCTAGATTTTGGTCAGAACATGGCGGGCTGGATTGAATTTGAAAATGATTTGCCAAAAGGTACTAAAGTGGAAATTCAATATGGTGAAATTTTGCAAAATGGCGAATTATATCGGGAAAATTTACGTTCAGCTCGCGCTAGCTTTACTTACGTAAGTAATGGGATAAAGCATTTAGTTCGTCCACATTTTACTTATTTTGGTTTTAGATATGCTAAAGTGAACGGCTTATCAAATGATTATGACGTTACTAACTTTAAAGCCGTAGCTTTGTACTCAGATATGAATCAAATTGGTGATATTCAAACTGATAACGGGCTAGTTAATCAGTTGTTCAGTAACATTCAATGGGGACAGAAAAGCAATTTTATTGATGTTCCAACTGATTGTCCACAACGTGATGAGCGTTTGGGCTGGACAGGTGATGCTGCTATCTTTGCCAAAACAGCTAGTTATAACATGAATACTGCACAGTTCAATAAAAAATTTGCATATGATATAGCAGTTGAACAAAGTCAACGTCAAGGCGAAGTTCCATTGTACGTACCAAATGTCGATGGCGATGATGGTGGTAAAGCAGTTTGGGGTGATGTTGCGACAATTATTCCTTGGATCACTTATCAACGATATAAAGATACGACTATTTTGAAACAAAATTTTGGTGCCATGATGTCTTGGGTTGATTGGATACATGACTATGCTAAAAAAACTAAGAATGAATTTTTATGGCTTGATTCTGATCAATTGGGAGATTGGTTGGCTTTAGATACTGAAGATATTTTTCATCTCAAAGGTAAGACACCTGATGATTTAATAGCCAGTGCATATTATTATCAATCAACTTTAATAGTTTCTAAAACAGCACAAGTCCTTAATGCAAAAAGAGAATTTGACTACTATCGCTTATTGGCTAATAAAATTAGAGAATCATTTATTAATGAATTTTTCACAGCTAGTGGCAGACTAATTACTGATACACAAACAGCATTAGCTCTTTGTTTACATTTAAATCTTTATCCAAAGAAGTTTAAAGAACAGTTGGTAAGTAAATTTATTGAGCGAATTGAGAAAGATAAAAATCATCTTACAACTGGTTTTGTTGGAACACCTGTATTGTTACCTGCTTTGACAGAAAATAATCAACATGACTTAGCCGTTCAAATATTCTTAAATGATGATTATCCAAGTTGGTTAAATGAAGTTAAATTAGGTGCAACAACTATTTGGGAACGTTGGAATTCAGTACAAGAAAATGGAACCATCAGTGAAAATGGAATGAATTCCTTAAATAATTATTCATCAGGAGCTGTTATGCAGTGGTCTTATGAGTATCTATTAGGTATTCAACAAAAAGAACAATTAATTATTGCACCGCGTATTACACCAAAATTTAGAAAGTTAGCTGGATATACGGATTTAAATACTGGTCAGCTTGCAATTTCTTGGAAAATTGAGGATCGACAAGGTAGTCAAGTAAGTTTAAAGATAGATATTCCTTATGATAATCCCGCTAAAATTATTCTTCCTAATACAAAGGAATGGAAAGATAATGGCATCGTCCATCAAAATGGCGACGTTTTAGCTCCAGGACATCATGAGATCACTTATCAACCAACAGTTGCTTTTATAAATACATATAGCGTACACACAGCTTTAAAAAATTTTAATGATGAAAAAATTAACAATAAGTTGAGAGAATTAGTACCATTTTGGAATTTTATTGAATTACCAGGGAATTTTGATCACTTTAAAGAATTTTCATTATTGCAATTGAGTAATGAAATGAAGGGGATTGGTTTTTCTCCATTGACGCATGAACAAATTAAAAAAATTGATGCTTATTTTAGAGAATATTCAAAAAATAAAATTATGGAAAAGGATGATAAATAATTATGAGAAAAATAATGACTAGATTTGCAATTTTAATTTTGTCAGTCTTTACAGTTAGCGCCGGAGCGACAGCCGCTACCATTCCACTAATGATGAAAAGCTTTCCAAATATTAGTTCCACAACGATCGAATTGTTAATGACGATTCCATCATTAGGAATAATTGTTTTCACTCCAATTAGTAATTGGGTTGCTGATTTAATTTCTGTTAAAAAGACTATTATGACAGGTTTGATCTTGATTTTTATCGGTGGGGTTGTTCCAGCAGTTACGTTAAATTTCCCATTGATCTTTGCTTCAAGAATTATTTTAGGATTAGGAACAGGATTGTTGATGTCATTCTCACAATCTTTGATCATCCAATTGTATCAAGGACGCGAGCAACAAAAATGCTTGGACTATCAAGTGTATTTCAAGGTTTAGGTATGTTTTTTATGACTTATATGGCCGGTGTTTTGCTCAATAGTGGTTGGCAGATGTCATATTGGGTCTACTTGATTGTTATTCCAATTATTCTATTAGTTGGAATTTATGTTCCCAAAACAGTTGGTAAGGTCGAAGAAACCGGTGCAGTTAGTGATAGTAAGAAAATTGACGGTAAAATTTGGTTGTTAGCATTTTTTGCTTTCTTATTCAATGCAACATTTGCTTTCATTTCGATTAAGTTTGCTATGTTAGTAGTTTCAAGAAATTATGGAACTGCCGCTGATGCTAGTACTTTATTAGGTTTAATGGCTTTTGCAATGGCTGCCGGTGGTTTTGTTTTCATGTATGTTCAAAAACATTATTTCAAATTCACCACAGCAATTGGTTTAGGTTTTGCCACGATTTCATTTTTGATTTTAACGATTTCCAGATCACTTATGTTTAGTGGACTGGGTGTAATTTTAGTTGGTATTTCAGTTTCAATTTTTATGGCTTCTATGGTTGCAAATATTAATAAAATGACTTCACAGTCTCAAGTGGCTTTTTCAACTTCGATTGTTATGACTTGTGCCAATGTGGGGACACTTATTTCTCCTTATTTTGCACAAATTATTGCAAAAGCATTTGGTAATCAAGAAGCTGGATTTACGTTTGAAGCTGGATTAGTAATCTTTGCCATTTTATTAGTTATTTCCACATTAGTTGGTTTGAATTATTCAAAATTTGAAAACAAGGATAATCGTAAAGATACAAATATTAAAATGCAAAATTAGGAGTAAGAAATGTTAAGTAAACAAGCAAAAGAAGCAATAAAAATTGCTCAAAGTATTAAAACTCAGCAATCAGATGATTTAACGCCTGAACAGGCAGTATTTTTAAGAAAAGACGCTGATAAAAATAATTCAATTCCAATACCTAGTGATATCAAATTAGAGAGCCTAGATGACCCTAAAGGTGAGTTATATCATTATGGAACAAGTAATGAGAATGTTTTATTATTTATTCATGGTGGGGCTTATGCAACAGGAAGTGTTAAGTCGCGAAGAAATTTATGTTTTGGTTTGATCAAACGTTTAGGGTATGATGCATTTTCTGTTGATTATCGTCAATGGCCGGAAGCGAAACATCCTGCGGCCCAAGAAGATGTTATGAATGCTTACAAATTTCTTAAAAAACGTTACAAACATATCTTTATTTTTGGAGAATCTGCCGGAGCTACTCTTGCTTTAACTTTGACTTTGCAATTAAAAGCTGAGGGATTATCGTTACCAGATAAAATTGCTGTCTTTTCACCAGTAATTACTCAAATAAATATCCTGCCATCGGAATATCTCTTGCAAGAAAGAGACCCAATGTTGCTCGGTGCTGGTGCCCCAGTTCCATATTTTGATGAACCTTATAAAAAGGATCCTTTAATTTCTCCAATTTATGGTGATTATAAAGGTTTTCCACCATTGATGATCAATTGTGGAAGTGAAGAAGTTAAATACGATGATTCCAAAATACTTAATTTTCTATGTCAAAAAAATAATGTCGATGTAACTTGGACCGTCTGGCAAGATTTATTCCATGTTTTTGTATTATTTGATATGCCGGAAACTGATCAAGCATTAAATCAAATAGCACGATTTTTAAAATAAAGAAAGTCGGCAAATAATTTGTCGACTTTTTTCTTATAGATCCTGATTTTTTCTAAATTGTGATGGGGTTTGACCGGTTGTACTCTTAAACACCCTAGATAATTGAGAAGGGTTCTCATAACCTAAAGTATCAGATATTTCTCTGATTGGTAATTGAGTAAAAAGTAAAAGTTGTTTGGCAGAAAGAATTTTTTGTGAAGTTAAGAATTCAATAATGCTGATACCAGTCGTTTTCTTAAATAGGTGCATTAAATAAGATTTACTGCTACCAACGGATTGGGCAATTTCATCGACATTTTTAACAACAGTTAAATTGTCGTAGATATATTCTTGTGCCCGATAAATCAATGAAGGAATGTTATTTCTTTTTACCAAAGCAACGTTTTTAACGAAACGTTCACCGATTGTTCTAGTGTATTCGTAAATATTGGTAATGTTTTGTTTTAATTCTGTTTTTTTTATGCATTCATCACTCAATTCATAGGCACTTTCAGCATACATTCCTCCACGAATTGCCGCTCGGGTGAAAAGCGTTGTAGCAGCTACAGTAATATTCTCTTTACTTCTTAAATCTGATGATGCCAGAATCCCAAAATTACCTTTATCCATGAAAGCAATGTAATTTTTATTAAATTCTTTTAAATTACCATGTTCAACTCCCAATAACATTTGTTGTTCGGCTAAGTAACCATTGTGAGAAGGTTTATTAGCGTTAAATGATTCAACACGTTGATTAGGACGATCTAGAAGTCCATAGTCGTTTAAATCTAGTTGCTGTTGAGTAAAAATAGGTTCCGATTTTGTTAGAGCAAAATAAAATATCTTCAGTTGAGCTTGAAAAGTATTGAAATCAGTTAGTGGAACTTTGTCAGCGTAGGCTCCGTTACCGTTAATTGCAGTTGATGTAGCCCAGATAAGAACTTTTGTTTTTTCTAACCTAAATGAAGCGATGGATCCAATTTGGGCAAAAAGATTAATAGTTATTTTAGAATTAATATCTTTTAAAATTTTATTGCTAAGTCGTTCTGAAAGATTGGGGGCAACGGTCATCTTGAATACCTTTGATAAATGATTTGAATCAGCATACAAAAAGACTGATAAATTGGTTGCTTCGTGAAACCATTGTGAAATTTTTTCTATTTCCATATCGATTACCTCAATGATAGCTATATTCGTATATAAAAAGCATGATTAGTTAATTGAATTTTAACAGAAGAATAATAATAAAACATATAAAAGAGGTAATAAAAATGAAAACCTACTTAGCCTTTGATATTGGCGGGACTAAACTAAAATATGCTTTGATCAACAATCAAGGACAAATATTAAAGAAATATTCAGAAAACACTATTAGTAATTCTAAGTCAAATTTTATTAAACGACTTAATGAAATCATTGAGCAGTTTGAATCTCAAATATCAGGTATTGGTGTCAGTGTACCCGGGAAAGTCGATGCTAAGACTGAACAAATTCATTTCGGTGGATCTTTACCTTTTCTTGATGGGATTCAGTTAAGTAATGTTTTAAATACATCATTACCGATTCATATAGAAAATGATGCCAAAGCAGCCACGTTAGGAGAAAAATGGCTAGGTTCATTAAAAGACATTGATAATGGAGTAATGTTGGTTTTAGGAACAGCAGTCGGTTCAGGAATAGTATTGAATGGACAACTTCTTTACGGTAGTAATCAACAAGCAGGCGAAGTCAGTTTTATGAGTTTAGGAAACCTTGATAGGGAACATTTCTTTGGAAGTAAGTGTTCAGCGGTAGCAATGATTGAAGATATTAGTCATCATTATCATCTAAAAGACGTTGATGATGGTAAAAAGGTCTTTGAATTGATTATCGCTAAAAAAGATTTTGCTAAATTACGTTTTGAAGAGTTTTGTCAGAATGTGGCTTTATTAATTTACAATATGCAAGTTATTTTGAATGTGAATTGCTTTGTAATCGGTGGTGGAATTTCTCGACAAGCTATTGTAGCCACGGGAATCAATCAAGCGTTAATTGATTTAAGAGCAACCAATTTGATGGTAAAGAGGACGCTTAAAAAACCGGATATTATTAATTCGCGTTTATTTAATGAAGCAAATTTATTGGGTTCCATTAGTAGTTTCAATGTGGATGATTCAATTCAATCAAATTTAAGGGAGATATCAAATGATAAGTAAAACTAATTTTCCAAAGAACTTTTTGTGGGGTGGTGCAACTGCTGCCAATCAAATTGAGGGTGGATATGACCTTGATGGTAGAGGGATGTCGATTGCCGATACTTTACCTGGAGGTAAAAACCGTTTCAAAATTGTAGAATCAGATGATTTCGATTGGAGTATTGACAGTAGGAAATACCGTTATCCTAATCATTTGGGCATTGATTTTTATCACCACTATCAATCAGATATTAAATTATTTTCGGAGATGGGATTTAAAACTTATCGTTTCTCCATTGCATGGAGTCGAATTTTTCCTCGAGGTGATGAGGAGTATCCTAATAAAGCTGGATTACGATTTTATTCTGAAGTTATTGACGAATGTCTAAAATATGGAATTGAACCAGTGATTACATTGTCACATTATGAGTTGCCTTTATTTTTGGCCAAGGAATATGGTGGATGGAAAAATCGTAAATTAATCGATTTTTTTGAAAAATACGTTCAAGTGATCATCAAACAATTTGGTAAGAAAGTTAAATATTTTTTGACTTTTAATGAAATTAACTCTGCCGGACAACATCCGGTGATGGGTCAAGGAATGATACCAAAAACTGGGAGCCTAAATAAGCAAAATGTGTTTCAAGCTTGGCACAATCAATTTGTTGCTAGTTCCAGAGCAGTTAAAATTGCACATGATTTTAATAGGAACATTCAAGTTGGTTGTATGTTGTTGTATGCCACTTCATATGCATATAATTCCGATCCAAGAAATCAACTAGCTAACTTGCAAAATGAACAAGAGTTTAATTATTTTTGTGGTGATGTTCAAATACGTGGTGAATATCCAGCTTATACAAATCGACTTTTTAAAAAATATGGTGTGAAAAACTTAGAAATTACTGATCAAGACTTGAGTGAATTGAAGAAGTACCCAGTTGATTTTATTTCAATAAGCTACTATATGTCGACTGCCATAGAAGTTACTCAGAATTCTCATGATACAGCTGCTGGTAACTTAATTGGGGGAGTTAGAAATCCATATTTGAAATCTAGTGAATGGGATTGGCAAATTGATCCCACTGGTCTGAGAATTGCCTTGGATAAGTTGTATGATCGCTACCAGAAACCAATTTTTGTAGTTGAAAATGGTTTGGGCGCTAAGGATAAATTGACAAAAGACAATAAAGTTTATGACGAATATCGCATTGATTATTTGCGTTCACACATTCAAGCCATATCAGAAGCTATTGCTGATGGAGTTCCAGTGATGGGATATACACCTTGGGGTTGCATTGATTTAGTCAGTGCTTCGACCGGTGAAATGTCCAAACGTTACGGTTTTATTTATGTAGATTTAAATGACGATGGAACAGGTAGTTTACAACGATTCAAGAAAGAGTCGTTTATGTGGTATCAGCGAGTTATCAAAACCAATGGGGCCGACTTATCTACAGATGGACTAAACTATTGAGGTGAACTATGGAACAAACAAAAATAATTACAAAGAAAAAAGATGGACTTTTTTATGTCAGTAGATTAGCTACAATTTTTTCTATTCTGATGTATGTTTCTTATATACCACAAATTATGGATAATCTTAATGGATCACAAGGAAATCCTATTCAGCCCCTATGCGCAGCTCTCAATAGTACTTTATGGGTTTCTTATGGGCTTTTAAAAAAGAAACATGATTGGCCAGTAGTGATTGCTAATTTGCCAGGAATCGTTTTAGGATTGGTTACTTTCTTTACATCTTTATAAGTACAAACAAAATAAACCTTATTAGAATGTGTTTTAATTTACACATTCTAATAAGGTTTTTATTATTTATCTTTTCCAGCCACCAGACTGATGAGAAAAACAACGGAGTTTAATAAAAGTGCCGAAAAGGTCAGCCAGTTGATACCGCCAATAATTCCTACCCATAATCCAATCAATGAAATCAAAAGTATAATATTTACCATTTTCTACGATTGCCAGAAGGATTGTTTTTAGAACTGTTTTCCAGCAAACTTTCACTTCCTTATTGACTTCATTATATCGCAGATAAAGAGGTTTATTTGGCAACTTGGCTTAATGGTATATAATAATTAAAGACTTTTATTATACGTGAGGTAAATATATGCAAATCAAACAACTTCCTGCAGATTTTCAAGCAGCATTACCAGTTTTAGAAAAAATAGAACAAGCCGGATTTGAAGCTTATTTTGTAGGAGGTAGTGTCCGTGATCACATTTTAGGCTTAGCGATTCACGACGTTGATATTGCTACCAGTGCTTACCCTGAAGAAATTAAAGAGATTTTTAAGCGAACAGTTGATACTGGAATCCAACATGGAACAGTGACCGTTTTGATGGGGGATGATTCTTATGAAATCACTACCTTTAGAACTGAATCCGGCTATCAAGATTATCGTCGTCCTGACAAGGTAACCTTCGTACGTTCATTGGCTGATGACTTAAAAAGACGTGATTTTACGATCAATGCTTTGGCAGTTGATAAAAATGGTCAAGTGATCGATAAATTTGATGGATTAAAAGATTTAGATAAGAAAATTATTCGTGCTGTCGGTCACGCTGAGGAAAGATTTCACGAAGATGCCTTGAGAATGATGCGGGCGGTTAGATTCCAAGCACAGCTGAATTTCAAAATTGAAGAAAAAACTGCTCAAGCGATTGCTGATAATGCGCCGTTATTAGCAAAGATTGCGATTGAGCGTATCCGTGAAGAGTTTGTCAAAATGATGCTGAGTCAAAATTGGCAAACAGGTTTGGCTGACTTCATTAAACTAGGTTTAAGCGAGTATTGTCCTGGATTTAAAGATCAAAAATTGGAATTAGCTGAATTATTGGATGTTAAAGATGCCAAATTTAGCGATGAAGAAGCAGCCTTTAGTGCTATTGGCTATGTCCTAAGCTTGAATCATCAAGAATTCAACAAGTTTTTGCGTGACTGGAAGGTTTCCAATAAGACTCGTGAAATTAGTTTGAATACTTTGAATCTGCTTCACTTATTTGAGAGTCAAGACTTCGATCTTTGGAATATTTATAAGTTAGGAACGGATAATTTGAACCGGACAATTGAGTTATCAAAGATGTTCCAAATTGAATTTGATTATACAAATTTGAAGCAAAAAGTAGATCAAATTTCTATTAAAAGCAGCCATGATTTAGAGCTGACAGGTAAGAATGTTTGTGAAATATTGGACGTAAAACCGGGTCCAATCATCGGTAAGTCGATGTCGCAAATGGAGCGTGCTGTCGTGGAAGGAAACGTTTCCAATAATTTTGATGATTTGAGACATTATTTGTTAAGTAATCAATAATGCTGTGTTATCATAAATTTAGTAAGTATTTTAGAAATTGGAAGGGTGATAATATGACTAAACATGTTTTTAAAGAACTTAAGTTTTACTTTAGAAATGATGATACTTGGACTGTTAGTCACAGTGAAATGAGTGATGTTTGGATTGCGCGTGTAACAACTAGTTATGGACGTATTAAAGGTGGACGTATGCAAGAGATTCACCCATGCAAACGCTTTAGAATTGAAATCTTGCCAGAAGCTGATTATATCAAGGATACAGATGTTTCTACTGCTGCAATGGCCGATGGCATGTTCAATCGTATTATTAAGTATCAAGACATTGAAAAATGCGACATTGTCTTTGAAGATGACCAAGATAAAGAGCCAATGCAAATTTACTTCCCATTCAAGCAAAAAGATGTTGAAGGATTAGATAATGCTTATCAATCTTCAGCTGTTTCAAGTAAAACTGGCAACCTTTATATTGCTATTGACCCAGAAAATACAGTTTACGACATTTATAAAGAAGATCTTTAAAATAGTGCGAGACCTTAGTGTAAAATCTAAGTCTCGCTTTTTAATTGGAGGAGAATAATGGGAAACTTAAAAATTGGCAGCATGGTGACGGTCGTTGATCAAAAGGATGTCATGAAAGATCAAATCGGTGCTGTCGTGTATTTTGATGAGAAGCGAGCTAAGATTTTAGTTAGATTTGGCGGACAACAGCAAATGTATTATTCCATCGACCAATTGCAGGAATATTAACTTCTGACATGTGATAAAATAAAACAGAACAGCAATAATACCTCTATCTACATCGGTAGAGGAATTTTTTATTTATAGTGGTGAAATAATTGAAAACCTTAAACATAACAAATGCATCAAAATCATTTGGTGAAAGAACGCTTTTTACCAATGTTACCTTTACAATCAACGAAGGAGATCGAATCGGTCTTTTGGGACTAAATGGAACTGGTAAGACGACTTTGCTAGACGGAATCGTCAACAACTCTGATCTCAATACGATCGAAGTTGAAAAACCTAAGGACTACAAGATTTCTTATCTCAAGCAGCAACCGGATTTGGACGAAAATTCATCAGTCATCGATGCAGTCTTTAACGGTAGTGGCGAAAAATTCCAATTGATTCGACAATATGAGAATTCCTTGGCAAAATTCAACGCTAATTCAACTGATCAAAAGATTCAAAATGACTTTTTCAAGTTGCAAGAAAAGATGAATGCGGCTGAAGCTTGGCAGATGGAATCTGATGTTAAATCGATTTTGAACAAACTAGGAATTACGGAATTAGACAAGAAAATCAAAGAGTTATCTGGTGGTCAACAAAGACGTGTCGCTTTAGCTCAAACTTTGATATCTGAAGCTGACCTTTTGATCCTAGATGAGCCAACCAACCATCTTGATTATGAAGCTATCGATTGGCTACAAACTTACTTGAGCAAATACAAGGGTTCAGTTTTATTCGTAACCCATGATCGTTATTTCTTGAATGAAGTGGCGACAAGAATTTTTGAGTTGGAAAACCGCAATGTGACTGAATATGACGGTAACTATGAAAAGTACTTGCAACAAAAAGCGGCCAACGAAGAGATCTATGCTTCTGAACAACATCATAAGACTCAATTGTACAAGCAAGAGTTGAATTGGATGCGTGCTGGTGTTAAAGCTCGTGGAACTAAACAGCAAGCTAGAAAAGACCGTTTCAACGACTTAAAAGAGGACTTACAAAACAAACCAGACGTTCAAAAAGAAATGTCGATCGATATTGCTCAACAGCGTCTTGGTAACGATGTCTTCGATATCAAAGATGCCAGTTTGAAATTCTCAAAACATGTGATCTTAGACGATTTCAGTTATTTGGTAACTAAAGGTGATCGAATCGGAATCACTGGTGCTAATGGTTCTGGAAAAACTACTTTCTTGAATACGATTGCTCAACAAATTCCACTCGATTCCGGAGAAATTAAGACTGGTCAAACAGTTCGACTCGGTTATTACACGCAGCATACGCGTGATATGGACCCAGACAAGCGTGTTATCAGATACCTTGAGTCAATTGGACAAGGTGCTAAAAACACTGACGGTACGCATATGTCAGCCTCACAGATGCTAGATACTTTCAAATTCGATCATCAAATGCAAGGAGCTTTCATTCGTGAATTGTCCGGTGGTGAAAAACGTCGTCTGTACTTGTTGGCTATTTTGATGGACCAACCAAACGTCCTGTTGCTAGATGAACCGACAAATAACTTGGATATTGAAACTTTGACGATTCTAGAGAATTACTTGGAAAACTTTAAGGGAACAGTTATGGCAGTTTCTCATGACCGCTACTTCTTGGATAAAGTTGCCCATAAATTACTAATTTTTGAAGGTCAAGGCGATATTGAAGAAAGCTACGATTCATATTCTGGCTATCTACAAAAAGAGACAGAGAAAAAACAAGCTCAACATCATGAAGTGAAGACACAAAAGCACGTTGAAGCCAAGGAAAAAGAAGCTCAGAACAAGCCTGCTGAAAAGACTAAGTTAACTTACGCTGAACAAATGGAATTCGATAAGTTAGAGCCCCAAATCGAAAAACTCGATGATGAAATGGCTAAGTTAAAGGAACAATTAAATGATCCTAAGAATGGCTATGAAGATTTGATGGATTTCCAAAGACAATTGGATGAGAAGACTGCCGAATCTGATAAGTTGATGGATCGTTGGGAATATTTAGGACAGTATATCTAGGAGAAAACTATGCATAACGAACAACAATATTTAGACCTTTTGCAATACGTTTTGGACCATGGACATAAAAAAAGCGACCGCACGGGAACTGGTACGATCAGTACTTTTGGTTATCAAATGCGTTTTGACCTACAAGAATCATTTCCACTTTTGACAACGAAAAAGATTCCTTTCGGTTTGATCAAAAGTGAATTGTTGTGGTTCTTGCATGGCGATACCAACATTAGATATTTGCTAGAACACAAGAATCATATTTGGGATGAGTGGGCTTTTAAAAATTATATTGAGAGTTCTGACTATAAAGGACCAGACATGACAGATTTTGGCCGCCGTCACTTAATAGATGAAGATTTCAATCAAAAATATCAAGTTGAAAAAAAGAAATTTGATCAGAGCATTTTGAATGATGATGCATTTGCCCAAAAATTCGGTAATCTCGGGGATGTCTATGGTGCTCAATGGCGTCATTGGCAAAAACGAGATGGTGGATTCATTGACCAAATTGCTGATGTGATCGAGCAAATCAAAAAGACTCCTGATTCAAGACGTCTGATCGTCAGTGCCTGGAATCCAGAAGACGTTCCAACTATGGCCTTGCCACCTTGTCATACGTTGTTTCAGTTCTATGTCAACGAAGGGAAGCTCTTTTGTCAATTGTATCAACGCAGTGGCGATTTATTCTTAGGTGTGCCTTTTAATATTGCCAGTTACGCTTTATTGACTCATTTGATAGCTCGTGAGACTGGCCTAGAAGTCGGTGAATTTATCCATACTTTGGGTGATGCACACATTTATTCTAATCACCTTGAGCAAGTAAAAGAGCAATTGAGTCGTAAACCTGTTGCTGGACCAAGTCTAGAAATTACCAGTGATAAGAGCATCTTCGATTTAGATGTCAAAGATATTCGTGTCGATAACTATAATCCGCAACCAGCTATCAAAGCTCCGGTTGCTGTCTAGGAGTGAGAAAATGATCAGTTTTGTTTGGGCCGAAGATAAAAACCATGTGATTGGCGTTGATGGACATCTACCATGGAAGTTACCTAATGATATGAAGCGTTTCAAAGATGTTACGACTAATCATCCTATTGTTATGGGACGTAAAACCTTTGAGAGTTTTCCCAATGGACCTTTGCCAAAGAGATTAAATATCGTCATCTCTAGAAATCCCAATTATCAAGTACCAGAAGGCGTAGTTTTGATTTCTAATAGAGAACAACTAAAAGACGTCGTTAAGCCAGATGATGAAGTTATGGTCATTGGTGGTGCGGGAATTTTTAGAATGTTTGAAGATATTGTGGATCGTTTGTATTTGACACGAATCAATCACGAATTTGTTGGAGATACGAAAATGGTTGATTTAGATTATCGTCAATTTAAATTGATCGAAAAAAAAGAAGGCATCATGGACAAAGAAAATGTTTATCCATATACCTTCGAGACTTATCAAAAAATTAATTAACAAAGAAATAAACTGAGAAGTACATTAGAGCCGTTCCAATCATGACGAAAATGTGCCAGATAACGTGAATGTATTTAAGATTTTTCATTAAGTACAAGCAGGCTCCTAATGTAAAGGCCACACCTCCTGCAACTAAAAGCCAGATACCAGTTGCACCGATTGCTTGATAAAGTGGCTTCATAGCGATGATGATGGCCCAACCCATTAAAACGTAAAGTAGAGTTTCAAAGTATTTGAATTTGCCAACGTTGAAAATCTTGTAGAGAATACCACCGATAGCTAATAGCCAAATGAAGGCCAGAATTCCGTAACCAAAGGCTGAATGTAAGGCAATTAAACAATATGGCGTGTAGGTACCAGCAATCATCAAGAAAATCGAGCTGTGGTCAAAAATTTGAAAAACACCTTTAGCTTTAGTGAAATAGAGACTGTGAAATAACGTTGAGCTCAAATATAAGAAAAATAACGTGAAAGCGTAAATAAAATATGCGGTAATGTTAAGTGGATTTCCTTGGTGGAATCCCTTAATGAGCAAGAAGACTGATCCAATTATTGCTAAGATAATTCCAATACCGTGCGTAACGGCGCTGAATATTTGATCAGTTATCAAATAAGTTCTAGTAAAATTTGGTTTTTTTGACATTTTGAAGACCTCAATTGTTTGGATTACGTAAATATTATATACGTCTAGGGACTTTTCAGACAACGACAATCTTTAGTATAATGAAAAACGGTCATTGTTTTGTATATAAATATTAATTAAAATACATGATATTGATAATTTACTAAGAATAAATTTGGTATAATTAGATTAATTAAGAACTAAGACCCTATGAAAGAGGGATAAAATGAGCAAAGTAAAAATTATTGCCGATTCGTCGGTACAATTAACTCCAGAAGAAATAGAGAAATATAATATCAGTATTGTCCCTTTGACGATCAGTATTGACGAAAAAACCTATGTAGATGGTGTAAATATCACTCGAGAGAAGTTTGTTGAGGAAATGGACTCTTCAAAAGATCTACCTAAGACATCACAACCTTCAATCGGTACTTTTATGGAAGTAATCGACAAGGTGCCAGAAGACTATACGGATATCTTGTTGTTGATGATGACACCTGCAATCAGTGGTACAATCAACGCAGCTAGACAAGTCGCTGATATGACTGACCGAAACGTTGAGGTAATCGATACAGAATTTACCGATCGTGCACAAGGGTTCCAAGTTATCAAAGCAGCACAATTGGCTCAAGAGGGTAAGTCAGTTGCTGAAATTAAGACAGCTTTGGATGAAGTTCGTGATCACACATACTTATACATGGGCGTAACTAGTATTGAAAACATTTTGCGTGGTGGTAGACTAAGTCGTTTTGCTGGAACATTGTCAACTTTATTGAATATCAATTTAGTTTTGATAGTTAAAGACAACAGCTTAAATATTGCTAAACGTGGTCGTGGTCGCAAGACGATTGAAAAATACATGGACAACGTCTTAGAAGAAATCAAAGGCTTAAAGAATATTAAAGCTATTGGTATTTCTTACGTTGATAAGATGGATTACGTCAATGAATTGAAGGAAAAACTTGCCGAAATCGTACCGAATGTGCCGTTATTGATTCGTGTTACTAGTCCTGTAATTGCAACTCATGCGGGATCAGGTGCCTTCGCAATTGAATTTTATACAGAGTAAAAGCTGATGATTGCATCAGCTTTTTTTTGAAAGATGGATTATATAAATGAAGAAAAAAAGTATTTGGATTATTGTAATAATTATTTTGTTGGTTGCTGTCAGTGGGGGAACTTATTATTTTGTCCATAACAATGAACAACAAGTGGTTGAAACAAAAACGGCTAAAAAAACTAAGCCTAAAATAAAAGTTATTCCTAAAAAGAAAAGTATCGATATCGTGGCAGTTGGTGATTCTTTGACTCAAGGTGTCGGTGATTCTAAGTCAGTTGGAGGCGGCTACGTTACACGTTTGACCAAAAGGGTTCAAGATAAATACGATGTCAAAGCTCAATCTCATAACTATGGAGTTTCCGGTGATACTAGCAGTCAGATCATGACTCGAATCAAAAATGACAAAAAGATGCATCAAGATCTACCAAAAGCTGATATCATCACGGTAACAGTCGGTGGCAATGACTTTATGCATTTGTTGCAAAGAAAAGGTTTAGATCTTACAGCTGGCGATATTGCCGATGAACAAGTACAATTTGACAAAAGATTAACGCAGTTGTTGACTGATTTACGTGGTTACAACAAGACAGCACCGATTTATTTAATTGGAATTTATAATCCATTCAGTATTTATTTATCAAATGTCAAAAATGCTAAGACAGCCTTTATTAATTGGAACAAGGCTTCAGCTAAGGTAGCAAGTAACTTTAATGATACTCATTTTGTGGATATCAACAATTTGTATCAACCAAAAAATATCAAGAAGAAGATTCAAAAAACGGGTGTCAATCCATATCTTTACAAGAAAGACCACTTCCATCCCAACGGAACCGGTTATGATATGATGACAGAAAAAATCTTTGAGCAAGTAAATGGGACTAAGAAAGAGTGGCTTTACAAGTAATGAAGAAAAATTATTGGAAATATGCATTTATCGCTTTAGTAGCAATCATCGTAGTAGGATTAGGTTTTATCGGGACCAAAGTTTTTAGTTCTCCAAGAGACAATTATCAAGTTTCTTCAAAAATCGTTGATCAAGATGCCAAAGTCTTTACTGTCGATATGACTAAACAAGAAGCCAATAAGATGGCACAATATTATTTGAAACATACTTTAAATGATGGCAAAACTGATTATCAATTGATTTTGAAAAAAGACGCTGAATTGACTGGTGACGTCAAATTCTTAGGCGCTACCATCAATTTTACGATTTTGATGCAACCTTATGCCAAAACTAATGGTGACGTGTTGCTTAAAGCAAAAAAAATGAAAATCGGTGATTTATCATTACCAATTTCTTTTGTAATGAATTATATTAAGAATAGCTTTAAAACACCTAATTGGGTCAGTATCGACGGTAAAGACAAGTCTATCTTGTTGAAATTTACTAAGTTCACTACCAAAGAAGGTTATGGCATTCGTGCTAAGAACATCGATTTGAAAAATAATAAGTTGTCCTTTGAAGTAATGAATACTAAAATTACTGATAATCAATAGGAAGGAGTAAAAATGAGACGCAGTTTTTATGAGTTTTTAATGACTCTTCGCAATTCAGAGAGTGTCGAACCAGAAGCAGAATTTGCGAATAATGCTTTTCGTGACTCTTCTTTCCCTAAACATGAAGAAAGCTACCAAAAACTTTCGGAATATTTGGAATTAAATGCAGGCTATTTGCCAAGCATGACTATTTTTGACGAAGCCTATCAAAAGTATCAAGAAATAGATAAAAAATAAATGACAGAAAAAGGGTGATGGTAATGGCACTACAGTGGTATCCGGGACATATGAACAAGGCAAAGAATCAAGTACAAGATCGACTCAAATTAGTTGACATTGTACTTGAAATCGTTGATGCGAGATTGCCTTTCTCGTCCAGAAATCCAGTTTTGGAACAAATCATTGACCAAAAGAAACACATAATTATTTTGAATAAGTCTGATTTGGCTGACCCTAAAATCACGGCTGATTGGAAGTTGAATTTTGAACAAGAAGGTACTAATTCAATCGAAATTGATGCCAAGCATACTAAAGGTATGAATAAGATCAAATCGATGATTCGTTCAGAATTGTCTGAGAAAATCCAACGCTACGAAAATAATGGCGTTCAAAATTATCGTATCAAGGCTATGTGCATTGGAATTCCTAATGTTGGTAAGTCAACGATTTTAAACCGTCTAGTCGGAAAAAATGTGGCGGTAACAGGAAATAAGCCTGGTGTCACTAAGAATCAAAATTGGTTGAAGACTAATATTGGTATCGATCTATTGGATACGCCGGGAATTCTTTGGCCTAAGATCGATGATCCCAAAGTAGGAATGAAATTGGCTCTCTCAGGCGCTATCAAGGATAAAATCTATGCTCCTGATGATGTGGCTATCTATGCCTTGAATTTCATGGAAACACATTATATGGACCAATTACAAGAAAGCTATGGCTTGACTAATGCTGATATTTTCAACCATACGACACCAGAATTATTGATGAACTTAACTAAAAAGTTTGGATACAAAGAAGACTATGACCGTGCATCCAGAAGAATTATCGATGATGTTCGTAAATTGAAATTAGGACGTTTGACATTCGATATTCCTGGGGAGTTTTATGAAGAATAAGTACACCATTAAAGCAGTAAAAGAATTACTGAATCAAGAAACTGTTTCAGATGAGCTACTAAAAGAATTGCAATTGGATTCTCGTGTTGGCGTTAAAAAGTTATTAGAGCAATATTATAAAAAAATTGAGCAGAAAACGGCTTTGATCGAGAAATTTCATACGAAAGAATTTTTGGAAAAGCCTTATTGGAACCATAATTTATTAGTTGCTGGTGTCGACGAGGTTGGACGTGGACCATTAGCTGGACCAGTTGTGACAGCTGCGGTGATTTTGCCACCAGATAATACTTTATACGAAGTCGATGATTCTAAGAAATTGTCGATTTCAAAGCGAGCTCAATTATATAAGCAAATTTGTGATCAAGCGATTGATATCAGTGTGGCAGTAGGCTCACCACAATTAATTGATCAGGAAAATATCTATCACGCAACCGAGTTAACAATGGCACAATCTATCAAGCGTTTGTACGCAAAACCGGATCATATCCTAGTCGATGCGATGACTATACCAGTTGATATTCCTCAGACCAAATTGATCAAGGGGGATGCTAAGTCATTAAGTATCGGTGCTGCTAGTATCGTCGCTAAAGTCAGTCGAGACCGTCTAATGACGATGTATAGCCATTTGTATCCTGAATTTGGTTTTGAGAACAATGATGGTTATGGAACTAAGCAACATTTGCAAGCTTTGGACGAATTTGGTCGAACAAAAATTCATCGCTTGAGTTTCTCACCGGTTAAAAAAATCAATAAATTATATTAAATTAAGACATCACTTCGTAATTTTGATTAAAAGGAGTGGTGTTTTTATTATGAATAAATTGACGGAATTTTTAGTGAAATGTCGCATGACAGGGATGGTTTCCAATCAAATTCTTTTAAAAATTATAAAAATATCATTAAAAAGTGATAATCTTGAGGATGAAACCCGTCTAATGCTAGAAAAAGAGTGGGAGTTGGACAAATTAAACCAGTTTCTACTATTATTAGAGGGTCAGGATTGTATAAATGTAAAAGCAATCAATTATTTAGATGAAGCATACCCACAGAGCCTGCGAACGATTTATAATCCACCGGCACTCTTGTTTTTTGAAGGAAATATTGCTTTACTTAAAACGGAATGCGTAGCAATCATCGGTTCAAGAGAAGCGACAAATTACAGTTTTCGTTGCATTAGTACTCTTGTCCCGCGTTTAGTAAATCGTTATACTATTGTGAGCGGTTTAGCAAATGGGGCAGATTCAATGGCAAATGAAGAAGCTTTAGTGTATGGTAAAACTATTGCCGTACTTGGAAGCAGTTTGAATCAAGCGTTTCCAACTAAGAATTGCCATTTGCAAAAAGCTATTGCTAAAAACGGATTATTGATCACTGAATATCCAGTTGGCGATTCGATAGAACCGTGGCATTTTCCCCAACGGAATCGCATTATTGCAGGTTTGAGTCAAAAAATTATTGTGACGGAAGCTAAGTTGAAGAGTGGATCAATGATTACCGTTGATTTGGCTTTAGAAAATGGTCGCGAAGTTTTGGCTTTGCCGGGTCGGATCGATAGTGAATTATCGCGCGGCTGCAACAGTTTGATTGAGCAGGGCGCGACACCGTTGATCGATTTTGATAATTTATAAAAAACATTTATTTGAAAAATATTTCATCTTTTAAATTGACAAATTAAAAATCTGTGATTAATATATTGTCAGTTTTAACTGATCCATTGGAAAGGAGCACTTTACGTGCCATCAACAAAGCAGAAAAATTTGGTGATCGTTGAATCACCATCAAAAGCAAAAACAATTGAAAAGTACTTGGGACGTAATTATCACGTTGTTGCTAGTTTAGGACATGTTAGAGATCTACCTAAGAGTCAAATGGGTGTTGATATCGAGCATGACTATGAACCAAAATACATTTCCATTCGTGGTAAAGGTCCAGTAATTAAAGATTTAAAGAAAGAAGCTAAAAAAGCTAAAAGAGTTTATCTGGCAGCCGATCCGGATCGTGAAGGAGAAGCTATTGCCTGGCACGTTTCGCATTTATTAGGTTTAGATGATGATGACAAGAATCGAGTCGTCTTCAATGAAATTACTAAAGATACTGTCAAGCAAGCCTTCAAAACTCCTCGTTCGATCGATATGAACTTAGTTGATGCTCAACAAGCTCGTCGAGTTTTGGATCGTTTGGTTGGTTATTCAATTTCCCCAATTCTTTGGGCAAAAGTTAAAAAGGGCCTCAGTGCCGGACGTGTGCAATCAATCGCTTTGAAATTAGTGATTGAGCGTGAAAATGAGATTAAGAAGTTCGTTCCTCAAGAATATTGGACGATCGAATCGATCTTTAAACATGACAAAGACAAGTTCAAGGCTAACTTCTACGGACTTGACGGCAAAAAAGCCGAATTAAAGAACAATGATGAAGTTCAAGATGTGCTTGGTCGTGTCGATAAGAAAAAAGATTTCTCAATTGATAAAGTTACTAAAAAAGAACGTAAACGTATGCCTGCCGCACCATTTACAACTAGTTCTTTGCAACAAGAAGCCAATAAGCGTTTGAACTTCAAGACGAGAAAAACCATGATGATTGCTCAACAATTGTATGAAGGAATCAACTTGGGACGCAAAGAAGGTACAGTTGGTTTAATCACATACATGCGTACTGATTCTAAGCGTATTTCTAAAGTCGCTGAAGCAGAAGCTTCAAAATTCATCCATGAAGAATATGGCGAACCTTTTGCCATTATCAAAGAGCGTAAAGATAAGAACCAAGAAGGTGCTCAAGATGCCCACGAAGCTATTCGTCCATCATCAGTCTTTAGAACACCAGCTTCGTTAAAAGATATCTTGAGTCGTGACCAATTCCGCTTATACAGTTTGATCTGGTCAAGATTCGTTGCCAGTCAAATGACGCCAGCTGTCTTTGATACGATGACAGTTGATTTGTCACAAAATGGCGTTATGTTTAGAGCTAATGGTTCAAAAATCAAGTTTGAAGGTTACCGCAAGGTTTACCAAAGTGCTGCTGATAAAGCTCGTAAGGACAATATCTTACCGGACTTAGCTGAAGGTGACACTGCCAAGCTTCAATCAAATGATCCAGCTCAACACTTTACACAACCACCAGCAAGATTTACTGAAGCTTCCTTAGTTAAAGCTCTAGAAGAAAATGGTGTTGGTCGTCCATCAACTTATGCACCAACAATCGATACGATTCAACGTCGTTACTACGTTAAATTGAATGGAAAGAGTTTTGAACCAACTGAGTTAGGTGAAATCGTCGACAACTTGATTCAAGCTTACTTCCCAGATATCGTTAATATCGACTTTACAGCTAACCTAGAAGACGAACTGGATCATATTGAAGAAGGCAAGGAAGACTGGGTCAAAGTCGTTGATCGCTATTACAAGCCTTTTGCTAAAGAATTAGAGTCGGCTGAAGATAAGATTGAAAAAGTGCAGATCAAAGATGAACCAGCCGGTATGGATTGTGATATCTGTGGTGCACCAATGGTTATCAAGATGGGACGTTATGGTAAGTTTTATGCTTGTTCACGTTTCCCAGCTTGCCGCAACACTAAACCAATCGTTAAAGAGATCGGCGTAATTTGTCCTAAATGTAAGAAGGGACAAGTTATTGAACGTAAATCAAAGAAGAATCGTATTTTCTACGGTTGTTCAAGATACCCTGACTGTGACTTCGTTTCATGGGACAAACCAATTAATCGTGATTGTCCAAAAGATGGTCACTACTTAGTTGAAAAGAAAGTTAAGGGTGGTCGTCAAGTAATCTGTCCAAATGGAGATTATGAAGAGGATATTCAAAAATAAATGATAGAAAAAGAGTTAATCGATAAATTCGTTGATAATTTAATGGTTAACCATCACTACTCAGAAGAAACAAAAAAATCTTATTTAGAAGATATAGATAATTTTGTTTCTTTTTTAGACCAAAATGGTGGTTTTAAAGGCTTTACGAAAGTTAATCGGATTGATATCGAAACTTTTTTGACGTATATGGATGAAAAAAATTACGCTGATGAGACTGTGGCACGAAGAATTTCTGCCTTGCGTTCGTTTTATAATTTTTTAGTTCGTAATAAATTTATCCAAAATAATCCTTTTGATTTAGTGCAATTACGTCATAAAGGAAGAAAGCTGCCCCGATTTTTTTATGAAAAAGAAATGCAGCAATTATTCGATGCCGTCCGTGGTGTTGACCCACTTTCGCAAAGAAATTCAGCTTTATTAGAATTGCTCTATGCCACTGGCATGCGAGTTAGTGAGTGTGCTAATCTATTATTAGACCAGCTAGACTTCTCTAATGGCATCGTCTTGATTCACGGAAAAGGTGATAAAGATCGTTATGTACCTTTTGGAAGCTTTGCTCAGAAGGCGTTGGAGAAGTACTTTGAGTCTGGTCGTAAGACCTTGATGGAGAAAAATCATCAAGATCATCAATTTGTCTTTGTGAATAGTCGTGGTGGCAATTTAACGAGTCGCGGGATCTCATATATTCTTGATCAAATTATTAAGAAAACTAGTTTGACCGCTGATATTCATCCCCACATGATTCGTCATACCTTTGCAACGCATATGTTAGAGCACGGAGCTGATTTAAGAACCGTGCAGGAGTTGCTAGGACATTCCAGTCTATCAACAACCCAAATCTATACGCATGTGACTATGGAACATTTACAAAAAGATTATAAAAAATATTTCCCAAGATAGAGAGGGTTTCAAATGACTACAATCGTTGCTGTTAAACACAATGACCGCACTGCTATTGCTGGTGATGGTCAAGTTACAATGGGTGAAAAGTATATTATGAAGGGAACTGCTCACAAAGTAAGACGTATTTATGATGATAAAGTTATCATTGGTTTTGCTGGTGGAGTGGCTGATGCTATTACATTACAAGATTGGCTTGAAAAGAAATTAAAGGCTTACTCAGGCAATTTAAAACGTGCTGCTGTGGAATTGGCACAAGATTGGCGTAAAGACCCTACATTGCAAAAATTAGAGGCTTTGTTGATTGCTATGGATAAAGATAACTTGCTTTTGATCTCTGGTAGCGGAGAAGTTATCGAACCTGATGAAGATGTTGTTGCAATCGGTTCTGGTGGTAATTTTGCTCAAGCAGCCGCTATTGCCATGCAGCGTCATGCCAAAGATATGGATGCACAACAAATTGCCGTTGAAGCTATTAAAATTGCGTCAAGCATTGATATTTTTACTAACGAAAATATTATTTCAGATAAATTTTAAATTGAGGAGTTAGTCAATGGACACATTAACACCAAAACAAATTGTCGCTAAATTGGACAATTACATTATTGGACAAACAGATGCTAAAAAGGCAGTGGCGATTGCACTTTACAACCGTTATCGTCGTATGCAAGTACCAAAGAAATTGCAACAAGAAATCACACCTAAGAACTTAATGATGATTGGACCTACTGGTGTTGGTAAGACTGAAATTGCCCGCCGGTTAGCCAAGATCGTCAATGCACCATTTGTAAAAGTCGAAGCTACTAAGTTTACTGAAGTAGGCTACGTTGGTCGTGATGTTGAATCAATGGTTCGTGACTTAGTTAGCATGGCAGTTTCTATGGTCGAAAAAGAAAAATTTGATGAGATCAGACCAGAAGTTCGTCGTGATGTCGATAAGAAATTGGTTAAATTATTAGCTCCTGGTGTTAAAAAAGAACAAAAGCAAAATCCTAATGACTTTATGAGTATGCTCAATAGCATGCAAAATGGTGGTCAAAATCTTGGTAGTATTTTTGGCAATAACGAAGATACTATCGACGAAGATCCAGATAAAAACGCTGAAGTAACTGATGATATTAGAAATCAACGTCTATCTGTCAAAGAACAACTTGATAAGGGTCTTCTCGAAGATGAAGAAGTAACTATCAAAGTTGAAGAATCTAAAAAAGTTGGTCCAATGGATGATCAGATGGGTCAAATGGGTGTTGACATGTCCGGTATGATGGATTCTTTGATGCCTAAGAAGACTATTACTCGTACACTTCCAGTTAAAGAAGCTCGTGAATTGTTGATCCAACAAGAATCACAAAAACGTGTCGATCATGATGAGATTTATCAAAAGGCTATCGAAAAAACTCAAAACAAGGGAATCATCTTCATTGATGAGTTCGATAAGATTGCAGCTGGAGACAAGAAGACTTCAGGTGAAGTTTCTCGTGAAGGTGTACAACGTGACATCTTGCCTATTGTTGAAGGTTCAAGAATCAATACTAAGTACGGTCCAGTTGATACTGATCATATTTTGTTCATCGCTTCAGGTGCTTTTGCCGAAAGTAAGCCTAGTGATTTGATTGCTGAACTTCAAGGACGTTTCCCAATTCGTGTTGAATTGAACGACCTAACTGAAGACGATTTCATTCAAATCTTGACAAAACCAGACAATGCTTTGACAAAACAATATGTAGCGCTTACAAGAGCTGACGGAATTCATTTAACTTTTACTAAAGAATCTGTCGAAGAGATTGCAAAAATTGCTTTTGAATTGAATAATAGTAATCAGAACATCGGTGCAAGACGTCTTTCTACTGTCTTGGAAAAGATCTTGGCTGATATTCTATATGAGGGTCCTGATATGCAAATGGGCGATATTACTATTACACGTGAATACGTTCGTGAACAAGTCGGTAAGATTGCCGAAAATCAAGACCTTTCACGTTACATTCTTTAGGGGGAAATCATGACAGTTTATCAATTGAAGAACGATTACTTAACATTAAAGGTTAATTCATTAGGTGCTGAAATGAACAGCATCACTAATAACGAAGATTCACAGTTCATCTGGCAAGCAGATAAGAACGTTTGGGGTCGTCACGCTCCAGTGTTGTTCCCAATCGTTGGTCGTTTAAAGGATGATCACTATTTCGTTGATGGTAAAGAATTCAATATGACTCAACATGGGTTTGCACGTGATCAAGAATTCAGTCTTGATTCACAAACAGATTCAAAATTAGTTTTGAGCTTGACTACTAGTGAAGCTAGTCTTGAAAAGTATCCATATCACTTCAAGTTGAGAATCATTTATCAACTAGTTAAAGATACTGTACAAATTTCATACTTAGTTGATTCATTGGAAGAAAATGATGACATGTACTTCTCAATCGGAGCACATCCAGGCTTTTGCGTTCCATTTGACAAAGGTTTGAAGTTTGAAGATTACAAAGTTTCAATCGATCCAGCAGAAACTAGAACTCACATTCCAATCGACAATCACTTGATCGACTTAAATGGTGAGAAGAAAGTTGAAAATCAAAACTTTGATATGACACGTGATTACTTCGTTGATGACGCTGTTGTTTATCGTTTAAATGATCCAGCAGAAGTTACTATTTACAGTGATAAGTCAGATCATAAGTTGACACTTGATACAGGTAACGCCAAATTCTTCGGTATGTGGTCAACATATCCTGATGATAACGGTAAGTTCATGTGTATCGAACCATGGTGGGGACTTGCTGACAAGACTGATAGCGATAATAACTTTAAGAATAAATATGCTATTAACAAGTTGGCTCCTAAGGAACAATTCGAAGCATATTTCTCAATTAGCGTAAAATAATAATTAATTAAAAAACAGAGTTTCATGATTCTTTTGAATTCATGAGGCTCTGTTTTTTTGTGTTTTAAAAGAAAATACTCATTCAGGACTACCTAAGGGGGGATTGAAGATATCCTCTTATAAGCGCTTACATTTAGCGGTACAATAAAATAAAGACGAGGGGGGTTAAGCAATGAAATTTAAATCATTATTCGAAGTGATTCCAGAAACTTGGGAGATTGAGTTTAAAGACCGTGACACAGCTCACAAAATTTATGATGAGGTGAAGAGTAAATATAATGACAATTTGGGACCAATTACTGTTAACAATGATACTTGGTACATTGGAACTAAATTATCAGATGAAGAATTCAAAAAGGATATCGTAGAATTTTTAGATCAGTTTGATATCGAGCAATCGCAGTATTCCGTCGATAAAACTGAAGTTGGCAAATTTTGGAGTCCCCTCTAAAGACAAACAAAAGCCTCACTAGGCACTTGCCTAATGAGGCTTTTAATTTGGTATTATTCCATCCCTGATTGGCTTTTACCACTCACTGAACCGTCAGTAAAGGTAACAACGAAATTGGCTCCAGTATCGCCAGAAACATCGGATGAGTAAGTATAGTTGACGACTGACTTACCATCGGCAAGCGATTCGCTATAACTGTTGGGTTTTCCTAAGTTAGTGTGAATAGCGTCAACATCTTGACCGTTTTGAACTGAACTGTAAGCATCTAGTCCCAATTTTTCAGAACGTTTAACCTTTAAGCCGTTTAAAGCTTTGTTGATAGCATGTCCATTTGCAAAGCTGACTTTGAGAGTTGAGCCTAATTGACCATTTTGGACGTCGTTCCAAGTATCTTGTTCAGTTTTAACACCTTGATTTTCAGTGATAGAGGTAGATGAAGGTTTACCTAAGATATTGTGGACTGTTTCGATTGGTGTTCCACTAGTTTCGTTTAGATAAATACCATTATATTGATAGAAGGTTACACCAGTCTGCTTTTTGACCTTCTTTTTAGAGGTATCTTTTTTTTCTACTTTAGTGGTAGTTTCTTTGAAAGGACCAGTAGAGGTGATCTTCATGCCAGCAGTCGCACCACCAGCTAAGATAATAATTATTATTATTAACCAAAACCACCAGCGACTGTAAAAATGCTTAGGATGTTTTTTTGAACGATATTGTGCTCTAGTCGGTAAATTGTTTGAATCCATCTATTTAATCCCTCCCCGAATTGATAACGCTTTAATTTCATTTTATCAGTAACAATGGATAAAAGTAGCTTTATTTACGAAAAAAATTAATGATTTAAAAATATTTTTAACTTTTATAATGTATCTTTCTTGATAAAAATATTATTTCAGTGTACTATTTCTACTAACGTTTTCATTCAGTTTAAGTTTCATCGGAGGGTCCAAGGATTTGTACCAGACAAGATGCTAAGTAGTTTTTCTACTGAGTGTCTTGTTTTTTTTAACTGGATGAGTGAATGAGGGAGGTTATTTATGAAAGTATTGATCCCATATATTAAGCGTTATCGAAAAGACCCGTATATTGCAGTCATTTCAGTCATTGCCTTAGTTTTTGCGACATTGTGGCAACCAAGACTGTTACAAGTTGTTATGAATGCAATTTTAAAGGGAGACAAAGCAACTATTTTTCAACAAGGAATCCTTTTGATAGGTCTAGCAATCATCGGTATTATTGCTGGTGTTATCAATACGATTTATTCAGCACACGTCGCTTTAGGTGTAGCAACTGATTTACGTGCTGATCTGTATAGTAAAGTTCAGTCATTTGCATATGCGGACGTTGAGAAGTTTTCAGCATCCAATTTAGTTGTCCGAATGACTAATGATATTAATCAAGTTCAACAGATCGTCATGGCTGGATTCCAACAGATCAGTCGAATCCCATTGCTATTTATCGGAGCATTTATTTTAGCGATGGTAACGATGCCACAACAATGGTGGGTCTTGATTGGAATGATGATTATCGTTTTGGGGGTTAGTTTTTACTCATACAAGAAGATGAGCGACTACTTTGGTCAAACTCAACAAAATATTGAGGACGTCAACACTGTAGCTCGTGAGAATTTAATGGGTATTCGAGTGGTTAAGTCTTTCGTCCAAGAACCTAATGAGATTGCTAAGTTCTCTAAGGTATCGGATAAATTGACGAAAGTTACGGCTAAAATTGGTTATAATTTTGCTATTTTAATGCCGGCATTCTTTTTAACCGCCAACATTGCCGTAGCTATCTCGATTTATATTGTCGGACAAAATGTTACGACGCATCCAACGTATTTAGCAGCTATCACTAGTTTTATCTCATATTTGATGCAGATCTTGTTTGCGGTTATCAACGGTGGTTTCTTAATGATTGCGGCTTCTAGAGCTAACATCTCATTGGGACGAATCGGAGAAGTTATGGCTACTACTCCAAGCATGAACTACGTAAAAGGTGACGATAAACCTGTTATTGGCGATATCGAGTTTGATCACGTAAGCTTCACTTATCCGGGCGATGACGAACCAACGCTAAAGGATATCTCTTTTACAGTTAAAGCTGGTGAAATGATTGGTATCGTTGGAGCAACTGGCTCAGGTAAAACTACTTTGGCACAATTGATTGCTCGGTTGTATGATCCGGACTCTGGAGTTATTAAAATTGGCGGAGTTGATATCAAACAATTGCCAGAAAAATCTCTTCGTGAAACGGTTGCCTATGTTTTACAACGTTCAACGATGTTTTCTGGAACGATTTCAGCTAACTTGCGTCAAGTAAAAGAAGATGCGACTGCTACTCAAATGCAATGGGCTGCTAATATTGCTCAAGCATCTGAATTTATTGAACGTCTACCACAGACTTACGATGCACCGGTTGAAGAGCGTTCATCTAACTTCTCTGGTGGTCAAAAGCAACGTCTTTCTATTACTCGTGGAGTCATTGCTAATCCGAAGATTTTGATTTTGGACGATGCGACCTCAGCACTTGATGCTAAGTCAGAAAAATTAGTTCAAGAGGCATTGGATAAAGATTTGCAACACACTACGACAGTTGTGATTGCCGAAAAGATCTCTTCAATTATTCGTGCTGACAAGATTTTAGTAATGGATGATGGAAAAATAGTTGGTAATGGCAATCATCATCAGTTAGTAGCTGACAATGCTGTTTATCAGGAGATTTATAAGACACAAAAAGCTAGAGAGGGGGCAAAATAATGAGTGACTTGAAAAATGCTGGGAAATATTATTGGCATTATTTGAAAAAATACTGGTTTGGATTCTTAATGACATCCATTTTGATCGGTATTTCGACTGCCTGTATCGTTATTGCCCCAACTTATTTAGGAAAAGCAGTTTCAGAGTTGACGACCTACTTGCAACAATGGACTGACGCAGCAACTCGTGGAAGTGCCAGTTTAGGAAGCTTTCACAAGACGTTGTGGATCTACTTGAGTCTATACATTGGAGATGCATCAACGCTTTTGATTGCCAGTTGGATCTTGGCTAGAATTACGGCTTTTTCAACTGGGACTATGCGTGTGGGAATGTTTAGAAAAATGCAAAGAATGCAAGTTAAATATTTCGATTCTCACAGCGATGGCGACATCTTAGCTCGATATACGTCTGACTTGGATAACATCTTCAATGCGATGAACCAAGCTTTGATTGAAATTTTCTTGTCAGTTGCGCAGTTTATCGGTTTGTTAATCGTCATGTTCAACCAAAATGTCACGATGGCTTGGGTCACAATGGCTTCAACACCGGTAGCTTTGATCGTGGCGGGATTCGTAATGAAAAAAGCCGGCGTAGCTGTTAACCACCAACAAGATGATATTGGTAATTTGAACGGTTATATCAACGAACAAGTTACTGCCCAAAAGGTCATTATTACTAATGGCTTGCAAAAGGATTCGATTAAAGGCTTCTTGAAACACAACCAAACAGTCCGTAAATCGGCTATGTCTGGTCAAATTTGGTCAGGTGTCTTAAATCCTTTGATGCAAGGGATGTCACTGTTGAACACAGCAATCGTTATTTTCTTTGGTTCATGGTTTGCTCTAAACGGAACGATGTCGACTGGAGCAGCTTTAGCCTTAGTCGTAGTCTTCGTTAACTACGCACAGCAATACTATCAACCAATCATGTCTTTAACTAGTTTGTACGGTATGATTCAATTGGCTATCACTGGAGCTCGTCGTGTTGATGAGGTAAGAAGCCAACCTGATGAAATTGCACCAAAAGATGGCAAGTCGCTGGACGGCATCAAAAAAGAACTACAGATCGATGATGTACACTTCAGTTACTTACCAGGAAAAGAAATCTTGCATGGCGTGTCTATTTCAGTCCACAAGGGCGAAATGGTCGCTTTAGTGGGTCCAACTGGTTCAGGTAAGACTACGGTCATGAATTTATTGAATCGCTTCTACGACGTCGACAGTGGTGCTATTACGATCGATGGCGTGGACATTCGTCAATTCGACTTGCAGAAGTTGCGTAAGAACGTCGGGATTGTCTTGCAGGATCCGCAACTATTTTCAGGTACGATTGCTGATAACATTCGTTATGGTGATCCAAGCGCTTCAATGGATCGAGTAATCGATGCGGCTAAGCAAGCTAACATCAATGAGTTTATTATGAGTTTACCTGATGGCTATGAAACAAAGGTTTCAGATGAGCAGAGTGTTTTCTCAGCTGGACAAAAGCAACTGATGTCAATTGCGAGAACGATTTTGACTAATCCACAATTATTGATTTTGGATGAAGCAACTTCTAACGTTGATACAGTTACTGAAGCAAATATTCAAGCAGCAATGGATCGGGTAATTCAAGGACGGACGAGTTTTGTTATTGCTCACCGTTTGAAGACGATTTTAAATGCTGACAAGATTGTGGTCTTAAAAGACGGAAATATTATTGAACAAGGCAATCATCAAACCCTTTTGGCAGAAGATGGTTTTTATGCCGGTCTTTATAAAGATCAAATGGTCACAAATTAAAAAAAAGAGCAGGTCGAGAAGTTAAATTCTTGACCTGCTTTTTTGTGGAATTATTTTTGATTTTTCTTAGCTTGTTGTTTCTTGTATTGTAGACCAATTGGAACGAGGTTTTCTTTTCCTTTGAGTAATCGCTTGATATTAGGAATGTGACGAACATAAATAATGACGGTAACAATAGCAGCGACGGTAGTTAAGATCCAATCGTGCAAAAATAACGAAGCGACGGTAAAGAAGAGTACGGTTGTTAAACTAGCTACACTGACCATGCTAGTAACGTAAACGATTGTTGCTAAGACGATAAAACAAATCGTAAACAACAAAGGATTGTAAGCTAGTAAAATACCAGCACTAGTAGCGACGGCTTTACCACCTCTGAATTTCAAGAAGATAGAGAAGCAGTGGCCGATAACGGCACAGATTCCGACGAAAAGAACCCAATGATGATCAAGTCCAAAGAAGACAGGCATCAATGCTCCTAATGTTCCCTTTAAAATATCGATAATTAAAACTAGTGTTCCGGCATATTTACCGAAGACCCGGTAAGCATTTGTGGTTCCAACGTTACCACTACCATAATCAAAAATATTTTTGTGGAAGAAAAATTTTCCGACTAGATAGGCAGTTGGAAATGAGCCGATTAAATAGGCTAAAATGGCACAAATGAGAAGTTTCATTAAAAAATCACTCTCTCAGCTTTATTTTTTGGTATATTGTAATTCTATGGTGTTTTAAAAGAATTATAAATACCAACTTAGACATTATCCACTATTTTAGCCAAAAATAAAAGATTTCTCTTGAATACGAACGTATATTCGTATAGTGTGAATAGTGTTATAATACTAAAATAACTGCAGTAGTAAATGAAAAAGGAATGATATAAATGCCAAAATCATCTTATGATGATTCGTCAATTCAAATCCTTGAAGGATTAGAAGCTGTACGAAAAAGACCTGGTATGTACATTGGTTCCACAGATTCACGTGGATTACATCACTTGGTCTATGAAATTGTCGATAACGCAGTCGATGAAGCTCTATCAGGATTTGGTAAGGAGATCAATGTCACTATCAACAAAGATAGTAGCATTACTGTCGTTGACCATGGTCGAGGAATGCCAACGGGAATGCATTCGTCTGGTCGTCCAACGATTGAAGTTATCTTAACGGTTCTACATGCCGGAGGTAAGTTCTCCGAAAATAGTTACAAAACGTCTGGTGGTCTACACGGTGTAGGTTCATCAGTTGTAAATGCCTTGTCTGAATGGATGACAGTTCGTGTCGTTCGTGATCACAAAGTTTACGAAGAACGTTTTGAAAATGGTGGCCATCCGGTCGGAACTTTGAAAAAGACTGGTTCAACTAAAGAAGGCAGTGGAACAACGATTAGTTTCAAGCCTGATAAGACGATTTTTCAAACAACCAAATTTAATTTCGATACTTTAGCCGAAAGACTTCGTGAGTCAGCCTTCCTACTCAAAGGTGTTAAGTTTACTATCACTGATAAACGTGGTGAAGAAGACAAGGAAGAAGTTTTCCATTACGAAGATGGTATTCAATCATTTGTTAAATACCTCAACGAAGGAAAAGATGCTCTTGGTGGAATTTTCTACGTAGAGGGTACTAATTCAGATATTGAAATCGAATTTTCCGGTCAATATAACGACGGTTATTCTGAAAATATCATCTCGTTTGTTAATAATGTTCGTACTGCTGATGGTGGGACGCACGAGGCCGGAATGAAGTCTGGTTTGACTAAAGCGTTCAACGACTATGCAAGAAAGGTCGGACTATTAAAAGAAAATAGCAAGAACCTTGAAGGTAGCGATGTTCGTGAAGGTCTATCAGCAATTATTTCGGTACGTATCCCTGAAGAAATCTTGCAATTCGAAGGTCAAACTAAGGGAAAACTTGGTACTCCTCAAGCAAGATCAGCTGTTGACCAACTAGTTTATGAACAAATGAGCTTTTATTTATTGGAAAATGGTGAGCAAGCACAAATGCTCGTCAAAAAAGCTCTCAAAGCTCGTGAAGCTAGGGATGCTGCTAGAAAAGCTCGAGAAAGTACTCGTAGCGGCAAGAAGAACAAGAAGACTGATGGTTTGTTGTCTGGTAAATTGACACCTGCTCAATCAAAGAATCCAGATAAAAACGAATTGTTCCTAGTCGAGGGTGATTCTGCCGGTGGTTCTGCTAAACAAGGCCGAGACAGAAAGTTCCAAGCTATCTTGCCATTGCGTGGTAAGGTTTTGAATACTCAAAAAGCTAAGCTGGAAGATATCTACAAAAATGAAGAGATCAATACGATGATCTATACGATCGGTGCCGGTGTTGGAGCTGACTTCAAGCTAGAAGACAGAAATTACGACAAGATCATTATCATGACCGATGCCGATGATGATGGTTCTCACATTCAAATCTTGTTGTTAACGTTCTTCTATCGCTACATGCGCCCACTAGTTGAATCAGGTCACGTATATATTGCTTTGTCGCCACTTTATCGTTTGCAAAAAGGTAAAGGTGCCAAAACTAAGACTAAATACGCTTGGACTCCAGATGAACTAAAAGCTGGTATCAAAGAAATGGGTAAAGGCTACGACTTGCAACGATTCAAAGGTTTGGGTGAAATGAATGCCGACCAACTTTGGAAGACGACAATGGACCCTGCTAATCGAATTTTGATTCGGGTCAATATCGATGATGCGGCTTTAGCTGAACGTCGTGTAACTACCTTAATGGGTGACAAAGTTAAACCACGTCGTGATTGGATCGAAGAAAATGTTCGCTTCAACGGAACTGAAGAAGGGGACAATATCCTCGAAAAAGTCGATGCAACTGATCCAATCGACAGTAAAATCGTTGACGATTTATTGAATAAGGAATAGGTGATAAATAGTGACTGAAAATTCTCCTAAAATTCAAGATATCTCGCTCGAAAAAATCATGGGAGATCGATTTGCGAGATATTCAAAATCAATTATTCAAGAAAGAGCTTTACCTGACATTCGAGACGGTTTGAAACCAGTTCAACGTAGAATCTTGTACTCAATGTTTTTGGATGGCAACACGTATGACAAAGGCTTTCGTAAGTCTGCCAAAGGTGTTGGTAACGTCATGGGTAATTTCCACCCTCACGGGGACTCTTCAATTTATGAAGCCATGGTGCGTCTTTCACAAGATTGGAAATTACGTGAACCTCTAATTGAAATGCATGGTAACAATGGTTCGATGGATGGAGATCCGCCAGCTGCCATGCGTTATACTGAAGCTCGCTTGAGCAAGATATCAACGGAAATGTTACGTGATATCAACAAAGGTACTGTCGATGAAGAGTGGAATTTCGATGATACTGAAAAAGAACCAAAGGTTTTACCAGCTAGATTTCCTAATCTTTTAGTTAATGGTGCAACTGGTATTTCTGCCGGTTATGCGACAGAGATTCCACCACACAACTTAGGTGAAGTTATCGATGCTACGATCAAGATGATCGACAATCCAGATATTACTTTGGATGAGTTGATGAAGATCGTTAAGGGACCAGACTTTCCAACCGGTGGTATCTTACAAGGAAAAGATGGTATCAAAGAAGCTTATCAAACTGGACGTGGCAAGGTCTTTCTTCGTTCTAAGACAACGATTCAAGAAATTCGTGGTCATAAATCGCAAATCGTGATTACCGAGATTCCTTATGAAGTTAACAAGGCTCAATTAGTTAAAAAGATGGATGAAATCAGAGTTCTTAAAAAGGTCGAAGGTATCGCTGAAGTTCGTGACGAATCTGACCGTCAAGGTTTATCGATCGTTGTTGAATTGAAGCGTGACGTCGATGCTAACGGAATTTTGAATTATTTGTTCAAAAATACTGATCTGCAAGTTTCATATAACTTCAATATGGTGGCTATTGCTAATATGTCGCCACAACAAGTTGGTTTGATTCAAATCTTGAAGGAATACATCAAACATCAAGAAGACGTCGTTTTACGTCGTAGTCAATTTGACCTAAGTAAAGCGAAGAAACGCTTGCACATCGTTGAAGGTTTGATCAAAGCTTTGTCGATTCTTGATAAAGTTATCAAAACGATTCGTGGCAGCAAGAATAAATCCGATGCCAAGAATAATTTGATTAAATCCTATAAATTTACTGATGAACAAGCAGAAGCTATCGTTTCCTTGCAACTTTATCGTCTAACTAATACTGATGTAACTGAACTTGAAAAAGAAGACCAAGAGTTAAATGACCAGATCACTTCTTTGAATAAAATTATCGATGATCATCAGACTTTGATGAATGTGATCAAAAAGGAACTATTGACCGTCCGTGATACGTACGCTGACAAGCGTCGAACTAAGATTGAGGCTAAGGTCGAAGAAATCGAAGTTGATACTTCAGTTATGGTTGCCAGTGAAGATGTTCGTCTATTAGTTAGTCATGATGGTTACGTTAAACGTAGTAGTTTGCGTTCTTATCAAGCTTCTAGTCCAGAAGACAATGGTCTAAAAGACGAAGACTATCCAATCATCGATCAAAATGTCAACACGCTTGATCATGTCTTCATTTTTACTGATAAGGGTAATTTGATCTATCGTCAAATTTTTGAAATTGAAGATAGTCGTTGGAAGGATACCGGTTCGCACTTGTCTCAACAGGTTGGTTTGGATAGTGATGAGTCGATTCTCAAAGCGTTTGTCTTTAAGGATTTGAAAGAAACAGGCAATTTCTTAATTGCTACAAATGAAAACTACATCAAACAAGTTGCTTTCAGTGACTTGTTGCCGGGACGTACTTATAAGTCTCGTGCTTCGAAGTATTGCAAGATCAAGTCAGCTGATGCTAGAGTTATGAACGTCTATTACTTAGCTAGCGATTCATCTGATTTAGTTTATGTCTTTACGCAACACTCTTATGCTTCAGCCTTTCCAGTTTCTGAAGTGCCGGTAGTTAGTGGCAAAGCTATTGGGGTTAAATTTGTCAGTCTAAAAGCTGATGATCAATTAGCTGGATACTTCCTATCGACTGACGAAAATGAAAAAATTGCTTTATTGACGCAACGTGGTTCATACAAGCAAATGAAGTTGTCAGAGATTCCTATAACTAGTCGTGCCCGTCGTGGTGTCTTAACGTTACGTGAATTAAAACGCAATCCACATCGAGTGCAATTAGTAACTAATATTTCAAACGACGAGTCAATTTCAATCATTACTGACATTAACAAAGAAATTGAAATCGATCGTGCTGGACACCAAAGTACCGACCGTTATTCTAATGGTTCATTTATCATGGATCCGGAAACTGATGGGATTCCTGTTAGATTTGTCAAAAAAGTTGAAGAAAAATAGGATATAATCAGCATAGTTTTACGTTATATAGTATTATTATCTTATTGAACATATTAATTTTTACTATGACAAATAATTAGGAGGATTCTTTATTGCTGGACGAAAAATCAAGAAGAGTCTTTAGTTCCAAAGCTTTAAATTACTTTGACGAGTTGACTAAGAACATGAGTTATACCAAAACAGCTCAGATGTTAGGTATTACGCAACCGGCTTTGACTCAACAGATCAAAAAGATTGAACGCGTGGTGGGAGCTCCATTGTTTTATAGCGTGGGTAAAAAGATTTATTTAACTGACGCAGGAACATCCCTCCTAAAGGCTACACACCAAATGTTTGACTTGATCAACAATGTGACCGATCAAATCCAACAAGCATCATCAGAAAAAAGCGGTACCATCAGTATTGGACTGTTATCAACGGCCGAATCTGTCGTGATCGAGGACTTTATTGTCGAATACAATCGTATCAATCCAAACGTTGTGATCGATTTGAATTTATTAACTCGAAAAGAACTTTGGGATAGTATCCAAAATAATCGAATCGATTTGGCAATCATGTATTTACCAGATCGAAATATCAAGAGTTGGAAAATTTACAAGTCTAAAAAGATCATTAGTGATAACATAATGTTGATTCACAACAATGAGAAGTTTAGCAAGAGAAAGTCAGTCTGCTACAAGGATGCAACCCAAAAGCCTTGGGCAACTTATTTGAAGAGCTACTATTTCTCAGAATTATTGCAAGAACGATATCGGGATGCTTTAGTGGACTTGCCAAAGGTTATTGCGAGATTTTCATCGCCTTATCAACTTTTGAAGTTTACCCAAGAATCCGACGATGTTTATACGGTTTTACCATTGAGTTTTTGTATTGCACATGAATCAATGTTTAAACTTTATCAAACACCACTTGAACCAGCTATATCAAGTGATTTATCATTTGTATATCGAGAAGATAAAGAAAAGATTCCACGGATTCAAGAATTCTTGAACGAATGGGATAATTTCTTAGATAAAATGAGCTATATTGATCGTTTGAAGTCTTCAAGATAAATTATTTTATAAAAGGGGTATAAAACAACATGCCAGAAAAAGAATTAGTATTTGGACACAAGAATCCTGATACAGATGCTGTCTCAGCAGCTATTGCTTATTCATACTTACAAAACAAATTAGGCTACAACACTGAAGCTGTAGCTTTGGGTGAACCAAACCTAGAAACAAAATTTGTTTACGATCATTTCGATGTGAAGTTCCCACGTGTAATTTCTGCTATTGACGGGGAAGTTAAGAAAGTTATGCTTGTGGACCACAACGAAAGACAACAAAGTGTCAGCGACATCGATACTGTTGAAGTTACTCACGTAGTTGACCACCACCGTATCGCTAACTTTGAAACTGATTTGCCATTGTACTACCGTGCAGAACCACTAGGTTGTGTAAGTACAATCGTTTGGAAGATGTACAACGAATCAGAAGTAGAAATTCCTGAAAAGATTGCTGCTATCATGGCATCATCAATCATTTCTGATACATTGCTATTGAAGTCACCTACAACAACAGACGAAGACCGCGACGCTCTTAAAGATTTGAGCAAGATTGCTGGAATTGATTATGAAACTTATGGTCTTGAAATGTTGAAGGCTGGTACAAACTTAGACAGCAAATCAACGCAAGAATTGATCGACATGGATGCTAAGAGCTTTGACATGAATGGTACAAGCGTTCGTGTAGCTCAAGTTAATACTGTTGATGTTGACGACACTTTGAAGCGTGAAGCTGATTTTGTAAAAGACATCAAGGCAGAAAATGCTGACAACGGTTATAACTTGTTTGTCCTATTGATCACTAATATCTTGACTAGTGATACTACTGGTGTTGTTATCGGTGATGACGATGCTATCAGCAAGTTTGAAACAGCTTTGAATACTAAAGTTGAAGATAACAAGGCTGCTTTACCTGGCGTTGTTTCACGTAAGAAGCAAGTTGTTCCTCCATTGAACGAACAATTCTAATTAATGAATAAATCAGCTCTTTTAGGTTAGTTTTAGGCTACCTAAGAGGGCTTTTTTTTATTAGTACAGTTTGATTAGCTATGTTCGAATACATAATATTTTTTGTGATAACGATTTACGAAAAGATACATTTGATTTACAGAATAAAATTTATTTATAGATAATTATATAATTGTAAACGGTTCTCGTAGTACCAAATCAAAGACTAATCAAAAATATTAAATATTTATCATGATATTTTTAATGAAAACGTAGATTTTTCTTGAAAACGCATTCTCATTTTTGATATAATATCCACATTGCTGAAAAATTGCTTTGTTATTTTGAACTAAAGGGAGTTTGTAAAAAATGAATATGGTAAATATTTTAATTGGACTAATGCCGATGATCGGTTGGGGATTATTCCCAATCTTGACAGGTAAATTCGGAGGGAAGCCAGTTAATCAAATTATTGGTGCAACTTATGGTACATTTTTGTCTGCCATTGTCGTAGCACTTGTTACTCAAACACCACTTGTAAGTGGTAAGACCTTCTTATTCACCTTCTTGTCTGGTGTTTGTTGGTCAGCTGCTCAATCATTAGTCTTTTACGCCTTTGCTGAAATGGGTGTTTCAAAGACAATGCCAGTTTCAACTGGTTTCCAATTGATCGGTACATCACTTTGGGGAGTGATCGTTTTAGGCGAATGGCCTGGTGTTACAGCTAAATTAGTTGGTGCCTTTGCTATTCTTTTGATTATTATTGGAGTTTACTTGACTACTTACAGTGAAAAGAAAGTTTCTGAGAGCGAATCAAGCGTTGTTAAAGGTATTACTTTAGTATTGATTGCTACAATTGGTTATGTTGGTTATTCAGCCTTTCCACAAGCTGTAACGATCAATGGTTTTGAAGCCTTCTTGCCACAAGCATTCGGTATGGCAGTTGCTGCAACTGTTTTTGCCTTTCTTACTAAGGGTAATCGTGAAGCTAAGCCTTACAAGTCAAAGAGTACTTACTTAAACATCATCAGTGGTATCTTCTTCGCTTTTGCTGCTGCAACGTACTTGATTTCATCTCGTAAGGACGTTAACGGATTAGCTACTGGTTTCACGCTTTCACAAATGAACGTTATCATTGCTACGTTAGGTAGTATTTACTTCCTTCATGAAAGTAAGACACGTAAAGAAATGATCATGGTTATTTCTGGATTAGTACTAGTAGTTATTGCTGGTGTTATCACATCTTTCTTATAAAATACTAAATAAAAAACACGCTGGAAAATTAATTCCAACGTGTTTTTGTTATATATCAGAGAGTTTATAAGTTTATTGGTCTATATCTTTTTCAATTTTACAAAATTGGGAGGATATTTATTTTGTATATAGTATTAATGAGAGAACCATAGTTTGTAATGTATATCTAAGGAGTATATTCGTCAGATATCATTTTCCTATCTGACAACTAGAATATAACTCCTTTTTGGTTAGTAGTGAAATAAAACGCTCATCTTAATTTTTATATTTACGCAATGCTGGTGGGTTATATGAATCTATAAAATCTTTTATTTCAGTCAGTGAATCGCTAAAGAGTAAAGTCTTTCGTGTAGTGGGCTCCATAAAGCCTTTTTCAGCCATTGAATCAAAAAATGCTTCTAGTTGATCGTAATAATGATTGATGTTGTAAAAGATACAGGGACTCTTACTATCTCCCAAAATCGTCCAAGAAAAGGCTTCAGCTATCTCCTCGAGTGTTCCAGGTCCACCGGGTAGAGCAATGTTAACTACGGAATCCTTTAGCATGGCTTGTTTTCTAACTGAGATGTCAGAGACGATGTCCAATTTGGAAATCTCTTCAAAAGCTAATTTGCGGTCGAAAAGTTCTTGGGTGATAATTCCATGAACGAAACCACCATTTTCCAGAACACTGTTAGCAATGACGCTCATCAATCCAAATTTGCCACCGCCATAAGTTAGACCGTAGTTGTTTTGAACGATCCATTGACCGAGTTTTTTAGCTCCTAATTTGTAAACCTCATCATTTCCTGTAGCAGCGCCACAGTATACAGCAATATTTTTCATTTTTCACACTTTCTAAATATCAAAATTTGTTTCGCGTTTTAAGCGGCGATAATACATCAAGGAAGGAGTGTCTAGAGCATCTAAAGCTCGTTGTTGGTCAGCACTCAGTTCTTTTGTACTCAAAGCTAGTAGGATAAAAGTCGTATAGAGCTTTTTAGGCGAGAGGTCCAATTTGGTAGCTTCACTGTCACGTTTTAAATCACGATGGATCGCTGGAACTGTCAAGAGAGGACTGTTAGCACCACGATTGCGACTCAAGAAAAGATTGTCATTGTCCCAATACGTCTTGTAAGGTTCAATGTAATTGCGATAGAGATTTAAGAATTTAGTCTCATCTTCATCGAAGTCCAGTTGATTGAACTTTTGATAAAATCCTGCTTGCATGGCTTCCTTATAGTTAAAACCTTTTGCTACGATCAAAATTAACAGTCGCGTATAAACACTCAAGTCAGCTTGTAGGTAATAGGGAAGCTTCAGAAAGACTTCTACGGGAAAATCACTCTGTTTGGGTACGGTGACACTGTTTATGTTCAAAGTTGGAATCTCGGGTGTTTTTTTGACACTGAAGAGGTATTTAAAGTAGACATTCAAATTGCTAATAACTTTGTTGATCGTACTAGCACTGAGTTGTAATTCTTCTAGCATAAAGTTTTTAAACAGTCTGACATCCATTTCGTGGACATCTTTGATATCTTCAGTAATTTTGTAGTCGGGATTGTGTTGAATCGTGTAATTGAAAAAATCAGTCAGTGAGTTCATGTATTCAGTGTGAGCTTTGTCTGAAATTTTTCTGGTCTTTAAATAAGCTTCGAAACCAGTCAAATAAGGAATTTTAACCATTAGAAAACCTCCTTTTATTTATTATACAGTTAGTTAATCAATGGAACAAAAAAGCCAGGTCATTTAACCTGACTTTTGTATTTAATTGACGGTAATTTCTAAAGCCTTATCACCAGCAGAAACTGATTTATCTTCAAAATCCCCCATATCTTTAACAGCATCTGAATTAGTGATGATAGTCATGATCGGTGTATCTTTGCCACTGTCTAGGACCTTTTGCAGGTCCATCGTAGCGAGCTTTTGACCAGCTTTGACTGTATCGTTTTCTTGAACGAACATTTCAAAAGGCTGTCCGTTTAGTTCAACTGTGTCGATACCTAAGTGCAACATGATTTCTAGACCATTTTTAGAAGTGATCATTAAGGCGTGTTTAGTGGGGAAAACTGTCCCAATAACACCGCTGATGGGAGCGACGATTTCGTTATCGCTTGGTTTAACCGCAAAGCCGTCACCCATTAGTTTTTGTGAAAAGACTGGATCGTTGACTTTGTCCAAGTGGATCAATTCACCATTGGCAGGTGAAACGAATTCATCGATCTTTTTTCTAGAAAATAACCCCATGTTTATTCTTCCTCCTTGAAGTTCTTAGCAATAAATTTTTGTGAAGAGATGATTTCTTTGACGTGTTTAGAAAAGTCTAACTTGAAGTAACTGTAATATAACAAATCAATTGCATAGAATTGGGCAATCAAAGAGGTGGTTGCGGCACTTCGCAAAGAACTATTTTCGGTACTGTCATCGTGAATCAAAACTACATCCGACATTTTTGCTAAAACGCTTTCATTTTTATGCGTTAATACAATTATAGGGATTTTATTTTGTTTTGCAAGACGTGCTAAGTTGATTGCTTCCTTAGTCTCACCGGAGTTTGAAACTATCAAAACGGCCGCTTGTTCTTTTTTAGCCAGTAAAATCGTTGATATGACATGAACATCGTTGTTAGTGATGACAGTTTTACCGATTCGGAAAAATTTTTGTTGGAAGTCTTCAGCTACTAAGTGGGATGCACCGATTCCAAAACTTACGATAGTTTCTTTTTGGCTGAGGATTTGTATCGCTTGGGTCAAAGAAGCATCGTCCAAAATACTATTTGTTCTGATTAAGGTTTGATTGATTCGAAAGGACAACTTGTCTTTTAAATCATCGATAGAGTCTTTTGGATCTAGTTCATCGTAGATCTTTTGATTTAATTCACTTTCCGCCGACAATTTCAACTTGAAGTCAGCGAAACCATTGGGACAAAATATTTTAGCAAACCGAACGATCGAAGCGGAACTCGTTGGAATCGCACTGACTAGTTCTTGAACACTCATTGAAATTACTTTTGCCGGGTTATCAATCACGTAGTGAGCAATTTTTTGTTCAGTCTTCGTTAGTTCCGGTAACTTTTGCTTAATAGAAAAGATTAGACTTTCCATAGATTAGTCTAATTCAGTAGCTTTCTTGGCATCATTTGGAACACCAAAGAAGTAAGTAGCGATAAAGCCTCCAACGTAGGCAGCTAGTAGTCCTAAGACGTAACCTAAGATGTGTCCGTTAGTGATCAATGGAATCAAGGCAACACCAGAAGGTCCAATGGCAATCGCACCGACGTTACCAAAGGCTCCAACAACGGCACCACCAATACCACCACCGATACAAGCAGTAATGAATGGACGACCAAGAGGTAAAGTAACACCGTAGATCAAGGGTTCACCAATTCCTAAGAAACCAACTGGTAGAGCACCTTTGATCATATTAGTTAACTTCTTGTTTTTTTTGCAACGAACCCAAAGAGCTAAAGCAGCACCAACTTGTCCAGCACCAGCCATAGCAAGGATAGGCAATAGTAAAGTAGAACCGGTTTGGTCGATCATTTCAATATGAATAGGAGTTAAGATTTGATGTAAACCAAGCATAACCATAGGTAAGAAGAATAGTCCTAAGATAAATCCAGAGAAGGCACCACCGACTTTTAGAACCCACATGATAGAACCAACTAATGAGTCAGAGATAACACCAGCGATAGGCATAACGATGAAGATTGTGAAGACACCGACGGCTAGAAGCGTCAACGTAGGCGTCACGATGATATCAATCGAATCAGGGATGACTTTGTGCAATTGTTTTTCAATGATTGAAAGAATCCAAACAGCAAAGATGCCCCCGATGATACCACCTTGACCAGCTGAAAGGGCAGAACCGTTAAAGATATTTTGCAAGGGAACTTTAGGATCCACACCAGCAAGCAAGGTCACGGCACCAATCACACCACCAAGACCAGGAGTTGCCCCGAATTCTTGGGCGGAATTGATACCAACATAAATAGCTAAATAAGCAAAAACACCATTTTTAATAACATTTAGAACAGTAATAAATTCAGTCCAATTCTTGCCGATATCATCAGCGACCATCATATTGGAAAGAACGGCAGCGATACCACCAATTAAACCGGCACCGACGAAAACAGGAATCAAAGGTACGAAAATATTAGAAATAGATTTTAAGACAGCTTTCGTTTTAGAAGGCTTGATCTTCTTTTTTTGTTGAGCCTTGAATTCAGCAGCTTTTTGAGTGACCTCAGCTTTAGCCTTTTGGTGTTCGGATAGTTGAGGTTGGTCATCTTCTTCAAGATTTTCTGGGAAGGGTTCTCCCAATTTGACGCCAACTTGGTCAATCATTACTTGGGCAACTTTATTTACTAGACCAGGTCCAACGACTACTTGTAAGGTATCTTCTTGGACGACACCTAAGACACCATCGATGGCCTTTAATTTTTCCATATCGACCTTATCGTAATCACGAATCGTCATTCTGACCCGAGTCATACAATGGATCAATTTTTCTACATTGCTAGGTCCCCCAACAGCACTGTATATTTCACGAGCTAAGCGTTCTTCTTTTTTCTCAGCCATGGTTTAATCCTCCTTCATAGCTTTTCTGACAAAGCCATCATTTTGCTTGAGATTCTTGACGGCGTTATCTTTGTCGCTACCAGTTAAAATCATAATAATTGCGACTTTAACGTCTTGGTCGGCAGCTTTTAACGTATCAGCTGCTGTTTGGTAATCGCAGTCTGTTGCTTGCATGATGATTCTTTTGGCACGTTCAACTAATTTATCGTTAGTAGGCTTAACGTCGATCATCAAGTTTTGATAAGCTTTGCCGAGCTTGATCATTGAAGTAGTAGAGATCATATTTAAGACTAGTTTTTGAGCTGTTCCAGCCTTGAGACGAGTTGAACCAGTCAAGACTTCTGGTCCAGTAACTACTTCGATTGGATATTTGGCAAATTTTGAAATTTCAGCATTTTCGTTGCAAGCGATACTGATAGTTGCTGCTTGAACCGTTTGAGCGTACTTTAAAGCTCCGATAACGTAAGGTGTGCGACCACTAGCGGCTAAGCCAACGACGGCATCGTCTTCATTTAAGTCGAGCTTTTTCAAATCTTCTTCGGCTAAGCTGAGTGAGTCTTCAGCACCTTCGACAGCAACAGTCATGGCACTCTGACCACCGGCAATCAAGCCTTGAACTAGAGATGGGTCGGTTCCAAAAGTAGGTACGCACTCAGCGGCATCCAAAACCCCCAAACGGCCACTAGTACCAGCCCCTAAATAAATCAAACGGCCACCCTTTTTGAATTGTTGAATAATGATCTCTACGGCGTTTTCTATTTGTGGCAATTGTTTTTGAATAGCGAGTGGCACTGTTTGGTCTTCTGAATTCATTAGTTGTAAGATTTCAGCGACTGACATGGTATCTAGTTCCATACTTTTTTGATTACGTGTTTCAGTACTTAATTTTGTTAAATCCATAATTTCACTCCTTGTAATTAAACCTAAAGGCGGTATTGGCACTAAAGTAGGGCAGCAATTGAATTGAAGCTTGATCAAGGTGTCCGCAGACGTTGACTTTTTCGTCCATTGGCAAGTCAGTTTTAATGATCTGAACTTCTCCCATGTAGCGTCCGTACTTTTGATTGTCGATCGTAATTGAACCAATATTTCGAGGGATGGTATCGAGGGGTTCAACTATTTTTTTATTCAAAGCGTTCATCCCACGGCTCTCGACGACTCTGATTACTTGAGCAGCTGGATCAGGTCGATTGTGCAAGACTTTGTTGACTAGATATGGTGGAAAATTTGGATTAGCTTTTAAGCATAGATCGAAAACTCTATCATTAAAGTAGTCATAGAATTTCGTCTGGTAAGTCAAATCCAACCTTGGGTCACCAATGAAGATCTTGTCGACACCGTATTTTTCTAGTTCCAATGCGGAAGCTAATAAATCTTGTTGGCGGTGGTGTTCTAGAGTTGGCAATCCAGAATAAATTGGTCCCCGCAAAGTTTCATTACCAGGGATAAAGGCCTGAGTAGTCAAGCCTAATTGCTTTAACCAGCGATTTTTTTGAATAAACCAGTTTTTATCTAAGCCAGTTTCAGGACGAGGATAAAAATTGTGCCAAGCTTCTAAGCTTTTGAAATTAGCCTTGAAGTCTCTTAATTCGGTAATATCTTGTTCACTTAAAGTGCTAGCGTTTAAAGCTACTGGACCGTCTTGGGATAACTGGGCGATCTCTTGATTAGTGAAGCCGTCATCGAGTCGCAGTGAAAAGCCAGTTAAATCGCGAGGCAAATTTTTAAGTGAATGCTTATCGATATCTACAAAGACGTGTAACGACAAGTCATTGGTAAATTCGAGCAATTCCTGTAGACGAGTGGCATATTGCGATGGTTCATCTTCAGGGATGTGAAGCGAAGTAAATATTTCATTAAAATGGTGTTGCTGCATACTTTGAAGGTACTTTTTGTCATCCTCATTCAAAGTATGATCGAGGTAATACGAAAACCCGAGCAATTGATGATCCTCCTTTTAAAACTGTAAGCGCTTTACAAGTAATATCATATAACCTATGTAACAAAATTACAATATAAATCTTAAAATAAGACATAAAATGTAATAAAAATACAAAATGACTAATTATTGATACTAGAGTAATATGCTAATAAAGAGGGGAGAATAAATATGAAAACCTTGTATTGTCACCAATTCAAACTCGTAGGGCATACTTATTTATTGGCCGCCACTGCAAAGGGATTAGCCTTTGTCGGTTCAGCAGATAAAGACTTAAAAGAACTGTCAGATTTTTATCCAGAGGTGCAATTAATCGATGATGAATCAAAACTAACCAAAATCGCCACTGAATTAAAAGCATACTTGGCAGGTAAGCTTGAAAAATTTGATGTGGAGTTAGATGTTTCGGGAACTGCCTTTCAAGAAAGTGTTTGGAAAGCTTTGGAACAGATTCCTTATGGACAAACTAGAAACTATACACAAATTGCTGAAGAGATTCATAAGCCAAAAGCAGTTCGAGCGGTCGGCAGTGCTATCGGCAAGAATCCTGTCTTAATGGTTATTCCTTGCCATCGAGTAATAACTAAAGCAGGAAAAGTCGGCCAATATCGTGGTGGAGCTGTCATGAAAGAGCATTTATTGGATTTGGAAAGTCATCTCAAATAGGGATGGCTTTTTATTTTAGCTAGTACTATACTGTGGGGAAAAGCATAGTGAGTAACCACTCACTCACTATCAAAATACCATTCGAGGAGGACGGATAATGTTCAACAGCGTTATTTCAATGCAAGGAATCGTCAAAAAATTTGGCCGGCAAACAGTTTTGAAGCAAGTTGATTTTCAAATACCAGGAGGACGTATTATTGGTTTGATTGGACCGTCTGGAGCTGGGAAGTCGACCATTATCAAGATAATTTTGGGCATGGAAGTCCCTGATAGAGGGTCTACGACAGTCTTTAATCAGAAAATGCCCAATCGTAAATTACTAGGAAAAATCGGCTATATGGCACAATCTGATGCTTTATATGAGCAACTGACTGGGCAAGAAAACTTGCAGTTTTATGCTGACATGAAAGCTTTGAAAAATTCGAAGAAATTTATTGAGCACGTCGCCTCAGTCGTTGAATTGACTAAAGATTTGAACAAACGAGTCAGTGGCTACTCTGGAGGGATGAAACGTAGACTCTCCTTAGCAATTGCGATGTTAGGCAATAATGATATTTTGATTTTGGATGAGCCAACAGTCGGAGTTGATCCAGCTTTGAGAAGAAAAATCTGGTGGGAACTACAAAATTTGCGTAACCAAGGCAAAACGATTCTGGTAACGACTCACGTAATGGATGAAGCCCAGTTGTGCGACGATGTAGCATTATTGCTCGACGGACGGATCATTGCCTATAACGACCCGCTGAGTTTGGAACAAATCTATCAAGTCAATTCGATCGAAGAAGTATTTTTGAAGGCGGAGGGTTTGAATAATGCGAACAATAGCTATCGCTAAACGAGTTACTAAAGAATTATTGCGAGATAAAAGGACCTTGATGTTGATGTTTTTAGCACCGATTTTTATCTTATTTTTGATGAAATTAGTTTTTTCAGTTAACTCTACGACTGACGTAAAAGTTGCTACAGTAAATGTCAATGAGAACTTAATTACGCAATTAGATAAGACTAGTCATCTAACTACTAAAAAATACGACAGTACTAAAAAGGCCAAAGAAGCGTTGTCTGATCAAAAGGTGGATGCCATCGTGCAATCTAAAGGCGCTGATTTTCAAGTAACTTATGCCAATATTGACGCTAGTAAGACTAAAGCTGTTAAGTCTGCCTTTAAAATGTCTCTGTTAGCTAATTCCATGCAGGAGATGAAACGAGTTTTAAAACCACTGGGAGCACAAGTCTCACAGCCTAAAATTCATCAAAAATATGAGTACGGCAATTCTGATACTAACTTCTTTGACAAAATAGTACCAATTTTAATGGGATTTTTCGTCTTCTTCTTTGTTTTCTTAATTTCAGGGATGGCTTTGTTGAATGAACGAACGTCTGGCACGTTGAATCGACTCTTAGCGACACCAGTAAAACGTTCAGAGATAGTCTTTGGCTATATGCTCAGCTACGGAGTTTTAGCAATCTTGCAGACGTTATTGGTCGTCTTATTTACCGTCTGGATGCTAAAAGTTGAAGTAGTCGGCAGCATTTTTTACGTAATTTTAATTAACTTCGTTTTAGCATTAGTTGCCTTAGCGTTTGGAATCTTAATGTCGACTTTTGCTAAATCGGAATTTCAGATGATGCAATTTATTCCCTTGATCATCGTGCCACAAATATTTTTCTCGGGGATTATTCCCTTAGATACGATGGCTAAAGGCGTACAAGCAATTTCGTATGTTTTACCATTGAAATATGCTGGAGATGCCTTGAGTGGCGTAGTCATGTCTGGGGACGGCTTTATCAAAATATTGCCTGAAATTGGAATCTTATTGTTATTCTTAGTAATATTGACGATTTTAAATATTCAAGGATTGAAAAAATACAGAAAGGTGTAACAAAATGGAACAAGCATTTGAGGATCTAAACGACTGGTTGATGACTAGTGAGATGCCATTTGGCAAGAAACAAGTTTTAAAAGCGGCTATTAATTTGTTTTCTAAGCAAGGTTATGATGGTACGTCCACTGCACAAATTGCTGAAGCTTCAGGGATGAGTCAGGCGACTATTTTTAAGTACTACAAATCTAAAGAAGACCTGCTACTAGTTATCTTAAAACCACTAATTGAGCATTTACTACCAGTTTATGGAAAAGAGTTTGCCAAAAAATTGTCTCAGCAAGACCAAAATTTAGCTAATATGATTCATTTCATCGTTCAAGATCGTTATAGCTTTTTAGTACAGAATAAAGATGCGGTAATGATCTTGATTTCACAATTGTTGATCAATCAGCAGATTAAAGATAACGTTTTGCAAAAAATCGTGGACGTGAAAGATATTTTTGAACAAAATGTCTGGTTACCGTTAAAAAAGACTGGTGAGTTGAGGGATGACTTAGATGTAGCAGGCTTTTTGAGAATAGTCGTCAGTCAGATTATCTTCTATTTCATTCAAACGCAACGAATTTCTATCGCCGATGAAAAAACAATTCAAATTGGCTTGAAACAGATTGAAGTCAGCATTTTAAGAGCAATTGAAAAATAATTTTACATCTATGCTATGCTTTAACTATATATTTTTTGATAAATAGGAGTTTTTACCTTGAAATTAGAAGCTATCTTAAAAGAAGAATTCGGTTATGATACGTTTCGGCCCGGTCAAAAAGAACTGATCGAAATGGTTTTGGATGGTAAAAAAACCATGGGTATCATGCCAACCGGTGGTGGTAAATCAATTTGCTATCAATTGCCAGCCACAATTATGTCAGGATTGACTTTAGTCGTCTCACCATTGATTTCTTTAATGAAAGATCAAGTAGATAGTTTGAATGAGGATGGTATTCCGGCTACTTTTTTGAACAGTACCGTTGAATGGCACGACCGTGAAGAAAGAATGCGCTATATCGAAAGCGGTGCAGTTAAACTGTTATTTGTCGCTCCAGAAAAGATTGTTGACGAAGAGTTTTACAGTTGGCTATCAAGTCTAGATATTTCATTGATTGCAATTGATGAAGCGCACGTTTTGTCGTCTTGGGGACATGATTTCCGGAGTAGTTATTTGGAAATGATCCAACCATTGAAAGCTTTGTCCACGGATTGTGCTTGGCTAGCTTTGACGGCGACCGCTACAGAAGAAGTTCAAGCCGATTTGGCTAGAATTTTGGATGTTCCTGATGAAAATATCGTTAAGACTGGCTTTGATCGTGATAATTTGGCTTTAAAGATTGAACGGGGCGTAGATAAAACTGATTATGTTTTGAATTACGTCAAGTCTCATGAAAATGAATCCGGCATTATTTATGCAGGTCGGCGTGAAGATGTTGATAAAATCTACAATTTTTTGAAAGAAAATGACGTTTCAGTTGGACGTTATCATGCTGGCTTAAGCGACATAGAACGCCACAATCAACAAGAAGATTTTTTGTTTGACCGTATTAACGTGATCGTAGCGACAAATGCCTTTGGAATGGGTATCAATAAGACTAATGTGCGCTATGTGCTGCATTTTACCGTACCTGGGACAATTGAGAATTACTATCAAGAAGTTGGTCGTGCGGGACGTGATGGCCTGCCAGCTGAAGCGATTTTGCTGTATACGCCAGCTGACTTACGATTGCATCAATTTTTCATCAATAAGTCCTTAGGCGATGACCAATACAAATTGAGTTTGCGTAAGAAGTTATTTGAAATGAGTCGTTACGCTGAAACGCAGACTTGTCTGATGAAATTCATCTTAGATTACTTTGGAGAGACCGATACGCAAGTCTGTGGTCGTTGCTCCAATTGTTTGGATGACCGCGAAGTAGTCGATGTAACCGCTGATGCTCAGAAAGCTTTGAGTTGTGTCGTTAGAATGGGGCAAAACTTCGGTAAGAAGATGATTACTAGAGTTTTAGTCGGCAAAGATGACGTAGCTAACGACTGGCATCATTTTGAAAAATTGTCAACCTTTGGTATTTTTGAAGATAGAACTTTAAAAGAAACGAGCCGTTTTATTGAATTTTTGGCAGCTAATGGCTATTTGACTGGATCAGGAGGTAAGTATCCAACTCTGAAATTGTCAAAAAAGGGTGCCGATGTCCTAAAGGGAAAAATCAACGTTGCTAAGCGTCAAGATCTTCCGAAATACAAGCCGGAAAACGTTACTAAGAGTAGGACCATTGTCGCTGATGGCAGTTTTGATATGAATCTATTCGAGAAATTACGTGCTTTACGAACAAAGTGGGCGAGAAAACAAGCTTTGCCACCATTTATGATTTTTTCAGATAAGACCCTAAAGGATATGTGCGTCAAGAATCCAATAACGGAAGCCGACTTTCTCAACGTCAGTGGAGTGGGGAAAGTGAAACTAGAGCAGTATGGTGAAAGCTTCTTAAATGAAATAAAAGAGTATCAAGCTGAAGCGTAGTAGATAGGTCATTTAAATATGATCTATTTTTTTGACGGTTTAGGGTAAATAATAATAAATGTTTTACGAAAACTTTAACAAATGAAGCAAAAAAATAAACTAGGAGACAAACACCGTCATAACAGGGTTTTTAGGAAAGGAAAACTGTTATAGATCCAGATTTCGAGCTTAAAAAAGGGTAAATAGAGCTTAAATGAGGTCTGAGAGACGTATTCTGTGACTAACTAATGATGAGTTGTTCAGCTAAAATGGTGAAAAGCTCAATAAAACAATCATAAATTAACGCTTATTTGAAATATAATTATTATTGAAATAATATGTTTTACGAAAACATACTTCAAAAAATAAAAAAACAACTCATTATGACACAAAATGCGTTAGAATCAAGGGATAGGGACGAAAGAAGGGGGCAAACAATGAAAAAAGTAGCAATTATTTCAGACATCCACGGCAATCTCACCGCCTTTCAGCAAGTCATTAAAGATGCCGAAAAGCAAAGGGTAGATGAATATTGGTTTTTAGGCGACCTACTCATGCCCGGACCTGGTGCAGAATCAATTTTGGAGCTACTCAATCAAATCAATACTACCCATTTTATTCGTGGAAATTGGGACGACTTCCTATTTGAGAATATTCTGGGCATCAGCAAAGACTATATCAATGAGCCCCAAACCACCTATATGGTTGAATTGATCAAGTACGTAAAGAGTCACCTCGATTCTAAGTACGTTCAACAAGTTCAACAATGGCCTATTTCAAAAAATATTCATTTTGAGGGCCTAAATATCCTTTTGACGCACAACCATCCTCAAAAAAATTATGGACACGAATTGTTGCCATATGAGGATCAAGCTAACTTTGATAAACTGCTGTTTAATGAACCTTATGACTTAGCTATTTATGCTCACGTGCATCATCAACTGCTGAGAACTAGCAGCAATGGTCAATTGGTTATCAATCCTGGTTCAATTGGTCAACCGTACACTGACTGGAAAAAGTTCCGTGCTGACAGACGCGCTCAGTATGCAGTTTTGAGTTTTAATCAAGGACTTGTTGATGTAAACTTCAGAAAAGTCGCATACTCAATTGACGATGAATTAAAAATTGCTGAAGCAAATGATTTACCATTTCGTGAGTTGTATCAACGACTATTTGCTGAAGGCATAACTTTTACGCATGATAATGATGCTTTAAATGAACAGATTGAAAAACATAATTATAAATCTGATGCACTCGAATATTTGAAGAAATTGGAATCTTCTAAAGATCTTTAATTAGAGGTTCTTTTTCTTTAAATACGTAACTTCGTATAATATATATTATGTAACCTTAAATGCCAAAATCTAATTTAACTATTGAATCTTGGTATTTTTTGGTCTGCTCTACTTTTTTCATTTTATATTACTGTTTTGTGTTCTTGAGCTTTACGTCTACAGTTTTATTTTGAATGATTCGTATATCTTTGATAGCAAAACAAAAAGCAAAATCCGTAATGGATCTACAGATTTTGCTATGAATTAAATACTTGATTGTTTATCTAGATTAGACTCATTTAAAGGTTAATTATCAGATTGCTACCAAATCTACATAACTGAACAAAATTTATTCTAAATTAGTTGAATTTTTGCTTCTAACCCGAGGATTTTTAAAATATATGTGCTGTTTCACATATATTCTAAAAATTAAAAATCATGCTTCTTTTTAAAATATTTAACATAATTAACTAATAAAAATAAAGCCAATATTGTTAAAATTACTAGCGGTATTAAAATGGTTTTGTTTGATAACTCAGTCTGCGTATACCCAACTAAAGTAGCTCCAGCTATAAAGCAAAACATTAAAGCAAATGTCTGTATGGCATTCTGTCTAGCTGTTGTCGCATGAGAAACAGATTCATCAAAAACTGCTTCGGCTAATGCTCTCAGATCACTTGTCATTGTTAGTGGTGTGAACGTTTGGCCTCGCACTTTTCTAAATTCTTCCAATTCTCCTGCTACTGCCATCGACAAGAACATGGCCGCTATTTCAGTATTTCCTAACATATCTAAGAAAATGGATAATATTATCATTGTTATTTCATATGCCAAAACTATCAGATGAAGTTGTTGTTGGCGCTTATTTCTCAAAAATGTTTGCTGAGGCGATTCGTCTGGCTTTAATCTAATAAGAAAGCGCAACTGTACACTTCTAATAACAATAGTTCCAATTATAAAAGCAAGTATTGATAATGTATGGCGAATGACCGCATCTAGTGAATGTTGTCCTAAATGAATTCCTAGAAGGATCAAATTACCTGTCTGTAATCCGGCAAATACCCCACCATGAAAAAGAAATGAATAGGCATCTAATGACCCGGCAATCATTGTTAAAACACAGGCAAACCACAATCTTTGTTCAATTGGATATTGAAATTTTCCCTCCATATTTTTTCCTCATTCTGATTTAAATTTGAACAAAATACATAAACTAAAAGCCAGAACAGGACTATCTGCTCTGGCTTTTGCTGTCAAATCACTTATCTTGATTGCCAAATTCCATATAAATCACTAGCTTGGCTAGGATAAGCAAATAATTGTTGTTGTAAATCTTCAGCACTGACATGTTGTTGAATTAGTAATGATAAGTAATCAACTAATTGATCTGCATCTTGACTCAAAACTTCTGCTCCAACGATTTGTTGACTACCCTTATTGAAAATAATTTTTAATTCTGCTAAATCATCACCATTACGGGCATAAGTTTGCCAATTCTTTATATCCATCGTTTTAATTTCTAATTCTGGCTTGTTAGCAGCTTGTTGTGTACTAATTCCCACTTGTCCTAACTTAGGTATGCTGAATACAGTCAAGGCAGGTGTTGGATATTTAATTGGAAATTGTATTGGTTTCTGTAGGTTATTGCCTAAGTATTTACCCTGATAGATAGCGTAATTGCTTAGTTTGGGGACAGGCGCATCACAACAATCACCAAGTGCAAAAATTCGGGGGTCGTTAGTCTTTAGGCTTTCATCAACTTTGATACCTTGTGGACCAACCTTTACACCAGTGACCGATAAATTCAAATCTTCTGTATTTGGCACCCTTCCAGCAACACAGTAAACGGCTTTTGTTTCGAATTGATCTTGATTTGTAGTTACTTGGTAAGAATCAGTTGATAGTTCAGTAATATTTTGGATGGTATTATCAAATTTAAACACTACCCCAGCATTCTCCAAGCGGCTAATTAGAGTTTGAACTAAACCTTGATCAAAAATCCTTAATGCCATTCGATTATGTTGAACGATTGTTACTTTCGTTCCTGCTTCCGTAGCTATACTAGCCAATGCGAATGCAATGATTCCTGCACCAACAATCGTTATCTTGTCAGGTAAATTAGAAGCTTTTAGAAAACTAGCACTGTGTTCCATATATTGACTTCCAGGGAACTCTAATTTTCTAGGGCGAGCACCAGTTGCTAAGACAATCGTTTTAGCTTGGTATCTTTGACCATGAACTAAAATTGTATTTGAATTTACAAAAGTCGCGTGACCTTCGATAGTTGTTATTCCTGCATTGACCAAATTATTTCCGTACCGTTGATTAGCAGCCAAAACCACTTTGGCACTATGACTTGCCATTTCTGACCAACTAAGTGGTGCGACATCTTTTACTAACTGAGTCATCCGAAAATGCGTTTCAGCGCTAGCTAACAATGCACGTTTTGGAGTACTACCACGGTTGATTGTTGTTCCACCCCAGTCACGTTCTTCAACGATGGCTACTTTAAATCCACGACTTGCCAAATTTAAAGCGACAGAACCGCCACCTACTCCGCCTCCAATAACTAGAACATCATATTGCATCTGATCACTTCCTATTTGAAGACTTGTCCGGCTTTATATTGGAGATCTTGAGGGGTCTCCTCAGTAGAACTTTCAACATTTTTCTTTGAATGGCTTTGATCATACCAAACTACCGCGGCTTCTTCTTTAGGAAATTGTTCAACTGTTTCTGGACTGATATTCAAATGATCAGAAATCATTTGTGTTGGTGAAGTAGCCAACCATTTGTTTAGAGAAATATCTGAATAAACTGGGTTCTTAAAGACTTCTAGGAAGATTAATGGTTCATCGCCGATATTCTTGATATAGTGTCCAGCAACGATTGGAATTACGCCAACGTCTCCAGCTTGGAAATTAAATGTTCTTGCAAGTGAAGCAGAATTGAAGACACCCACCTTGGCATGCCCCTGAACAAAATAATCCCATTCTTCTGACTTAGGGTGCCAGTGAAGTTCACGCATACCACCTGGTTGAATTTCTACGATTGCAGCTGAAATTGTTTGTGCAACTGGGAAGACCTTTGAATCAATAATCCAGACCTTACCAGCTTCGAATTCATGTGGTTTCAGATCATTCATATGGAATGTAAATGGTGATGGTACGTCGCCATTTGGATTATTCTTCTTAACTTCAGAAATTGGGCCTGGGACTTCACCGTTGAAGATGTATTTTTCTTTACCAGGCAAGTTAGCTAATACACTTTCATCAACCTTAAAATTAGCAGCGACAATATCCTTTGGAGTATGAGCCAACCAATCAGTTAGTAAGAAAGTATTATTTTCAGAAAAATCAGGTTCACTAAATACAAGTAAGAATTCACAACCTTGATCCAAGGCTTGAATTGAGTGAGGAATTCCGGCCTCAAAGTTCCAAAGGTCCCCAGCATTGATATCATCAATAAAACTGCGACCTTCTGCATCTAGTGCAGTCACTCTGGCGTTTCCGGCAATCATAAAAGCCCATTCAGCTTCTTTGTGCCAATGTAATTCTCTATATGCTCCTGGCTTCAAGCACATGTCGACCCCAGTTAAATCATGTGAAGCTGGCAGTTCACGGTTGGTAACTTCGCGTGTCCAACCACCTTCCTCAATTCTCATATGTGCATCAGAAAAGCTAAAACGTAAATTGGAAACTGTACCATGATCAGTGATTGGTGGTACAAGCAAATCAGGGTTTTGTAGATCACGTTCGTAATTTCTAGGACCTCGATCAATCCAACCTGCATTATCGGCTGTACGTTCAGGTTCAACTCTTCTATTTGACATTTTGTATACCGTCCTTTTTTTGATAGCTCAACAATATAGCAAACGATTCCAAAAGGCAAATGATAACTCAAAAAGTTAAAAATTATTTTTAGTAATTTTTTTAATCATCGAATAATAGGATACATATTCTTTATTATTTGGCCAAATAATCCAACATATGAGTTATTTATAATAATTTGTTTGATTTACAAAAACATGAATTTCTAGAAAATAAATATAATATTTTTTTTTAGATAAACCTTAGCATCGACAATAATTAACTTTCGTTCCACATAAATTAATTATTGATTCGTTTATCTTTGATTGCAAAACAAAAAGCAAAACCTGTGATTGATCTACAGATTTTGCTACGGATTAAATATTTGATTGTTTATCTAGATTAGACTTATTTAAAAATCAATCAGCGAAATACTGCCAAATCTAAATAGCTGAACAAAAATCATTTTAAATTAATTGAATTTTTACTTCTAACCCGAGGTTTTTAAAAATATATGTGCATATTCACATATATAATGACAATTTGCTATTTTAAATACGTTTCAATCAATTTATTATTTTTAACCATTAATTCGTGACTGTATTTCTTTTCTTGATTAGAGTTTCTTACTAATTTCCAAAGAATTGCTGCAACCTTCATCGGAGATTTATATTTTTTTGAAAGTTCATCATTCATGAAATCTCGTACAAAATTGTTCCACTGATAAGTTTGTTCTTCCTTATTAGGAGTTGCATCTTTTTCTGTGTTTTCTATGACGTGGATTAGATCCGCAACGGTAGCTTTTGTATCTCCGCTCTTTTCAACTTCTCTCATTTTGATGCCCATTGATTTACAAAATGAGAATTTTTGTACATTGTAATATTCTTCAAAGAATTTTCTAGCTTCCTTATTAAGAGAAAAGCCAGAATTCAGTAATTTTGTATCTAATCTTATGTCTTTTGATTGCAATTTTTTTGAAGTATCTCTTCTTATTTTTCTAACGGATTTGATATTTGACGACGGAACGCCATCTAAGAATTTTACAATATAGTTTGTTAATTCTGCCTTCGTTCCATAGCTTGGTAATTTGTATTCTCTACATATTTGTTCCAATTCAGTTTTGTACCAATAAAAGCTAATGAAGACTTCACTAGTCATTTTTACATCAAATTGCGGTCTATTAGACATTTTCCCTCTCCAGTATTACTCATTTATTTTAATATTACAGTTTTCTATATAGATGAACAATAATTCAAAAATATTCCAATATTACTCCCCCAAAAAAATTCAGAGATTTGTGTTACATTTGAAGTATCAAGAGTTAAGGAGTGAATCAATTGGCAATCCAAAATGAATTAATGCAATCTTTAAACGATTCTGAAACAGAAATTATCCAAATTCGGCGTTATCTTCATCAACATCCCGAAACATCTTTCCATGAGAAAAACACTTCAAAATATATCAAGGACTTCTATCATAAACTAGGTATCGAAACTAAGGATTGTGGTGATGGCTATGGCTTTATAGTCGATATTGATTCAGGTAAACCCGGGAAATCAATTGCTTTACGAGCCGATTTCGACGCTCTAGCCATTCAAGAAGAAAATGATCTACCTTTTAAGTCAGAAAATTCTGGTGTGATGCATGCTTGTGGTCACGATGGTCATACTGCCTACATGATGGTTTTAGCCAAGAATTTATACCAAATGAAGAACAAATTACACGGTAAAATCAGAATAATTCACCAACCTGCAGAAGAGATCACTCCAGGTGGCGCCAAAAGTATGATCAAAGATGGCGTACTCGATGGTATCGATAAGGTCATTGGTGCACATGTTATGACATCAATGCCAACTGGTTCTATTGGTTATCACTGGGGCGAAACTCAAACCGGTCGAGCAGATTTTTCGATTAAATTTATCGGTAAAGGTGGACACGCTTCAATGCCCCACTTATCAAAGGATGCTATCGTTGCCGGTAGTTATTTTGTTACGGCCTTACAAACAGTCGTTTCACGTAATATCGACCCGTTTGATACAGCTAGCGTGACTATTGGGTCATTTGATGGTCTAGGTTCAAACAACGCTATCAAGGCTTCTGTCGAGTTAAAAGGTGACGTGCGAATTATGAAAGAATCAACTAGATCAACGATTCATCAACGTATCGAAACGATTGCTGAAAGCGTTGCTGAGATGTTCGATATGAAAGTTGAAATTGATTATAATGACAATTACCCAGTCTTGGTTAATGATGAAAAGTTAACTAAGCAAGTAGTAAGTTCAATCGAAAGTGCTGAAATACCTGAAGTTAAACAAGTCTTTGACTGTGGTCCTCAAGACCCTTCTGAAGATTTTGCCTACTTTGCACAAGAACGTCCTAGTTGTTTCTTCTACGTAGGTTGTGATCCTGACGACGGCATGAACCATCCCCACCACAGTCCAGAGTTTTTAATGGATGAGAAATGTTTGCTTGTCGCTGCAAAAGGTATGGGTTCGGTTGTTTTAAATCTATTAAATAGTTAATTTGATTTATTCATTTGAGATAAATAAAGTGAGATAATGTATCCATTGAGCATTTAAGAATATGGGGGATCTTGCATGACTATACTTTTAGGCATCGGACTGATAATTTTAGCTATCTTTGCTATTGTTGGGAACATTAGTAATTCCAAACAATTTGGTAGAAAGATTATGTCGGACAGAATTTATTTTTACATCTTATTACTAGTCGGTGGTTTAGCTTTGATTTTCTTCTGATTTCAAGAAACACCAATAAAAAGGAGTCTTGATTATGACAACAACTTCAACTATACTCTCTGAAGCAAGAAAAAATCTAAAAAAATAACTGATGATGTTGCAGATTTTGATGATCATGTAATTATTACAAAACCTAAGAATCGTAACGTGGTTATTATCTCAGAAAAAGAATTTCAATCTTGGAAGGAAACTTTCTACTTACTCGGTACGGAAGCTAACCGAAAAAATTTAGATGAATCTTTAAATCAATTAAAATAAAAGCCAATCAGCTCACAATAAAAAATGAGTTGATTGGCTTTTATTTTTACTATTCATTTCTAATAGATACGATGATACTTACTAAAATCAATCCCAAACCGACGAAAAATCCAACTTTAATTGATTCATTCAAAAATAACCATCCCAAAAGTGTTCCAACGATTGGTTGAAACAAGAAGAACAATCCTGATGTTGGGCTGTGAAATAAGACTAATCCTTTATTCCAAAGGAAAAATGCAATTGCAGTAGAAATTATTCCTAAGTATAAAAGACTTAACCAAATGTGTACACTGCCCCAGGATATATTTAATAAGGTTCTCTTTTGTATGAAAATAACAGGCGTTAAACAGACAATAGCAACTAAAGTACCTAAAAAAGTAACTTGAATGATGCTGTACTTTTTATCAACTAATTCAATCAAAACAGACATCAAGGCCCAAGTAAGTCCAGCAATCAACAAGAAGATTACTCCTAGTAATAAGTTCTTTCCTTTAAAGTGAAAACCGACAATTGATACAACACCTAAAATAGCTAGGGATAAACTGATCCACTTATTCTTGGTTGGTTTTATTTTTAATAATGGCCAACTGAAGATGATCATGAATGCTGGTGTTGCTGTCGTCACAACTGAGCCTAATTGAGCTGAAGAAAACATCGTGCCTGTTTCTTGAGCAACGATAGAGATCGTATCACCAATTAATCCGATTAAGAAGATCAGTAGTAAATTTCTTTTATCCCAGTGCCACTGAATTTTTGCGACTAAGGCAATTACCAATAAGGTAATGGAACCAATCAGATATCGTAACCAAACTAGTTGAATCGGTGGAACTTCACTAACGACTGATTTGACGACGACGAACATCCCACCCCAGATACATGCTGCTAATGTTAAATATATGCTACCTATTATTTTATTTTTGTTCAAAATATGAAACCTCCGCTTTATTTACTTAATTGGTTAAGAAATCAGCGGATTCACACCACTGATTAGCGGTATGAAGGTACATCACATTCGAATAATGGTGAATATAACAAGATGAAAGCCTCCTTTTGAAGGAAATATAGTTTTAATTATATGTTTGTATTAGGTTAATTACAAATTGGTATCTTCCCGCAAACTATCACATTTTGTGATATAATAACTTTGCAAGAAGAGAATAACATATATACACCAAAACCCCCAACGAGTGCAAGTCGTTGAGGGTTTTTTAGTGAGCTAAATTGCCTTTTTATTTTACTTGCGGTGTCTACGTTTTAGCCAATCAGCAAACCAAGCGGTTATTAAGCCGACTACAAGTGGGGCAAAAAGAGAATTAAACATATTAATACACCTCCAATCCGTGCCGGATTGGTTTAAGGCAACGTCTAATATTTTACCATTTTTAACAATATTTTTTGTTAGTTAGATTAAATTATAAAAAGTAAATACAAATGATTTTGAAAAAGAATCGTCGATGTTAATACTGGTATTGAATCTATCAATAAGATATCTTCAGTTGTCAAATTAATTATAATAAGAGCAAAAAAGAGATTTCTTTAGTATTGAAGGAATCTCTTTTGTATTGAAACATTATTTTTTATTTAACTTGTTAAAATAATTATTTACAAAATCAAACGGAGCGATGACGTCATATTCAGACAACATGCCGATTGGTTGATGCTTAAATACAATACTTTGAGGTAAGCGATATGTTTTATGTACATCAACATAGCTAGTCTTTCTCAGATGTGCATCTTTCCAATATCAAGAAAGGTCCTTTGTTTTGTCATAAATCTTTTAATCGTTCCATTAAGTTAGAGTGCTTGTTATATAACCTCTTAGCAATTTCAAGGATTTTCGGACGTGCTTGTTCACTATTTGATGTTTTTCTATCTTCTTTTGAAATTTGTGTCATCCCCTCATATGCGCATATCCTATTTTTTGTTTCTTTTTCCTATTATATTAACGATTTCCCTTTCAGTTAAAGTCAAATCTACTGGATAAGAATTAGTCCTAGCAATCTGTTCATATAAAAGAGTTATTGCATCTGTTGTAGTCATCCCAAGATTCTTGAGGACCCTTTCGACATCTTTTTGTAGTTTCTTATCAACTTGAATAGTAACCTCATCTTCTTTAACCACAGGCATCGTTCCCCTCTAATATTGATTTCGAATACATAATACCAGAATTTAAAAATGATAACAGCTTTCTACGATTAACTACTTTATTTACCAAACGTCTTCTATTAAAAATACCCTTAATCATCCCTAGCACCTAAAATATCAACTAAAAGAAATATTAAGAAGGTGCCGCCATGATCAAAAAATTAAGGCCGCTATTCTACATTATCGTTGGGGTATTATTTGCTTTTGAAACTTATTGTCTTTTAACCGATAGTAAATATACCTTATTAATAACTAGCCTGTTGCTTTTTACATTGGCATTGAGTTATTGGCTAGATACTAGAAATTAAAGAAACTCTTTAACAGCTTCCGATAATTTAGTCAAAGGATGTCCCAGAACTTGTTCGAATTCAGAGTTATCGGCTAAATTTTCACCATTACCTTCATTCAAAGTATATTGTTGATAATTTTCGGATACTCCGATCCACATTTGAGAAATTCCAGCTAGAACTAGGTCCGGTGTAAATACATCTTTTGAAACCGATTTGATATCTAATTCCCCATTCATTGCCACTTTGGTTGCTTGGGCAATTTCTTCATAACTTCTTGGAGTATTAGCCAAATTAATGACTTCTTTATTGCTTTTCTCGACAATTACTCTAGCTCCGGCTTCAGCATACTCACGTCTTAAAGCAAATGATAACTTACCTTTAGTGGCAAAGTATTCAAATTTATTAGTTTGTTTAGCGTAATCGAATAACGCTTGATGAACTTCCATATACCAACTGTTACGCAAAATGGTATAAGGGATGCCTGAATCTTTGATCCATTGTTCAGTTTGTTTGTGATTGATCTCTAGCCCAAATTTGTCATATTCAGGTTGATAAATACTAGTATAAGCAATGTATTGAACCCCAGCTTCTTTAGCGGCATCGATAACATTCTTTTGGATATTAGGAATTGGCGAAGAAACAAACAGCAAACGGCCGATTCCTTGTAAGGCTTTCTTCATTGAATCTAAGTCTGCGTAATCACCAATTCTAATGTTGATTCCTTTTTCTTTTAAAGCAGCACCTTTATTTTCACTTCTAACTAGTCCATAGAGATTGGCTTCAGGGATAAATTGTTGAAGATAGTCAAGAGCTCGACTACCGTATCCACCATTGGCACCTGTAACTAAAATATTCATCAATGACACACTCCTTTTTAATCTGTATCGAGTACTATACAAGCTAAATTTCCATTTGAAACTAGATGAAAGTGATAAAATGTATAAAAACTAGATATAATTGTAATTTCATATAAAAGGAGTTTGTCGAAATGGATTTGAAAAATCAAACCAAATTGCTTTTTGCTCGGGAATTGGAAGAAATGTTAAAGACCATTCCCATGGATAAAATTCGAATCGTCGATTTATGTAAAAGGTGTAATACCATCCCTCAAACCTTCTACTATCATTTTCATGACAAATATGAATTAGTAGCCTGGACTTTTTTATATGATTTTTCTAAAACTTACGTTAATCAAGATTTTGAATATTCCGTTAAAAGTATTGTCGATAATCTAAAACAGATGAACCAACGGCGAGTCTTTTATCAAAAAACCTACACGCAACACTCACAAAATTCGATTGATCAATACATTCAAAAATTCAATATTCATTCAGCAATAGATGCGATGGAAAATCATTCCCAACAACCCGTCACGTTTGACCAACTTTTAGAAATTAAATACCACTCGTACGGGATGATGGGCCTATTTCAAGAATGGATCAATGACAAAAGCACTGTTTCTATTGAACAACTAGCTCAATTTCAATTTGATCATACACCAGATTTTTTAAAGATTGCTTATCAAAATTATTCATTTAAGAAAATATCAAAAAAGCTTCACTAAAAGTCTAGTGAGGTTTTTTAGAATCTATTTATCCTAAATAGTCTGATACGAAACAAATTGATTTAATTTGTTTCGTATCTTACAAACAGCATTTTTTTGATTCTAGGAATTAGTCTGATTTCCTCGTATGATAAGGACATCAATTAAGAAGTCGAGGCAAACAAATGACTAATCAAAAAATCAAAATTCACATTCTACACACTGGTTTAGTAAAAGTAGACAGAGCACTACCCTTCCATGGCGAATATCGTAATCCTTTAGCATTCACTGGTCTATTTCGTTCAGAAAAAAATCAAGTGATTTTACCCGTTTCCAGTTATTTAATTGAACATCCCCATGGGTTGATTTTAATCGATACTGGTTGGAATAAATTAGTAAGACAAAGCAATTGGAAAGAGCTAGGTCCACAAGTTCAAATTAACACTGGATATTTGCCAATGGGCTGGTCAGTTGATGAAAGATTAGCTGCTTTGGGTTACAAGCCTTCAGATATCGATTACTTATTATTGAGTCATTTGCATTGTGATCACGTCAGCGGTTTAAAACAAGTCAAGGATGCTAAAAATATCCTCGTATCCGAACCAGAATTAAGAATTGCTAACAAATTGCCAATGGTTTATTTACCTCATGAATGGAAAGGTGTCAATCTTCAAACATACCAATACGATCATACTGACATTGGTCCTTTTAACGAAAGTTTTGATTTGTTTGGTGACGGCAGTATTGTTCAAATTCATACTCCAGGGCATGCTTCAGGTATGTCAGCTACTAGAATTCAAGGTAGTGATGGCAAATTTGTCCTATTAGCAGCAGACACCGGTTACTCATCTATGTCTTGGGAAAGGATGTTAACGCCTGGTATTTGTACTAGTCGTAAAAAAGCTATAACTTCTCTAGGCTGGGTCAGAGAACAAGCTCACAAGGATAACTGTATTGCGGCAATTGCCAATCATGATACCAAAGTTGATCAACAAACAATTGAATTACCTTATTAATTTTCTCACCAAATCGTTCATAAATTCAGCAATTTCATCTTGATGACCATTTTTTAAGGACCAAATGATCGAAGTTAACGCACTGTTGGCGTAAAAATCACCTAAAAAATCATCAGGTACTTTTAAGTTTAATTGTGGGGCTATTTTTGAAAAGTATTTTTTAAGTGATTTTAAGTAAAATGATTTCAAAGAACCCTTTTCCAGCGGTATTTTTAATAAAGTGATAATAACTCGGGTATCTTTATTTAAACCATCATAAAGTTCTATCAGAAGTCTATCTTGGTCAATCTCTTGCATGCGATTAAAAAGTAATTGATCAAATATATCGACCTGCTCTTGAATCATCCGCTCTAACAAATCATATTTGTCAGTATAATGATGGTAAAAAGTACTTCTACCAACTAAACTAGTTTTACAAATATCGTTAACGGTAATTTTATCGAACGATTTAGTTTGTAAAAGCTCAATAAAGCCTATTTGAATATCTCGAATTGTTTTTATGATTCTTAAATCTTCTGTCATTAAAGTTACTTCCCATTATTAAAACTAAAAAGACTTCACTAACGAATCCGATTATCACATATTAGGATTTTTAGTGAAGTTTTTTACTAGTAATTATTTTTAAAGTTTATTCCAATCAGCATCATTTGTTATGTCAATTTCATCAGAATTGTCGATAACCGTATGAACTTTATTGAGCGTACCGTCATTCATTAAGTAGAGTGTTTCCTGTAATGATTTATAATCTTTAGCACTCATAATAACTGCACTCTCATCTTCTGTTCTGCCATTTATTTCTACAGGTGTGGGGGGTTCGTTTACGAATTTAATAATTTTATAAAAGTCTTTTTTTGCTTGAATAGGATTAGTCATTCTTCTCATTGCATGATTTCCCCCTACACTTTTATATCCTCTAGTATGAGATTTGTATTTAATTACGTCAAACAACAAACGCTTTTCCCACATTACAATTTCATATATAGAAGTGGATATGGATTACCTTGTTCATCTCGATTGGTTCTTTTATATACTTCAAATCCCATATGTTCGTAAAAACCTTTAGCAAGTGGATTTTGTTCATTAACAGCTAGATCATTGACTGAATATTGTTCTATTCCGTAGTTCAACAATTTTTTACCTAAGCCTTTTCCTCTTTCTTCGTTAGAAACAAAGAGCATTTCAAGGTGCTGGTTTTCAATCCCCATAAAGCCAACAGGAACTTGATTTTTGTTTTCTACAATAATTAAATGTGGTATTTGCTTTAGTGCTTGTGGTACATATTTCTTAATACTTTCTATTTCATTTTCTGACAAAAACAGATGTGTTGCTTTTACGGAACTTTCCCACGCTATTAATAATTGCTCAATCAATGCTTGGGGTCTATCTTCTACCTCTTTAATCTTCATTTCTATCTCCTGTATCCTAATTTACTCATTTGCATTCTAAATATAAGTTACATGTCTATGCACGTCAAACAACAAACGCTTTTACCATAATTTCTTTTTGAGTTACAATTTCTATATCAATAATAATGAAAGGAAATTAATCTTGGCATTCAAAACACCCCTAGCTGATCAAATGCGTCCTACTAAATTGGAACAAATGGTCGGTCAACAAGATCTCTTAAAAACCGGTCAACCACTTCGCCAAATAATTGATAAAACTGTCAACATCCCTTTGATTCTCTGGGGACCTCCCGGGACTGGAAAAACTAGTTTGGCAAGAATTATCGCCAAAAAATACAAATATCCTTTCGTTTCATTCAATGCTTCGACTGACAATAAAGCTCAACTAACACAATCGATCGACACCTACCCTTATCAGTCTTTTGTCTTATTGATTGATGAAATTCATCGGATGAACAAAACGTTACAAGATTTCTTATTGCCATATTTAGAAAATGGTCATATCATGTTAATTGGCTCAACGACTGAGAATCCTATCATGTCAATTGTTCCCGCCATTCGCTCAAGATGTCAAATCTTTGAGTTTAAACCGCTAGGTACTGAAGATATTACCAAAACTTTGAAACGAGCTACTGATGAGATTTTCAAATTAAAAGAAGATCAAATTGAAGCCGATTCTTTAAAGTTGATTGCTATTTCTTCTGGTGGCGATTTAAGAATTGCCTTAAATATCTTGGAAACGATTCACGCCATCAATCCTGACAAAATAACTGTCAAAGACGTCAAACGATTTGCTAAGCAGCAACATTTCAGCTACGACAAAAAAGCTACCAAACATTACGATTATTTATCAGCTTATTCTGATTCGATGGCTGGTTCTGATACTGACGCCGCTTTGTATTATTTAACTGTCCTTCTAAAGAACAACGACCTACCGTCTGTTGTCAGAAGATTACGAGAAATCCCCTACACTTATATTGGTTTGGCTAATCCTCAACAAGCCACCCAAATAGTGATTGCGGCTAACCAAGCGGAAAAAATTGGCATGCCTAAAGCTAAATATCCGTTGATGTTTGCAACGATGTTAATGTGTCTGTCACCGAAATCCGGTTCTTTTGACCAAACTTGGGAATTGTTAGACAAAGATACTGAACATCCTAATTTGCATCCAATGCCAAAAGGTTTACGCGATGCCCACTACAAGCATTCAGAAGAGATCACTGGCGGAGGTCTGTTCACGAGTCCTTTCGCCCAGCCATTTCAAATTGCTTCTCAAAACTACATGCCTGAAGGATTTACTGGTAAGCGTTACTATTACCCTAAAAATAATGACAGTGAGAAGAAATTTGGCGAACAATACTTAAAATTGCATAAATTCATTTATCATGAAGACTACAAAAAATAGTCAAAAAAATACCCCCAATTCATGGAGGTATTCTTTTGACTATTTATTTATTCCCAACCGTAATCGTTAGGATCAAGTAATCCACGTCCTGTTGCCTTGTCGAGCATAATTCTTTGTTCAAAGTGAGCAACATTACGTTTTGTAGTCTTGACCATGTCAGGGTTAACTGATACATAATCAATACCACAACGAATCAAGAAGTCTGTAAAGTCTGGATACTCTGATGGAGCTTGTCCACAGATTGAAACTGTCTTGCCATCTTTATGAGCTGTCTTGATCAAGTGATTAATTGCACGTTTTACAGCTAAGTTACGTTCGTCAAACAATCTTGAAACAGTATCGTTATTTCTATCGCAGCCTAGAATTAACATTGCCAAGTCGTTTGAACCGATTGAGTAACCATCAACGTATTGATTGAATTGGTCAGCCAAAATAATGTTTGTTGGAATTTCAGCCATCATGTAAACCTTGAAGTCATCGCCACGAATCAAGCCTTCGCCTTTAATAATATCGGTAACTTTTCTAGCTTCATCAACAGTTCTGACAAATGGAATCATGATGTTCAAATTCTTCAAACCAAATTCGTTACGAACTTTCTTAACAGCACCAAGTTCTAGTTTGAAGGCTTCAATGTACTTAGGATCATAGTAACGTGAAGCACCACGCCAACCTAACAAGTCAGCTGGCTCATGTGGTTCATACTTGTCTCCACCTTTGAGGTTACGATATTCACTGGACTTGAAGTCTGATAGACGTAGGACAACTGGTCTTGGAGCCATGGCACGAGCAACTTTAGAAATACCATCAGCCAACATATTAACAACTTTTTCTGGATGGCCTTGTTCGATCAAGTATAGTGGGTGTTCGTGAATGAACGTAGTCCACAAGAACTCTTCTCTCATTAGACCAATACCATCAGCTGGTAATGTTGAGTACTTCTCAGCTAAGTCTGGGTCACCTAAGTTCATCATGACACGAGTTCCTGTTGGAGCAAATGTTTCAGCAGCTACTACTTGGCCAGCAGATGCATTGCTTTCTTTCTTCTTAGCGATTCCTTCCACTTTGCCGGCATAAACAATACCGTTTGTAGCATCAACTGTAATTACATCGCCAGTATTAAATGATTCTGTAGCGGCTTGGCCTTTACTCTTAGTACCAACGATACAAGGAATCTGCATTTCTCTTGAAACGATAGCAGCGTGACAAGTCATACCACCATTGTTAGTTACGATAGCAGCAGCTTTCTTCATAGCTGGAACCCAGTCAGGAGATGTCATCAATGTTACTAAGACTTCGCCTTCCTTGAATTTATCAATGTCATCTGGAGAGTCGATTACGTGAACAACACCACTGGCAACTCCAGGACTAGCAGGTAAACCACGAACTACAACTTTAGCATCTGATTCAGCTACTAGATCTTCGTCATCATCCTTCTTCTTTTTCTTTTGTGACCAAACCGTTTCTGGACGAGCTTGAACGATCCAAAGACGATTTGTGTTCTTGTCCAAAGCAAATTCCATATCCATGTAGCAGCCATAGTGACGTTCAATTTCCTTAGCATATCCAGCTAATTCGATAACTTGTTCGTCAGTAAGAACTTGTTTTTCTTGTAATTCTTCAGGAACAGCTGTTTCAACAGTTCCTCCATTAGTATCTCTTTCCAATTGGATAGTTTGTTTTACGACGTTCTTTTCATCGATCTTCATTGATTGTTTGTCGACAACGAAGTGGTTAGGTGTAACTTTACCTAAAACGATGTATTCACCCAAACCGTTGATTGAGTCGATAACGATCTTAGATGCGTCACCATTAGCAACGTTAACTGAGAACATAATACCTGAAGCCTTTGAGAAGACCATCATTTGAACTGCAGCTGACAAAGCAACTTTTTCATGTGGGAAGTGTTGCTTGTGTCTATAATATGTTGCACGATCTGTAAATAGTGAAGAATAACATTGTTGTACACGGTTAACTACATCAGCAGCTCCCTTAATATTTAGATAAGATTCTTGTTGACCAGCAAATGATGCATTTGGCAAATCCTCAGCTGTAGCAGAAGATCTGATAGCAACAAATGGATTGTCTTGTCCAACTTTTTCAGATAAGTCAGCATATGCCTTTTCGATATCTTTAGCCAAATCGTCAGGCATCTTTGCTCCAACAATTAAGTTTCTGATCTTTTCACATGTTGCATGTAGTTCATCTGAATTTTCGTAGTCCTTGATACCCTCAAGCAATGCGTTAACCTTGTCGTTTAAACCTGTTTGAGCCATAAAATGTTGATATGCACGTGCGGTTGTCGCAAAGCCATAAGGCACAGGTACATCCATCGAAGAAGTCATTTCTCCAAGTGAAGAAGACTTTCCTCCTACTAAATTAACATCTTCCCGATGTAACTCATCAAACCATAAAACGTTAGCAGTATCACGACTACTCATAAATATTACCTCCTTTTGATTTTTCCCTTGAATCTTTCTAAAAGCTGAAATGTAACCGCTTTCAACCACAACTTTATTATAGTTCACTTTGTAACAAAATGTTACCCTATTTTATGTTTTTCTATCAAAAATTTTATGATTCCTTTTGAACGTTTCAATTGGTATAACCTCGTTGAGACTACTATATTTCTACAATAAGTCGGTGATTACGAATGATTGGTATTGATTGAGACAAAAAATATATTTTGTTTCTTGCAAATTAATTGTTTCACAATATGCAAATTTTTGAACTCAATTTCATCAATTTTTTCTTCAAAAACATGATTATATGAGGAGGAATTTGTTGGTATGCATTTAGAAGCAATAATGATCTCGCTGTTTAAATTTGTATGGATAAATTTTGCAGCTTTAGTTAAAGAATCGTTTATTTTTAAGACTATTTCTATCTTTAATTTGTCGTCAGTTAACAAAAAATAGCTCATGTCTGAGAGACGCATTCTATGAATCACTTGTGTATAGTTGGTGGTCTGACAAATGAACTTGACCATACAATCCATATTCTTAAAAATCACCTTTTTCGGGCAAAAACGGGGGCTATTTGTAAATAATAACCCCTGTAAAACGTTGACGTATCAGCACTTAAAAACTACAATAAAATGGTAGGGGTTATTTATTAATATAACTAAATAATAGTCCCCATGATGGAGGAGCTATGAAACAGCTAGTTTTACCTATAAAAGATACAAATATCTTGAATGAAGTTAAAAATACGTTACTAAGGAATTTTAAATATGGTCGTCGTAACTACACAATTTTTCAGACTGGCAAGGCAACTCTACTTCGAGTTTCTGATGTCATGTCTTTGAAGTACAGTGATGTTTTTGACGAGTATGATGAGTTACGAAAGAACGCCTATATCCATGACAAAAAAACTGGTAAACCGAATACTTTGTATTTGCGACCAATTAAACGTGATTTACTAATTTATCAAAAATGGCTTTTGGAAAATCACATTAATTCAGAATGGCTCTTCCCTTCGATGCAAAGACCTAATCGACACGTTTCGGAAAAGCAATTTTATAAAATCATGGCAAAGACTGGAGATTTATTAGGAATTAATTATTTAGGCACGCATACGATGAGAAAAACTGGCGCTTATCGTGTCTACATTCAATCCAATTACAATATTGCTTTAGTCATGCGTTTGTTAAATCATTCTAGTCAGCAAATGACTTTAGCTTATTTAGGATTAGACCAAGAATCACGTGAACAAATGCTTGATCAAGTTGACTTTGGATAATTAAGCAAAAAGACAGACCCAACATTAATCTTGTTAGGTCTGTCTTTTTATTTAAAATACTATAAATTAAACTTTTGAAAATGTTCTTTTAAATAATCAATTGTTAAACTTGATGCATTTTTGACTAGCTCACTTGGCTTACCAGCGGCCATTAATTTACCACCAGCAGCACCACCCTTTGGACCTAGATCAATTAAGTAATCGGCATTAGTCATCAAATCTAAATCGTGAGTAATGATAATGATCGTTGCACCTTGAGATTTTAATTTATTCATGACACCGAGTAACGTTTGGACATCGATAGGATGTAAACCAACTGATGGTTCATCAAAGACAAACATCGTTTTATCCTGCTTGCCAGTCAAATGATTAACTAATTTCAAACGTTGAGCTTCCCCACCTGATAATTCTGGAGTGCTTTCGCCGAGATGCAAGTAATTTAGTCCGATTTCGTCCAATAACTTTAATTGTTTCTCAATTTTTGGAACGGATTCAAAAACCTTTAATGCATCTTTAACTGATAAATTGAGTAAATCGACAATAGAGTAACCGTGCCAGTGAATTTGTTGAATCTCATCTTTAAAACGATTGCCATGACAATATGGGCAAACTTCTACCATATCGGGAAGATATTGAATATCTAGTGAAATTTTTCCAATACCACCACAGTGTTCACAAGCACCTTGTTTATTATTGTAGGAAAAATTTGAAATAGTATATTTTCTGGCTTTAGATTCAGGTAAATCAGCAAACATTCGTCTCAAATTATCCATGATTGTCGTATAAGTCGCTAAACTTGATCTAGTATTTTTACCAACGGGTTTGGCATCGATACTGACGACATTAGTTAATTTGGTATCTAGTTTGACAACTTGTTTGGGTAATGCTTGCTTATTTTTCTTGTCTTCGATAGCCGGTACTAAACTATCTAAAATCAAACTAGTCTTTCCAGCTCCAGAAAACCCAGTAATAGCGGTTATTTTATTTCCCGGTATTGAAGCTGAGATATCGTGCAAATTGAAATAGTCTTTAACTTCAAAATTAGTTGATAAATCTGTCGCATTTTTCTTTGAAGAAACTTTTTCATGCATGATATCAGCTTTTCCAGAGATAAATGGACCAATTAATGAATTCTCATCATGAATTAACTCTTGAGGAGTACCTTGAGCGATAACGTTTCCACCTGCATCCCCAGAACCAGGACCAATTTCAATCACCCAGTCAGCAGCACTGATGATATCGACTTCATGATCAACGACTACTAAAGAATTTCCTTGATCAATCAATTTATGAAAAATATTGATCAGACCTTTAACGTTATCAGGATGCAGTCCAATCGAAGGTTCATCCAAGACGTAAAGTACTCCGGTCGTTTCTGTTCTCAATGTCTTTGCTAATTGAATTCGTTGTAATTCACCCGTCGACAAAGTATTACCATTTCTCGATAAGGTTAAATAATCTAATCCCAAATCGAGCAGTGGCTGTAAGGTGTCATGCAAGTTTTTAAAAAGTACTCTAGCCATAGCTTGTAATTCTTGAGGTAGTTCTGATTTTGTCTGTGTTTCCCATTCATTGAGATTACCAAGAGTCAAATCAGAAACTTCCGCAATATTCTTCTTACCCACGATTTGTGTCAACAATTCGGGATTCAGACGTGTTCCGTGACAAGTTGGACAAGTCGAAAAATGAAAGAATTGGTTAATTTTGTTAATAGAACGTTCACTTTTAACTGTCTTTAAGGAGTCGTAAACTGCTTCATAAGCATTTTCATATAGTGTTTTATCAGTGTGAAAAACACGACCGGTAGAAGTTCTAAAATCAACTGAATATTGTTTCTTTTCACCATGTAAAACGATATTTTTTTCTTTATCGGTCAAATCCTTATATGGAACATCGGTTCTTACACCTAAAGTTGCTGCAACTGTTGGCATGAAATTTCTGCCGGGAAGATGCCAAGAAGCAACCACTCCTTGATCAAGGCTTAACGACTCATCACCAATCAACTTTCTTTCATCCAATTCACGAATTTTACCAGTACCGTGACATTGAACACAGGCACCACCAGAGTTAAAGGCAAAATCTTCAGCTGCCTTAGCCATGAATTCGACACCACAGACGGGACAAGTGATTACTCCCATACGGTCTCCTGGCAAATCCATTGCTTGAGCTATTTTAAGACTTGGTTCTATTCGATGACCATTTGGACAAATCGTTGATCCTAAACGTGAAAAAATCAATCTGACGACATTAAAAATCTCACTCATCGAACCAACGGTCGATCTTTCGGAAGGAACTCCTGGACGTTGACGTAGAGCAATGGCAGATGGAATGTGCTTAACTTCTTGAACGTCTGAACGCTTGCTTTGACTGATTCGTCTTCTCGTATAGGTCGATAAAGCTTCCAAGTATCTTCTCGAACCCTCAGCATACAAGATACCCATGGCTAACGAGCTTTTCCCCGATCCAGATGGTCCAGAAATAGCTACAAATTTATTCAAAGGGATGTCAACATTGATATTTTTCAAATTGTTGACCTTTCCTCCTCGAACCTCAATTTTTTTATCCATACAATCAATACTTCCTTTTTATGAATAATGATTTAACAACTAATTATATTTCTATATGACAGTGTAAATTATACAATCACATTTCAATTAAGACAATTTTTAATCGGAAACTGGACTTTCTAAAGATAATTATAAATAATTAGTCAAAAAAATAAGGAAACCAACTGAGGTCTCCTTATACTTTTACAATTGTTGTAATTGATTTTGTTGAATCCAAGCGTTAGTACCAATACGATACATCTTAACATTAGTCAACGGATTAACAGCACGACGGTCAACAATCCATTCTGTACCATTGTTTACGGTGTTACCAGTGTAGTTACCAGCATTATCATAAATTTTAGCATTAGCTGTTGTTCTAACAGTTGAGCCAGCTAAGAATGTTGCCCAAGGCAAAGCATCGTTAGCGGCTACAAAACCGTTAGTACATACGTGATAATAGAAATTACCATCAATGATAGCAATCATATCGGAAATCCATTCACTATTTGGTGCCAAAGCCAAATCAGTTCTCTGTGCTCCGTAACGATCATATAAATGAGTTACTTGATTCTTAGTTGTCACACCACCACGAAGATCAGCTGTCTTGTAATTATCTCTATTTTGATAATCAGCATCAGTCTTTTTAGCATCCGCAATGTCATATTGGGAAACATTAGCGTAATCATTGTCGTTAGTTAGGTAGTAGGCGTAAACGTCACTAGCATCGTACTTACTATAAGTTTCTTGATTATTTCCCATTTCTTGTGAGAAGTAAACCATACCGTTGTCAGCGATACTTACTCCGATACCAACAAAGTTCACATAAGGATTTAACATGTTTTTTCTGTGACCATAATTTGGTTCAGGATCATACATTTCGCTATAAAATTCGTTAGTAATCTTTTGGGCAATAACAGTTGGATCTGTTGTACCAAGCATTGAATATGGCATTTGGGCAATATTTTCTTCAGCTGTTAAATTGTATGGATACATGTTAGCTGAATTCCAACCGGCATGATTGTCGACACCACCAGAACCAAGAAAACTATCAGTTCTGCTTTGAGCATAGGCATTCAAGGTATTTACTGAAGTTAGTGGTTGTAAATTGTTTTGGGCACGTAGACGATTCAATTCAGCCAACATAGCTACACGAACAGCGGCCGTATCGATTTTTTGATAACTAGCTTGAGTAGTGGCAGTACCGGTAGTTTCAGAATTGTCCGTACTTGAAGTTGCTTGATTATCATTAGTAGTACTGTTTTTAACAACGTTTTCTTGATTATTGTCATTTGTGGCAGTTGCTACACTAGAATTATCGTTGTTTGCAGTAGTGTTTGATACTGTAGGATCTGTCGTAGCAGTCGTATCTGCATAGGCGAGATTTCCTCCTAGACTTGTTGCAAGAAGTGCGCTGGCGGCTAGTAGAATAGCCGTTTTCTTAGTTTTCGAAAACATGATACTCCCCTTTTCACTGTGATAATACTGAATACATTCATTTTAACTCAATCAGGTTATTAATAAAGCATTACTTATAATAAATATTTTATATTATTACGGTAAAATAAAAAAGCCTTTCGGCTTTAAATTATGATTTATCAAAATCCCTGATCCAAGCAATTGCAAGCGCTCCCTTACCGAGATGAGCTCCAATAACTGGTCCAAAGTATGAACGTTCCAAAGTGTTGTCTGGATACTTTTCTTTTAACTCTTCTGCCCAACGGTCACCGGCTTCTTTATCATCAGCATCGATAACTAATAATCTCAATGGATAATCAGCATCTTGCATCGCATTAGCCAGTTTTTCTTCAGCCTTTAATTTAGCTTTTTTCATGGATCGAACCTTATCATAAGCCACGATTGCATGAGTTTGGTTGTCAAATTCCAATAAAGGTTTAATATTTAAGACAGTACCAATTACTGCAGAAGCATTGGAAAGTCTGCCACCTTTAACTAAGTTCTTTAGATCATCCACGACGAATGATTCACCAATCGATGCTCTCAATGAGTCTAAGCGAGCGATGATTTCATCTAGTGGTTTGTCTTCTTGAGCCATTTTGGCAGCCTCTTGAGCTAAATAACCCATTAAGCGAACGGTGATATGTGAATCATAAACCACGACGTTAATGTCGTCGATAGTTTGAGCAGCACTCTTTAGATTATTAACAAATCCAGAAATTGTGCTTGCTAAATGAATCGAAATTACGTTATCATAGCCTTCTTTAGCCAATTTATCGTATACGTTCATCATTTCACCAAGAGAAGGTTGAGCCGTTGAAGGTAGTTCTGGTGATTCTTGTAATAAATCATAAAACTCAGATGTAGTAATATCGATGTCTTCTCGATAAGTTTTAGTATTAAATACTACCTCAATCGGTACAACTGTTATATGATATTTATCGACTATTTCTTGTGGCAAATAAGATGTGCTATCAGTTACAATGGCTATTTTCATAAATTTATCAATTCCTTGTTTGGTTACGTATAATGATTGTATAACCATTAGATTATATCATACTCATTCACTTTTATATTTGTTACAACATAAAAGTTTCAGAAATTCTCAGGTATTTTTAGAAAGGAAATTATATATATGTCTTTTGACGGAATGTTTACCCACGCGATGGTAAACGAATTAAATCAGAATCTCAGCGGTGGTCGTATCAGTAAAATCCAACAGCCATTCGCTAACGAATTGATTCTAACAGTACGTAGCAATCGGAAAAATCGTCAACTTTTGTTATCGGCGCATCCCAATTATGCTCGCGTACAAATTACTGATCAACCTTTTGCTAATCCGGCTAAACCTTCGACTTTTGTCATGTCTTTACGTAAGTATATTACGAGTGCAATCGTCCAAGATTTTCGCCAATTAAATAACGACCGAGTGGTCATGATCGATTTATCAGCTAAAAATGAACTTGGTGATATTCACGAATACACATTGATCACTGAAATCATGGCTCGTCACAGTAATATTTTCTTGGTAAGTAAAGAAACTGGTAAAATTGTTGACTTGATCAAACGTGTTTCACCAGAAAACAACAGTTATCGAGGATTATTACCGGGAGACGATTACAAGTTGCCACCTGCTCAAAACAAAATCAATCCCTTTGAGACTAGTGAGACGGGTAAAGGATTGTCAGCTAGTGATTTACGTGCTAAATTCGAGGGAATCGGTTTGGATACTTCAAAAGAATTAGCTGACTTCATCGAAGCTGGTCACAACTTAGCAGATTTCACCGAACTTTATCAAAATCAAATTCATCCCAATGCAGCAAAATCTAACGATAAGAATAAATTAGGTTTCTTCCCAATTAGTTTCAACAGCACTACTACTGAAGTTACGGCTTATCCTAGTTTGGGCGAATTACTGGATAATTTCTATTTGGACAAAGCTAGATTAGATCGAATCGAACAGCAGACTAAGAGTATTACCCATCGTTTAGATATTATCTTGAAAAAAGATAAATCTAAGATCAAAAAACTCAATCAGCAGTTGAAAAAAACTGACGTTATGAGTAAATACAACCTTTACGGCGAATTATTAACGACTTATATGTCACAAATCAAGCACGGTAGCAGTTCGATAACTTTGACCAATTATTACAATAATGAAGAGGTCACAATCAAGCTTAATCCAGAGTACTCCCCTTCTATGAATGCTCAAAGCTATTATAAAAAGTATCGTAAGTTGCAAAATTCTATCCCTCACATCAACGAACAACTAGAAATTACTACTAATGAAGTAAATTACTTAGAATCTGTATTGGCTTCCTTAGAGTATGTTGATATTGAAGACGTTGACGGTATCGTTGAAGAGTTGATTTCTTCAGGCTATATCAAGAAGAAACGTAAGAATGCTCGTAAGAAGCGTAAGAAAAAGATTGGTGAAAACTTCCAGACTACTAATGGCATTGAAATTACTGTTGGTAAGAATAACTTGGAAAACGACCAATTGACGATGAAACTAGCTCAAAAGAATCATTACTGGTTCCACGTTAAGAACATCCCTGGCTCTCACGTTATCTTAAAGACTAGCACTCCTGACGAGGATTCTATTACTCAAGCGGCAACGATTGCTGCCTACTATTCAAAGGCACGTGATTCTAGCAAAGTTCCAGTAGATTACGTTCAGATCAAGCATATTAGAAAGCCTAACGGTGCTAAACCCGGCTTTGTAATTTTTGAAGGTCAAAAAACAATTTTAGTCGATCCTGACCGCAAGTTAGTTGAATCACTAAAAGAAAACTAAAAAAGACAATGATTTCATCTATTTTAAATGAAATCATTGTCTTTTTATTTTTCATTTTTTCTTAATTTGGATAGTTCAGTCTTAGTTTCTTCTTCATCAAGTAATTGGTAACGTTTTGAATCAATCGTCAATAAATATCGATTGTCGAAATTATCGAAGATCTTCTCTAAGGTCAAATCATCGCCTATCTTATTTCCAAGCAATAATTTTACCAAAGTATCAATCACGTGCACGGAACTTGCTAACTCATGGCGGATGATATCATTGGTCATACCACGATATTTCTTAGTCATCAACCAATGGTCGTTGTTCTTCACTAATTCAAAATTATAAATATCGACCTTTTCATCGTTTTCCAGTTCTTGTCTAATGAGACGAGAAATACTAGCACGATCTTCAACTGTCATAAATTGATTTACCGAACTGATCTCATACAAATGTCCATCACGTTTAGCTTGATAGATTACTGATGGAGCCAAAAAGTTCTCTCCATCGCTTACTACCATTACTCTGACTGAAGTATTACCACTCAATTTTAGATTCTTTAACTCTTGAGCGCTAAATTGGAAAACTCGTTTGTCATCAGTCTCAATCAAATTCTTAGAAAGATCAATGATATTTAATACACTGTCATTTGCTATCAAGCCAAGATTTTTCATCTCCATATGTGGATCGTCAATCTCGACTACTTTTCGACGCATCGACAACGGTGCATTCCAAGGCTCACGACCAATAATAATCGGTTCTAATCCGTTTTGATCAATTGATTTTGCTAGTTGAAACAAAACGAACTGACGAATCATAATATCAGTTTTAGAAGTGATAATTGGCGTTCTAACGACTATCTTCATTCGGTCGCTCAATTGCAGTTCATTGCTGATACCACTCGTTACAAAATAATTGTGATTAATAAAATCATTGTTAGCTACCGATACTGCCTGTTTATTCTTAACGACAGTTTTCGTTACGATATCTGGACTGTCGAGCAACAATTTCGAATGACCAACACCTTTAACACCCATATTGACCATGTGCTCTACATTGTTACCGTCAATCTCGCCTTCACGAATAATCAAGCTGTTGTCAATGATATTTTGCAACGCTGTTAAATAAGGCATATTAATGCCAGTAATTTCTGATAGAACCGGCTTTTCAAATTTTCTTCTCAAAGCTTCTGACAAAACATCAAGCATCCAATTAGTAGGGTGAATGATTTTTTCAAATAGTTCATCATCGTCTAATTTGCGTAATTCATTATAGCGATTGAAATTGTTATTTAGCTTGTCGTTTAGAGCACCTTTATTCAAAACCTCCTCTAAGCTAAAGCCATTGACGACAATACTAGAGTTTGAAGTCTTACTTGGACCCAAGTATCTTTGATCATTAGTCGTCCACTGTGGGAAGCGAGACGTTATGTGATCCACGAAAGGTTCCGTTGCACCGTTAAAGTAATTTCCAGCATCTAGTTGCAATTTATCCAGATGATATCCTAGACACAATTGTGCCACAGCTGTAGCGACGGGATAACTTGTAGCATATTCCAAAAACTTAGTCTCTTCGCTCAATCTAGGAATAAATTCGGTAATATAAGATTCATTCGTTGCGTGATTGTAAGCAAAGTGGACGGTACAAATACCAACGATATTGAATGTTCGTGCTAATTTGATAGAGAAATTTCTCAAACGTTGCAATTTAGAATCATTGAGAGAAATCGCTGGGGAAATCAAATTTGAGTCCAAATGATGAATACCAATTGGTTCGATATCTTCAATCGTTCCCACTAATGAAGAATTATCGTAGCGATCCCGTAAAATCGTAAATGAATATTCACTGAAGCCACGAATACTGCGTTCAATTTCAATTTTCGTATCAGCGATATCTTCCATTGCCATAAAGTTATCTAATTCAAACAAGTTATTGATATTCGTCCAACCACTCGAATGACGATTTGAGTATCGACGTCTAGCAATGATAGGAAAACCAATTGAACGGATAAAACTATAAATTTCTTTTTCGTCGTCTGAAGAAATAAATTTAATAACTGGCAAATTAGCGTGCACTAATTTTTTGATAAATAGTTCCCGCTTAAATGTAGCTAAAGAAGCCGCAAAGCTAGGTCCTAAAATCTTTGTTTCACCAATCTTACCATTCAAGCTAGATACGATTCCCAAAGCATTTCTATCTCCAACAATCGGTAAAATTGAATCGGGATGGTATTTTTGAACATATTTTAAAACATTGTCACCAGTAACCTTTTCTACTATCGTCTTATCGTAAAAGACACCAGATGATAACAAGGAGGTTGGATCCTCAACGATAATCGAAAGCTTGTAACCAAGTTGATGCAAGATGTCAACGGTATCATAAAGAGCAGTCGATAAATCAACGTTTTTATCACTACTAGTAGGACCGATAATTAAAATTGTATGTACATCGTCTAATTCCATTGACTTCTAATTCCCTCCTGTTGCTTGACCGATTCGATCAAATCAATAAATTCATCAAATACATAATAGCCGTCGGTTGGTCCAGGAGCAGCTTCTGGTTCAAATAAAACTCCCATAATTGGCAAATATTCATGACGAATTCCTTCGATAGTCCCGTCCGCAACACAAATATTAGTCACAATAAAATCAGAACTACCGATGTACTTCTGATCTAAAGTATAAGAATGATTATGATTAACAAAATCAATTTTGCCACTGGCCACTTCCTTAACTGCTAAGGATGATTCATGATGTGGCTGTGGTAAGTGAATTATTTGACATTCGTTTGCAAGAGCTATCAATAAACTACCTAGGCCAATCCCTAAAATTGGATAATCCTTTTGTAGGGTTTGAATTCGTTCGATCGTCTTCGGCAAGTCTTTGGGATCACCAGGTCCATTAGAAAAAATAATTCCATCCGGATGAAGATTTTCAATCTCTTCAACTGTCGAATTGTAATTAACGATAATCGAATTACAATCTCGATAAGATAATTGTCTCAAAATTGAATATTTTAAGCCAAGATCTACGATGACGATTTTTAGACCCATATTAGGATTAGGATATGATTGTCGAGTTGAAACTCGTTTGACTAAATCTGGTGGCAACACTAAAGCCTTGATCTGATCGATTGCATGTTCATCATGAGTATCCATGATACTAGCTTTCATTTCGCCATGTTCAGCAATGTGTTTTGACAAAGCTCTCACATCGACGTTTTTAATACCAGGAATCTTCAAACTAGTGATCCATTCTTCAAACGAAATAGAATTATTAACTGTCGACAAACTAGAGGAGCCGATTACGACTCCCTTACATTGCGAATTGATTGACTCATAAAAATCACGATTAATTCCCGAGTTACCCACAGAAGGAATTGTAAAAGCAATAATTTGACCCTCGGTATTAGGATCAGTTACCGATTGTTCAATCCCCGTACGATTATTTGATATTACTAATTGACCAGTAGTAATAATAGAAGAACCGAAACCATCTCCAGGAAAAACTGTTCCATCTTCTAAAATTAAATAACGTTTCATCTAAAGCAACTCCTCAAATATTTATTCGATTTCGATCTTATCTTCTCCATCGATTTCTTTCATTGAAACTTTGATCTTTTCCTTTTGAGAAGTTGGAATATTCTTACCAACAAAGTCAGCACGAATTGGTAATTCACGGTGTCCACGATCTACTAAAACAGCTAGAGAGATCTTCTTAGGACGGCCAGCACTCATCAAAGCATCCATTGCAGCACGAATCGTTCTACCAGTGTATAAAACATCATCCGTTAAGATTACGTGTTTGTTATTAATATCAATGCCTAGAGGTTGGGCGTCAACTTTTGAAATATCTTTTTCTTCGTGAGTTTGGTCATCACGATAAGGTGTAATATCTAGTTCCGCAACTGGAATCGAAATATCCTCTAACTGTTTTAATCTAGACTCGATTCGGTGAGTCACAAAGACACCGCGTGTTTTAATCCCTACAAGAACCAAGTCCTCAATTCCCTTGTTTCTTTCAATAATTTCATAAGTAATACGTGTCAATGCACGAGTCATCGTTTGACCATCAATAATTTCTTTTGCCATTAATTTTCCCTACTTTCAAAAAAAAGCACCCACAAAGTGAGTGCTTTAGTTTATTTATAATCGCACACAATTCTATTTTTACATTATAGCACGACGCTTTCACTGTCAATGACGTAATTGCATTAAAGTGTCTAAGAAAATCTTTGGGGGTTCAACTGAAAATTCCATCCATTTGTTAGTTCTTGGATGAACGAACCCTAAAGTTTTAGCATGTAAAAATTGACCATTGCCTTTTAGAGTATTTTTAGGACCATACAAAGGATCTCCCGCAACGGGATGACCGATGTATTGCATATGTACTCTAATTTGGTGCGTACGACCAGTTTCTAATTTTAATTTTAAAAGCGAGTAATTTTCAAATTGTTCCAAAACGGTAAAGTGAGTAACCGCATTACGACCATTTTCAACGACCGCTTGTTTCTTACGATCAGTTTTTGAACGGCCTAACGGTGCATTGATCTTACCAGTTTTTTCTTTGAAGTTGCCGTGAACGATAGCCACGTACTCGCGAAGATTACTTTTTTCTTTGAGCTGTTTCATCAATGATTGCTTAGCTAAATTGTTCTTCGCTATCATCAATAAACCTGAAGTATCTTTATCGATTCGATGAACGATACCTGGTCTGATCATGTCATCATCGTTGATTTGGCAATGGTACAAAATTGCATTGACCAAAGTCTTGTCTGGATGACCAGCAGCGGGATGAACTACCATTCCTTGAGGTTTGTTAACGACTAAGACGTCATCGTCCTCATAAACGACATCGATAGGAATATTTTCTGGAATAGCCTCGATCGGTTCTTCTTCAGGAACATTCACTAAAATTTTATCGCCATTGGTTAATTTAAAACCACTTTTTGCTACCGGTTGACCATTAACAGTAATGTATTGATCTTTGATGAACTTTTGAATCTGTGAACGTGTTAATTCAGAGATTTCATCATTGATAAAGGCATCTAAACGACCCTTTTTTGTTTCATTGTATTCTAAGTTAAAAGACTTACTTATTATTTTTCTCACCTGCTAGTTGGATAATCAAAGAGCCAATAATTAAAACCACACCAATTGTGATGTAAGTATCAGCCAGATTAAAGATTGGAAAGTTGATAAAGTCCAAGTTGAACATGTCGACGACGAAATGTCTAGTAAAACGATCAATGGCATTACCAACTGTGCCCGCTAATAAGAATATCAAAGAAAAGCGATAAAGATAATCTTTTTTGTCAGCTTTAACAAATAAATATATTAAAACGACCACAGCCACGATAGTTACCAAGTAAAAGAACATCATTTTACCTTCTAGCATGCTCCAAGCAGCCCCAGTATTTGTAATGTGCGTAATTGATAAAAGACCAGGGATGAAGTCATGCACGCTCATCGGTGCAATATTTGTCGTCACATAGGACTTAAGAGCTTGATCACCAACAACTAAAACCCCAAACAGTAGCCAATAAACTAACTGCACTAGAACAATCCTCCGATAGTACCTTCATTATCAACATCCATGTTCAAAGCTGCTGGTTTCTTAGGAAGTCCTGGCATAGTCATTACGTTACCTGTCAAAACAACCACGAATCCGGCACCTAATTTTGGAATGATATCAGTTACGTGAAGCGTAAAGTCTCTTGGTGAGCCGAGTCTCTTAGGATCATCACTGAGTGAATATTGAGTTTTAGCGATACATACTGGAAGATCATCCCAAGCATTATCTTTTAGTACTTGTAATTGGTTGCGAGCTTTTTTGCTGTATTCAACGTTGTTAGCGCCGTAAACTTCTGAAGCAATCGTAGCAATCTTAGCTTCTGTTGTTTCGCCGTCTTCATACAAACGAGTATAGTTAGCTGCTTTTTCAGTTGCTTTGATAACAGCCTTAGCCAATGCTTGACCACCTTTACTACCATTGTGATGGATTTCAGCTAGTTGTACATCAACGCCTACTTCATCACATAAACTAGTCAAAAGCTTGATTTCATTATCAGTATCAGTAGCAAATTTGTTGATGGCAACAACTACTGGAATGTGATAGTAACGCATATTATGGATATGACGTTTCAAGTTCTTAAAGCCAAGATTCAAGGCGTTCAAGTCCTCATTTTGAATATCAGCTAATTTTTGACCACCGTTGTACTTCAAGGCACGAACCGTAGCAACAATAACGATAGCGTTTGGTGCGTGATTCAATTTTGGCGTTACGATGTCCAAGAATTTCTCGCCACCAAGGTCAGCACCAAAGCCTGCCTCGGTAACAGCGTAATCGCCTAATTTCATAGCTAATTTAGTAGCAAGGATACTATTGCATCCGTGAGCAATATTAGCAAAAGGTCCACCATGAATAATAGCTGGTGTGTTTTCCAAAGTTTGAACTAGATTTGGCTTCAAGGCATCTTTTAGGAGAACTGTAATTGCTCCTTCAACGTGCAAATCTCTAACGAAGATTGGTTTCTTGTCAAAAGTATAAGCAATCAAAATATTAGAAATACGTTCTTTCAAATCATCGATATCTTGTGCTAAACAAAGTACCGCCATCAATTCACTGGCAACGGTGATTTCAAAGTGTTCTTCACGAGGAACAGAGTTGAATGGGCCACCAAGACCAACAACGATGTTTCTAAGCGCACGATCGTTGATATCTAAAGCGCGCTTCCAGACGATTCTTCTAGGATCGATATTTAAAGCGTTACCTTGATGAATATGATTATCGATCAAAGCAGCCAAAGTATTGACCGCACTAGTCAAGGCGTGCATATCACCTGTAAAATGAAGATTGATATCTTCCATTGGTACTACTTGAGCGTATCCACCGCCGGTAGCTCCACCTTTCATTCCCATAACGGGTCCTAAAGATGGTTCACGAAGTGCCAAAACAGTTTTCTTGCCGAGCGATTGTAAAGAATCAGCTAAACCAATAGCAACTGTCGACTTACCTTCTCCAGCTGGAGTAGGATTAATGGAAGTTACTAGGATCAACTTGCCATCATCTTTTTCATCCATAGTTTTTGCAATACTACGACCAGAAAACTTAGCTTTGTAGTGACCGTATGGTTCAATATCATCTGGTGTTAAACCTATTTTTTTAGCAATTTCGTTAATATTTTTCATATTGTCATGCTCATTAATTTGAGCAATTTCGATATCACTTGGAAATGACATTGCTTTCACCTGCTTCTTTTTTGATTATATTTAAAATTCCCTTTGTAGAAATAATTTTGAATGGAAAGAAATCCCGATTACTGAAGTGGAATTCCATTGTCCAATTATTGTCCGCCCTTATGTTAACATCTTCGTGTTTAAATACACGTGCCTTATAGTATGGTTCTTTGATAGTAACTGAATCCTTAGAAATTTTGATCCAAGAATTGGTAATAATGTAAAAGACATAAATACCATCAATAATCCAAACTATAAATGGAATAAAACTAAGCGCCATGATCTCCAGTTGTAAAATAATACCTAAACAAGCTAGACTTAATGCGATAGACCACATGATCACGCCCCATGCGCCAGTTGGTTGAACAAAATGTTTCTTTGACATAATTTCTCCTGAAAGGTTCTAAATAATATGATTAAATTGTACACCGATGCCGGATTAAATACTAATTTAAATCTTGGCGTCGTTGCGTTTGTAATAAAGCAAAATAATAAATTTTATAGCGATGCTCTTGAACAAGATTTTAATGACAATCACTATTTGGAATTCTTGGCATTAAAGATTGCTTTGAAAAAAATTATAGAAAAAAATTGGAATCACGACATTATCCAGATTCACTCTGACAGCCAAATCGTGATTGATAGTTTGAACAAAAAATATTCTAAGCACTATCAACCGATATTAGATGACATCTTAAAAGAGCTGAAATCGTTTCCATTTTACTTTGCTAAACACGTCTCAGATAAAGAAAATAGCGCCGCCCACGCCCAGGTTCATCAAAAAATGTTAAACATTCGTAAACATAGGTCTAAATAGTTTTTAGAAAATAGAAACTATGCTACGATTAAAACGTTTTCAATTAAAGTTGAGGGGGATTTCCTTATGTATTATGTTGTTATGAAAGATCGTGACATTCGCGATAATTTAGCTACTGAGCAATATTTAATGAATAACGTGAAATTTGATGAACCATTAGTCCTATTTTACATTGAAAAATCTTGTATCATCGTTGGTCGTAATCAAAATACCCTTGAAGAGATCAACAGCGACTACATTAAGGATAACAATATCACAGTTACCCGTCGTATTTCTGGTGGTGGTGCCGTCTACCAAGATTTAGGCAATTTATGTTTTAGTTTCGTAGTCGATTCTGATGATAAAAACTTCGGTGACTTTAAGTCTTTCACCCAACCAATTATTGATGCCTTGCACCAAATGGGCGCTACCACGGCCGAAGTTTCTGGTCGAAATGACTTGTTAGTTGATGGCAAGAAGTTTTCTGGAAACGCCATGTATTCTAGAAACGGCAAGACTTTCTCACATGGAACTTTATCACTTGACGTTGACCTAGATGTCCTTACTAAGGCTTTGCACGTTCAAAAAGACAAGATTGCTTCTAAAGGTATCAAATCAATCAGAAGTCGTGTAACTAATCTACGTCCATACTTAGCTTCTGAATATCAAAATCTGACGACTGAGCAATTCCGTGACCGTTTATTATTAGAATTATTCCACGCCAACAGTCTTGATGAAATTAAAGATCATGAATATGTCGTGACTGAAGAAGATCAAAAAGCCATCGATAAAATCAAAGAACAATATTATTACAATTGGGATTGGGTCTATGGTAAGTCCCCCGCTTTCACTGCTAAGCAAAGAAAACATTTTGACATGGGAACAGTTGACGTTCGTTATAACATCGCTAACGGCGTCGTCGAGAATGTTGAAATATATGGTGATTTCTTTGGTATGAAAGATGTTAATGATATTAAACAAAAATTATTAAATGTTAAATTTGATCGTGATGAAATTTTGAAAGTTCTTGGACAATTTAATTTGGATGATTACTTTAAGGGAATTCCAGAACAGGATCTAGGAAAACTCTTCACTCCCTAAAGCAAATTTTGTCTACTCTTTTAAATCAAAATGAGCCGAGAAAAATAATTCTCGACTCGTTTTTTATTTTTGTTATGATTATCTTTAATAAGGGGTTAAAAGATGATTAATGAAATTGTTTTAAATGATTCAATAAGTCTAATCGACGTTCATTCAACGACTAATTTAAATGATGATGACCGAATGAAACTAATTGAAGAGTATCGCTTGACTAATGAAGTTTTGGACTACGCCGACGATGAAAATGAACGAGCTCGTTTTGAATATGATGATTTGAGCAAAACCTACTTGATTGTTTACAATGTGCAAAACGAAAATGACCAGGTGGAAGATCTATCTCAACGAGTTTTGCCGATATCACTAGCTATTAAAGATCAACAACTATTTTTATTTACTAATGACGCTACCCACTACATCAAAGATTATCTCATCGACGTTAAAAATCATTTGAGTAAAAAATATCAAAAAGAAATTTGGGAATTCATTTTTAATACTTTTGACCAAATTTCCAGTGACTATAGCGATCAAATTAGTGAAATAGATTTACAAAGAAATAAAATTCAGTCTTTGATCCGTCGCCATCATTCATCAGAAAATCAAATTTTGGATCTGTCTGATTTAGAAGATTTGACGACTTATTTAAACACTGCCATCAATGATAACTATACTGTTGTAAAACAGCTTCAGATGGTCTCTAGTGGCAATTCTCAAGTGATTCATTTGGATAAAGTCAGTAAGGAACACCTGCACGATTCTCTAGTTGAAATTGAGCAGATCAAAAACCAAGTTGACCTTAGTTCTGATATTATCGATCGAATTTCGAACACTTACAACAATATTCTCAATAATAGAACAAATACGACCATGAAGATACTGACGGTTTACACCATTATTCTCAGTATCCCCACGATCGTATCGGGTTTTTACGGAATGAATATGAAATTGCCAATTGCCGATCAAAAATGGTCGTGGGTATTTTCATTAATCATTACCGTAGCTATTATTCTAATAATTCTCTGGGATCTACATCGTAGAAACAGTCTTTAGTGTTTTGCCCAGTATTGATAAAAGTCAGTTCTAATTGAACCATTATACAATTTACGTTTCTTAGTAGCTTGTTGACCATAATACTTTTCAAATTCAGTATCACTAGTCAAAATATACTTATTCCAAGTGGGAGCGGTCGCAAAGACTTCTCCCATTTCTTTATACAGTTTACGAACATTTTCCATATCACTCATACGTTGACCGTAAGGAGGATTGGTAATGATTGTTCCGTATTCGCCTTCGATCTTTAGATCTTTAACGGCAACTTGCTTGAATTTGATATCATGCAACACGCCAGCATCGTGAGCATTCAATTTTGCAATATCTATCATTGAGCCATCAATATCACTAGCAAAGATATTTAAATCGACATCTTTTTCGCCAGCCTTAGCCTCATCTTTCAAGTTAGCTAAGATCTTAGGATCAAACCAATCGAAATTTTCAAATAGGAAGTGACGTTGGATTCCTGGTGCAATGTTTCTAGCCAAGCGAGCCGCTTCAATAGCAATTGTTCCAGAACCAGTCGTTGGATCGATGAATGGATCTTCTTCAGGGTGCCATACAGTTAGAAGAATCATTGCGGCCGCAAAGTTTTCCTTCAATGGAGCTGCACCGTGTTCAACACGATAACCACGTTTGTACAAAGAATCACCAGTTGTATCAAGTGTTACCTCGACCATATCTTTGTGAATACGAGTTTCAATTTGAAATTTTGCACCAGTCTCCGGTAATCTACCACGACGCATGAAAACATCAGCCATTTTATTAACGATGGCTTTTTTTGTGATTGCTTGAATATCTCTTTCTGAATGTAATTGAGACTTAACAGTTCTTGCTTTGATAGGAAAAGCAGCATTCAAAGGTAGCCAGTTGTCCCAGTCAATTGCATAAACTTTATCGAATAGTTCTTCAAAAGTTACTGCTTTAAAACTATCGATCAAGATTTTGATTCTATCGGCACTGCGTAACCAAAGGTTAGCTCTGGCGATATCTTCATATTCACCGTCAAAATAGACTTTACCATTCTCAGTCTTTGTATCGTATCCCAAATTTTGTAATTCCTTTGCGGTTACAGATTCAAAGCCGCTTGACATAGTCGCAATTAATTTCATATTGCCCCTCTTGTTTTTTATTATTTAATTTTTTGTATAAAAAAAGGACGAACAAGTCGTCCCTCTGCCTCGATAAACTCCTATAGGCCACGTTCTGTTCATGTATTAGGTTGGCAAACCTAATACAGTTAGTAATCATCTATCTACAATTAAGCCTTCACAGTAGATTCATTTCTCGTTATGAAGCGCCCCTACCAAAGTTTGGGTTGCCCGCTTGCGGGGTTTACCTCGTTCCACCACTGCAATTTCTCACAGTAATACGTCTCTGTGGCACTTTCAAGCTATTAACGCATAGTCTCACTGACCTTAGCGCTTTCGCTGCCGTTACCCGAAGGTACCTTGGCTTATTAGGCCAAGCACAAACACTGCAAACATCTCAGTTCGCGCGGGCGTGGACCTTCCTCAGCCTAGATAACTAGACCGCGATTACTCGTAATTTACCGACTTGAACAGTATACACTAAATCCAATTAAATTCAAACCCGATATCACTAATTGATCATAAATTAATTTATCAGTGATTAAAATTGATTGAAATTATTGTTGTTGTTCATATTTCCATTAAAGTTATTTTGTCCAGGATTTGGATTATTCATTGGACGGTTAGCTTGGAAATTGTTATTAGCATTAGGGTTATTAAAACCATTATTATTCATTGGACGATTCATGCGAGGATTGATTTCTTGATGACCGCTCTCAACGCCATTGTGATTCATATTGTTAGGCACAACAGCTGATGCAAATTGCTTTGTTTCATTGTTTTCATCAGGAAGACCATTGCTGAAGTCATGGCCAAAGACACGTTTTTCAAGATTAGAAATACGTCTCAAAATATCATAATTAGTTGAAGCTTCAGCGGTAGAACTCTTTGGTTGAGGTCTCATTCGGTTATTTTGTGGACGTTGTTGAAAATTTGGATTAGGATTGTTATTTCCAGCACCAGCATTACGTGCTTGCATTAAACGGTCATTTTCACCCTTAAGTTGATCGATCTCATTAGCAAATGTTTCGTAATCTTTAATGATTCCATCTAAAAATTGGTCAACCTCAGTTGGGTCATAACCACGCATCTTAGTTTTGAATTCTTTTTGAAGAATGTCATTTGGTTGATAATTTAATGAAAGATCATTATTGTTGTTATTTGCTTGTGGATTCATTCCATTCATATTGTTCATTTAAAACACCCCAGTGTTAATTATTGTCAATTTATCTTATACCTTAACTATCATATAACATATTAGCAAAGTCCTGCATAGAATCAAAATCAATTAGTTCCAATTGATAGTCCATTCCACGATCTTGATAGGCTTTGATAGCTTCATAATCATACTTAGGTTTGCCACCACTATCTGGATCATAAAAAATCAAAGCTCCATCGGTATGCTTGAGCATGAATTCTTGCCATACTCTTAATTGTCTAGGATTATGATAACTCATATCGGAAACTTTGTTGACATAGTCAGCATTTCTTAAAAAAACATTTAACAATAGCTGATTTTTCTCGTTCCACTGACTGCCAAATTCTGAAAACGGTAGCATTACCGCATGTCTAATATTATAGCCCTTTTTCTTCACTTCTTGCACGGCTTTTCCAACTATTTGTTCCGTACCTAGTTGAGCACCAGTTATGACCCATTCCATCCCGTCTTCAGCATAATCGGTAATTCTCTGGCTAAAAAAGTCTTGAATTACTTTGGCTTTTGGGTCATCATCTTTAAAAATACCTAACTCGTAAGAGCGGTAGCCGGTGATCCATAAATTTTTAATCATAAAGAATCCTCCCAAGAATTATTATTTTTGCCATCATGGTATAATTTGCAGAGTAGGAGTTGATATTTTGAAATTAAACTACCCCGACGGGCGTGTTTTCCATAACAATCGTCCGTCAAAACCTTCTTTAAACACTTCTGCCAAAAAGAAACTGATTTTTGGTGATCGTGGTATGACGCTTGAAGAAGAGATTAATGAAAGCAACAAATATTACCGTAGTCACGATATGGCGGTAATTTACAAAAAGCCAACGCCAATACAAATTGTCAAGGTCGACTATCCCAAACGAAGTAAAGCTGTAATAAAAGAAGCTTACTTCAGACAGGCTTCAACGACTGATTACAATGGCGTGTACAATGGCTATTATGTGGATTTTGAAGCTAAGGAAACTAAGAATAAAAACACCTTTCCTTTGAAGAATTTCCATCAACACCAAATTGACCACTTGAGGATGTGTCAAAAACAAGGTGGCATCTGTTTTGTTATTATAAAATACGTAACTTTAAAACGCTATTTTGTAATGCCTGCCGATGATCTCTTCGTTCACTGGGATGCCCAAAAGCACGATGGTGCTAAATCCATTCAGCTAAAGGACATCGTTGACTGTTCAATTGAGATCAAAGCTAATTACGATCCTACTTTACCTTATATTGATGCTATACAACAATTGATAGAAAGTGGGAAGGAGAAATAATGAAAAAAAATACCAGTATACTGACCTTCAAAAATATTCTCAAATGGTTCCTGGCAATTTTTGCCGTTTTAGCAGGAATATTTTTATTCATCTTTGTTTACTATGCATTTAGTGCTCCATCTATTAGTCAAGAAAACTTACAGAGTGGTGGTTCTTCAACAATTGTTGATTCGACCGGTAAACAAATTGCTTCACTTGGGGACAACAAGAGAAATTATGTCACCATCGATAAAGTTCCGCAGCAGATGGAAGATGCTGTAATTTCAATTGAGGATAAAAACTTTTATAACGAACCGTTAGGAATCGATCCAGTAAGAATTGCCAAATCGGCTTTTAACAACGTTACTAAAGGTACTCTTCAAGGTGGAAGTACGTTGACGCAACAACTAGTTAAGTTGACAGTCTTCTCTACCGATACTAAAGATCAAACTTTTAAACGTAAGATGCAAGAAGCTTGGCTGGCAATGCGTGTCAGTCAAAAGTTCTCTAAACAACAGATCCTTGAGTTTTATGTTAACAAGGTTTATCTGAATAATGGTATTTATGGTATTGAGACTGGGGCTAAATATTACTACGGTAAGTCATTAAAAGAACTCAGCTTAGCTCAAATGGCTATGCTTGCTGGTTTGCCTAATGCACCAAGTAATTATGATCCATATACCCATCCTACTCAATCGAAGCAACGTCGTGATTTAGTTATCAACGCAATGTACAACAATAACAAGATTACTAAGGCGCAAGCTCAAGAAGCTATCAATACGCCAATCAGCGACGGTCTCTTACCTTATAAGAAAGTTTCAAACAGTAATAATACGAAACGAATAATCGCTGACCCATATATCAAGGAAGCTATTACTGAAGTAAAGAAAAAAGGCTTTGATCCATATCGTGATAATCTAAAAATTACCATTAATATGGACTATGGTGCTCAAAAACGTCTTTACAACATTGTTAACTCATCTAGCTACGTCCAATTCCCTGATTCTAAGATGCAAGTCGGAGCTTCAATCGTCAATCCTAATAATGGTAAAGTCGTAGCTATGATTGGTGGTAGAAATCTAGGAAACATTCAATTTGGACTCAATCGGGCTGTGCAAACGTCTCGTAGTAATGGTTCAACAATGAAACCTATCTTAGATTACGCTCCCGCTATCGATAAACTCAATTGGTCAACCTATCATCAATTAGACGATAGTGAATATACTTATCCTGGGACTAATATCCAATTAAAGGATTGGGATGAGGAATATCAAGGCCAAATGAGTATGCGAAAAGCTTTGGTCAACTCAAGAAACGTTCCTGCGGTCAAAACCTTATCAGCAGTTGGCTTATCTAATGCGATTGATTTTGCCAAAGGATTAGGAATTGATTCTATTAAAGAAAGCAGTGGTCTATCAGTTGGTATTGGTGGATCTGTTTCATCACTTCAAGGAGCTTCTGCTTATGGAGCTTTCTCAAATGGTGGAACTTATTACAAGCCTTACTACGTCTCGAAGATTGAAACTGCCGACGGTATGGTTCACAATTACAATAAATCCGGTAAGCGTGCTATGAAAGATTCAACTGCTTACATGATCACGGACATGCTAAAAGGTGTCCCATCAAGCTATGCAACATATGCTAATATTTCCGGATTGCACCAGGCCGGCAAGACTGGTACTACTAATTACTCATCAGATGCTATTGCTGCCAATCCATTGTTGAGTGGCAAAGCTAAAGATTCTTGGTACAACGGTTATACTAGAAACTACTCAATGAGTGTCTGGACCGGATACGATTCTGAAAATCAAAACGGAATTTCTTCGACATATCAAAGTGTTGCTGGGAAGATTTATAAAGCTGAAATGACTTACTTAGCCAATAAAGCTGACAGTAATCCTAATTGGAAGAAACCTAGTTCCGTTGTTTCTATGATGATCAAGGATAATGGTTCTTCTACACCAACGGTTGCTTCACCTAGCTCAAGTGCATCAACTTATACAAAAGAACTCTTTGTCAAAGGTCACGCACCTTCTAACCCATACAAAGAATCTGATTACACTTCAAGCAAGTCAACCAGTTCTTCAAGTAGCAACCAAGTAACTTCAAACAACCATTCAAGTAGCTCATCTGAATCTAGCGATGAAGAAAATGATACCGATACTGATGGTCGTGTTGAAATTACTGGTACAGATGCTGACGACCGTAATAATGATTCAAACGGTTCTAATACAACTGGTAATTCAACTAATAATAACAATAGTAACGGTACTACGACTGACAACAACAATTCGTCAAACACTGGCAATACTAATACCAACACCGGTGGCAATTCCAATACTGGCAATACCGATAACACTGGCGGTTCGACTGATTCAAATGGTGGAACGACTGGTGGCAACACCAATTCCAACACTGGCGGCACAACGACCAATGGTGGTGCAACAACGAATAGTTCATCAAGTAATACCGAACAATAAAAAATAGCAGTTATTTAGATATAGAACACATTGATCAAAGGATCGATAAGTTCTATCTAAATAGCTGCTTTTTGTTTAGGCTAATTTATTTCTCAGATGGCAAACCTTCGTTTTCTTCGTTTAGCTTGTCACACTCAATAATTAATTGATTAGTTTCTTTAGCCGGATCTAATTTCATCGAATACTTACGTCCATATTCAATCATCGTATGGTGTGCTCGATGCAATTCTTCTGGTTGCAAGACACTGACGATCTTCTTTTCAACTTGCAATGGATTAGCTTTTTGATCCACGAAATGCAATCGCTTAGAAATAGCTGAAACGTGCGTATCAACCGCAAAAGTTGCTTGATTAAAAACATCGCTTAGTACAACATTAGCCGTCTTTCTACCCGCACCAGGAAGTGCCATAATCCCTTTTCTAGTTTCAGGGACAACGTCGTTTAATTCTTCATGGACGATACGCGCCGTTTTAATGATATTTTTAGCTTTGTTATGAAATAGACCCACACTCTTAATAATTTGCTCTACGTCTTCAATATTAGCCTTCATAAGGTCTTTAGGTTCCGGATACTTAGCAAACAAAACCGGCGTAACTTTATTGACCGAAACATCGGTTGCTTGTGCACTCAAGATAACTGACACTAAATATTGAAATGGCGTTCTTGAATCTAATGAGGGACCAACCGGCCCAATATCTTCTTCCATCTGGTGAATAGCCCAGACAATTTGTTTATCTTTTAACATTAATATCCCAGCTTCTTTCGTCGTTCTTGGAGTTGCTCTGCTGACTTAATATTACTCTTTTCCCAGCTAATTAAAATCCGATCCATGTATTTTAAAGAATAAGCTTGATTCAAAACCGCCTCTCTCAAAGCCAGATCAATCAATTCGATACTGTAATGATCATCATCGATCCATTGATGAATTTGTTCTTGCTCGATTGGTGAAATAGGACGACCAAATTCAACTTCGATTTTCTTGAATAATTCTTCAGTATCAGACATCAATTTATCCTGCTTATTAGCCAATTTTTCCTGCTGCAAGAGATTCTTCAAACGATGGAAGATTGGCGTTAAAGAATAAATGTCACGTTGTTGATGGTGGTCAACTACGGTCTTCAATTCAATAATACCAAGTTTGATCAAACCTTGAATAACTGTGTAAATTGAGGTCTCATCTATCCCAGTATCTTCGGCTAAATCTTGTGCCATGGGGAAAGTATTGCCTTTTTGGGCATACATCGACAAAGCTAAATAGACGATCAAATCACGTTCAGTCATCCCTAATTTATGAAAATTCTTAATAATTAAATTATTAATAGTCGTACTGCCACTCTCGACAAAAGAATTGAATAAGTCATCGTTCATATAAATTACTCCAATACATAAAAAAAGCCCGAGAAAATATCTCGACTTTTTTGTTTTTTAAATATTATTAATGATCTGGATACTTTTACCAGTTTTAAAATCAACCAAATTGTAGCCGATCTTACCATTGCTCTTTTGGAAAGTTACTTCCCAAGTAGGTTTCTTTTTGTAAATTCCTAGATTTATATGCAAAATCTTCTTAGCTCCATAACGTTGAGCCACTCCATCGATAATCGTTTGACGAACTGGCGCATTATTTTTGTTAAAAGTATCGGTCTTACCACTCTTAGCATCAATAATGATGTAACGATATTTGTCATTCTTTGTTAAACCACCAACCGCATAATATTGCTTTTCACGCGTATAGTTACCAAAATAGTCAGGCTGAACGATGCCAGCCTTTTCTTTGGCAATCTCATTAGCTTGTGATTTAGCACTCGAATTTGGTGCCGTAGAAAGATTTAAATAGGTCAATGCAGAAACCATTGCTAATGCAATTAAAGAAATGGTCAATAAGATTTTTGTACTTCTATTCATAATACGTCCTTTTTTAACTAACAAAAATAGTATAGCAATAATTTACTTAATTCAAAAAGTCATTTATATCTTTTTTAATAGAATCCATATCTTCGTTGATTACCGGCAATCCTTTCGGAAGCGAATCCAAAATGGTTTTACCGTAATTCTTCGTCAAAATACGATTATCTAACAGTAAAATCACGCCTCGATCGTTAGGGGTCCTAATCAGACGGCCTAAGCCTTGTCGTAATTGTAAGATAGCATTGGGCAAAGAATCAACTTTAAAGACATTCAAATCTTGTTGCTTCAAAATATCTTGTTTGATTTTAACATCTGGTTGCTCAGGAGATTCGAATGGAATTCTCGTTACGATCAAAATCTCTAGAACTTTTTTAGGAAAGTCGACCCCTTCCCAAAATGAGTTGGCACCTAGCAAGACAGAACGACGACCAATAGCAAAACGCTTTTTGATCTTTTCATTTGAACCAGTCACGCCTTGAGCTAAAATTTCCCACTTTTCTTTGACGTCAGTCTCCATTAGACGCTCATAAACTTTGGCCAAAGTATTTAACGAGTTGAACAAAATCATCGTTTGATGATCCAGATTGTCCAAGACATCAACGATGTAGCCCGTAACCATGTCAAAGTATTCTTCACTATTGAGCGATTGAATATCCGGTAAGTTAGCTGGCAAATAAATTTTGCTATTCTTAGAGATACTATTCATATCCGGCAAGATAACCATTTGATTGATCTGATTTTGGTTTAGTTGCGTATCCAAAATGAAGTGTGAAAAATCTTTTTGAATCGTAATAGCTGCTCCAATAGCAAAGATTTGACTGAATCGATCAGTCGTATCGGCAATCAAATCGCGGATGTCATATTGACGCCAACTGATTTTTAAGGTCTTAGGATCGTAGTAATCGCGCATTTCTAATTGCAAACCAAATTTATTGTCTGGACTTTTAAGAGCTTGCAACAACTCATCAAGGTTCTTCAAAACTGTTCTTAATTTAGCATTTTCAATCGTCAAATTGGAGATTACCTTTGATAATTCGACTGAAATAAAGTTCTTTTGGAAATTGTATTGGTCAAATAGAGTTTCAACACGATTGGAAATCAGTGATAATTCCACAATCAAATCCGACAATAACTCAGCTAATTTGTCATTATCTTTGCCGAATTCATTGCTGCTGTCTAGGATTGAGACGAATTCTTGCCGGTCTTTGAAACGAACTTTATTGCGAATATAATTTCCAAAGATATTGTATTCGATTCGTTCCATCAATTCGTCAACAGCTTGAAAATGAGTTTCCATCGTCTGTAAATCCTGATAATTCCACAATTGAGTCGTTACTTCTGTAAAAGCATAACGAAGTGTTACTCGATTTTGATAAAGAATATCACTGATTTTTTTGATGTATTCGTTCAATTTCAAAAAGTCGATCGTAGGTGAACTAGCATCCCGTAAACTACCAGCAAAATGATTAGCTTCATCAATCACTAAGTAGGAATTGCCACCCCAGAATTGACTGTCTAAATGTCTAGCTAAAAATGATTGGTTAGTAACTAAAATTTTAGATTCCAGATAACGATTTTGTTGGTAAAGCCAAAAGTCATCGTTGCTATAAATTGAATTTTCCTTTGGTTCGCCACGATGTCTGATGATGCTGAACAAAGGACTACTGTAATTCGTCAGATGTAATTCGCTCAAGTCACCAGTCGTTGTCATCGTCAACCAAACAATGATCTTCATTTTCAAAATAGCCGTATGACTGTGCAAACGATAGTTATCCAAAGCTTCAGAAAAGCGATCCAAATCAATGAAGTTATAACTACTCTTGACGATTTCTGCGTGATAATTATTGCCAGTCACTTGATTCAATAACGGAATCGACTGTTCAACAATTTGCTGCTGTAAAACTTTCGTTGTGGTAGCGATAACTAATTTCTGGTCACTGTTGATCAAATAAGATAGTGGCAATAAATAACCTAAAGTCTTACCTGCTCCCGTTGGCGCTTCAATTAAGTTCCACTTTTTATATTTGTCACGGTGTTGACTAGTTTTGTAAATATTATCCATCAAGTTAGATTGATTAACTCGATAATCTAAGATGCCGTCAAGCAGTTTTTTCTTAGCTTCTTTAGATTGAGGATATTTAGTCGAGTGATCGATTTGTTCACTGACATGGAAATCCTTTTTGCGTAAAATAAGTCCACCCTGCTCATATAAATAAGCTGGTAAAACTTCTGTTCGCGCATTTTTTTCCCGTTCTTCTAAAACAGTTTTAAAGACTAGATCCGTTTCCCTCAAAGTATTCTTCCCGAACTTAGCCAACAACCGCAAAGTATCCAGTGGTAATTGCTGAACACGTTTTAGAATAACCAAAAATAATTCTGCTGTAACGTGTGCATCGCTGTTAGCACTATGCGGATTTTTATGGACGATGCTCAAATAACGTGTTAAGTCTTGTAATTTGTAACTGCTAATAGTTGGAAAGAGAATTTGCGATAATTCAACAGTATCGATAGCTTTGACGTTTAGTTGATTCATTCCGATACGTTTAAATTCACGATTTAAAAAGGTCAAATCAAAATTCACATTATGTGCAATAAAAACTCGATTTTTTAAAAGTTTAAAGATATCAGGTGCAACTTCTTCAAATGTAGGTGAATCTTTGACATCTTCGTCACTCAAACCAGTTAAGGCCGTAATCCGATTAGGAATTGGTACCTTAGGATTGATTTTTTGATCATAAATATGTGTTATTTCACCATTTTCGATAAGGGCACAGCCGAATTGAATTATACGCCCGTTGTCATGCCAATTAGAATTGGTTGTTTCCAGATCAACAACAGCGTAAGTGTTTTTCAAATCATTCACCTCTCATCTTTTTTCTTAAAGTTTAACTGCTCGGTCTTTCTTCAAGAAATAAAGATATTTGCCCAAAACGGGCTTTTTCTTGATTGCTTCAATCGCTTTTGCGTATAAATTAACTTGTCCTGAATATTTCTTAACAAGTTCATCCTCATTTTGACTAGTAACATGATCAGTTTTATAGTCAAAAATAATTACGCCTTCATCTAATTCAATCACTCCATCAATAATACCATGAACTAAGATTTTATCGTTAACAGAATAATCTTTTGCGGTATCTTTAAACAATCTTTTGGCTGGCATCAGAATTGAGCAAGGGAATTCTCGACTAACATTTTGATGATTAGCAACAATTTCTTGACCTAAGTCGCTTTGATAAAATTTGGCCAAACTAGCACAGTCGATTTTTTTAGCCAATTCTGGCGTCAATAATTTTTCATTGGTCATTTGAGTTATTAATTCTTCAAAATCGGCAATTTCTGGAGTCTTCTCTATATTGATTTTTTGAAGAACTAAGTGAGTTGCACTTCCGACTTCAGCGTTAGTGACTTTTTTAGTCTTAGTCAAAAATTCCGGTTGAGCAAATGAGCCTAAGTTATAGCGTGACTTTTCCGGTAGCATTTCAGCCATGTTTTTGCTATCAGGGTCTTCAAACAAACCTTTGATTTCAGAAACTGACTGATAGGCCGTCGTTTCAACTGATTCTTGATATTGATAATCTAAATCCAAAATATCGGCAACTGCATCTTTGAACAATTGACTAGGTTCTTTAGGTAACAATTTGATTTTTTGATTCTTAGGAGCTTTTGCATCTTCAGTTTTGGCTTCTATCAGTTTAAATTGCAAATGACTCGCTTCATCATAATACTCTGGTGCCTTAGCATCTTGTAATGTACTGATACCAACGAAGTTTTGAAAACTATTAGCTTTCATTCTAATTGATTCATTCACTAAACCATTAGTCATCGAAACATTATTCCAAGTTTTTAATAGTTTATCTGAATCTTTAGTAAAACCAAGCATGATCAATTTTTGCTTTGCTCTAGTTAACGCTACGTACAATAAACGCATTTCTTCGGAAACAGTAGCGATTTTCTTTTGATAACTGATAATTCCTCGAGGGATGGTCCGATACTTGAGTCTAGTTTCATTATCAGCCACAGTAATTCCGATTCCTTTTTGAGCGTCAAAGACAGTGTCGGAATTGACATCCATCATATTGAACTTCTTGTCCATATCCAAATAAATTACGATTGGAAATTCCAATCCCTTAGAACCGTGAACTGTCATAACTTTGACCGTATCATCATTAGCTTCAATACTATTTGGTTGCGAAAGATCTTTGTCTAATTTTTGCATTCGTTCGATAAAGTTAATGAATTGATGCAAACCTTTATAATTATTTTCTTCATAAGCATTGGCACGTTGGTACAAGGCATGAAGATTGGCAGCACGTTGCTTTCCACCAGGCATCCCTGAAACGTATTCCAAAATACCAGTCTCTTGATAAATCTTCCAAATTAAACGAGCAATGCTATTTTTGTTAGCAAAGTCACGATAATTATCCAATTGGACTAAAAACGAACTGATTTTGTTCTTGAGATGTTCTTCAGCGTTTTCAGAAGCCACATATTCATTCAAAGCTGTAAAGTAAATATTTCGTTTATCGACTAAGCGGATTTTGGCCAATTCTTCTTCATTCAATCCAACAATTGGTGAATGTAAGACGGCAACCAAAGGGATGTCTTCATATGGATTATCAACCAACTTCAACATTGACATCATAATTTGCAATTCAGTCGTCTGGAAATAATTTTGGGCATCCTTGACCATGACGGGAATATTTACCTTTGAAAAATAAGAAATAATATCAGTATTGCTATCTCTAACTCGCGACAAAATAGCGATATCTGAATATTTCAATGGACGAATCTTTTTCTCTTCTGAGTCGGCTTTCATTTTGCTGTCATAAATTTCAAAGCCTTGATCAATCAAAGCTTGAATTTTTTTGGCAGCTGCACTGATCAAAGTCTGGCGCTTAGTTACTTCTTCATCTTCATCGCCGACATAAACGTCAAATTCATTAGTTGTATCAACGACCTCTGGGAAGTTAGTTCCGGTAATCAACTTAGATTTCTCATCGTAATCGATGTCACCAATCTTTTTATCAAAAATTTTCGTAAAGATATTATTAACGAAATCATCGACGGCCTTTGAGGAACGGAAATTCATTGACAATTGGATCAATTCATCGTCATTGTCATCTCTTTGGAAGGCTTCATATTTTTCGGTAAACAATCTAGGTGCTGCTTGTCTAAAGCCGTAAATTGACTGCTTGATGTCCCCTACCATGAAACGATGATTATTTTCACACGACAATAAGTCGATAATCTTATCTTGCATGGCATTGACATCTTGATACTCATCGATCATTAACTCATGGAACTTGTTTTGATAATATTCTTGAGCAATCTTTCGACCATCGACTTCACCTTCTAAAATATCAACGGCGCGGTGTTCTAAATCATTGAAGTCTAAAACGTGACTATTAGTCTTAAGTTTTTGAAACTCATTAATAAAGCTATATTCAACTTCAACTAATTTTTGAACTAAACTTTGGGCAACCTTTAAAGCTTCGTTGACACCAGTTTCTGACTTCAAGAAGTAATCAGTCACCAGACTCTTTAATTGATCGTCTAGAGTTTTCTTAACCTCTCCGGTTTCATTCATTAACGAGAGATCTTTGCCCTCTTTTTCAGCCTTAGTAACACGTTGCTTTTTGTTTTTAAATTTAAAGTTATAAAAGATGTCCTGCAACTGATCGTAATTGTACTGTGACAATTCTGAATTGACTTTTTGGAGTCTTTCTTCGGCTTCCTTAAAGACATCTAGGTAAGTTTGTGCTAAATCATCGTCAGATGCTAAATCTAAACCGTGTTTGACTGTCAATAGAAGTTCATCTAGGCGTGACTTGATTTGTGGCAAGAATTCTTCTCGATAAAATTCAGTTTGACTAAATGAATTTACGAATTGATAAGTCTTACTCAAATCATCTAAATAAGCCTTCGTATCGCTAGTCGTAATGGCAAAGTCGTACAGTTTGAAAACAATGTCCTTTAGACCATCGTCAGTTTTATCATTAGTGAAATTGTTAGTTAGTTTGATGAAGTCTATATCTTCTTTGCTGTAGTACTTGTTACGAACATTATCATAAGCTTGCTCTTGGATAATTGATTTCTCAGTATCGTCACTCAAAAGTCGAAAATTAGGATCTAAATCAATTACATAATAAAACTTCTTGATCACACTCAAGCAAAATGCGTGCAAGGTACTGATATTAGCCATCGGAATGCGAAAAATTTGTTTTTGAAGACGTCTTTTTTCATCAGCATTATCAGTTTGATTAACAGCTTCTTTCAAAGCTTTTAATAGACGATCCTTCATTTCTTGAGCGGCAGCTTCTGTAAAAGTTGCAACTAATAAGTTATCAACATCTTCATCGCTCTTCAGTTCGCGTAAGATTCGTTCAATTAAGATAGTTGTCTTCCCTGAACCAGCCGCAGCTGAAACTAAGATATCATGTCCGCGATGTTCAATTGCTTTTTTCTGATCTTCTGTCCACTCAGGCATTGTCTTCCTCCAAAATTTCTCCGATTTTTTCTAGCACATCTTTTTTGTTGTAATTGATGATATCGTGATATTCATTTTCCGGTAACATTGCATCGAATTCAAAAATAGGACGAAAGTCGCTGTATTGTAAATCGGTAACCTTTTTGTAGCGATACGGATTGAGACTCAATTTTCCGGAATAAATCTTTTCTCCGGCTTGTTTGATCAAACGACGATTGTAATTAAGAATTTTAAAGAGATCATCATCGGAAATCACATTGTCTTTGCCAAAACTAACTACTGGAGATCTGGATGATCTGACATTTTTAGAAGTTCTAGCTTCAGTATCAAAGTTATCCAACAGCTCCTCGTCATTTAACAAAATTCCTTGAAGTTTGAATTGAGCCAAAATTTGTTCAGCAAGTGGCACTTGTTTTTTGCTCAAAGGGATAAATGGATTACTAATGTGTTCGTATAGCGCACCACCAACTTTTACGTCGGAATCATCAACTTTAAATAGTTCCAAATTATTGTTCAAGCTCTGGATATAAGTAGGCATCTGCATCGTAATTCCACTTAGAAATTGTGGGAAATTGAAATCCTTGTCACTCGACTTGTAGTCAACAATTGTCAAATAAGCCAATGCTTGTTCTGGCAAAATCATTTCATCGATTCGATCGATCTTTCCACGAACATTGATCTTGTGACCATCTGACAAGTCATAAGAAAGCCCCGGCAAGTCTTGTTGATTGTTGATTCGACCAAAGGTAACTTCAGAACGCTTAGGATTAAAGCCATTACGTTGATACTGCTGCTTCATGTTCTTAACTAATTGAACTAAGGTATTTTGCAATTTGTCAGAAATATAAAGCATTCGAGATGAAGACTTAAAAATCTTGTTCTCTGGCAAACTAGTCTGCTCTTCAAATAAGTCAGCAATCAAGTCAGTTATCTCTTGATCATTGAAATCGACTAATCTTTGATTATGTTGAGTAAGATATTTTACTAAGCTGTCTAGGACTGCATGAAAAACTGAACCAGTTTGAGCTGGCGTTATTTCGAATAGCTGACGTGGATACAGACGTAATCCGTATTTTAAAAAGTATTCATACTCATTTTTATAAAATGTTTCTAACTGTGAAATCGAAACATTGATATTCTTGCCATACAAAGCATTGACTGTTTCTGGTGTTAAGTTAACAGGCTTATTTTGATAATTCAATGAGCTCAAGGCAAATTCAGATGTCTCTTCATCACGATTCAACAACTGCTTACGAACGTATTGCCAAGCGTCCGGTAAACTAGCATTTTTATCTAAAGCACTGCGTGAAATTCTAATCAAATAATTCAAAGTTGAAGCTTTTGAGCCGATGTATTGCAAGATATGGTTGTCTTCCAAATCATCTGTAGCTGGATTAAGCAGTTTATCTTCAATCTCTAAATTGAAATGGTCTTTGATTCTTTTGACATAACTGGATAATTCTTGTTTTTTATTATCCTCAATCAAATTAGGATACGTAAATATCAAACGCTGCGAGCTGGCAGTGAAAGTAATATCATGCAAGAATGGTTCGGCATTATTGATCACTTCGTCTGACTCTTTTAAATACTTACCATCGGTCAAATTATTATTCAAAAAGCCACGTTCATCGTCAGTTACTAGATTATTAGAGACCGTTGCCCCAGGCATATTGGCAGTGGTTGAACCTAAGATGAAAGTAATCTTGCGATTGTTAGGTTGGATCATTCCAATTTCAGAAATGCTTACAGCATCGAGTGTCGAAGGGATTTGCGAATAAGTAGCATTTTCAAACGCCGCATCCAAAATACTGATAAAATCTGTTGATTCAAATTCTTTTTCGCCAAATACAGTTACGTACTCGTCTAAAATTTGATTGAATAAGTTGACGATTTGTTCTGGTTGATTAGCCAATGTTAGATTTTGTTCTTCAGTTGCCTGTTGTTGCCAAGTTAATAAGACTTCAAAAACGTGGTTGTTCGTCAAGAAAGCGTACAAGGCTGTGGCACTCTCAACTGAAGATAATTTTTGATCTAAGAATTTATCTAATTGCTGATAAATTGATTTTATAAAACTTTTAATGACATTAATTAATTGATATTCATGAATTCTTTCAGCATCGACTTTTGGATCTAACTGTACGTCTGGCTTAAAGGCTGCTCCCAACCAATTTTTCTTTGTGGTACCGTTAGCCAAGGCATAATTTTCAGTCAAATCTAGAGCCTGTCGAAAAGCCGATAAATCATCCTTAAATTCATCAGGAATCAATAATTCAGTTCTCAATAAACTAATAACGTCGTCTTCTTGCATCCCTTTGTTGTAGACGGCAAATAAGAGGTCAACCAAGCGTTTGAAGGGATGATTAGCCATTTTCTTTTGCAAATCGATAAAATAAGGAACTTCATTATTTTCCATAAATGATTCGATAAAGGAACCATATTCCGATAAGTTACGTGTCAAAATCAAGAAGTCATTGTATCGATAACCTTGACGAGCCACCATTTGACGAATATATGAACTAACGGCTGAAATTTCAGTCTGCTTGTCCGTACATCTCCAAATTTGCACTGAACGCTTATCATCAAAAATCGAAGCTTTTATATTCCCCACGCCACTGGATTGAATCCAATAGTCTTCCAATTTTGCCAAGTCCGAACTAATCCTAGTTGTTTGAGCAAAATAATCTTTGACAGCGATTTGTTGTTGCTTAGCAAAGTCTGTCAATTGTCGATAGGTCGAGTTAGCGCGATAGTAAAAGTCAGCTGGGTCATTCGTATTCGACTTCTCCAAAACCAATGACACATCGAGGTTGCCACTATTGATCATCAATGACTTCACCAAATTTGATTCTGTAGCGGTAAATGATGAAAAGCCTTCAATATAAAAATGATAGTGGCTAGTTTTTATTTTCGTATTCAAAAAGTCGGCCAAAGCATTCAATTGAAAATCATTAGTATTGTAATTTTGGATTTGTTCCAAATAAGCTGTATAAATTAAGTTTAATTCTTGGATTTTATCAGCGAAAACGTCTTGTCCATTGTCATTCAAAACTAACTCAATATCTTCTGGCTGAACTTGTCCGTTCATGAATTCATTGAATTGAGAAATCATTTGATCTAAAAATCCAGGTTTATCAATCATTCCTGAAAAAATCTTCAAATCTTTTTTGTGCGTCTGAACAATTTCTTTCAACAACATGGCGGCTTTAGTTTGCGTTAAGCTTTCTAGGTTATACTCACCACTGTCACGCAAAAAGTACCAAGCCAGACGTGAGAAAGAAAAGGTTTGGACATTATTTGTAGCTATCAATTCATCGTCATCATTGCCGAATGATTTGAGGATATTGACTTCAGATTCGAATTTTATGTGATTGGGAACTAAGAAAAAAAACTGTCCCTGTGGATCTCTTTGAAAATCTTCATTAAATAATTCCATCATTTTTTGATGATGGTCAAATTGGTTCTTACCTAATACAAAATTTAATGTCATATTTATTCACCCGCAAAAATTTTATCATAGTTAACCGTCATAAAGTGGAAATCGTAACAATAGATGTATAAAATAAATACTTAGAGAAACTGAGGTGAGCATGTGCTTAAAGGAATAGGAAAAAGTCACGGAAAAACAATAATTATGGGGGAACATGCGGTAGTTTATGGCTACCCTGCATTTGCTATCCCATTGTTAAGTACACCTGTGATCGTAAAAATAAAACAGAGTGAGAACAATTCTTTGATCTCCAAGTACTATGCTGGAAAGATTGACCAAATTCCAGATTCTTTAGCTGGAGTTAAATACTTAATTGGTCTATTAGATAAAAAAATGAACACTGATCACGTCAATTACACGATCAGTATCGACAGTGGTTTACCTATCGAACGTGGAATGGGTTCTTCAGCTGCCATCGCTTGTGCCATTACCAGAGCCTTTTTTGACTTCTTTGACCAAGAGATTGATCATCAGACACTATTAAACTACGTCAATAAGTCAGAAACTGTCACTCATGGTAAAGCTAGTGGTTTGGATGCTTTGACAGTAAGCTCTGAATATCCAATTAAATTCAGTAAAGATCAAGCTCCAACAGCTTTTACCTTCAATTCAGAAGGCTTCATTGTCATTGCTGATTCAGGCGTTAAAGGTAAAACCAAAGAAACCGTTGCCGACGTCAAAAAAATGTACGATGAAAATACTAAAGTTATCGGTGCTTACTTAAAACAATTAGGCGACTATGCTACCGATGCCAACGAGTATTTGAACCAGGGCAATTTGAAACAATTAGGTTTGGTCTTCTCCTTAGCTAATGAAATCTTAACTAAATTGAATCTAGCCATCCCCAAAACTGACAAATTGATTGATGCAGCGAACCACGCCGGTTCACTAGGCAGTAAAATCACTGGTGGCGGTCGTGGCGGTTGCATTATTTGCCTAGCCCGCAACCTAACTAGTGCTCAGATGATTCAAAAAGCACTAGTTAAAAATGGTGCCGAACAAACTTGGATTCAACCACTATCAATTTATGCGGAGGATTCAGACATTGACTAAAACAGCCCGTGCTTATACAAATATTGCTTTGATTAAATATTGGGGCAAAAAAAATAAACAATACAAACTTCCCTATACGAATAGTTTGTCATTAACTTTGGATCGATTTTATACTGATACGCTCGCTGAAGTCATCGATAATGATCGAGATATCATTTCATTAAATAATGAAGTTCTGAACGATACCAAAAGCCAACGAATCCGTAATTATTTAGATACCGTTAGACAAATGTATTCATTCGATGACCATTTTCAAATCACGACGGTCAACCACGTCCCTACTTCAGCTGGTTTTGCTTCATCTGCTTCCGGTTTCGCTGCTTTGGCCGGTGCAATCAATGAAACTAAGCAACTGGACCTCGACCGAAAACAACTTTCAATTTTAGCTAGAAACGGCTCAGGTTCTGCAAGTCGCTCAATTTATGGTGGCTTTGTGGAATGGATAGCCGGTTATGATAATCTGTCTTCTTTTGCCGTGCCTATTGACGAAACACCAGAAATTGACTTAACCTTACTATCGGTTGTGATCAATCAACATAGTAAGAAGGTTTCTTCAACTGTCGGCATGAAAAATAGTGTAAAAAGCTCCCCTTTTTATTCAAATTGGGTTACACTTGTGTCTTCAGAGATAAAAGAAATTAAGCAAGCAATTGCTCAAAAGGATTTACAAAAAATCGGAGAGATTTCCGAGCACAATGCAATGAGTATGCATGCTTTGACCTTGTCTGCTAATCCTTCGTTCACTTATTTTGCACCAGAAACAATTCGGATATTTCAATTAATTCAGGAAATTAGGCACAAAGGAATTTTTGCGTATGCTACAATTGATGCTGGTCCAAATGTTAAAATAATATGTACGAAAGAATCAATTCAAAAGGTTCAAACATACATCGAACAACAACTATCAAATGTAACGACTGTCGTTGCCAATATTGGTCACGGAATTGAATACATCTGATAAAAATTGAAAGGTATGATATTTTTGTCTACAGGAAAAGCACCTGGAAAACTATATTTAGCTGGGGAGTATGCGGTCGTTGAAACGGGATTTCCCGCAGTTTTGACTTCCGTTAATAAGTACGTGACTGTTACCATCAACAAAGCTAAAAATGGTGGAACAATCCAATCAAAAAATCTCAACAAAGAATTGATTCACTGGAATCGTCAAGGTACAGAATTAGTTTTTGATGATTCTGAAAGCCAATTGCAATACATCTTGGCTGCTATCAAATTCGTTGAAAGATACGCTTTAGAGCGTGGAACTAAATTAAGCTATTATGACCTATTAGTAACTAGTGAGTTAGATTCCGCCGATGGTAAGAAATTCGGTTTGGGATCTTCTGCTGCTGTAACTGTTGCCGTCGTTAAAACTTTAGGTGATTTTTATCATCTAGGATTGTCAGCAATGGATATTTACAAGATTTCAGCAATTTCTCATCTATCAGTTCAAGGTAATGGTAGCTTAGGCGATATTGCGGCTAGTGCTTTTGGTGGCATCGTTGCCTACTATTCACCTGATCGTAACTGGATCTTCAATATGGTAAGAAATCACAGTATCACTGAAATTTTGTCACTCGATTGGCCAGAATTAAAAATCCAAAGTTTAGATTTACCTGATAATTTAGAACTAACAGTTGGTTGGACAGGTTCTCCTGCTTCTACATCAATTTTAGTTGATCGAATCGCTTTGACTAAAGCGCAAAAAGTCGAAAAGTATCAAAACTTTCTTCACGCTAGCCGTCAAAATGTTGAAAAATTAATCGATGGCTTTAAAACAAACAATTCCAATCTCATCAAAGAAACTTTTAGTAAATATCGTAATTTATTAGCTGACCTGGCTGAATTCAGCGACGTTCACATTGAAACAGAACTATTGACTAAACTTTGTGACATTGCCGAAAAACTCGGTGGTTCTGCCAAAACTTCCGGTGCTGGTGGTGGCGATTGTGGAATCGTCTTAAGCGATATGAATCTTGATGTAGATGAATTAAAGAAAGAATGGCAACAAGTTGGGATTACCCCACTGACTTTAAAAATTGGAGACACAATTGCTCATGCCTAAACAAGATGCACAAATGCAACGTAAAGTTGAACATCTTTTCTTAGCTGAAAAATTTTTTACAGACGAATCCTTTGCCGATTTCGACAGGGTTCGTCTTCTTCATAATGCCCTGCCCGAATTACGCGTAAATGACATTGATTTAACAACTGACTTCTTAGGCAAAAAGATGTCCTTGCCAATCTACTTCAATGCCATCACTGGTGGTTCTAGACCTTCTAGCAAGTTCAATACGGAATTGTCGCGACTAGCAGCTAAATTGAATATCCCCGTTTCTAGTGGATCAATGGGCGTATACCTGCGCTTGCCAGAAGAAACAAAGAGTTCATTTACTACCCTAAGAGAACACAATCCCAACGGCTTTGTTATTGCTAACGTTTCTGCCAAGGTCAATGCCAAGCAAGCTCAAACAGCAATTGATCTTTTAAAAGCCGATGCATTGCAGATTCATTTGAATGCTTTGCAAGAACTAGCGATGCCGGAAGGCGACCAAGAATTTCTCTGGATGGATCACATCAAGGAGATCGTCGATAACGTCACGGTTCCTGTAATCGTTAAAGAAGTCGGTTTCGGTATATCTCAAGAAAATCTAGCTCAGTTATTCAACATTGGCGTCAAAAATGTCGATATCTCCGGATTCGGAGGTACTGATTTTGCCCAAATCGAAAGTGAACGTAACCACGAACTGGACTTAACTTATTTAGACCGTTTCTCACTTTCAACTGTCGAGTCACTCTTGGAATCGAGAAGTTATCAAAATAATTTGACCATCCTTGCTTCTGGCGGCATCAGAACGCCAATGGATGTCATCAAAGCTTTAAGAATGGGTGCTACAAGCGTTGGTATGTCTGGACTTGTCTTGCATCACTTGCAAAAGTATTCATTAGGCGAAACGGAAATCTTCTTTACGGAATTTATTAAACAACTGAAATTGATTATGGCTGCTATCGGCGCTAAATCAATTGAAGACATCAAAAAAGCCCCCATCATTTTTGACGGGAACTTAACTAATTATATGAAACAACGTCATATTGACTTTTAACGTCTTAATCCTTTTGGATAGACGTTTTTTATTTGCTGATTACTGTAACGTCCCCAACTGAACAGCTTACCTTCAAATGAAAGACCAATCCACTTGTTGTCAAAGTCTGGGCGTTGACTTAAAATAACGGATTCACCATGCAAATACTTCTCATATTGTTCTTGGTCTAATTCAAAAACAGTTTTTAATTCACTAGGTTTGAGTGCTAACATCCATGCGATGTCAGGCTCAAATCTATTTTTTTTGAATTCGCCAAGTTTTAAACCATTACGCAAAATGTGCAATCCCTTAAAGCGACTGTCTAAACTAGCAGCTTGATACAAGAAATCGCTAATTTTTAACCAATTGCTCTCTGACAAACCATTCAAATTAGCTTTGGCAAATTTACTTACAAATTTTAAATCGTCTTTTTTCAAGCCAGTGTTGATCTGACGTTCCTTTATTTCTGATTTTTCACCATCTTTGACCATCTTGCACATGAAATGACCTTCGCCGTTGAATTGATCTGGGAACATACGTAGAGCTTTTTTTAGTTCTGGATTATTATTGCCCCACTCTGGACGACCATCTTCCATACCAGCATACTTTTTAACTTCAACTAAATGCATATCAGGATATTTCTTCAAGAACCAGTCGATATTTTGTTCATTTTCTTCGGGAGAAAAAGTACAAGTTGAGTAAACCAAAGTACCGCCGTTATCTAACAATTTGTACGTTGAATCTAAAATATGTTGTTGACGGTTTGCGCATTGCTCCACGTAATCTAATGACCAATATTGAGTTGATTCAGGATCTTTTCTAAACATGCCCTCACCAGAACAAGGTGCATCGACCAAAATTTTATCGAAGAAGTTATCAAATTTCTTTTCAAAATCCTTGGGTGAATTGTTAGTTACAACAGTATTAGTAATTCCCATTCTTTCAATGTTAGAGGACAATACTTTAGCACGTTTGGAATTAATCTCATTGCTTACTAAAAGTCCTTGAGAGGCCATTTTTGAAGCTATATAGGTTGTTTTACTACCAGGGGCTGCACACAGATCCAAAATTTTGTCATCTTTGGCAGGATCTAGGATTTCTGTTACATACATGGCACTAGGTTCTTGACTGTAAACATATCCAGAAATATGGTCGATCGAATTACCATCAATATTGCCGTAGTAACCAATGGGACTGTATTCAATTGGCTCATCTAAAGGGTAGGCTACATTTTTATAATTGGCTTTTAAGGGATTTAAACGAAAGGCATCTTGACTATCTTCTTGAATAGCAGAAAATAACTTTTCAGCTCGTTCCCCCATTAAATTACGATATTTTTCTTTAAAGTCATTGCTTAAATCGACTTTCATTGTTACTGATCACTCCGTTTAGTAAAGAATATTTGTGACAAACCTATCAGAATTGTAATTAAGACTGAGACGGCCATGAATAAATTGAATGTGTTGTGACTGATGATAACGATTTTCCAATGAACAGCTGTAAAGGCTAATGCATATGGAACTAACGTATAGAGTAAATATCTAATCATCAAACCATTCCGATAATTATTTTTCAGGTCACCTGTCAAATGAGATCTTGCTAGATCGAATTTCAACGGTACCAAAATATAAAAATCAACTGCTACGATCAAGAAGAACAGCAAGACAATCCCAACCATGTAAAGCTCTCCATTGTTGTTAGCATCAACATTAGTAAAGTCATCCGTTTGTGGGACATACTTATGCGTCGACCTAACATGTAGAACTTTTTTGATTTTCGATAGACTCTCTTTGTTGGACAAAGCGTTGCCATCAATAACTGTTGTAACTTGATTCAAATGGTATTTGGACTTGGCTTGATTGGGAGATAGAGAAATCAATGTTTGTGAATTCAAGATATCGGCCCCATCAAAACCAGTATTACCAATTACTGAAATATAGTGATTATCAACTTTGATGTAAGCTTGACTCTGAGGTTTATAAGCTTCAATCTCAGAAGACTTGCCTTGAACAGCAAATGGTATTTGAGAAGTAAAATCTTCTTTTGAAAAATAACGTCCACTCGTCAAAGGAAGTTTATTAAATTTGTTATGGCCATAAATATAACCAACATCACTATTGCTTTTTTCAAAGAAGATCATTTGATAACTCGACGTCTTCTTTTTTGATAATTCAGAAACAGCCGTTACCAAATTCTTCTTTGATTTAGTTTTTAAGACTAAAGCATCGTCACTCATACCAAGTCGATTCATCGTATTATTGTACTTTATAGAATCGCTCTTAGAAATAGCCACTCCAGTTAAAAGTACTATCAAAAAAATAACAATACTTGAGATTATTTTTTTCATACAAAACCACCTAAATAATTAATCTTACTGGTATCTTATTTTACACTAAAGAACCAAACAAGGCTGGAACAATTTTGCTCCAACCCGTGTTTGATTATTTAACTAAGTAAACTTGGTCATGTACCAAATCATATCTGGAATAATATTTATTCAATTCATCGATTCGTGGATCATCGACCAATTTGGCATTATCCCAAAACTCTTTACTATTGGTAGCTCCATACTTTTCACCAATAACTAAGAAATTTACGCCTAATTCGCGAACTTTCTGTAAAACTCGATAGTCGATATCTTCTCGATCAGGACTCCAAGCCAACAAAACTGTGTCAACGTTCGTACCATATTTTTCCAAAGCCGCCAAAGCGTCCAATGATTCAACCTCGGTGACTCGTTGATTACCAGTCTGATCATGCTTAGCCCAGCTCAGATCGTCAGTACAGTATGATTTCACTCCTAAGTCACGTAAGCCTTTTGATAGATAACCGTTTCCAGCCATCAATTCCAAGAATACTTGATTCGGAAATAGTTCAGGGAATTGTTCTACAAAATCTTGTGTAATAGTAGCCCAATAACCAAAACGAGTCTGCAAGTATGTTCTAAACTCACCCAAATCGTGGTCAAATTCTTCTAGATGAGCTGACATAGCTTGATACTCAATCTCATCTAGTTGAATATTATTTTCCATGTATGCTTTGATCTCATCTTCAGACAACTGTAATTGTGGAAAATGATAACGTGGCAATTTTTTATCTAATAAAGCTAGACAGATACGTTCCATAAATTTGATCCTGGCATTAAAAACCATGCCATTTGGCAATTGTGCTGTATCTTGTCTTAGTCCGTCTATGTAATTCATCTTGTGTCCCCCAGAATAATTTGCGACTTAATTGTGACTATATTACTAAAAAAAGCGGTAAACTTAAAGTAATTGAGATGTATTACTCTTTACACTTTAATGCAAATTAAATTAAATTTTATTGACGAAAACAAGACAAATATTTCCAATAATTTGGAAAAAGTGTAATATCTTAAGTAGTACATGTACGAGGTGAAATATGGCAGAAAATAATAAAAGACGGCAATCCCAAAAAGACGAAGAAAGCGGTTGGAAGTTTTGGCTGCAAACTATCGCGCTGACGATTGCTATCTATGCTGTCTTCTTCTTGGGTTTCAAGTTTGTCCTCTCAAATGATAGGGTCTCTGGTCCTTCCATGCAACCGACCTTTGAAAATGGAGATAAGGTAATCGCTACTAGACATTCCAAACTTTCACGTGGTGATGTGATTGTTTTGAAAGCCCCTGATGAAGCAAATACTTTCTATATCAAGAGAATCATTGGTTTACCTGGAGACACAGTCGTTTCTAAGAATAATAAAATCTATATTAATGGTAAACTATATAAGGAGGACTTCCTCGACGCTGGTAAGAAGGTCAAAGAACCAGATACTAGTCTTTATGCAGGCAAGCCTTACAGTTATACCTATAATTTCACACTAAGCTACTTAGCTAAGAACTCCCCTGAATGGCAACAACGTTACAGCAGCTCTTACCTAAACAAAGTTAAGAAGACTAATAAAGTTCCAGCTGGTACGTACTTCGTAATGGGAGATCACCGAACCGTTTCTAAGGATAGTCGTATTATTGGATTCATCGATAAGAAGAGTGTTATTGGTGAAGTCAAATGGCGTTATTGGCCTTTAACTAGATGGACAGTCTTTTAAATCAGAGTTATAAATTATTGGAGGTATTTTTATGGATAAACCAAATATTGCTGAAATGATTATTCAGTACGAAAAAGATAAAGATATGACTGATACACAATTTGCTTTTGAAAGTCATCTATCAGTCGAACGAGTTCACAATTTGAAGTCAGGCGATTACGAACCTACTGCGGATGAACTCAAAACTGTTAAAGAATACATTAAACTACATCAATAGCAATATTTGCAGTTTACCCTGTTGAGCGACTGTCGTATGATGGTTGCTTTTTTGTTTTGGTGTTTTTTTGGTGTTATGTTTTCGTAAAACATTTATTATTACTAAAAAGTTATAAAAAAAGCCAATATCAACTATTGGTTTTTTAAATTTTCAAAAATTTCAGCATCGTGAAAGTAAATAAAACAACCCTTGATGCCTCGTTTTAATAAAATATTGATAGAATTCAGAATCAATTCTCGCTTGATTTGATCAAGGCTCTCTAAATCATGGTCATGACGATTTTTAAACGCTTCACGATCCTCGTATTTTTTCGGATCTACCTCGATTTTACTATTACCCGCATAAGTAACTGTCGGTCCAATAATAACTGCCACATACTGTAAATCAAAGCCTTGTACGGTATACATCGATCCTATTTCATTGATTGTTTCTGGTTTTTGAGCCCACGTTGTTTGATCGTAATTATATTGATCCCAAGGTAAATGAAATTCTCCTTCATTGACAAAATGTTTCTTGCCATCCAAGGTCGAAGGATAGTCAGCTGTAGCAACGATTCGACACTCCCCTAGCTCATTATTTTTCTTTTTTAGTTCTTGATACATCTTTTGAGCATCATCATAAACGCGAAAATCGTATTCAGTATTCATAGTTAAATAATCATTATTATCTTCCAGAGACAATAATTTATTATTGGTTGTTAAATTATCAATCCAATTGACCACCTTTTCAGGTGCTTGCATTCGCATTTGTGTTTTCAAAGTAGCATGCCCAAATTGAACCTCTTGTTCAGATACAATTCGATCTAACAGCGACTGTGACCAATAACTCTTTAATTTCAAAACTTGGCGTTGATCGTAAACTAGAATTACGATTTTACTCAATTTAATGATTTCTTCTAGCTGATTTTTTTGACGAAAATTATTGTAGTTGTCACTTTCACTCAACAACAAATGTGCTTCGTCAATAACGACTATATCAGCCGTTTGCTGCTTTTTATGCATCGTATTGATAAAACTAGTTGGTCGCACAAAACGGTTCTTACGCAAGGCTTTAAATTGACCAGCATTGGCTTGATAAACCTTCAACAATTCCGGATGATTTACCAAGAAGTAGTTATTAGTTTGATGTTTCTTTTCAATTTCTAAAAATAGCTTCGTTAAAATAACGCTTTTGCCAGTACCAGCATCACCATTTAATTGAAATACACCTTTTTTGCCGCATTGTAAGTTATTTTGACTAAATTCCATGATTTGATTGAAAACAGATTGTTGTTCTTGAGTTAATTCTTTATTGGGAAAAACAGATTCTAACATGATTCACCTTCCATTAATGACTTGTCCATTTTGAACTAGTCAAAAAAGTGCGTCAAGGTTACATAAGATAAATTAAAACAAGTTGTACAAAACCTACTTTAATTCAAAAAAATACTCCCAATCTCTTGAGAGTACCAAATTTATTTTTCGTCGCTCTTCAAAACGCCACCAACAGCGTAATGTTCTTTTTCCATTTCATTTAAAACAACGTGAACGTGTTCAGCAGGAGCACCTGTATTCTTTACAATAGCTTCTGTAACATCTTTGACCATTCCTCTTAATTGTTCTTCTGAACGGCCAGCAATTAAATCGATATGTACTAATGGCATAGTTATTTCTCCCTTAACTTTTGATACTTAATTATAACAAAAAATACCTAAGACCAAAGTCCTAGGTATTAATTAAATCATTATTTTTCGTTATTCAATTTGATGATTTCAAGAATTACATCACAAGCTTTTTCCATGGACTCTTCAGCCACATATTCAAAACGTCCGTGCATATTCTCGCCACCAGCAAAGAGATTAGGCGTTGGCAAGCCCATGAAGGAAATTGTTGAACCATCAGTACCACCACGAACTGGAGCTTCGTCAGGTTCAATACCAAGATTCTTCATAGCTTGTTCAGCAATCTTAACTACATCCATATGGTCTTTCATGATTTCGTACATGTTGTAATATTGATCGGCCATATCGATCTTGACAGTATCAGCACCGTACTTGTCGTTTAACTTCTTAACGATTTCGGTAACTTTATTCTTACGACTCTCTAGACCATCACGCTCAAAGTCACGAATAATGTAAGACATATCAGTGTGATCGATTGTTCCTTGTTCATCACAAAGCAAGAAGAAACCTTCACGTCCTTCAGTCTTTTCTGGAACTTCATCAGCTGGCAACATGCTTTGGAATTCGTTAGCAATCAACATTGAGTTGACCATGATTCCCTTAGCGCCGGATGGGTGAACATCTTTACCAGTGATATGAACTTTCAAGCCAGCAGCTGAGAATGTTTCAAATTCAAGTTGTCCAACTGGACCACCATCAACTGTGTAAGCAAAGTCAGCACCGAAGTCTTTAACATCAAATTTCTTGGCACCAGTACCAATTTCTTCATCAGGTCCTAAACCAATCTTGATCTTACCGTGCTTGATTTCTGGATGATTGATCAAGTATTCCATTGTAGTAATGATTTCAGCAACACCAGACTTGTCATCTGAACCCAACAAAGTGTCACCACTAGTAGTGATCAATGTTTGACCACCATAATTCTTCAATGATGGGAAAACTGTAGGGTCAAGTGTGTATTTACCAGCCTCATCTAGTTTGATAACACTCTTACCGTCGTAGTTTTCAACAATTTTTGGTTTGATATTTTCTGAATTAAAATCAGCAGTATCAACGTGAGAAATCAATCCCAAAACTGGAACATCCTTATCAAGATTGGAAGGCAATTCCGCTGTCAAATATGAATCAACTTTACGAATCTTAACATCCTTCATTCCGATTTCCATTAACTCTTCAGCTAATCTCTTCAAAAACTCAGTCTGTCTTTCAGTTGAAGGAACAGTGTTTGAATATTCGTCAGAACGAGTATTTTGCTTTACATATTCCAAAAAACGAGGAATCAATTTTTCATACTTTATTGCCATTTTTATACGCTCCCTATAAAAAATTATATGGTTCTGTATCTACTTCTGATTGTACTATATCCAAATCGATTTTATTAGTCCTTTTCCAATCATTTAAAATATTAGCCATTTTTTTTATAAAGATTGCTTCAATATGATGTCCTGGATCGATCACATTCAAACCATTAGCCATCATATCGTGAGCTGTGTGGTAATAAACATCCCCAGTAATAAAAGTATCAGCACCAGCTTTTAATACTTCTGGATAGAATTTTCCAGCATCACCACCGATCACAGCTACTTTTTGAACTGGTTGTCCCAAGTCAGATTTTACATAACGCAAGTTCTTAATGTTGAAATCGTCACGAACCTTTTGAGCAAAATCAACCAAAGCCATGGGCTCTTTTAATTCTCCCATACGACCGATTGAATAATCATCATTTTCGTCTAAGAAACGAACGTTTTCTAAGCCTAATTCTTCCATCAACCAATCGTTCATTCCATCGTGAGCTTTGTCCAAATTAGTATGACTAGCATAGACAGAAATATTATTAGCCAATAGATCGCGATACATCTTATTTTGTGGTGAAGCCAAATCTAAATTATGAGCAGCATGAAACATTACCGGATGGTGAGCCACAATCAAATCAACCTTTTTATCGATTGCTTCTTGGACTACATTAGGACGAACATCCAGAGTGGTCATAACTCGGTGAATTTCTTGTTTTCTATCACCTAGTTGAAAACCAGTAGGGTCGCCTTCCATCTTGATTGACAATGGAGCAAATTCTTCAATTCTTTCGATAACATCTTGAACTTTAACCATTATAGTATCTCCTCAATATATTTAATATCTTGGTTCATTGCCGCAATCTTTTCTTGATCGATGACTTTGGCATTATGCATATTGGCTACTGCTTTTTTAAAACTGTTCAATTTATGTTCCCATTTAGCTATAAAAGTTGGGGTCTTCTTTTGCATCAACACTGGCCCCATTAAATATTGTGCTTCAGTTAAATTAACCGGTTCGTTCACTTTCTGAGCTTTAATAATTTCATAAACATGATGTTCTTCGGCAACGATATCTTCATCAACGATTTTAAAATTATTATCAGCTAACCAGTGACGTACAAGCGGTTCACCAATATTAGGTTGTAAAATCAGGGTTTTTACATTGGATAATTGTTCTTCTGTGGCACGGCTCAAGATATCTTTGATCAAGATACCACCCATGCCGGCAATTACTACGGTATCTACTTTGTCATCTTCATTAATGACAGCTAAACCGTCACCCAAACGGACATCGATCTTTTCACTCAAGCCAAATTTTTCCACATCTGCTTTAGAACGAGACATGGGACCTTTGGCCACTTCGCCAGCAATTGCAAAGCTAGCAATATTAGTTTCCAGCAATTCAACTGGTAAGTATGCGTGATCAGAGCCAATATCGGCTACTCTAGTATTTTTATCAACCATTTGGTAAACGGCTTGTAATCTCTTTGAAAGTAAAGTCACTTTAACCTCTATTCTGCAGTCTTTTTATCTAAGTCTGTCATGTATTCACGTGTCATTGGCATAGCTGTTCCACTTGGACCATTTGTCAACAAGTATTGGATAACATCAATATTACCACTTTCAAATGAAGCGGCACAGGCTTGAAGATACAAGTCCCACATACGTACGAATCTTTCACCGTACATTTCATCAACTTGATCTTTGACCTTATTAAAGTTATGATCCCAAATTTCGACTGTCTTTTGATAATGACGACGTAATGGCTCTAAATCATCAATTTGAAGTCCAGCATCCAAAATGTGACCAACGTTTTCTTTAACATCAGGAATGTAGCCACCTGGGAAGATATACTTAACCAACCAAGCATCGACACCGACACCGTAATGTTGGCCAGTAATACCGTGGATCAAAGCATTACCATTTGGCTTTAGGTTCTTCTTAACAGTAGCAAAATAACCAGGTAGATTGTCTTTACCAACGTGTTCGAACATACCAACAGAAACCACGTGATCAAACTTTTCAGTAACTTCACGATAATCTTCTAGCATTACTTCCATTTGATCAGAAAGATTTTCATCTTGGATCTTTTGGTTTACGTAGTCATATTGTTCTTGACTAAGAGTAACACCTTTAGCTTTCAAACCATATTCTTTAGCGGCAGTAAACATCATCGTTCCCCAGCCACAGCCGATATCAAGAATTGTTTCACCAGGTTTAGTATTCAACTTATTCAAAATGTGACGTACTTTATTCATTTGAGCTTGTTCCAAAGTATCTTCTGGTGTTCGGAAATAAGCACAAGAATAAGTCATAGTCTTGTCCAACCACAACTTGTAAAAATCATTACCAATATCGTAATGTTCTTGAATTTCTTTTTTGTTTCCTTCTTCAGAGTGATTGAACTTAGGAATGTACTTCTTTAATTTCAAACTAGACATAAAACTGTCTGATTGAGTATATGCGGAAGTGATCAATTTTTGAATTGAACCTTCGATTTCAATCTTCTTATCCATGTAGGCCTCGCCAAGAGTCAAGGTAGCATGTTTGACAACTTCAGAAATTGGAACTTTGTCATTAAACTTAATCGTTATATCAGACTTGCCCTCTGGTCCGTAATTCTTTTCTTTTCCGTCCCAAAAAATAACCTTGATAGGAATAGTAAATGAACGGGAAAATATCTCATCGTAAATCTTTTTATCTAACATAACTTCCTCCAAAACAATAGATAATATAATTGTAAATCAAATTATGAAAAAATATAAAGAAAAAGTGTTGATTTTCAGAAACATAATTATCGATTTGTCCTTTTTTTATCTATCATGTCATAAAAAAAGACCACCCAAAAGGTGATCTAATTTAATTATTCTAAGAAATCCTTCAATTGTTTTGATCTTGAAGGGTGACGTAATTTTCTCAATGCCTTGGCTTCGATTTGACGAATTCTTTCACGAGTAACACCAAAGACTTTACCTACTTCTTCAAGTGTTCTTGTACGTCCGTCATCTAGTCCAAAACGTAAACGCAAAACGTTCTCTTCACGATCTGTTAGAGTATCCAAAACATTTTCTAGTTGTTCCTTCAACAATTCATATGAAGCATGGTCTTCAGGACTAGTTGCATCTGAATCTTCAATGAAATCACCAAGATGTGAGTCATCCTCTTCACCGATAGGTGTTTCCAATGAAACTGGTTCTTGAGCAATCTTTAGAATGTCACGAACTTTACCAGTTGGCATGTCCATTTCAGCACCGATTTCTTCAGGAAGTGGTTCACGACCTAAATCTTGAAGCAATTGACGTTGGATTCTGATCAATTTATTGATAGTTTCAACCATGTGAACAGGAATACGGATAGTTCTAGCTTGGTCAGCGATAGCACGCGTAATAGCCTGTCTGATCCACCAAGTTGCATAAGTTGAGAACTTGAAACCTAGACGATAATCAAACTTTTCAACGGCCTTCATTAGACCCATGTTACCTTCTTGAATCAAATCAAGGAATTGCATTCCACGACCAACATATCTCTTGGCAATAGAAACAACCAAACGCAAGTTAGCTTCAGCTAGTTTTTGCTTAGCCACTTCATCGCCTTGTTCAATCTTCAAAGCAAGATCTACTTCTTGTTGAGCATTAAGCAAAGGAACACGACCAATTTCCTTTAAGTACATACGAACAGGATCGTTTACTTTAATATCAGTTGGTGCCGTAGTATCGTTTTTCTTAGTCTTTTTCTCTTCTTTCTTTTCCTTTAGAAGAGCCAACTTACTAGGATTACCTTTGTCATCAACAACACCGATACCGACATCTTCAAGTTCACTAACGAAGTTAGTCAAAGCATCACCCTTTAATTTATAAGGCTTGATGATTTTTTCTTGAAGGTCATCTTCAGTGATCTTACCAGTTTTCTTAAGATCTTTGATAAGTTTCTTAGTTGCTGCTTTTAATTCTTTTGATACTGCTGGTTTCTTAGTTGCCATATATTATTCCTCCAGTATGCTTAATTGCTAAGGATTCTTCTTACTTTAATCAATTGCTGCGTTAACTCTAACTGCAATTTATTGTCACCAACCATCGCCGCCTTCTTGAGTTGTTGATTGATATCGCTTAACTGCGATTCCAATCCAGAATTCTTGATGTTGTTCATATAATCATCAATTTCTTGATCATTATATTCAACTGGCATATTCATCATTTCAAGTTCTGCCAATAAATTTTTATCATCATCATCTAAAATATTCATAAAATCAGAGATATTGATTTCTTCTGCGGCATCGTTTTGTTCAGCGAACGACAGTAGAGAATCAAAAATTCGTTGGTAATTTTGGTGAACAAACTTGAAACCATCACCTTTCAAATTAATTCTGATCTCGGGGAAATTGATTGCCCAATACAATAAATATCGCTCAGATTTTTCTAAACGATCGTATTTAGGTCGAACACTCGAGGTGACTTTTTCCAAAGCATGTTGTTGAACGTCTTTATAATTGTTAGCCGGCTTTTGAATTGAAATTTGACGACGCAATGCATCTAATTCCTTATTGATGGCATCTTTTGAGACATTCATCTCATCAGCAACCTTGCCAACGTACATATCGACTTCAACAGGCGATTGTAATTTTACGATCTCTTTTAATGATTGATTCAAAAATTCTAGTTGATCATGTTCATTATTGAGATTGTAGTTACGCTTGAAGTAATTCAAAATAAAGGAAATTGGTGTCTGAACACTGTTAGCTAAATTTTGAAACTTCTCAGAACCTTCACTCTTGATGAATTCATCAGGGTCCTTTTTATCTGGAATACTGATAACTCCATAAGTGAAACGTTCATCGGTAAGTTGGGTCAAAGCCCGATAAGTAGCTTCAACTCCAGGATCGTCGCCATCATAACAAATGTTGATCTGATTAGTCAGACGACTCAAAACGTATAGCTGTTGATCTGTCAAACTAGTACCCATCGAAGCCACACCATTAGTGACACCAGCTTTATATGCACTAATAACATCCATGAAACCTTCAAACAGGATCACGTTGCCTTTTTCCCGAATCTCTTTTTTGGCATTATTCAAATTGAATAAGGTCTTACCCTTATTGAAAATTTCCGTTTCAGGACTATTGAGATACTTAGCTGTGGAAGCTTCTTTATCCAATATTCGTCCTGAAAAAGCAATGATATTACCCGATTCATCCGTAATTGGAATCATCACACGATCTCGAAAACGGTCAAACAGTTCTCCAGCTTCATTCTGCGCAAACAGTCCCGATTTTCTCAAGATATCTTCTTTGATATCTCGATCCTTGAAAAACTGTAGCAAAAGGTTGTTATTATTTGGTGCATAGCCGATACCAAAAGTTTGAATCAAATCATCATCCAACTGACGATTTCTCAAATACTTCAAGGCATTGGAACCATTCTCAGTCTTCATCAAAATGTGGCTGTACAACTTAGCTGCATCAGCATACATCCTCAAAAGAGTTTGACTGTCAGAGTTTTGGTACTGGTTGTTCTTAGCTTCGTATTGGTCTGGAACGGGGATATTACCCATCTGAGCAACTTCAATTACGGCTTCAGGAAAAGATTTGTTCTCCATCTCCATAATGAACTTGAAGACGTTACCCCCACGACCACAACTAAAACAATGAAAAATTTGCTTGTCCTCTGCAACTGAAAACGAAGGAGTTCGTTCTTCATGAAATGGGCAAAGTCCAAACAAATTCTTACCAGATTTTTTTAATTGTACGTACTTGCTAATAACATCGACGATATTAGTCTTCGAGGTAACTTCATCAATGAATTCCTGAGGAATCCGTGTTGCCATGGCCGTCACCTCCTGCTTAATAGATGTTGAAAACATTTATGATCTCAACCACCAGCGACTAGTAAATAAAAAAGTGTCCCCACAAAAAGTGCGAACTGGGGCCACTAGTCACTTGTCAACTATTCATTATACACGGTCCTATATAAAAGTCACGTATTTAACTTGCTTTTTGACGATTTTTTTGAAAATAAAAAACTGCCCCTAAGGCAGCTTCTTTAAAATGCTTATTTTGTAACAATTTTAGATAAATCACCTAAGTTAGCAATCAAGTGATTGGCAATCACTAATTGAGTCAAACGATTATTCTTAACTTTTTCATCTTTAGCCATGATCATATTTTCATCAAAATATGAGTCAATTACAGGACGTAAAGCAGCAAGTTGTTTGAATAAATCTTCAGCATTGTCATTCTTGATAGCAGCGACTTGTTGGTTTAATTGTGATTCAGATGGATTTTCAAATAGTGAATCGTCAACAGCCAAATCGTCAGAATATCCGAACTTAGCTTTCTTAGACAAGTTAACGATTCTGCCAAGAGCTTCCATAACTACCTTGAAGTCATCATCGTTAACGTGGTTTTGAAGCACTTGGGCAACGTTGATCATTTCGATTGCATCAATATTTGAACCACCGGCAACAGCATCGATAATGTCAGTTCTGATCTTGTTTTGTTTCAACAATTGACGAACACGATCGATCATGAAGTCGATAATATCTTGTTTATGAGCATTCAAGTCTAGTTTTTCAGGAACTGTTACATTGTCCTTCAAGTAGTCTTGTAAGTCATTTAAGTTCATTGACCATTGATATTGATCAAGAATTCTAACGATACCATAAGCTTGACGACGCAATGCATAAGGATCATTTGAACCACTAGGAATCAAATCAACGGCAAAGAATGTTTCGATTGAATCTAATTTGTCGGCAATAGCCAAGGCTGCACCAACTTTAGTTTCTGGTAAAGCACCTTCTGAAGAGATTGGCATGTAGTGTTCTCTAATTGCTTGAGCAACAGCTTTTGTTTCACCCATGATCTCAGCGTACTTCTCACCCATGACACCTTGTAATTCAGAGAATTCATCGACCATGTTAGTTACAAGATCAAACTTGTAAATATCACTAGCACGGAGCAAATCTTTTCTTTCTGTGTCTGAGAATTGGAAAATATCAGCTAAATGGTCAGCAATTTGGTGCACACGAGCCATCTTTTCATACATCGTACCGATCTTAACGTGGAAGTTAACTGATTTAAGTTTTTCAACGTAGTCTGCAATAGTCTTCTTTTGATCTTCCTTGAAGAAGAAGTCAGCATCTTCTAGACGAGCTACTAGAACTTTTTCATTACCACGGATAACGTTTTCGATGTGTTCTGAATTACCGTTTCTAACTCCGATAAAGTAAGGAGCTAAGTTTCCTTCTTGGTCACGAACGTAGAAATATCTTTGGTTATCTTTCATTGAAGTAATCAAAACTTCATCAGGAATTTCCAAATATTTCTTGTCGAATGAACCATAGAAAGTAGTTGGATATTCAACCAAGTTGTTAACTTCTTCCAACAAGTCAGCATCTACATCGATATCCCAGTTGTTGTCTTGGGCAATCTTTGCAATTTGGTCAGAAATAATTTGTTTACGATCTTTTGCATCAACGATAACAAATTGTGACTTCATCTTTTCAACGTAGTTTTTAGCGTCGTCGATTTCAACATCTTGGCCTAAGAATCTGTGACCGCGACTGATACGACCAGAAACAACATCCAAAATCTTTACTGGTACTTCTTTTGTATCTAATAGTGATACCAACCAGTGAATTGGTCTGATGTATTCAAAATCATATGAACCCCAACGCATTCTTGTAGGGAATGTGATAGCTTTGATAACTTCGTCCATGTGACTCAAAACATCTTCAACTTTTTGGCCATCTTCATGCTTTTGGATGTAGGCATATTCAGTACCTTTGAGGTCTTCAAAGAAAATGTCGTCAGCAGTCATCCCTTGTCCACGAGCAAATCCTTGAGCAGCTTTAGTCCAGTTGCCGTCAGCATCTTGAGCAATCTTTTTAGAAGGTCCCTTTGCTTTAACGTCAATATCAGTTTGTTTTTCAGCGATACCTTTAACCAAAATAGTCAAACGTCTAGGAGTTGAATACTTTTCGATTGAATCAAAAGAAATACGATTTTCTTTCAAGAATTTTTCAGCTCTTTGGGCGAATTGGTTCACACTCTTAGTTACAACGTGAGCTGGCATTTCTTCCAAACCAATTTCTAATAAGTAATTTTTAGTCATTTGCTTTCTCCTTTGCTTCACTATTTGCTAAAAGTGGGAAGCCACGTTTCTTTCTTTCTTCAACGAAGGCCTTAGCAACCTTGTGAGCCATCTTTCTGATACGTGACAAGAAAGCAGCACGTTCAGTAACAGAAACAGCTCCTCTAGCATCTAGCAAGTTAAATGTATGTGAACATTTCAAGATGTAATCATAAGCTGGGTGAACCAAGCCTAGATCCATCAAACGGTTAGCTTCTTTTTCATATTCATCGAAGAACTTGAAAAGCATATCTTGATTGCTTTCTTCAAATGAGTACTTTGAGTGTTCGTATTCAGGTTCTTTGAAGATATCACCATACAATACGCCGTCACCCCATTCAAGATCGTAAACAGAGTTAACATCTTGGATGTATGATGCCAAACGTTCTACACCATATGTGATTTCACTAGTTGTTGGGTGACATTGAAGTCCACCGACTTGTTGGAAGTATGTAAATTGAGAAACTTCCATACCGTCAAGCCAAACTTCCCAACCAACACCGGCACAACCCATTGATGGGTTTTCCCAGTTATCTTCAACGAAACGAATATCATGTTCCAAAGGTTCAATTCCTAAGGCACGAAGTGAATCTAGGTAATATTCCTGAATGTTTTCTGGAGCTGGTTTCATAACCACTTGAAATTGGTGGTGTTGGTACAAACGGTTAGGGTTTTCACCATAACGACCATCAGCGGGACGTCTTGAAGGTTCAACGTAGGCAGCGTTCCAAGGTTCTGGTCCAATTGCACGAAGGAACGTATAAGGACTCATTGTTCCGGCACCTTTTTCTGTATCATAAGCTTGCATCAACATGCAGCCCTTACTACCCCAAAACTTTTGGAGCGTAAGAATCATATCTTGTATATTTAATTTTTTGACCATGTTTTCTCCCTTCGGATGGATACAAAAAAATCCCTTGCAGGTACACTAAGGTACTTCTGCAAGGGACGAGTATTCGCGGTTCCACCCTAATTCAGGACTAAGTCCTGCTCTTTTATATTCAAATTAAATCGTACGCCATAATTCAATCGAAGCTTTCACTATTCTCCGTCGCTGTTTCAACATTTATCAATATAACCATTTTTGTAAAAATTGTCAATCCGCTAAAAACGAACTCGCTTCATTTTGTCAATAAAAGTTTTACTCTTGGGATAATAACCCACAGTTCCTAAATAAATCGCATCGATCGCATGCTGAATCAAATCTTTATTATTTTCTTTGATTTCGATTCGTCCTACTTGTGAGAGGTCGATTTTACTAAAAAGACGCAAGAAATAAATGATTCGTTTCGGAATATGCAAGCGATGAATATCTTCGTCAAAATGCTTTGAACAAATAATACCACCCAATAAGACCGAAAAATCAAAAACTCCTTCAGTCTCGCCACCAACGACGCAGCTGTCCATATTGGGAGCTACTCCAAAAGCACTCAACAGTTTCATCTGCATGATATTAACAATTATCTGGGCATCGTAGCCATTTTCAATATATAACAAAGCTTTAAACAACATCCGATACCACGAATCTGGCACTGGATCATCAACAAAAGCTTCATGATACAGATCAAATAAAAAGGTCGCATAAGCATTCAATTCGATATCTTGAACGATTTCATCAAATTGTTTGATATTACTAGCTGAATTCAAATAAGATAAGCCATCATTTTTGACGACTCCCAAATAATCGCCATAAGAAAAAGTAATCACAGCCCCAGAAATCTTTGACTTGGCAGTTTGGGTCCCTCGGACTAAAAAAGTCTTGAATCCATACTCCTTAGTCAAAATGGTAACTAGCGCATCCCTTTCCTTGTAACGTTGCCTACGAACGACGATACCGAAGAAATTAGTTGGAACTTGAGCCATTAATTATTCAAGTCCTTCAATGAATAGCCAGCACTAGCTAAGAAGGCTGGATCATCACGCCAATTCTTCTTAACACGAACCCAAAGCTTCAAATTGACCTTTTCACCTAATAAATGTTCGATCTTAATTCTTGAGCCGATACCGATATTCTTGAGCATTGAGCCACCTTTACCGATAACGATTGGTTTTTGGCTGTCACGTTCAACGTAGATATAAGCTTCGATTTGAAGTTTTCCAGCTTCTGAACGTTGATTCATCGATTCAACCACTACAGCAATTGAGTGAGGAATTTCATCACGAGTATCTTCCAAAATCTTTTCACGAATCAATTCCCCAACGATGAAGTACTCTGGGTGATCAGTGATTTGGTCGTCGGCGTAATATTGTGGACCAACTGGCAAAGCTTTTGTCAAAGAGTCGATCAAATCATCAACGTTATTACCATTTGTGGCAGAGATTGGAATAATTTCGGCAAAATCCATCAAATCTTTGTACTCGTCAATTTGTGGTGCCATTTCATCTGGATTGATCAAGTCGATCTTATTTAGAATCAAGAACACTGGTGCTTTAACTTTCTTCAATTCTTCAATAATGAATTTATCCCCAGGTCCTGCTTGTTCGCCAGCTTCAGTCATGAAAAGTACAGCATCAACTTCTTTAAGAGCTGAAATAGCAGCTTTATCCATGTATTGATCCAAATCGTTATGAGGTTTGTGAATACCCGGTGTATCCAAGAAAATGATTTGGCGTTCATCGTCGGTATAAATACCTTGGATCTTGTTTCTAGTTGTTTGAGCTTTTGGTGAAGTGATCGCAATTTGTTCCTTAATGATGCGATTCATAAAAGTTGATTTACCAACATTAGGACGTCCGATGATGGCGACGAATCCTGATTTAAAGTTATTTTCCATAATTAATTCATATCCTTATCACTGATTATTCAGTCGTTTTGTAATTCTCAATTACTAATTATAATACAAGAGATTGCCCAAACCTCAAAGTAAAACACAATAAAAAAGAATATAAAGCTAGGCCTTATATCCTTCTAAAATTATTTTTCTAAACCATAAGCGCTGAGAATTTTTTCTTGAAGACCAATCATAACTTTTTCGTCTTCTTTTTTAATATGATCGTAGCCATTTAAGTGCAAAATACCATGAACAATCGTATAACCTAATTCACGATCAAATGAATGTTCATACTCTTTAGCATGTTCATCAACGATTTCAACACTGATAAACAAATCGCCCAAATCAACTGGCAAGTCAGGAATCTGTGCTTCTAAGTAATCCAAAGAGTCTTCACCGTCATTGATAGCAAAACTGATAACGTCAGTTGCTCGGTCAGTGTCACGATATTCCTTGTTGATTTCGTGTATCTTATCTTTTGTAACAAAATGAATCGATAATTGAGTACTATCTTTTAATTCCAATTTGTTAAAAGTGAATTGAACGATATCTTTGACCCAATTTTCTCTTGCTTGGTCGATCAAATTATCATCATTGTAAATTTCTAAATCCATAATAATAATCCCCAATAGTTATTTTTTAGTTTTATCTGAATCCTCATAAGCATCGATAATTTCAGCAACAACTGGGTGTCTAACAACATCCGCCGAACTGAAGTTTACAAATCCAATATGTGGCAAATCTTTTAAAATTGATTGTGCTTGAATCAGACCACTTCTTTGATGACCAGGCAAATCAATTTGTGAGATGTCACCATTAACAATCATCTTAGAATCAAAGCCTAAACGCGTCAAAAACATCTTCATTTGCTCTCTAGTGGTGTTTTGAGCTTCATCCAGGATAACAAAGGCCTCATCTAACGTACGCCCTCTCATGTAAGCTAAGGGAGCCACTTCAATCACGCCACGTTCAAGAAGTCGACTAGTATGATCCGCCCCGTAAATTGCATACAAAGCGTCGTAGATCGGCCTCATGTAAGGATCAACCTTTTCCTTTAAATCACCAGGCAAGAAACCAAGACTTTCTCCTGCTTCAACAGCGGGACGAGTCAAGATGATTCTTTTTACACGACCTTGCTTTAAAGCTGCTACAGCCATAACAACGGCCAAATAAGTTTTACCAGTACCCGCTGGTCCAATACCAAAAGTAATGTCATTATGATTAATAGCATTAACGTATTGTTTTTGACCAAAGTTTCTAACACGAACTGGCTTGCCACTGAAATCTTTTAGCAACTCATCTTTATACAAGTCACCGAAGTATTCCAAAGTACCACGTTCAACCATTTTCATTCCACTGACGATATCAGCCGAACCCAAGCTAATGCCGGTCTGAGCTAATTCAATCAATTTCTTTAATAATGCTAAGGTCTGGTGGACGTTACCATCAACACCTGTTACATCTAAGCGATCACCAAATGCATGAATTTGGACATCGAGTCCTTCCTCAATCAAATGCAAGTTACTATCGTTAACTCCGAAAAGATTAATTGCGTTTTGAGGATTTTTGATTTGAATGCTTTCTTTTATTTGTTCAACTTTTTCTGCCAATAAACACCCAACCTCCTATTAGTTTGAATGATAGCACAATGAGCGATTTTTTTGACAAAAAAAAGGTTAAAACAATAAATTGTTTTAACCCTTCGAAACTATCTATTAACGACGTTTCTTGTTGCGCTTGCGAGCAGCCTCAGATTTTAACTTTCTCTTGACACTTGGCTTTTCGTAAAACTCACGTTTTCTATATTCTTGAAGAGTACCACTCTTTGAAACGGAACGTTTGAATCGACGAAGAGCATCATCAAGCGACTCGTTTTCACGAACGACGGTTTTTGCCATATGATAATCCCTCCTTCCGATTTCTAACGTAACTGTCTATTGCTCTTGCAGTTCATATGTTATTATAACAAAAAGAAGATAATGTTCAAATAATTTTTTACATTTTTTTGGAGGAATTTATTATGACACAGAATTTAGACGTTTTTGTTTTGTCCGATGGCGTTGGTGAAACCGCTTTAAGAGTTGCTAAAGCAGCATTCATCCAATTTCCAGAGATGAACACCACTTATACCAAGTATCCCTTTATAAAAAAAGATGAACAGCTAAATAACATCTTAAATTTGGCTAAAGAGAAGAAAGCGGTCGTTTTGCACACTATTGTTTCGGAAGAAACTTGCGATGTAATCAATGAATTTTGCCAAGACAATGGCATCGTCTATTATGATATTTTGAATCCTATCATCGGAACTTTCTCACAAATGACTCATCAAGTTCCAATTCGTAAAAAAGGTCTCATCCACGAATTAGATAAAGATTACTTCGACATGATCTCCGCGATGGAATTCACGGTCAGCAATGATGACGGTCAAAACCCTAAAGGATTCTTAGAAGCTGACCTTGTTCTCTTAGGTATCTCCAGAACCTCAAAAACACCCCTCTCACTTTATTTAGCTAATAAGAACATAAAGGTAGCCAATCTGCCATTAAGCCCTGTAACTGGCATTCCTGATGAATTATGGGACGTCGATCCTAAGAAAATTGTTGGTTTGACTAACGACATCAACGTTTTAAGCAAAATCCGTAGTCAAAGAATGATTGCTTACGGTTTAAGTGCCAACACTACTTACTCCGAAGAAGACGAAATTCAAAAAGAACTCGACTACTCCAATAAATTATATAAGAAATTAGGCTGTCCTGTTATTAATGTTGCTGACAGATCAATTGAAGAGACAGCTGCAATCATCATGGAAATTTTACATTTTGATGGTTACGAAAAAGGATAATTCTTCAATTATTCATAAAAAAGAGCTCGATTCTTGTGGAATCGGACTCTTTTTTCTATGCATTAATTAGCTTTTCTTTCATTTCTGGATCAAATTTATTAGCCAAAAGCATCTCAATTTCAGGTTTAAATGGAGCAATCCCCTTTTTGTCATTTTCATCACGTTTAACGTACGGTGTTTCCATAATTTTAGAGACGTTTTCCAATTGTGGATGATGAGCTACATAGCTTAGAGCATCAAAACCGATCGTACCAAAACCAATGTCTTCATGGCGGTCTTTATGAGAACCGCGTTCATTCTTAGAATCATTTAAATGAATAACTGATAAGTTATCCAAACCAATAATGTGGTCAAATTCATTCAAGACACCATCGAAATCATTCTTGACATCATAACCAGCATCACTCATGTGACAAGTATCCATTGTGACGGACAACTTGTCATTTTGAGCACAATTATCAAAAATCTGGGCAATTTGTTCGAAACTTATCCCTACTTCAGTTCCTTTTCCAGCCATCGTCTCGATTGCTATTGAAACCTTTTGATCAGGATCAATGATTTCATTTAAGGCTTGACCAATTTGTTTTAAGGCGACATCTGGGCCTTGCTTTAAGTGAGCTCCTGGATGAAAACTTAGTGCTTGAATTCCTAAGGCATCGCAACGCTTGATCTCACCGCGCATAAAGTCGATGCCAAATTCTAATTTATCGGGTTTTAAGGTATTTCCTAAATTAATAATATAAGGCGCATGACCAATAATATTTTTGATACCATACATCTCTAATAGACGTTGACCTTCAGGTATATTCATCTCTGAAACATCTTTTCTTCGAGTATTCTGAGGAGCGCCAGTAAAAATCATCATCGCATTAGCGCCATAACTATGGGCTTCTTTAGCAGAACCAGCCAACATTTTAGGGGCTTTCATTGCCACATGTGAACCAATTATCATCCGTATCCCTCCATATTTAAAAATCAAATAAAGTATAGCATACAAAAAAGCGAAGCCTTTTGACCTCGCTTTAGTAAATATGAGCCTGATAAAACCTACCCATGACTTTGACCGTATCCGTAACACTAACGAATGCATGCGGATCAGACAACGACATTGCTGTACTTAAATCATGCAATTCTGAACGTGAGATAACTGTGAAAAGAATCGTCTTCTCTTCATGTTTATAAGCACCTTCAGCATCGTGAACGATAGTAATACCACGTCTCATTTCATTTTGAATTTGCGTAATGACTCTTTTAGGTTTAGAAGTAACAATCATAACTTGAAGTTTTTGATCCTTGTTATAAATCATATCGATAACTTGTCCATTAATGAAAATACTGACCGCACTGTATAAAGCGTGGACCCAACCGAATAAGAACCCAGCACAAGCAACGATAAAGACGTTGAACATGATATTGATCGTACCAACACTCTTACCGGTCTTTTTGCGCAAAATAATTCCTAAAATGTCAATTCCACCAGTAGAAATACCGTTTCTCAAAGCCATCCCGGTACCAAAACCGTTAGCTACCGCACCAAAAATGGCACAGACTAAAGGATCGGCCGTAATCTTAACTGGTGGCAACAAGTGCATCATCGTACTGGCTAAAGCAACCGCAATAACCGTAAAAACGGTAAACTTGTGATCAATTTTTCGCCAAGAAAGTACGAATAACGGTGCATTCAAAGCGAAGTACATAATCGCAGTTGAAATATCGAATGGAAACCACCGATGTGAAATTGTTGAAATTAATTGCGCAGCACCAGTTACTCCTGAACCATAAATTCCACCTGGCGTCCAAAACATGTTAACCGCTACAGATACCGCGATAGAATATAGAAATGCTACTGAAATTTTGGATAAGTACTGATGCCTTTCGATCAGCTTATCTAATTCACCCATACTAAAATTTCTCCTAATTGTCTTAAGTTACTTACAACATATTAGCACAAATCCTAGTATTTTCAGACTTTTTCGAGCTATTTACGGTGATTTTTGATATATTCCCCACGACCGCCGCTCTCTTCCATTTCAAAGCGTAGAGGGTTCTTTTTATAGAAGTCTTGGTGGTAGTCTTCAGCAGGCCAAAACTTAGTAGCAGGCTGAATTTTGGTTACGATAGGGTCACTAAATTCTCCTGACTCGGCCAGTTTTTTCTTGGATGCTTCAGCGACTTCTTTTTGAGCCTCATTTTGATAAAAGATTACTGGGCGATAACTGTCGCCACGATCTTGAAATTGCCCCATAGCGTCAGTTGGATCAGCTACTTGCCAATAAATTTCAACTAAATCTTGGTAAGAAATCACATCATTGTCAAAAGTAATCTCTACAGATTCAGCGTGGCCAGTAGTTTCGGTACAAACTTGTTCATAGGTTGGATTATCAACGTGACCACCGCAGTATCCAGATACGACTGAAATAATTCCTGGTTGTTCGTCGAATGGCTTAACCATGCACCAGAAACAACCTCCAGCAAAAATAGCAGTTTCTTGAGCCATTAGTCAGCATCCCCTTCATCAACGTATTTTTTATAATCGGCATAGCCTTTTTCATCCATTTCATCATAAGGAATGAATTTCAAAGCAGCTGAATTGATACAGTATCTCAAACCACCTAATTCTTCAGGTCCATCAGTAAAGACATGGCCCAAATGAGAGTCAGCTGATTCACTTCTAACTTCAGTTCTTTCACGACTTAATCGTGTGTCGCGCTTTTGCTTTAGTTTAGCAATTGGTTCACTAAATGATGGCCAACCGCAACCGGCATCATACTTCTTGGCTGAAGAGAACAAAGGTTCACCACTAGTAATATCAACATAGATGCCCTTTTTGTAGAAATTATCGTACTTTCCACTAAAAGGACGTTCTGTGGCAGCATGTTGAGTTACTTGATACTCCTCATCAGTTAAGTCAGCTAAATCCTTCTTGTATTCATTTGACATAAAATCACTCCTTCTCAATTTCTATTAACTAGTATAAACTTTTCGAATATTAATTCCACCACCCTGCTCATAAACTTACAGTCTCAAGTGATAGCCATGCTCAATTGTGCACAATTTAAATTGTTTTCTAATTTTAATTTAATTTAAATGGCTTCATTAAATACTTAGTTTTTTTTTAGTTGATGATAATATTCCGTCCTCCATAGCAAAGAAAATTTGGCCGGAACAATGTGGGCACGACTTGGAGCCTTTGCTAAGCCCAAAACCGGGCAAAGTCTTCAAGCTCGACCTTTCACTAGGCAATAAATTGCCAAGAGAAATTTCACATTTGAGCCAATTTTCTTCGCTATTCCGGACTAGATAGTAGTTCTAATTTTAATGTCAAAAACAAATAGCATCTGCATTCCAGAAAAGATCTCCTTTTAGAGAGCCATTCTTAATACAGATGCTATTTTTATTAATGATGTTTAGAATTAGTCTTTCTTGCTAACCTCAATTCCAAGATCATCTAATTGTTGTTTTGAAACTTCAAGTGGAGCGTGTGTCATTGGTTCTGTGGCGTTTGAATTCTTAGGGAATGCAATCACGTCACGGATATTGTCTTTGCCTGATAGTAGCATAGCAAATCTATCCAGACCAATAGCCAAACCACCATGTGGAGGACAACCGTATTGCAAGGCATCCAATAGGAAGCCAAATTGTTCATAAGCTTTTTCTTTAGTGAAGTTCAAGGCTTTAAGCATCTTTTCTTGGATCTTGTAGTCATGGATACGGATTGATCCACCACCAAGCTCGTAACCGTTTAGAACGATATCGTAACTTTGTGCATAAGCTTTGTGAGGGTCTTCACCATCATCTAAGTAGTGAACATCTTCTTCATTTGGCATTGTGAATGGATGGTGAGCAGCAGTCCATCTTTGAATTCCTTCATCATATTCGAACAATGGCCAGTTTACGACCCAGATAAAGGCGAATTCTTTAGGATCATACAAGTTTTGTTCCTTAGCAATAGCTTTTCTCAAGTAACCTAATGAATCAGCAACAACCTTCTTGTTGTCAGCAACGAATAGCAATAAGTCGTTGTTTTCAAGACCAAGTGTTGAAACTAATTGTGCTTCTTGAGCCTTGATGAACTTAGATACACCACCAGTTAACTCATTGTCATTAAACTTAGCCCAAGCAAGTCCTTTAGCACCAAAACGTTTGATGTATTCTTGATAGCTTTCGATATTCTTTCTTGAGTATTTGTCAGCACCATCTTTAACGACGATAGCTTTAACTTGACCACCGTTGTCGATAGTTCCCTTGAAGACTTTGAATTCTGTTTCTTTGAAGATGTCGTTCAAGTTTTGTAATTCCATACCGAAACGAACATCTGGCTTATCAGAACCGAAACGATCCATGGCGTCATCCCAGTTGATTCTTGGGAATGGAGTCTTAACTTCGATACCTTTTTCATCTTTCATAACACGAGCGATAAGACCTTCAGTAACAGTTTGAATTTCTTCTTGATTCATGAAACTAGTTTCAAGGTCAATTTGAGTAAATTCTGGTTGACGGTCACCACGAAGATCTTCATCACGGAAACAGTGAGCCAATTGGAAGTAACGGTCAAATCCACCGACCATTAATAATTGCTTGAACAATTGTGGTGATTGTGGAAGTGCAAAGAAACGTCCAGGATAAACACGTGAAGGTACTAAGTAATCACGAGCACCTTCTGGTGTTGATGGTGTTAGGTTTGGTGTTTCAATATCGATAAAGCCATTTTCGTACAAGTATTCGTTAACTGAATGCTTGATTTGAGCACGTGTTCTGATAGCTTTTTGCATTTCAGGTCTACGTAAATCAAGGTAACGATACTTTAATTTTGTTTCTTCTGAAGAGTCGATACCATCTTTGATTTCAAATGGTGGTGTCAATGATTTGTTAAGGATTTCTACTTTTTCAACAACAACTTCAACTTTACCAGTTGTCATATCATCGTTAGTAGCACCTTCACCACGAAGTCTTACGGTACCAATGACGTTAATAACGTATTCTGAGCGCAAAGTTTCAGCGATGTCTAAAACATCTTGATGGTCAGTATTGAAAACTAATTGTACGATTCCCTTATAATCTCTAAGGTCGACGAAAACTAATCCACCTAAATCACGACGTCGTTGAACCCAACCGTCTAAAGATACTTTTTGTCCAACATATTTTTCAGTAATGTTGCCACAATAATCTGTTCTTTCTTCCATGTTTATCCCTCGATTTTTTTCAATTCTTCGGCTAAATTATCCAATGAAACACTAACTTGTTCAGTTGTTTCCATATTCTTAACATTAGCTGTCTTGTTTTCTAATTCACTGTCACCAATAGTTACAGTATACTTAGCATTCAAATTGTTAGCTGTCTTGAATTGAGCCTTAATCTTTCTTTGAAGATAATCTTTGTCGGCACTAAATCCAGCACGACGTAAATCAGATAAGATTTTAACTGAAGCACGTTCAGCCTTTTCACCAATAGTTACCAAGTAAACGTCCAGGCCATTTTGAACTGGTAGGTCTTCATCTTTAAGAAGGAGCATCAAGCGTTCAACACCTAGTCCAAAACCAATACCAGGAGTTTGAGGACCGCCTAGTTCTTCAACTAAGCCATTGTATCTACCACCAGCTAAGACAGTAATTTCTTTATTGTCAAAAGCTGGATCAGTTACCATAAATTCAAAGATTGTGTGGTTATAATAATCAAGCCCACGAACCATTGTTGAATCTACTTCGTAATTGATATCCAAGTCATCTAAAAGACCTTTGAGATATTCAAAACGTTGTTCTGAAGCTTCATTCAAGTAGTCCAAGATTGAAGGAGCATTGGCAACGATTTTCTTATCGCCAGCGTCTTTACTATCCAAAATTCTCAAAGGATTCTTTTCCAAACGAACTTTTGAATCATCACTTAATTGATCTTTGAATGGTGTGAAGTAATCGACCAAAGCCTTGTGATAAGCGGCACGGGATTCTGGATCACCTAAAGTATTCAAAGCAACTTTCAAATTCTTAATTCCTAAACGATTCAAGAATTCCAAGCCAACTGAAATAACTTCTGCATCCAACTCTGGTGAATCAGAACCGAAAGCTTCAACCCCGATTTGGTGGAATTGACGTTGACGACCTGATTGAGGACGTTCATATCTAAACATTGGTCCCTTATACCAAACTTTGTAAGGCTTGATTTGTTCTGGACCGTAAAGTTTATTTTCTACGAAAGCTCTAACGACACCGGCTGTTCCTTCTGGTCTCAAAGCAATGTGTCGATCACCCTTGTCGTGGAAATCATACATTTCTTTAGAAACAATATCAGATGTGTCACCTGATGATCTTTCAAAGACGTCGTATGATTCAAAGATTGGTGTTCTAATTTCTGAAAAACGATACTTATTAAATGTATCAGCTGCGATAGATTCCACGTATTGCCATTTGCTTGATTCGCCAGGCAAAATATCCATGGTCCCCTTTGGTTTTTGATAACGCATAAAATCCTCCTTAAAATAAAAAACACCCTTGTCCAAATAAGACAAGGGTGCATTTTTGCACGGTACCACCTAGTTTTGTTGCTGCAGTTAACGCCTGCCAAACGATTAGTAACGTCACACAAATAATTGTCATCTGTTCTCAGCAGCCAGACTCTCTGTAAAACAATCTCATTTGATTTGCAATATACATATAAACTACCAAAAACATGAGAAATGTCAAGTTTTGGGAATAAAATATCATTATATTCTTTCAAGTTTCACTATTATTCAGTAAAATAAAGATATACAACTGTCAGTAATTAGACAACAAAGGAATCAGTCAGATGAAAAAAATAAAAACTTTTTTTATGAAGAACCGGATTCTTGTTGCTATTTTATTATTACTCGCCTTGTCCAGTTGGTCGACAGTAGCTTTAGCAAGTGCCAATGCTGTTGTCGTTCAATCTGACTCCGTCAATGTTCGTGTTGGACCAGGCCTTTCCTACGCCAACATGGGCCAAGTTAAAAAAGGTGACAAACTAGCCATCTTAGACGAAAAAAATAAATGGTATCAAGTAAGATTATCTGGAGATAAAATTGGCTGGGTCGCCAGCTGGTTGATCGACAATACTGAGGTAAGTTCGGCAACCAATAAAGTGGGAATCGTCAAGGTTCCAAATACGACTGTCTTCAAGAGTGCCGATGCCAATAGTGACGTCTTAGGTACAATTGAACAATCACAAAAAGTTACTATCATGTATCAAGAACAAGATTGGACACAGATTTTGTACAGTGGTACTGCTGGTTGGGTCAAGTCGAGTTTTATTCAGGGGACTGATAAGACATCAGGTTCAACTAATGCTTCTAACTCTTCTAATTCATCCGACAATGATATTAAGAAAGTCACAGTTACCCAACCTAATACCAAGTTAAGAATCGAACCTGACCAAAACGGCCGAGTTGTAAAAACAGCTAAAGTCGGTAAACAATTTGATTATCTTGGAAAAGATGGCAAATGGTATAAAGTCCGTGATTCCGATGGTTCTGTTGGATACGTTGCTAGCTGGGTCGTAACTATTTCTGGTACTAAGAGTGCTGTTAAATCAGCCGCCACTAATATTTCTGAAGCCACAATCGTAATTGACCCTGGACACGGTGGCGACGATTCTGGTGCGGAATCAAAGAAGAGTACTTACGAAAAGAACTTTACCCTCGCCTACGCCAAAGCTATCAAGCAACAACTAGAAAAGACTGGTGCACGTGTAGTCTTAACGAGATCAGGCGATGACAGTAAATCACTTGGTCAAAGAGCTCGTTTGTCTAGTAAAATTCAGGCTGATGCTTTCATCAGTCTTCACTTCGATTCCAGTGCCCAAGCAAATGCCGGTTCTGGTTTGACAACTTACTACTACAACAAAAATAAAGATGGCGAATTGGCCGATGACTTAAATAGTCAGTTAAAGAGTCTGGCTATCGGCAACCGTGGTACTGCTCAAAAAGACCTTTACGTCTTGCATTACAACAGCCAACCATCTGTTTTGATTGAACTAGGTTATATCAATTCCAAATCTGATTATAAATACATCAGTTCAGCTAAGTACAAACAACAAGTTGCAACCGACGTAACTAATGGTTTGAAAGAATACTTCAAGTAAAAATTAAGCAAAATTATATTTTTTAAATGTTAAGGTATGTTCCCTATATTCACATAGAGACATGCCTTTTGTTTTTGCTTTCAACCATATAAAAATAAAAAGTACTCCATAATTGTTAGACAAAAGTTCTAACGATTATGGAGTACTTCAGAATCATCAACGAGTTTTTCTAATATTTTAAACTCCAGTATTTGATTCTCTCTTTTCAAAGATATGATTTTTTTAGTTTTAGATATTACCTCAAATATCGTAACGATTGTAAGTATAATAAGGATTACTAAAAGCACGAAGTATATATTTTTTAACATCTTTTTTTATTGATTTTCCTTTCCAACATTTTTAATTGATGATTTTGAGCCTTTAACAAGGTTAATGATCTATTTGTAATTTTAATAACAAAAATGAAAACAATTATAGGTAAAAGTGTAAAGATAATATTGCTAAGTGTTGTAATATCAGTACTTGTCAAAATATCCTCCTAGCTGATCAGTTTTTATTAAAACACGTAAAGTATAGCATATCTAATATCTTGCAAAAATTATAGAATAACAAAATTATTAAAGAACCAAGAAAGCTCTAAGTAAGATTTTCAGGCTCTTTGTCAAATCGTATTGATGAATGATTTTGAGCTCATTGAGCATCCTCACCGAGGATGCTCTTTTTCTATGCACAAATCAGTTTTATTCTCTTAATAAAGTGTTCAAGATTTCTAAAGCCATAGGAATTTCTTTTTAGTTTCTTTATCTTTCCAATGGTGCCCTCTAGAGGGCCATTGGAGTATGGCAATAAGCAACTATTTTTTACATAATTTTTATTTTTTCGTAACGTTGTAATGGCTGTATCCATTGCGGTCCCATTTCTTTTATATCCAGAAATAGTTTCCTGAAGTAAGTCTATGTCGTGATACCTTATCGATCTTTGAATACTCTGGTAAGTATCATAGGCCTCCTTGAAAATTGGTATTTCATCAGTAGCTATATCGATGGCATTTTGAATAGTCATGAATTCATTTATACCGACAATAAATTTTATATGGGTATCGTCTACATCTTCCTCTGGAAGATGATATAGACGCCAATCAGATTTCATTGCTTTGTATATACGAGATTTTTTATCAGGTAATTTTTTTAAAGAATTGATACGTACTTGATCTAGGGCTCTACTACAAAGTTGAACTATATGAAACCTATCTACGACAATGCGAGCGTTGGGGAATATACGATGAACGACTAATTGATAATTGGCATTTAAGTCGATCGATACAGTTTTTACGGCTTGTCGTTCCGATAAGCTGTAATTGTTTATAAAGTGTTCGGTTATTGTTTTAGACAGTCTGTCATGTATCAATTCGACCAATCTATGTGTATCAGCATCGATAGCGATAAATGTAAAAATATTTTTTACAGATCGAAACTCATCAAAACAAAGATTCTCTGGCAAATGCGCACATCTATTAGGAATTTTGATATTTCTATATAGAATCCTGCTTACAGTATTGGCTGAAATGCCAATGATTTTAGCTATTGATGACAGAGTGAATGATTCTTTAGCCATAGAAAAAATTCTATTCTTGATCTGTTTGGTCATAGTATGGTTTTTAATCAATAGATCACTGTGAGCACCGCAGGTGCTTCCACAGTTCCTACACAAAAATCGTTGCTTTTTTAGTATTAGGTGGTACTCGATACCATTAAAGCTAGCTAATCTTGCATTAGTAGTTCTTTTACCGTTTTTAACTAGTGTATTCATTCCACATTGAGGACATCTATGTAAAGAATAGGAAAGTTCAGCATTCACTATTTTAATGTGTTTTATAACGCCACGTTTTTTTATCTTGGCATCCTTTACTGAAACATTTTTTATATTATTGTCTTTTATGTCTAGTGCACATAGTATAGAATTGTCTTGGGACATCATTGTTCACTCCTGTTTGATTTGGTTTGGTCGCTTAAATCTTAACACGAGAACAGTGATGTTCTTTTTTTATTTCAAAGAGTATAAAAAAACTGGTATTGATTGTTCATCAATACCAGAAAGTTTAGAACCGATTTTCATCTCTTACCTAGAGCTTCTTTTTTATCTATTTTATGAATCGAATAAACTAAAACTATTGCCAAAATCAACAATCCTAAAGCCGTTAAATAAGCAAAATGCATCCCATTCAAAAACCAACTTGGATGATTCGTTGGATAATATGCAATCTGTTTGCCAGCTTTAAAACTCATTCCCGAATACAAGCTAGTCGTTGCTATACTGACACCGATACCCATCCCAAGATTTCTGAATAAGGCTGCTAAACTACCAGCAATTCCTTGATATTCCTGAGGTGCATAACCCATGATCATTGGATTATTTTGGAAGCCACCATTGCCGACTCCTAAGAACAATAACATGAACGTAAAGATAACTAAATTCTCTTTGCCAGAGATTAAAGTCAAGAAAATAATCGGTATAGCATAGATGAACAAGTTAAAAATTGAAACACTGGCTGCATTGTATTTATCCGTAAAATAGCCAGCAATCGGAGCAGCAATCACATTTGCAAATGGAATTGCCATCATGATCAATCCCGTTAATGAAGTACTTAGTGAACGGAAATTAGTTAAATAAAACGGCATAATTACGTTAGCGTAATAACCGATTGAAAAGACGATCAAAGCACTCACTAAACTCAAAGTTAAGCGAGATATCTTGAATATTTTCAAATTGATCAAAGGCTCTTCTTTATGCTTTTCGACATAGAAAAAGATTGCCCAAAAAATTAAACTGACTATCAAAATCAGCCAAACATTCCTATTGCCAAAACCAATATCTTGTCCCATAAAGATACTGATAAAGAACGTTGCAATAGCTATTGAATACGTAACTAAACCAGTCCAATCATAGGCAATTTCTTTAGAACGACGTGCCTCTTTTGGAAACATGAATCGTCCATAAATATAAACAATAATTCCAATTGGAATATTGATAATAAAAATCCAATGCCACGATAAAACTCCTAAAATCAAGCCCCCCAAACCTGGTCCAGAGATATTACCTAACTGAGCAATAATACTGTTGATTCCATAAGCACGCCCACGTTGATGCATTGGGAAAATCATCGCAATAATTCCAATATTCGTAGCCATACTCATACTAGCCCCTAATCCTTGTACGACTCGTCCTATTAGCAACAAATACAAACTAGGACTCAACGCACAGATCAACGATCCTAAGGTAAAGAAAATCGTTCCTGTCTGAAAAATCTTAATATATCCAATTTGATCTGCCATTCTTCCCCAAAATAACAGCAGCATACAAATCATAATCAAATAGACTGACACGATCCATTCGGCTCGGTTCATTGGTACATGTAAATCTTTTGTTAAGCTAGGTATCGCCACATTGACGATCGAAGCATCCAATAATTGCATGAACGACATGAAACTGGTCGCAAAGAGTGTCAAAATATTATGTTTACTTTTCATAAAAATTTGCCTCTCTCTTAAAAAAATACATTTTCAATACTAAACTTTTTTAGATACTTTAAGCAAATTTAATCCGAAAAAAAAGCACTGAAATTAATCAGCACTTACTGGATGGATACAGGTGGACAAAACGCCACGAATATTTTGTAGATCGTCTTTTTCTAATTTGTCAGAGTCTTTAATCGTCTTGATCAAGCCATGCAAAGTTGTTTTATCGACATCTTTAGTCATATCAAGTCCGTAACCATTTAAGTGCAAGAAATAATCCAACACGGCAACAGTAGTTACTTCGTTATCTGTTTCAAAGATATCGTCAACAATCATCGTACAGACCAAATGTGTGGCATACCATTGCAAGTCTTCAAATTGATTCAAAAAGTTTAAATTACTTTGGAGACGTTTCTCACTTAATGTAATTTCTTCACTTTCGTTGATTGCCAAATGTATTGCGACGATTTGGTCATAAGTTAGTTTTACTAGTTTATTATCCATTTATTTTCCTCAATTATTCTTATAAGGTCACTATCATACCATATTTAGATAATTTGTTCGATTTCGCTGATATCGCTAACCTTATGCTCATACTTAAAATCTACATCTTCAGAATTGAAAAGAATCGTATGCGCGCCAACACTTTGACCGAAGTCGACATCAATTTGACGGTCACCTATGACCCATAATTCATCTTTGTTCAAGCCATATTTTTCAATCAAATAATTCAGCATTTCTGGATCAGGCTTTCTCTTATGACCATCTTCAACACTGATGATTTCCTTGAAAAAGTGTTCAATACCGAGTGTTTTAGCTAAATCATAAATCGATTGATCACGATGTGTAATAATAAACTGCATGTAATGTTTACTATCGCAATATTTCAACTCTTTTAAGACGTGTGGTATCAAAGTTATCTTGTCATGATATTCCTTTTCGTAGCGATAATAAGTGGCATAAAAAACTTTAACCGCTTGATCCACGTCTTCTTGATCTTCCAAAAGTTCTGTTACGAATCTACGAACAGAGGTCTTTTTGGATTCCTTAAAAATTGTATCTTTTGATAAACTAATGCCAAAGTTTTCGCGAAGGGATTTTTGTGTCGCCGAGACGATCCCTGGATAACTGTTAGCAATCGTATCATCAAAGTCCCAAACAATACTTTTCATCTTATCTCTCCATTAAAATAGTTACTGGTCCGTCATTGGTTAATGATACTTGCATATCAGCGCCAAATTCACCAGTTTCAACAGTTAAATCATAACCTCTTAGCAATTCATTAAAATGATCGTACTTGCGACTAGAAGCCTCAAAATTGCCAGCTCCAGTAAAACTAGGACGATTACCATGCTTTGTATCTGCATATAAAGTAAATTGCGAAATTGAGAGGATTTTTCCATCGACATCTTTGATCGATAAATTCATTTTATCATCAGCATCTGAAAAAATGCGCATATTAGCAATCTTGCGTGCCATGTACTCAAGTGTTTCTTCTGTATCTTCATCCGCAAAAGCCACTAACAAACAAAGTCCCTGACCAATCTGGCCGAGTGCTTTTTCGTCAACAGAAACTTTAGCTTCTGATACTCGTTGTATTACTACTTTCATAAACTAAGCTACCGTCCTCTTTATTTCATATACATTAGGAATATTCTTCAATTTAGAAATAATGCTATCCAAATGCTCCTTATTATTAACACCAATACTTACGTGAATGATAGCCATCTTTTCCTTGTCCAAACGACCGATAACATTGTTCAAAGTATTCGTATTCGAATTAATTACTTGTAAAACTTCGTTGATCAAACCATTACGGTTGAAGGCATAAACGTCCAATTCTGCGGTGTAGCGTTTTTCTTTAGTAACATTGTCCCAGCTGACATCGATAAAACGACGCTTAGCTTCTTCACTTTGAACATTAGGACAGTCGGCACGGTGAATCGTCAGACCACGGCCTTTAGTGATATAACCGACAATCTTGTCTCCAGGAATTGGATTGCAGCATTTTGCCAAACGAATCAAAAGGTTATCGATCCCTTGAACAGAAATACTGTTATTGCCGTTGTTACGTTCTTTCTTTAACTTAGGACTATCCGATTTTGGTTGAGGAGCTTCTTCAGTATCAGTAATAACTTGTTCTTCAAGCTCTTTTTTCTCAGCTTCTTTTTTGCGATCGGGGTCTTCACTGACTAATTTGTGAACCACGTTGATTGGCGAAAGTTCTCCGTAACCGACCGCATTGAACAATTCATCTGTATCCGTAAAGTTAAAGATCTTCATGGCAATTTCTAGATGCTTTTTATCAAGATATTTTTTACTTGATAACGAACGATTCTTAAATTCGTTTTCAACCGCCTCACGACCTAAAACGATGTTCTCTTCACGGTCTTTTGTTCTAAAGTAACGTTTGATTTTATTTCTAGCTCTAGATGTGAAGACAACATTGACCCAGTCACGACTTGGTTGAGAGCTGGAATTCGTCAACATTTCAACGATATCGCCATTCTTTAATTGATAATTCAAAGGCACCATTCTGCCATTGATTTTGGCACCGATTGAGTGATTACCGACTTCTGTGTGGACTTGGTAAGCAAAATCCAGTGTTACCGCACCCTTTGGCAATTCGATAACTTCGCCTTGAGGGGTAAAGACATAGACACGGTCGTTGAAAATTTCACCTTTGACAGACTTCATGAAATCAGAAGCGTTGTCGGAGTTTTCCTGCAATTCCAAAATCTCACGGAAGACATCGATTTTTTGTTCGTTGTCGTCTAAATGAACACCTTCGAAATTACCTTCCTTATAAGCCCAGTGAGCGGCAACACCATATTCAGCAACTTGGTGCATTTCAAATGTTCTGATTTGAACTTCTAGTGGTTGTCCACCGGGTCCGATGATAGTCGTATGCAATGATTGATAGCCATTGGCCTTTGGTACAGCGATATAATCTTTGAAACGCCCAGGAATTGGCTTCCACTTGGAGTGAATTGAACCAAGAACGGCGTAACAGTCTTTGACTGAATCAACTACGATTCGGATAGCCAACAAATCATACAATTCGGAAAATTGTTTATGTTTGTCACGCATCTTCTTATAAATTGAATAAATATGCTTAGGACGACCGTAAATATCGTACTTGATTCCTAAAGCATCGACGTTTTTCTTGATATAATCGATAGCTTCGGCAATGTATGCTTCACGCTGATCACGTTTACTATTCATCAAATGAACAATCCGGTAATACTGTTGAGGATTGATGTAATGCAAGGAAAGGTCTTCTAGTTCCCATTTGATCTTACTGATACCTAAACGGTCAGCCAATGGTGCGTAGATTTCCAAAGTTTCATTAGCAATTCGACGTTGTTTGTCTGGGCGCAAAGCTTTTAGAGTTCTCATGTTGTGCAATCTATCGGCCAATTTGACCATGATGACACGCAAATCTTTCGCAGTTGCTAACAACATCTTACGGTGGTTTTCAGCCAATAGTTCTTGATGTGAATGGTATTTGTACTTGCTAATTTTTGTGACGCCATCAACAATCGTTGCTACTTGGTCACCGAATAATTCTTTGACGTCCCCCAAAGTAACGTTGGTATCCTCAACCACGTCATGCAAATAACCGGCAGCAACCGTATATGGGTCCATATGTAACGAGGCCAAAATTTGGGCTACTTGAGTAGGATGAATTATGTAAGGTTCACCCGTAGCGCGCTTTTGTTCTTTATGTACGTAGGCTGCAAAATTATAAGCTTTATTCACAAACTCAACGTGTTCATCATTCATATAGCCACGACAAATGTCTAATACTTGTTCTGGCGTATAGTCCATATTATTTTTTTTCATAGAAATATTCACCCCGTTACAATAAAAAGCACTCATTGAGTGCTTCTCTTTACTTACTATTATGCTTACTTTAGCAAAATTTTACCATTTATTTTTCTTTTTCAAATAAGAAATAAATTAAAATACTTAAAACTAAATAAATTCCTGCCAAAAAGTAGCCATATCGTCCATATTTGACGAATACACTGATCACGAAGATTACCGGAAAAATGACTAAATTATAAAATGATAATTCGTATTTTCTCGAGAACCAACCGATAAAACCAGCAAAAAAGATATTAATGACGAAGAACAACCAGACAATGCGGTTAGTTCTACCTAAATGGAAAAGATTAAACAATATTGGCATGATAAAAACCAATATGATAGAAATTAATGCAATATAAGTTGTTTTTGATTTTTCAACTTTGTTCCAAATATTTTTCACGATTCGTTCCTCATTTTACCGTTAATTCATACTTATATGATAGCACTGATAAGAAGTACATGGGGGCTGTTTCAGCTCGCATGATTCTTGGTCCCAATCCAACCGACAAAAAGTCATTTTGGTTCAAATAATCGATTTCATCTGGAGCGAAACCACCTTCAGGTCCAAAAGCACATAAAGTTGACTTGGGGTTTTTGTTTAAAGTTTGCGCCAAAAGGCTGATTTCACCCTGCTTAGCTGACTCTTCATAGGCTACTAAATTAGCTTCAGTTTTGTAATCAACTAAATCCTTCAAAGAATTTAGATAAATAACTTCAGGAATTACTCGACGTTTTGATTGTTGAGCCGCATTCTTGGCAATTTCTTGTAAGCGAGCAACTTTTTTCTCAACGACGTTTTTCTTCCAATTCATAATTGAATATTTGGACGAGAAGAAAATAATCGTTTTAGCACCCAACTCAGTCGACTTCTGTGTGATCCATTCAATTTTGTCTTTTTTAGATAATGAACAAGCAACCGTCACATCAATTGGCAATTCAGTACTTGCCCAATCCAACAACTCTAAATCAACTTGAAATTGTTTTTCTTCAACAGCAACATTTGTAATTGTCGCTTTAAATAATTTTTCAGTGGGATCGACTAAATAGATCACATCGCCATTTTTGTGACGCAAAACTTTGATGGCATGACGAAATATTTCTTGATCTTCAATTGTTAAATTATTAGTAGTAATTGCTTGTTTAACGAAGTATTGCTCCATCTTCTGCCTCGAACTCTTCTTTTCTTCTACAAATTAACGTTGACCAACCTTTTAAATGGAAGGCTTCTAAAACAACGAAACCAATTTCTTCCATTTGCTTAGTGATCAAAGCTTCCTTTTCATTAATGATACCAGATAAGACGACAAAACCGTTCTTATTTAAATGACGGTCAATATCAGGAATAAATTGTTGAATCACATCAGCTAAAATATTTGCCACGATAACGTCAACTTTGCCATCAACACCGTCTAATAGTGAATTTTCGAATACTTCGATATCTTCACAACCGGGATTCAACTTAATATTCTCCTTAGCAGCCGCAACCGCTTCTGGATCAAGGTCAAACGCCTGAATATCTTTGACACCTAATTGGCGTGCTTGAATAGATAAAATCCCTGAACCAGTTCCCACATCATACAAAGATTTCGCATCACCTAGGATCAATTCCAAAGCTTGCATACAAGAATAAGTCGTTGGATGAGTTCCTGTACCAAAGGACTTACCTGGATCCATTACGATAATGTGTTCATCAGGATGACTTGGTTGATAGTCGACCCAATTAGGAACTACCGTCAAATAACGACTGATTTTTACTGGATGATAGTATTGCTTCCATTCATTTTCCCAACTGCTGTCGTCGAGTTCACTGACTGAAACTTCCACACCAGCAATATCAAAGCCAAATTCAGGTAGTTTTTTTATTTGCGTTTTTAAATTGGTTAAAATTGCTTCATTATAATTATTTTCGTCAAAATAAGAATTGATCTTAGTTTTGACAGTTTGGTCTTCGTCATCGACCATTTCCGTACCATTAGCACCAACACGCATAAATACATCCGAAATAATTTCTGGATCGAAATCATTAGGAATAGCGACGGTTATTTTTTTCCAAATCATAAACGTTCCTCCATTATTATTAAGATTACTAAAATTATGGCATAAAAAAAAGACGTTACCGCCTTTATTTGATGAAAAAATTAATTGAATCGACAAATTCTGTCTGACGTTCCTTAATTCGAGATTGTGCTAAAGCTAAACTACCGTGATCAACCGTCTCACTTTCTGGATCCATACAACTGATTGCCCCAATCAAATCCAAAAAGTAATTGTTAAGTTTTTCGGCCACCAAACTATTCTCTAATTTATACTTTGCCAAATATGAATTGCACAGTTGGATAAATTGTTTAACGTTGCGAATATAGTTGTCAATCAAGCGCCCATAGGTTTCATAACGAAGTGCCTCACCACGCTCAATAATTTTGATTGTCTTCAAATATTCCGAAAAAACCTCATTGTAAGTTACGAATCTTTCTAACAAAACGTTAGTCTCCAAAATACGATATCTACTTGTCATTGCAGTCATAATGCAACACCCCATTTCTTTTTTTATAATATACCATACGTTTTAGATTATGAATAGTATTAGTTTAAAATAATGTTAAAAATAATAAAAAAAGAACAATCTATTTATCTTTAGATTGTTCCTTAGTATCAACGACCTTTTTACGTAAAGATTCATTATTTTTAAATAATTTCTGAGCCTCAGACAATTTTTTGGGACTATTCTTAATCTCTTGAGAAATTTTACTAAAATCATTCTCGGCAGGATCTTCTTGACGTTTCTTAAAAAGACTCATGTTAATCGCTCCTTATCCTGTTGTAACGCTCATTATTATATAACAACCGTGCTCCAGATACTTAAAAATAAATTATTTTTTAATGCCAAAGAGTAATTTACTTTTAAAAAGTGGTAGCTTTGTTATTATATATTAAGTATTAGGTCTTTTTACTTTGATTGGTGTAATATGTCGTCCTCCATAGCAAAGAAAATTTGGCTGGAACGATGTGGGCACGACTTGGAGCCTTTGCTAAAACCAAAACCGGGCAAAGTCTTCAAGCTCGGCCTTTCACGTAAGCGATAAATCGCTAAGTGAAATTTCACATCTGAGCCAATTTTCTTTGCTATTCCGGACTAGATAGTGGTTCTATTTTTTATCATTTGAAATATTATTCAGTTGGTAGTAACAACTTTCCGGACTCTGAAACGAAGGACGAAAAACTACACTAGCAAAAATTAAAAAGACCAGTTTTAGGATTGGTGACATAAAAATGAGCAAAAAAAAGAAGATTCAAAAAACGTTAGTCGAAAAGATTCTCGACAAAGAAAAAGTAACTTACGAACCAATGACTTTTGAAACAGAAGCCGATGGTGACACGCAAGAACTAGTTACTGATAAAAATTCCCGTGATGGCTACAAAATTTATAAGACACTTGTATTAACTGGCAATAAGACTGGTCCTTTAGTTGGTATGTTGCCTTTAGATAAACATTTGAGCTATAAGAAACTAGCTAAGATTTCTGGCAATAAAAAAGTTGGTATGGTTCCACTAAAGGATTTAGTCAAGACTAGTGGATTTGAACATGGTGCCAACAGTCCAGTCGGTATTCATTCATTGCACAACTATCCCATTTACTTTGCTAAAGAAGCCGATGAAGCTGAGAAAATTATCGTTTCTGCTGGTAAAATTGGTCAATCATTATTAATTGAACCACACGAATTAGCTAAAGTTGTTAACGCTGAATTTGGCGACTTCGCTGTTGACAATCCAGAATAAAAAAAGAACCTCAACGACTTAGTCATTGAAGTTCTATAAATTATGCAGCTTGTTTCTTTAAATTGTCGATAGCTTGTTGAATGGTTGTACCGTTGCCAAACTTATTGCTATCATTAATATCAACTGCTGTGAATAATTGATCTTTGAGATCTAAAAGAATTCTGTATTTCATTATTCACGCCTCCTTTGTGTTCCGTGTATCTAAGAGGTAGCGATTGGATTATAATAAGTGATATCGAAACTAAAGTCAATCAAAAAGTATTTGACTTGACATTTTTACAGTTATGAATAAAACTTAAATCACAAATAAAAAAGGAGAATTCGATGAACAACATTTGGAAATACGTTTTGGGCTTCTTTATTGCCCTATTATTATTCTCAATCTTTATCCACGTCATACTTCCTTTGGTTGTGATCTTAGCAATCGTTGGCGGTATCTACTATCTATATAAGAGACACCAAAAGAACAAGTACACCCCTGAGGGTCGTAAAAAAGTAAATTAAATGACAAAACCACTGACAAATGCCAGTGGTTTTTTATTTGCTTGGCTTATCGATATCAGCCGTTGCAGAAATCAATAATAAAACTCCCCCAGCTACAGCCGCAGAAATTAAATTACTTTTGCTGAACCAATTAAATATGAACCCTAATACCGCCACAACTAATAATAAAATCCCAAGCCAGCGGTCTATTTTCATCAATAAATTCATCTCATACAACCTTTCATTACTAATTTCACCAAAAAAATATTAGAATAGAGAGTAAAGCTTTTTTAATTATTATACATTATCTCGGAGGGTAAAAATGGACAAAGCACAAAGACTCAGTATTTTAGATGATTTAATCAAATTGGAAACTGTAAATGGCAATGAGGAAAAAGTAGCCAACTATCTAAAGGACCTTTTGGAGAAACACGGTATTGAAACTGAATTAAACAAATATGATGACAATCGTTTCAATTTGATTGCTAACATCAAAAAAGGCGATGGCCCAATCTTAGGTTTGACTGGTCACGCTGATGTTGTTTCAACTGTAAACGATGATGAATGGAATTATGGTCCATTTAATCCCAAACACATCGACGGCAAAATCTTCGGTCGTGGTTCATCTGATATGAAAGGTGGACTAGCTGGTATGGCCATTGCTATGATCGAATTAAATGAAGATCCTGACTTTGCTGGCAATCTACGTTTCCTAGTTACTGTTGGTGAAGAAATCGGTGAACTAGGTGCTGCTAAATTGGCTAAAGAAGGTTACGTTGATGATGTCAAAGCTATCGTTGTCGGTGAACCAAGTAATTCTACTTCTCGTTTAGCTATGGAACAATTAGTTCACGCCGGTTTGATTGAGCTCAATGGTCAAAAACCAGAAACACGTATGGCAGCTTTTTGTGCCCACAAAGGTTCAGTAACTTACAAAGTAATTTCTCGCGGTCGTGCAGCTCACAGCTCAATGCCTGAAATGGGAATCAATGCTTTGGACAACTTAGTTACTTACTTCAATAAGCAAAAAGAATACTTCACAGATTTAGTTAAATTGGAAGATGATGTACTAGGTTCAACAAAGCCTTCAGTCACAGTTATGAACGGTGGTAATCAAGAAAACACCATCCCCGACTACGCTGAATTGACTGCTAAAATTAGAACAATTCCTGAATACACGAATGATAAAGTAATTGCTGATATCCAAAACTTGATCGACAAATTAAATCAAGCTGATCCTAGAATGAAATTGGAACTCAAGCTTTTGAGCAGCAATTTGCCTGTTAAGACTGAACTTGACTCTGACTTTATTAAATTAGTTAAAGCTAGTTACAAAGATGTTCTCGGTGTAAACATTGCAGCTGTCGGCGCTCCCGGTGGTACTGATGCCTCACAATTTGTCCAAGCTAACCCTGATTTGGATGTTGTAGTCGCAGGTCCTGGTAATGAAAGTGCTCATCAAGTTAACGAGTTTGTTTTCGAAGATGACTATTTGAAGTATATCGATATTTATAAGACTATGGCTCGTCGTTTTTTTGCATAGAAGTAAAATTCAAGTAAAATAAGTAAAAAAAATTTTTGAAGTAAAAAGCATCAAAAATGTACTTTATTCACGTGTAACCTGGATTTTTTTAAAAGGTAAAAAACGTCAAAAATGTACTTTATTTTTTATAACAATATGGAATTCACTTCAGAACTCAGTAAATAAATCAAAATTAAGAGCATCAATCAGTAAAATTTTTAAGATTTGCGATAATCCTTTTATGGTTGTCAGATGAAATAATATAAATTCATCTGATATTCATGAAAGGATTTTTCTATGCCTAGAAGTAAACACTCACTTCAAGAAAAGCTAGATTTAGTGCTAGGATTCAAAGAGTCAACTTATCCACTCAGAACATTTGCCAGAAAAAATAATATTGTTCATAAAACTTTTCGTAGATGGGTCCATCTCTTCGATCAATATGGAATCGACGGCCTGAAGGAAATAACAAAGCGTACAAAATATTCATATAAATTTAAATTACAAGTCGTGACAGACTATCTTGAAGGTAAAGGTTCTTTAGAAACCATTGCCTATAAATATGGTTTAAGAAATACTTTTCAAGTATCGGACTGGGTGTTCAAGTATAATAATGGAAAACTGTTGAAGGATGGCTCACCAAGAAAGAAGAATTCCATTATGAAAAAAAAGATAACCTTTGAAGAACGTATCGAAATCGTAGAGTATGTCGTTAAGGGCAAACATACTTATAAGGAAGCTGCAGAAAAGTATTCCATATCTTATCAACAAGTTCGTTCTTGGGTTTTAAAATCCAAGGACGGCGGTTATAAAGCTTTGATCGATGGCCGGGGCCATCACAAAGCAAAAGATGACTTAACAGAATTAGATAAAGCGCATTTAAAAATCAGAGAATTGGAATCCCAATTAAAAGACCAAAAATTAATTGAGGAATTCGCAAAAAAATTGCAAGAAATTCAGCACAGGGGGTGAAACAACAACATAGATTGGCTTACCAGGCAATAAAGGAAGTCAGTCAAAATAATCATGGAGCCATAACCGTTTTACTGCGCGTTGTCGGTGTTAGCCGACAAGCATATAGCAAATACTGGACTCGTACAGAAACGGAAAAGGAACTTCAAGATAAGCTATTAAAAGAACGTATTATGTACTGGTACGAATTAAATACTAAGACTATTGGTGCAGGCAAGATATTGATTAACCTATTAGCGGATAATCAAATCACATTTAAGGTTTCACTTAAACAAGTGAAACGTTTAATGAGAGAATTAGACATTAAATGTCAGTCTAGAATCAAGAAACACAATCGTTCTAAACAAAAAGAGATTTATATACAAGATAATGTACTGAATCAAAATTTCGAGGTAACGGGACCTAATCAAGTCTGGTTATGTGACTCAACAGAAATTCCTTACGGCTTAAACGGCGAATATAAAGTCCGTTTGAGTGGAGTTTTAGACCTCTACGGTCGTTATTTAATTTCAAGTAATATCAGCCTTACAGAAACTTCAGCAGCTGAAATAATTGTATTTCAACGTGCATTTACAAAAGCTGGTAATGTGTGTCCGATGGTCCATACGGACCGCGGATCAGCGTTTACGTCATTATCATTTGGAAATTTTTTAGATGAACATGGCGTTATTAGAAGTATGTCAAGACCAGGTACACCGTACGATAATTCACCAATGGAACGTTGGTGGAGTGAATTCAAATTACGTTGGATGAATCGCCATCCAATGCCTAAGACTTACAAAGAACTAGTCAAACTTGTCAACGAAGGAATTCACTATTTCAATCATATAAACAGATCACAAACAATAAATGGCCATACCCCAGCAGAACACTGGGATATGGCCATCTAAAAAAATATTCAATTTTTATATTATTTCAAATATCAACTTGACAGGTGCCAACGCAGATTACTGATTGATGCTCTTTTATTTAACTAAAATATTTATTTGCCAAAAGCTTGGGCAAGAATCGGGTACTATTATTTTTTGAATTCAGTAAAATATCCGCATAATAAGTAAAACTATACCTGAAAGAATCAGCGTAATTATTATTGACCCAAATATCAATAATAATTCCATTTTCCAATATCCCTGACGATTTTCCTCTTTAAAACCAGAACTAAGTTCACGTCCTTCATCAAAAGCTAGAATTTCTTGATAAGTTTTCAAATCATTATCTTTCTTAATACTATCTACTTTGAAAGCCGCAACGAGGCTAATTATTAATAGCGTCGCTGCAACTATCAGCCCTCCATATGAAAAAATATATGTGGCTGGTATTCCGACAACAATCCCTAAAAATAAGAATAACAACATTACCCTCGTCCACAAATTCATATCATGTTTACTTAATTCTCGTTTCATAATATCAATATCTCCCTTTACTAAGGTATCCAAAGAAATATCAAATAATGCACTTAAAATAAGCAAACTTTCCAACGTTGGATAACTACGATCATTCTCCCAATTAGAAATCGTTTGTCTGGATACATAAACTTTCTCAGCTAACTCCTCTTGAGAAAAATTCTTCTGTTTTCGATATTTTTTAATCTGCATACAAAGTTTCACTATTCTCATCTCCTCAACATCAATATTAATTTATGTCCTCAAAAATAAGTATCAAATGTATTTTACATGAGTTGAATTAGTTAAACTATAACGGCGTTACAATTTTTGCCAATTTTATAGCCTATTGTTCCTCCATAAGGTCCTCACTCAGAATATTTAATTCATCAAGGGCTGCAGAAAAAATCTCATTGTCCATAATATTGAATTTCCTATATTTCTATATGTACTTTATCAATCACTAAAATAAAGTACATCTTTGGAAAATGTACTTTATTTTTTTATAACAATATGGAACCCACTATTAAATAACTAATTTATCATGTTTTATAATACGGAAAAAGCTGACGAATGAAATATAAGATTTCATTCGTCAGCTTTTATTCCACATATTAACATGAAACATCTCTATTAGAAAATATCAATTTCCATTTTGGATTATAACGTATTTTCTTGTATTGTTTTTTAAATTTTGTTGTTCTCTTGATCTCTTTAGTCATTATCTAAATCATCCATTAGCGATTCGACACTAGTAAAGCCTTCCATCTTTGCTTTACCGTTTTGGTCGTCTGCAACTTCGTATAACGAACGCATTACTTCTGCATTAGGCACTCCAAAATCCTTTGGTAAGCCTTGGGTAGCAACTGTTGTTATTGTTGCTCTAACATATTCAGAAATAGTCATTCCATGTTTTGATAATTCATCTTGTGCTTTTGATTTGATTTTAGGATCAATACGAGCTTCGATTCTTGCATTAGATATTGCCTTTGTCATAATATCACCTCACAGCTATTGTACGCTTATTGACGTACATTCTCAATTATCACTTCTTTTTTTTAATACATTTTCATCCAATTCAGATCTAATTATTAAATATTATTAGGTGCATTCGTATACTAATCTTTTTTCTCTTGTTGCCTTCGATACGGGATCGTGACATAAGTCCTCGAAAATAAATAATTATAGCGAAAGAGATTTTTAACGCTAAAGCTATTCTCACTTCCACACGTAAGAATGTGACTTTATTCAACATATTAAAAAATACCGCCAAGATAGCTAAGAAAATAGGTCTTAAAGACTATTTTTGGAGATTAAAATCTCGATTGTGTGCTCAGAAAGCTTTAATAGCAGTGACCCATAAGATTTTAAGAATAATTTATTCCTTGACTAAAAACAGAAAGAACTATCAGGAAAACAAAAAGGACCAACGCAAGACAATTACGTCAGTCCAAATGTCAAGAATACAGCTAGCAAGTACAGCACACAAGACTTTTTCTATATTTACGAGTAGCTCATTTAATTGAGCTAAAAAAACTTATTTCATATAAATGAGAACTATTGTTACTTCTAAATTCCATATGATGCGTCAACCCATTCATTTGTGGCAACTCTACGATATGTTACGCCATTATAATTCTTAGATTGATCAGTATACCAAGGAGTATTATTAGCTAAAGCTCGATTGCTTACTGTTTTAACTGAACCATCACCTTGAAAAGCTACTAATGGAACATAACTGCCATTACTATTTTTCACTCTAATGACATTATCAGATTCAACTCCAGCATTATTGGTGACCCCAGCACCATATACATCATTGGTAGACTTCAAATTATTGTAATAATAAGTTACCAAAGCATTAAATTGGTCCATATTATAACCAAAACGGACAAAGTATTCATCCGGATCAATATGAGTTGTTTCACCCCATTTTTGAGAAACCTGTTTATGGGACATCACAGTAACACCAGGTATATCTTTTAGATTATATTGAATCAACTTATGCGCAACATAATATGCATCATTAGCAATTGATCTTGCAAAACCATCCTGTGTAGCTTCATGACAGATTTCAACTTGGATAAATTTATTATTTGCGGTCGGACCTGCTCCCCATACCATGTAATCTGTACTATGCATCTGAATAATATTACCATCATCAACAAATGCATGTACATAAGCTTGATATTGTGGCCAAAAAGTATTGAACGAATGCTCTTCGGCAGCAGCTGAATCACCATCTACTGCAGTATCATGAACTACAACACCCTCAGGGTTTCCGACACCATTTTCATATCCGTCCCAATGACTAAAAGTTCCTTCACGATAAGTAATTGAAACTGGCTTGATTTTATTACTTATAATGTAATCATTGATGGTTGAAGCATTAGCTTTTGTCCCCGTCATTATTACCAAAAGCACACTAAAAATAGTTAATAGTCCGCTTAAAACAATTAAAACTCTTTTTCTATTCATCGCTAATTTCATCCTCCCAAAACTTAACTTAAAAATAACATGTTAACCAAAGCAATATAAACGATTTATTTATTTTGTAACATTAATTTAATGTTGTTTTATTTTTTTAAGTACATATAATTTTTAGAAATCTTGTCATTTACTTTCATACTTGTCAGGGCTATACTTGCAACAAAATTTATAGTAAAGCTACCTAAGGGGGATTGTCTATGGAAGTCAAAAGTAGATTATTTAAAGACACTGACGTATCAAAGGTCACCCAACTAATTTCAAGAACTTTGATGACGACAAACATTCACGATTATTCAAAAGAATACTTAGAACATGAAATCAATCGTTTAAATGAAGCTTTCTTTATCCAAAAAGCTCAACAAACTCACTTTTACGTTTTTACTATTGATCAAACAATTGTCGGAACGGGAGCGATTGGTAAATATTGGAACATCCCTCAAGAATTCAGTCTATTCACTATCTTTGTAGAACCTAATTTGCAAGGCCAAGGAGTTGGGAAATTTATTATTCAAACTTTAGAAAATGATCCATATTTTAAAGCCGCTACTAGAGTTGAGATACCGGCTTCAATTACTGCTTTAGGCTTCTATAAAAAAATGGGATACCAACCCAAAAACGGACAAATGAAACCTGATTCCGAAGAATTATTCCGCTTAGAAAAATATCCATCCCACAATTAAATACACCATGAAAAAAGGTTCTAAACTTTCTGGTATTGATGAACAATCAATACCAGTTTTTTTATACTCTTTGAAATAAAAAAAGAACATCACTGTTCTCGTGTTAAGATTTAAGCGACCAAACCAAATCAAACAGGAGTGAACAATGATGTCCCAAGACAATTCTATACTATGTGCACTAGACATAAAAGACAATAATATAAAAAATGTTTCAGTAAAGGATGCCAAGATAAAAAAACGTGGCGTTATAAAACACATTAAAATAGTGAATGCTGAACTTTCCTATTCTTTACATAGATGTCCTCAATGTGGAATGAATACACTAGTTAAAAACGGTAAAAGAACTACTAATGCAAGATTAGCTAGCTTTAATGGTATCGAGTACCACCTAATACTAAAAAAGCAACGATTTTTGTGTAGGAACTGTGGAAGCACCTGCGGTGCTCACAGTGATCTATTGATTAAAAACCATACTATGACCAAACAGATCAAGAATAGAATTTTTTCTATGGCTAAAGAATCATTCACTCTGTCATCAATAGCTAAAATCATTGGCATTTCAGCCAATACTGTAAGCAGGATTCTATATAGAAATATCAAAATTCCTAATAGATGTGCGCATTTGCCAGAGAATCTTTGTTTTGATGAGTTTCGATCTGTAAAAAATATTTTTACATTTATCGCTATCGATGCTGATACACATAGATTGGTCGAATTGATACATGACAGACTGTCTAAAACAATAACCGAACACTTTATAAACAATTACAGCTTATCGGAACGACAAGCCGTAAAAACTGTATCGATCGACTTAAATGCCAATTATCAATTAGTCGTTCATCGTATATTCCCCAACGCTCGCATTGTCGTAGATAGGTTTCATATAGTTCAACTTTGTAGTAGAGCCCTAGATCAAGTACGTATCAATTCTTTAAAAAAATTACCTGATAAAAAATCTCGTATATACAAAGCAATGAAATCTGATTGGCGTCTATATCATCTTCCAGAGGAAGATGTAGACGATACCCATATAAAATTTATTGTCGGTATAAATGAATTCATGACTATTCAAAATGCCATCGATATAGCTACTGATGAAATACCAATTTTCAAGGAGGCCTATGATACTTACCAGAGTATTCAAAGATCGATAAGGTATCACGACATAGACTTACTTCAGGAAACTATTTCTGGATATAAAAGAAATGGGACCGCAATGGATACAGCCATTACAACGTTACGAAAAAATAAAAATTATGTAAAAAATAGTTGCTTATTGCCATACTCCAATGGCCCTCTAGAGGGCACCATTGGAAAGATAAAGAAACTAAAAAGAAATTCCTATGGCTTTAGAAATCTTGAACACTTTATTAAGAGAATAAAACTGATTTGTGCATAGAAAAAGAGCATCCTCGGTGAGGATGCTCAATGAGCTCAAAATCATTCATCAATACGATTTGACAAAGAGCCTGAAAAAAGAGCTGCTAACATTAATCTGTTAACGGCTCTTTTACTAGCTTTAATTTGCATAATTAAGTTTTGTAATACCCTTTTTTACATGGACTTTGTTAACACGAGTTGACTTAAAATATTGGTTTTTACCAATTTTCCACCAATTTTTACCGTCAACTTTAACTGCTTGTGCTTTCCAGTTATACAATCTCTTACTACTATGTGTCTTAAGAGATTTCTTAGTAGCTACCATCTTGTCATCCTTCATTTTATAGACGCGATACTTCTTGTTATTACCAAGCTTATCAGCACCTACTATGATAGTTTCAGTTTTACCAGGATTCCCGACTGATGAGGATGCTATAACCAGGTTCGAATTATTATTTGCTGCAATCAATCCTAGGTCGAGCAAAAATACCACAATTAATTTCTTCATAAAAACAATTCCTTTCAGAATATATTGAAAATCGAATAACATATTTTTATTATTTTACTTGTGATACATCTTTTCCTCATTGTCTATTTTTTCAAAATATTGATAACCTGTCTATATTCCATATAAAAAGACAGGCGACAATGCAGTGTCTCTAGTATTAAAACCAATCAATTGATATCTTTAAATTTCCATACAAATATTTATTCAATTACTTGCCCAAATCTAATTCAAATTTTTTAATCATTTCACTAATTTCTGTATCATTTAAAATTATTTTATCAAACTTTAGTTTATAATACTTTTTTACTTCAATATCAAAATTATTCAACATCTTTAAACATTGTTTAACTATTTCCTGGTCGATTATACTTTGATGTTCATCAAATTTTCTTGACAAATCATTAAACAAATAATAATTTTCACACAACTTTTTTATATTGCCAATTAGTGCCATCGTATATGAATTAATTCTAATAAATTCAAATGAATAATCAGATGATAAAAAATTTAATTCCTTTTCCCTAGAAAAAGACAATTCTTGTATCATTTTTTTAACTGATTTATTTACTTCATCCTTATAAAGATAAGGACCATCATTATTTTTAAGATGCATTTCAAAAACATTTCTTAATGATAATATATAGTCATTTTCGTAAGCTCTCAAAAATCTTCTTATGTAATAAAACTTCATTATTTTTCTATATACTAGCATAACGACAAATGACACTATTAATGTTATTACTGTAGCAATAATTGTAGAATCAATCTTATTCAAATAATTTTCCTCCAATGAAAATAATTATCCATTTTTACCTCTACGAATACATTTATCAAATTTATTCTTACCATTGACAATATATCAATTAAAACCACTTGTACTATCCAATACCATTCTTCAAAATAAGAACGAATAATTCATATGAATTTCAAAAGACTTGACCGCCCTATAATTTCACTTAATTGTATCACTTAAAGTTAATGACCAAAAACCCATTATGATTCAATCATCTCATTCAATGAAATAAATACATTAGAAATCAATTAATTTCGAGCTTGAGTATAATTCAATTCATAACTTCTACACAATAAAAAAATCATTTATATTAAATATATGAGACAAACAATAACACGGTAATAAAATTATCAAGCTTACTTCTTTGCTGTATGATAATTTCTCTCAAACTATTTAAACAAAAATGAAAAGTCAAACAGGAAAAGCTAACGCTAGAAATAGTTTTTATTATAAATAATCGTTTTCAATTATTTAATTAAAGGTATGTAGATCAACTGTAATTGTTCTTGACATTAAAAGTTAATCTTCATTATCATGAAAACGTACACACTATTGTAATGGAGGCTTTTTATGAAGAAAATAGTAGTAAATGGTATAGATGGAAATTTCGGCTCATTAGTAGCTAGTTATGTACAGAAGCTAATTCCAAAAAAGTATTTAGTTTTTACAGCTCCTCGAGAAGATAAATTAAAGCAATATTCTGAACAAGGTATAAAAACTGCTGTGGCTGATTTCAACAATCCTGATACACTAGTATCAGCCTATAAAAATGCTGACAAGGTGTTATTAATTTCAATGCCCTTTGTTGGTAAAAAACGTCGCCAAGCGCATAAAAACTTTGTTGAAGCTTGCGTCAAAGCTCATGTTGGACAAGTCATCTACACTTCAGTATTATCTGCTGGCAATCCTTTTAATCCTAGCGTAGAAAATGCTGATCATGGTTACACAGAATCGATAATTCAAAATACAGATTTAGACTATATTTTCTTACGTAATTCTTTATTTGCTGAAGCATTTATTTCTGACTATATGCGTGCCGTTAATAGCGGTGAAGATAGTATCGAAAAGAATATGGGTGACGGTAAGGTTTGGTTCATATCAAGACGTGATGCTGCTTTAAGTGCTGCCTGTGCTTTGAATAATGACCTACTTCACCGTGCCATTTTGAACATCAACGGAATTGAACCATTCACTTATGACAAATTCTTAAAAGTCGGCAACGAAGTTACTGGCAATAATATTAAATATGTTAGAAAAACTGATCAAGAATTGTACGACTATTTCGATAGTATCGGTGTTCCCCGTGATACCAACGGTGATTTCTCAAAGAGTCCAATTCAAGCAACTTCCGAAGGTATGGTAACGTTCGGCACCACCGTTAGAGAAGGATATTTGGATGTCCCTGTCAGCGACTTTAATAAACTGACTGGTCACAATCCAATCACTATTAAGCACATGTTCGAAAACAAAGATGAATTTCTATTGGGTGATCGTCACTCTACGGAAGAATAATAAAAAAAGTTCATTGGCTTATTCTCAATTAAATAAGTCAATGAACTTTTTTAGTAATTCTCTAATTTCCACATGTATCTTCTCTTACTAAGAGGATGTTTTCTTGCTTTTGAAAGTTCTTCCGCATACACTCTCATAACACCCGTTAAAACCAATGGATCAAAGTAATCTACTACATCAGAATCCATTTTACTATCCAACCAGAAATCTTTAGCATCAATCACGGTATATTTAGCATTGTATTTTTGGAAAAACTCTAGTGCCCTAGCATCCAAATGACGAGTTTTACCATCGGACATGAACAACAAATATGGTGCATCTTTTACCGTTAATTCAAAGGGTCCGTGGAAGTACTCCCCACTGTCTAAAATTGGACTAGAAATCCATTGCATTTCCATAAAAATAAAGTTAGCTGTAGAATATCCGACCCCATAATTTGCTCCGCTTGCTAATGTATATATCGTGGATTCATCTTTATATTTTGTTCCAAACTCAATGGCTTCCTTTTTTACACTATCCGCTGCAAAATTAGTAATATCATCTACTACATCAATACCTTGTTTCATTTCCTTGTATAAATCAAATCCCTCTACCTGTTGTAAGAGTTCAACGGCAAGTCCCAAAGCATCTTTTTGCTTAGCAGCTTTTGATGCGTAGTCTTCAAAGAAAGAATGAACTACTGTATAATCAGCATCTTTTGTAAGATTGGATTCCGGAACGTGTGTTAAGGCAATGGTGTGACACCCTAAAGATTTTGCGTTTTTAATAGCATGAACTGATTCTTTGGTCTCTCCACTAAGTGAAGCAACGATAACTACGGCAGTCTTATCAGCTAATTTAGGATGCGAATAATTGAACTCATTTGCTTGAATCCATTCAACATGGAGCTTAAGAGCATTTTGTCTTAAAAAATATGCTGCTCCATACAATTCTGACAAAGAAGCACCACATCCAACAAAGAAGACGCTCTTTAGATTAGATTGTTTTTTTAAAATATCAGTAACGATTTCCTTTAAATCATTTTGTGTTGTGTATTTAACCATAATTTTCCTCCACCGATAATATGTTATATAACGTTATATTTATTTGGAATTTTTTCGGGATTATTAAAAGATCCATGCCTTTGTACTTGTTGAGCCGCATATTCGGCAGCAAGCTTTAATGATTTTTCGATATCATTTGTTCTCTTGTAATTTATTACAAAACTAGTAATGAAAGCATCCCCAGCTCCCATTGTATCTACAACGGTGACTTTAATTGACCTTTGAATATATTTTTCTGAATTGTGCAGAAAGTATGCACCTTTTGATCCACGTGTAATTAGAATATCTGTAATGCCAAAGGAATGGACTTTCTTGACCAGCATAGAAATATTTTGGTCAGACATTGAACCAACAGAAAAACAAGCAATATCAATATATTGAGCGATTCTTTTAATGTCATCAATTTTATATAAATCAGAAAAATCATAAATGAGAGTTGGTCCTTGAATATTCGGCAAATATTGATTAGCATTACCGTTAATATTGAAGTGAACAATATCAAATTGATTAATATAATCGATATCCTGTGAAGTCATGTTCAAACCTTGTTTCAAAACTCCACCCTTGTTGCTATCGATAAAAACTCTATCATTATTTCTTAATGTCACTCTCGATCGTCCATTTTCCCCTTTTAAAGTGTGGCTATGTGAGATATCTATATTCAATTTATTTAATGCTTTTTTTGCATAATCAGCAATCTCATCAGTGCCAAAATTGCCGATAAAAGAAGATTCTACTCCTAATTCACGTGCAAAATTTGAGAAATTCAATGCATTTCCACCAAGATACATTTTTCCCTGATCTAAGTACATATCAACAACATTGTCTCCAATACCAATAACCTTCATTTATATCTCTCTCCTTTATTTAGAATCGATTATAAAGCTTACCTTATTAGGGTCATAATACATGACGGCAAAATAAATTGGCTGATTTTTAGTATCATATACTATTCTTTCTAGCTGGAATAGTGGAGAGCCCAAAACTACGTTTAATTTTTTTGCTGTATCGCTGGTTGCAAATGTAAGATTTATTTGTTGGCGGCTACGGCCTTGGTTAATATTATATGTATTTTTTAACAAATTACTAATTGAAACATCACTAGTTATTTTTTTATCCAAATCGGGAAACAGCTTTGTTGGATAGAAGCCTATTTCAAGTCCATCATTATTTTTTTCAAAGTGCATGATTCTCTGAACCTTTAAAATTTTAGACTCTCCACTAATACATAAATTATCCCTTATTTTAGTAGTTACACCCTCATAACTAATTTCAATTACTTTACGAGAAGGTTTTGAATTATTCTCTAACATAAAATTAGTATAACTATTCAAATTTAATAAATTTCTTTGCACCTTGTGCGCATTAATAAAGGTTCCTTTTCCTTGTTTTTTAGTTAAATAGTTATCCTTGGATAACTCATCAATTGCTCTACGAATTGTAATTCTACTAGTATTGAATTTATCCTCTAGCTCATGTTCTGAAGGAAGCTTACTACCTGGTTCATAAGTCCCTTCTGAAATTTGTTTAATAATTTCATTTTTTATTTGTTCATATAACGGAATAACACTTTCTTTTTTTATCATTATATTCACCTATAAGATATCCTTTAATAATATTTCTAATTAAGTATACAAAATTTTAGAAATAAAATCCTGAGTTCTAGGATTACTAGGTGAATTGAAGATTTTTTCCGGGGTATCGTCTTCCAAAATTCGACCGTCATCAACAAAAACGACTCTATTTCCTACTTGTTTTGCAAATCCCATCTCGTGAGTTACAACGACCATTGTCATTCCTGTTTTAGCAAGTTTTTTCATAACTTCCAAAACCTCTTCAACCATCTCTGGATCAAGTGCTGAAGTTGGTTCATCAAACAACAAAGTATTAGGATTCATTGCTAAAGCACGTGCAATAGCAATTCGCTGTTCTTGTCCACCTGAAAGAGAAGATGGGAAAGAATTCATTTTGTTTTCCAATGAAACCTCTTTGAGTAGCTGTTTAGCGCGATTGATGGCTTCTTCTTTATTTTGTTTTTTTACGATCATAGGAGCATGAATAATATTATTTAAAACTGTATAGTGAGGAAAAAGATTGAAATGTTGAAAAACCATACCCACATTTTGCCTAGTCTCTCGTATTAATTCTGATTTAACTTTGCCGGAGACCTTTTGACCATTAATTTTTACTTCACCGCTTGTTGGTTGTTCTAATAAGTTCATACAACGTAATAAAGTACTTTTTCCAGAACCTGATGGTCCAATGATTACAACAACCTCGCCATCATCAATTTTTAAATTAATATCTTTTAAAACTTCATTATCCCCATATGATTTATTCAAATTTTTAAGTTCTATCACTGACCTTCAACCTCTTTTCTACATTCGCTAAAAGTCTATTTAGACTCCAAGTTAAAACTAAATACAATAACGAAGCAACAATCATTGGTTCTAATCCTAAAGCTGTTGATCCCCTAACTGTTTGTGCCTGAAACATTAAATCTGCGATGCCTAAAACCGAGACCAATGAGGAATCTTTAACATTACCAATAAACTGATTACCTAAAGCGGGTAAAATATTCTTAATTGCTTGGGGTAAAATTATGTCTTTCATTGCCTGCCATTTTGACATTCCCAAACTTAAAGCCGCTTCTGATTGTCCAACAGGCAAAGACTCAATACCAGATCTAATGATTTCTGCAATATAAGCGGCAGAATATAATGTTAAACATACAACACCTGTAGCAAAATCTGGAATTTGAAGTCCCGTAATTATTGGTAATCCGATATATACGATATATATTTGAATCAATAGTGGTGTATCTCTAATAAACCCAATGTAAGCCTTAGCTAATAGAGAAATGAACAAGATACTTGAACGTTTCATGACGGCTAAAATTATTCCTAATAACAACCCTAAAATTATCGAAATAATAGCCAGTTCAACGGTTACCACTACCCCTTTTATAAATAACTGCCAGTAATTGGTAAGAAATGAATAATTACCCATCTTTGTCACCTCGTCAATCTTTAATCAGTAGGAACTTGTCTTGCGGAATCTTGAACCCACTTTTCATAGTTGGTCTTGTTAGATTTTATAACTTCATTAACTTTATTCACTAAATCTTTGGAAGTACTCTTTGGCATTGCCACAGCAGCTCCAAGGCTAGAATCCTTATGACGCCACTTTGTCATTATTAAATTAGGATTTTGTCGAAGTAAAATTGTAGCCGTTGGTACATCGATTGAAAAGGCATCTACTTTATTATTATTTAAAGCCAATGCTAGATCAGTGACTTTAGATAGCTTCGTTAATGAAGCATTCGGGAAACTCTTTTCAATCATAGGCTGTTGAGTAGAATTATTAACCACTGCAATCTTCTTATCATCAAGCTGATCAATATCGTTATAATATTTTGACTTATCTTCTTTTCTTATAACTAAAGTATTTGTACTTCTAAAGTAGACCTTGGAAAAGGTTGCACCCTTTTTTCTCTCTGGAGTTGGGCTCAAAGAAGTAACCAGCATATCAACTTTTCCGGATTGTAAAGCTGGTAATAGTCCATCCAAATCCATAGTTTTTATCTTATATTTAACTCCAAGTTTAGAAGCAATTTTTTTAATCAGCTTTACATCTGAACCCTTCACGTTCTGCTTGCCATCTTTATTGACCTGATACTCATATGGTGGATTAGAGTTAATCATGCCTACCGTGAGAACCCCTTTGTTTTGAATCTTGTCCAATGAGGACGCATTATTACTTTTGTTTCCGCATCCTACTAAGATCAAAGTTAAGGAAAAAACCAACATCATTAAACAGATAAACCTTTTTCTCATAAAATCATCCCTTCTTAATCCATAACGTTATATAACGTTATTTATGAACTGAATTATATTATTAGATTTTTTTAATGTCAATACTTATTTAGAAAATGCTCAAATTCCTTATGCACCAGTAGTTTGACGTTCATAATATAGACCGAGTTCAAATAAAGCCTATCCAAAATTAGATTTTTTCTAATTTTGAATACACTGAAAATAATAACAAAAAAATAGGTCTCATCCTAACGGATGAGGCCTATTTCTCAAGCCCTCATTCGAACGGAAAAAAGGGCTTGACATTTTATAGTCTAAGTCCTTCTTCAAATCAAAATGACGGCCAAGATTGCCAATGTACTGTTTACAACAATAACTTTATCCATAACATCGACAACCTCCTTTATTTATTGTGAATATCCTAGCACTTCATTTTAATAATTTCAACATTTAATTAATTAGAATCTAATAAAAAAGTCTAAGAAAATTTTCATTTAGAAAATAATTCTCAAACTTTTTTAAATGCAATCATATAATTACGATTTTATTTTTTTAAACACAATGCCTAATCCCAGCATAACCATCCCTGCAACTGTCATCAAAATACCACTAGTAGCACCGGCTTGTGGCAATCTACTTAATCCACTTGCTGAACTCGTATCATTTGATTGTGCAGCATTAGTTAATGGAACCAACCCACTACCTTCATTTATTGAAGACAATGTCTTTTCATCACTACCATTAGGATTTGAAATGTCTACTTCTTTACCATTAGGATCCAAGTCTCCTTCTGAACCACCATTGATAATGATTTCTTGATCATCTTCATCGTCATCTTCTTCATCCACATTTCCACCAGGATTTTCTGGATTTGGATTTGGTTCTGGACTTGTCGGTGTTGGATCAATTGTAAATCCAGGGTCAACTAATTCTTTACCTTCGTTATTTTCATCTGGCTCGCCTGGTTCTTCTGGAACAGTCACGATATTATTGTTGTCTTGCAAATCCCATCTGTGAGTTTCGCCACCAACAACATTTACTTGTTCAGCTACGATATTGCCGTCTAAATTGTGATGAATATTGATTGTAGCATCTGGTGCCAAAACACTACCTTGGAAAGTATTATTCATTTCAATCACGCCATCGAATTGCTTGTTAGCATTTGAACTATCATAGAAGTTCCAAAGCAAATGGTTGTCGTCAAAGTATTCTGTTTCTTGATTTGGACGTTCGATAGGATTTTCTTCGCCATTGTTGAATCTCAATTTGATTTGAGAATTCATTGCATAAGGATTTTGTCCCTTTGTGTCAACGTTGATGATAATCGAAGTACCACCTTTGTCAGCTGACAATCCAGAAATTGTTAGAGGTGTACTAGCATTCAAAACTTCTGGATCTAAATTAATCACGATTTGATTGTTGGCGTCAGCTTCAAAATCACTGAGGTCAATTACTCGTTGGTTTTGGTTCGGAAAATCGGCATTAGTAATTGTCTTGGAATTTGATGAAACCAAACCTGCTGATTTGTTTTCCAACTTAGCAAACTCTTGGTCAAAATCTAGATATTCATTAGAATCCTTATCTTGGAAAATTTCATTATTAAGTAAGTGATTAATTGGTGTTTCATTAACTAACGGAGAAGTATTGTCTTTGCCCAACTCAACGTCATTTACTTCACCAAATACCACTTTATTTGTACGGTGGTCATTGGAACTTACGAATGAGCTTTCTGACATATTTTTTACTTCTTGAACATAAGAAATATCTTTATCCAATAATTTTTCGTCCGTAATGTTTGTCCCAAAGTTAACATTTCCGAACAAAGATCCAACCGCAAGGTTTCCATTTGTATGTGCGTTTAAAGTTGCTTCCTTAGCAAGAATGTGGAATTTAGAAGCGTATCCTAAATTGTTTTTTGATACGTCTTGGAAGTCGTCACTGACTTTGCCACCATTTTGAACTTCTGGATTGAGTGACTTCTCGGCCACTTTTTGAATTGATACTGCTGCATCATCACTAGCTTTCACATTTGTGATTCCCATCCCTGATAATACAACTGCACTAATTGCAACGCATGATAAAATATTCGCCTTCTTCATTTTCATTAATAGTTTATTACTCCCTTATCGATTTCTTGATATTAATATTATCTTATACAAACGATAAGTTTATTCCAAGTTATGAAAATAATTCTTTTGAATTTTGAATAAAAAAAGTAATTTGGCACAAAAAAAGAGCTGAATTTAAAAATCCAACTCAAATTTATTATTTATATTAAGCTAGCAAATCAATAACAGCTTCCCCAACTCCATGTGCGGATTGAGGATTTTGTCCGGTAACTAAACGTCCATCAGCAACAACATTTTCTGTATAAGCTGCTGTTTTAGTGTGATTAGCACCAGCATTCTTCAAAGCTTCCTCAGTCAAGAATGGTACAGCATCAGTCAACTTGTTAATGTCTTCCTCTTCATTAGTAAAACCAGTTAGGTTCTTACCATTGATCCAAGAATTACCTTCATTATCCTTCATTGAAAGCAAACCAACTACTCCGTGACAGACTGCCGAAACGATGCCACCACGGTCGTAAATAGTTTTAGCGATTTCACCTAGTGTTTTATTTTCAGGGAAGTCCCACATCACACCGTGGCCACCCGCAAAGTAAATAATGTCATAATTTTTGGGATCAACTTGCTTTGCTGAAGGTGATTGCCCCAAAACTTGATCACGATATTTCTCTTCATTATAAAAACTCCAATTAGTTTCATCCATTGAATCAGGTGCTAAACTACCAGGATCGATGGGAACGTATCCACCATTAGGGCTAACGTAATCGACATCGATATTATTATCCTTCATTACTTTGTTAAAATGAGTCGCCTCACTTAACCATAAACCTGTTGCTCGATTAATAGTTGGTAATTTTGCAGTATTAGTTACTACGATCAATGCTTTTGTCATTAAATGCCTCCATATTACACTTGTAAGTGATTGATAACTATATTGGAGATGAAAAATTAAAGCAAACATTTTAACTTATAACCAATTAAATGGATTGAGTACCTTAACAAAACCATCAAAGAAGTATTCCCAGAAATTACTTTTATCACCCTTTATTTTATGAACAATAGCTTTAATTAGAGCAAAAATAAGGGAAATCGAAAAGTACAAAACCAATAAAAAGAATGCATATATGAAAAATTCTAACAATGGATTTCACTCCTTTACTGGATTGTAACAAAAGAGCTTTATTCACTCAAAGTCGAATCAACTTTAAAAATCATCTTTATTCTTGAATTTTCGCTTAGCAAGAGAATAAGCCACTATTGATATTAATAATATTATTGTAAAAATTCTCAATAAATCACTGTTCGTAATCAAAAAGTATATTTCTAATAAGGCCATGATTAAAAAAACTAATCTACAACATAAATCGACTTTTTTACTCATTTCGATATTCTCCTTTTTGACGTCGATTATAACTCGTAAAATAATTTAGAAATCATCAAAAAAAGACAAAGTCTCAACGTGGACACTTTATCTTAAATTTCAGTTTCTTCTACTATTTATTTTGCTTTTTCATCGTTAATTGAATTCGATTGCGATTCTCGTCCACACTCAAAACCCAAACTGTCACGATATCGCCGATCGTCACCACGGTACTAGGATCACTAACAAAATGATCGGATAATTGTGAAATATGCACTAAACCGTCTTGCTTAACACCAATATCAACGAATGCCCCAAAGTCAATTACATTACGAACCGTACCTTGAAGTTCCATCCCTGGTTTCAAATCAGCCATCGTTAAAACATCTTGACGAAGCAATGGTGCTGGCATACTGTCACGCAAGTCACGACCGGGCTTACTCAAGCCAGCAATAATATCAGTTAAAGTAGCTACACCGATATTTAACTGTTGAGCAGATTGTTCCTGATTCAATTGAGTTAATTGCTGTTGTAATTTTGGAGTTCCCACTGCTTGTGGTGTTTCATCAATACTCTTCAACAATTCTCTAGTAGCAGAATAGCTTTCCGGATGAATATCAGTATTATCCAACGGATCACTTCCACCAATAATTCTCAAGAAACCGACCGCTTGTTGATAGGCTTTGGGACCTAAACGTGGAACTGACTTCAATGACTGTCTGTCGGTGAATGAGCCATTTTCGTTTCTAAATTTGACGATGTTTTTAGCTGTTGTCGCTGTCAAGCCTGAAATATGTGTCAATAACTCTGGGCTGGCCGTATTAACGTTAACACCAACTTGGTTGACCGCTGTTTCAACGACTCGATCTAGTTGTTCGTCTAGAGCTTTTTCAGGAACATCGTGTTGATATTGACCGACACCGATTGCTTTAGGATCAACTTTGATCAATTCAGCCAACGGATCTTGCAAACGACGCCCAATACTAATTGCGGAACGTTCTTCAACATGCAAATCAGCAAACTCCGCTCTGGCATTAGCACTGGCGGAATAAACTGAGGCCCCTGCTTCATTGACGATAACATAATAAATTGGTTGCTTAATAGTCTTTAAAATTCCACTGACGAACTCCTCTGATTCACGACTGGCAGTACCATTTCCAATAGCTATCATTTGAACGTGATACTTTTCTAACAGCTTTTTAAACTCAGGTGCTGCCGATGCTCGTTGTTTTTCACTAGCTGGCTTGTGAGGATAAATCACTTGTTTAGTCAAGAAACGACCATTGGCATCGATAATCGCTAATTTACATCCTGTTCGATAAGCAGGGTCAAAGCCCATCACAACTTTACCCTTCAAAGGTGCTTGCATCAGAAGGTGGTACAAGTTATTTCCAAAGACTTGAATAGCATGGTTATCAGCTTTCTCTGATAATTGACGACGTAATTCACGTTCGATAGCTGGTCCTAGGAAACGCTTGTAAGAGTCTTCAAAAGCTGCATCGATTTTTTCAACCGCTAACCCACGATTACGACCGACTAATTTAGAATGTCCGTGACGTAAAATCTGTGTTGCATCGATAGAAATTCCTACGGTCAAAATCTTTTCCTTTTCACCACGATTGATGGCAAGGATTCGATAAGGTGGGATTTGTTTTAATTTTTGTTGGAAGTCGTAATAAGTTTCATAAACTGCTTGTTCGTCTTTTTCTTTAGCGCCACGTTTTAATTTGCTAGTCAATTCACCATTTTGCCAAGTATATTGTCTGATCCATTCTCTGAAATCAGCTCGTTCACTGAAGTTTTCGGCCAATATTTCGTGTACTCCAGCCCAAACTGCTGCTAAATCAGGCAAATCTTTCTTGGCATCGATAAAATCTTGAGCCTTTTTGTCTAAGTTTCCATTTGGAAAAGTTAACAACCATTTAGCTAAGGGTTCCAAACCAGCTTCTTTAGCAATCGTAGCCTTAGTCCGACGTTTTTGCTTGTAAGGAAGATAGAGATCTTCAACTTGTTGCAATACCGTTGCTTGTTCTAATTTCTGCTTGAGCTCAGGTGTTAACTTGCCTTGTTCCTGAATCAGTTTTAGAACATCTTGGCGTCTTTGGTTAAGTTTCATCAAACGATGTGTCTCATCTTCAATTTCTCGGATCGCCACTTCGTCCAAAGTTCCCGTACGTTCTTTTCGATAACGAGCAATAAAAGGAACTGTGTTTCCTTCATCTAATAAACTCAAGACCGCTTGAATCTGTTGAACGCGATATTGATTCAATTGTTGATGAACTGGTTTTACCAAATCCACCATTTTGTTTTCTGCTTCTTTAGTTGCCATTGTAGTGCAATCCCTCCATCGTCGATTATCAAATACTTTTTAATTATACTCTACAAACAAATCAGTTCGAAAGGATATAATGAAAGTAAACTATTAGGCAGGTTTGCGATGAAAATTGGCGAAAAAATCAGACAGTTACGTAAAGAAAATAATCTGACTCAGCAACAATTAGCTGATAAGTTGTTTGTTACCCCTCAAGCTGTTTCTAAATGGGAAAATAATCTCGTAATTCCAACTACTGACAAAATATCTGACTTAGCTCAAATCTTTCAAGTTGATATTCAATATTTTTTCGACGATAAAAATGTGCAAACTGACAACAAAAAATGGCAATTATTGTGGTTAAATGCAATCTATTACTTTGTCACTTTGGTTGCAATTTATACTTTCAGTCCTAAAATCAATCACAATTTTTTTAGTATGATCGTCAGTACCATAATTTTCTTTACTGTACTGGTTATATTGATTGTTTTCTTCCATAAATACCAAATCAAATATTTATACCGTTATGCACTGGCTTTTGGATTTTTTGATGTGCTTTGGTTCATCTGCATTGCAGCAGTCTTCATCTTAAAATAATCTGAATTAAATAAAGAACCAACAAATGTTTCGGATAAAAAATATAGAACAACCATTTATTACTACGACCGCGTCTTTGATTATAAAAGTAGAGCAATAAAAATGATAATTCTGCTCCAGACATAAATCCGACATCTGGCACCATCAAACAATAACCTAGTAATAAACGGATTTTTTTACTTTTGTGAGCCAAATAAAACCACAAAATCAACACGATACCTGGGTAAATTCCCCAATCTAGATTCAAAAAGCTAGCAATCAAAAGAATAAAACTCACTGATCCTATTACTTTGCACAATCCAAATTTACTATTTTTAAAATTATCAATAATAAATAGACAAATCAGTCCCACTAGTAAAGTCCAAAGTACATTTTGTTTTTCGAAATTTATCAATTTTCCAGAAGTTGCTAAATCATAAGGAATTTCAGCTAAAATGGCAAATAAAAACAATCTCTTCATATATGAATAAACGTTATGTGTCTTGAAAAATCCTTCAACAATAAAAAAGGCAAAAATAGGAAAACTGATTTTACCAAGAAATACTAAAGCATCATACATTCTCAAAATATAACTGTTGTTACTCAACCAATTATTCGAATAATGGCTTATTATTACCGGATAAATAATCACCTTTGCAACGTGATCACAGAGCATTGCCACCATTGCTAAAATTTGTAATTTTGTTTTGGTCAATCCATATTTTGTAATAATCACCAACACCCCCTACTTCACTCTTACATTAGGGAGTGTTTTTTACTATCAACTCGTAGTTGAATCATCTCAACTTAGATAATTTAGTAAACGTAACGATAATATAACGACTTATTTTAACTGCTTGATCCCTTTAACTTCATTAGTCCTTACTGCAAAGAAAAAGTCCGCCATATCTTTAGCTTTATATTGTCGATGCTTCGTCCAAAATTTTATTATTCCTACTAATCCAGATATTTCATAATAGGACAGCATTTCTTGATTTACGCCTAAGTCATTAATTCCTAAAACCGGATGAGAGAGCTTCTCTCTTTTCAACAAGAAATTTAATAATTTGCTAGTAAATCTAGAATCACCGTTGTCATTCATAAGTACTTCTAAAATGTCCAGATTATTTGCAAAAATCTCTAAAAATTCTGCTAAAACCGATCTAGCATCCTGATAATCTTCAGATGCATTTTTTAATTGCTCTATCATTTTTTGATGTGGGGCTTCTGCTGCTTGGAAAAAATCTTTTTCAATCCTTTCCAAAATATCCCACTTATCATCGAAATGTCGATAAAGCGTGACTCGATTTAACTTAGCATTTTCCGCAATTTGATTCATTGTAATATTACTAAATTCGTATGATTGCATTAAAGTCAATGTCGTATTCATAATGTTTTTTTCGGTTTTATCATTTTTATTTTTATATTTATTCAAAATGCAACACTCCGTATAATTTTGTAGTTAAATTATACCTCATTTCCTAATAAACTTAGTTACAACAATTAGTTAGGAGAATGTTAAATGACAAACGATATAAAACATTGGTCAGAATATAAATACAGTGAAAATATGCTACAAGATGCACTCATCAAGCACGTAATGGATTTAATGCCTTATCGAATGAGCGATGAAGGCGAAGTATTAGAAGTAACGATGAATCTAATCGAAAATGACGAAAATAGTTGGATCAATAATTGGAGTCTAATGGCCGACAAATTGCAAAAAAGGGCCGAAAATTTTGAATACCACAACAAATTGGTCAGTGCCGCCAGCAGTTATCTTCGAGCTTCAACTTATTGGCGTGTATCTCTGATGTATTTTAAAGATACTAAAGATGCACGTATGAAAAAATTCTCAAGAAACAGTCAAGCATGTTTTGATAAATCCCTCCAACTTGGTGCCTATCCTGGTAAGTCGATTCAAATTCCATACGAAAACACAACTCTACCTGGACACTTCTATCGATCAACTACTGCTACCAAAAAAGCTCCTTTATTAATAGTTGTTCCTGGTCGAGATACTTGGGCTGACGATACCATGTGGGTCATTGATGGCGCCTTAAAGAGAGGTATAAATGCTTTAACCTTCGATGGACCAGGTCAAGGAATGGCTCTAAGATTACAAGATTTGAAATTTCGTCCTGATTTTGAAAACGTTATGACGCCCGTAATTGACTTTGCTGAAAAAATTGCTGGTGTTGATTCTAATAGAATTGGTGCAATGGGCATGAGTTTTGGAGGATTCCTAGTACCACGAGCAGCTGCTTTTGATAATCGCCTAAAAGTAATTATTTCTGATCCTGGAAATATGAATTGGGGAAATATGATTGCTCAAAGACTGGAAATTGCTTTGAAAATGACTGAGCAAATGCGTCCTGATATGATTGACTTTACATTGAAAGATTATGAATGGAAACATAACGCTACTGACAGTACTATTATCGATGAATTGAAAAAATATGATAATACTTCTATTGTTCCAAAAATCAAATCCAAAACGTTGGTTCTCGATGGTGCTGCAGAGGTAACTCATGGTGCTGCTCAAAAATTCTATGATACTTTACAATGCAAAAAAGATTATCTATTGTTTGATGACGAATCAACAGCCCAACAACACACGCAGATGGGTGGATATTTAACTGGTACTGAATATATTATGAACTGGCTTGAAGACAACCTTTAAGGAGCTGATTATATGCGCTTAATGATTATCGGTGCTACTGGTAGAACTGGAAAAGATTTATTATCATTAGCACTTCAAAACAACAATGAAGTTGTAGCCTACGTCCGAAGTCCTCAAAAGTTAAACACGACTACAAATTTGACTATTATTAAGGGGCAATTAGATGACTATCATGCTTTAGCAAAAGCTTTAGTGGGTTGTGATGTTGTACTAGTCACCTTGGGAAATTCAGTAACTAATAGCAGTGCTAACCTTTTCTCATTTGCAATGCCTAATATCATCAAGGCTATGCATCTAGCAAAGGTTGAACGAATAATTAATTTGTCCGCTTTAGGAGTTGGATCCACTTATAAAAACACTCGCTTCCCATATCGTCTTGGTGCAAAAACTTTTCTAAAAGGAAATTTTCACGACCATTATTTGGGAGAGTCGCTACTCAAAACTTCGAATTTGAAATGGACAACCATTCATCCTGGACCACTATTTAATAATGAAAGAACCCCTAATCCAACAGTAAGATTTGCTAAGTCTAATTTTAAAATGCCTGGTGCTCCACGGACCAATCGTATGGATGTTGCTCAATTAATGCTAAATATTGTCAATAACCCTGCAACATTTAATCAACAATTGCTGATATGCTCAAAGCAAGATACTAATTCTTAGCTCAATCTTATTTATTTGGGCTAGACTAATTGTGAAAAGATGAGTAAACTTAAAGAGTTATATATCAAATAGTTCAAATTGCCGCATAGCTAACCGTAACTGGTTAGTTTTTTTATGTGGCTAATTTCGAATAAATAGATGAGGTTAATAATGGATATCAAAGAATTAAACTTTGCCAATCATGATTTAGATAATTTTGCTGGATTAAGTCATATTGGTAATGGTAAAAATCAAGACATCGAGAAATATTATCAATCATTTCGAACTTGGCTTGATTGGAATAACGTTCTCGATGTAGTTAATAATTACAAAAACATTCACATGGATCTTCATTATGTAACCTCTCATGATTTTTTAGTCTGGTTACTTCACTACGGAGATGTTTATGATAACCTATTGCGACACTGCTTGAATCAAAATCCTTCAATGGATTATAAAACTGCCGCCAGAGATCTTTATAAATTACGTCAATCTCATCCCAAATTTTCCTTTACAGTAGCATTAGCGGCACATTTGAAAGCCCATGATTTTTTGTCAGATAATGATTTAGATCAGTTTATCCCTGTCTTAGCTAACATCCCTAACAATCGTGAAAACAAAAAAGCTGAAATAACCACTTCTGAATTAGGAGACAAACTCTACGAAGCAATTTACAGCCTATCCAACTTTGCAGTTGAACGAGTTTCACAAGAGTGCTTTTAAAGATAAAAATAGCTAACAAGCCAATTAAGGTTTGTTAGCTATTTTTTATTAGTTTTGATAGTCCCCCACCAATTAGGAAAGATTTCTTTCAAAGTAGTAGTTTCTCTTTTTTCATAATTGACCATAATTTCGGTATCGGCATTCTTAGGAGAAAATTCCATCAAAGTTTCACGACAGGTTCCACATGGTAACCCGTCGAGTCCAGTTGGCGGTGCATCACGAAAAGCAATCATTCGTTTAACTTCCATTTCTCCACTATCTTGCAACATGTTTAGCAAAGCTACTCGTTCGGCACAAAGATTAATCGTTCCGCAAGCCATCTCGATACAATAACCAGTGTAAACTTTTCCTGATTTACTCTCCAAAGCACAGACCACGTTATTAGCATAAACAAAATCATTTATTTCCTGCGGTTTATACAACGGTTTTGCAGATAAATATAGTTTTTCCCAAATATCCATAAAAGCTTCCCCCCTCAAATACTTTATGAATATAAATATACCATTTATTAAAAATGTTCTTAAGATGACTTGACGGATTGATTAATTTATTTAAGAGTTAAATTATTAAGTATTAAAGGATTGATAATATTGTTCAAAGTAATTATCTCGGATTCAATCAAAAATTCATTCTCAAAGCAGAACTGTGCCAAAGACATTAATATCATCGAAACTAAATTAACTAATAATTTAAATAACAATTTTTATAGAATCAAACCAATTCGAACGGATAAGAACCATCAAACTTATGAAATGAGGGTTCATCTCGATTCAAAAAATTATCGAATGGCTTTTAGTTTAAAAGATCAGCTTGCTTCCGTTTTTTATTTGAGTACCAGTCTGCAAAAGAAAAGTTTCGACAAGGAGGTTCAAAAGAAATTACGAAAAGGATAAAAATCACTCAACTAAAAAGTATTATTAAAACTCAGTTTAAAAACAATGATGATTTAACTTTAAAAATATTAACTTTCAAGAAAGATCGTAGCTTAACCTTAATTTGTCATGACAATCAGTATTTGATTAAAGAAAGAGGTTTTTATCAAAAGAATTTTCCCTTGGATTCAAAGAAAGCCCTATTTAAACAAGCAATGAAACTGACAAAAATTGAATTTTATCGAAGTAAAACACTTTATTTAGAGTAACTTGCAAATGAGGTTTATGAACTGATACTCTACTAATAGAACTCTCCGAGAAAGTTGGTATAAAATGACATTAACTATCATCGACTATTTAATAATCGCTATAATTGGCTATCTGTTAATTACCTATGCTCTTCCACCTGCACTCGTGAAGGCAAATATCAAGCATGACGAAATAGCCTTGAAATTACAATTTGATGAACTATATGAAAAAATCGTTGATTTGACGACTGACAATTCTATCTTCAAAGATTTGCCTAAGGATGAGCAAAAAATTGGAAAGTCTCAATTGAAAGATTTTTCTGATAAATGTTTTGAGATCTATTCTAATGAAGATGATGATATAAAAAATCGTTATCACAAACTCTTAGATTATAAAAATCAAATTGAGAAATTTAGATCTTCTATCCAAAAAGAGACCGCCTAATCATTCGGCAGTCTCTTTTTTAAACTGTTAATTCGATTTGATTTCCTTCTGGATCCAATACCACGCTTTCGTAATATCCATCGCCAGTTACTCTTGGTCCACTCAAATGAGTATAACCATCTGCTTCGATTTGTGCAGAAACTTTATCAACTGCTTCTTTTGATCCCAAGGACATGGCAAGATGCATGTAGCCTAAAGGATAACCAGTAAGTTTTTCTGTATTCAAATCTTCACGAGTACCTACTTCCAAACGTGCTCCGTCACTGAAAGTTAAAAAACGTGATGAGAAGGTTGTTTTGGGATTGTGATATTTTTCTGATGCCGTAGCACCAAAATATTTCTTATAAAATGAAACTGTATTTTCTAAATCTTTAACGAATAAACCGACATGTTCAATTTTCATTGTATTACTCCTCAAAGGCTTTATTAAGCTTATTTAATTTAGTTAATTAAGTATGTACTTAATATATCATTCAATGATACTTTGAGCAATATTTTTATTTATATCCATCACGAATTTCATATAATTGTTCAGTTAAACTCTTGTCATTATCTTTCAATAACTCACAGATATTTTGTTTATCGATAAATTTGACATTCTTGCGTTTCAAAAATTCCAAAATAGTTGGCAACATCTGACGTTCTTTGGATTTCTTCGTGTAATATGGCTTCAAAGTCAAATAGACAATCTGTTCATCTTTCGTAGTTATTTTCAGAGTAAAACTTTCATTCATTAATTGAAACGTTCCTGGTGAATAATTAGTATGTCGTGGATTATATCCCAACAACTGCAAATGAATCTCAATTTCTTTCATTTGTCGATAAGGAATAAACTTAGTCTTTCTCATTTTTAATAGTGCTTTGATTGGCATGACCAAATTATCCCAAGAACTGTAAACTTCCTGATTATCAGAAATGTATCGAATTCCCTTTTTCTCCAAGCTCCAATAATTGTAATACCGTTTAAAATCGAAAGGATAAAACCAAACAACTATCATATATAAAATTAATGCAACTACTAAAGACATCCAAATATTACCGATAAATCCTGCCAATATAGGGAACATAACAATAATAATTAAAATCACGGCTGCCGTTTTACTCTTAGGACGCCCAAAGTCAAATGGAAAATGCAAATACGGTTCACCTGTGATCAACTCATCTAAAGAAATATCCAATAAACCACTCAGTGAAATTAGATTATCAATACTAGGTAAATTTTCTCCCAATTCCCATCTAGAAATAGATTGGCGTGAGATCATCAGTGATTCAGCAAGTTGTTCTTGTGTCATTCCATTTTTCTTACGATACTTGATAATATTATCCGCTAAAGCCATCTTTCTCCCCCTTGTAACCCCTTACTTAAATAATAAACTTTTTTTAAACAAAATCAGCGTTATAACGGTATTTTTTCAAACGCAACTACGATGTGCGTGCTTTAATAGCAAGCTTTTGCCATAATCAAGGTGTAAACAAAGTTAATTAACTGATCGATGCGCATCTCATTTAATTGGGAGGAATTAATTATGATTACATTTGGTAAGAAACTTTCATACAGACCTTTATTAGTTAGTCTATTTGCAGGCTTAGTGGCAGGCTTTGTAACCGGCAGTATTTTTAATAGTTGGATTGGTTATCTTATAGGACTGGGATTATTTATCGTTTTCTTCTTTATTTATTATTTAAATAGTATAACTGTACTTTTCCAATACTGGGAGGCAGATCAAACTGGCCTTCGTTATAGTGATTTAACTAACTTGAAGCGTCGTATTTTTTTGATGCTTTTCCCCTTTAAAAATAAGCTAATTATTATTGATAAAAAGGATATTGCCACAATTAAATTAATTGGACATTTTGACAGCGACAAAATCCCTTTGGCCATCCCTTACACTTTGTACTTAGGAATTTTGACCCCGTCACTTTTAATGGCAAAGAGTCCCCTCGCACTTGAAATAACCACTACTTCCGGTCAAGTCTATACTTTAGATTTTTCTCGAGACTATGCCTATGATAAAAAATTAACTATCCAAAAATTGGATCAAGTTCTTAAAAACTTTGATGACGGTAAAATTACAATAGAAAATAAGTCGAATTTGAATCTACGCTAAAAAAGCCTTGAGTTTCCTCAAGACTTTTTTCTATAGAATAAACTTATTAATTACTTCAGCTAAAGCATCATGGTTATTATCAGCCTCAGTGATATACTTAGCATTTTCTTTAACAACATCAAGTCCGTTAGCAACACTGACCGGTAAGCCAACTGCTTTTAACATTGGCAAATCATTACTGTTATCACCTGCCGCAATGATTTCTTCTGGCTTGATGTCTAAAATTTCACCTAATTGAACAGCAGCAGTTCCTTTATCAACGCCAGCTGGATTAAATTCAACGTATCGACCGGATGAAAATGATACTGTTAGTTTTGAAGGATCAACTTGTGATTCTACAGCTACCTTCATTGCCTTACGTTCCTCAATTGTAGACATAGCCATAATGACTTTCATGACATTTTGATCTTTGAACTTATCAAAATCATCATCTTCCAAAATTGAAAAATCTACACCACGATTAGTTAAATAATCCGTATCAGCTTTCATAGGATTATAAATATAAAGTTTATCTTGAGTATAAACGTGTGTCGAGGCATTCTTATTCTTTGCACCAACATTAAAGACAGCTTTAGCTACATCAAATGGCATCGCATTAACGGCAATAGGACGATTATCCTTATTTTCCAGAATCAATCCCCCATTGTATGAAATGGAATATTGGTTTGGTTTATTTCGTAAATTCATTTTTTCGAGATCATTTTGAAAGGAAGTATAACTTCGACCAGAATTAACTACGAAGTAAACTCCTTTTTCAGTTGCAGCATGAATAGCTTCAGCGTTCTTGTCGGACAAAGAGCCATCATCATTCATTAAAGTTTCATCAAGATCACAGACAATCATTTTATACATAAGTAAATTCCTCTCACATTAAGGTTACTTTTCCACCTTATCGAAAATAGCTTATAATTGCAACCGATTCCAAAAATTGACCATATAATATCCCCAAATGCCGAAACTACTACCACTTGAAATGATAAATGCAATTGTATTGATAAATTTTTGATTTGGAAATGAACTTATCAATAAACCGTACACAATTATAATGGCAGAACCAAAAAATATATTGCAAAGTAGCAAAAGAATTTTACGAAGACTCCCACCGTTTCGATTGAACAATTCATCTATATTATTCCAATTCTCCACTCGATTCTTATAGTCTTCTCTAAAATAAGCTAAACCAACAAGATAACTACCTAAAAGTGAACCAATAAACATTGCGCACATCATTATTAAATTTATCTTCAGTACGATAGAAAAAATAACAATTAATATAGAGTTAATAATAATTTGAATCAAGTAAGCAAATATAAATTTGATTTTTAAATAACCTTTTATTGATATTGGTAACGATCTTATCATTGAAAAGTTACCACGATCCAAAGATATTATGATGCTAAATAATGAAGACGATGTAGTAGTAACTAAGCTCAGGACAATTCCACTGACAACGAAAACACCGAAAAATTCTGACGATAGGTTTGTTGGAATCTTTGAAAAGCCAAAGGAAAAAATATAAATCAATGGAATTATAATACTCTTTCCAAAAATTTGAAAAAGTACGTTAGGTTCCTTTAATAACTGCCAATTATAATTTTTTAGGCTATCTCTGAGATTAATAGTCTTTCGTTGCTTTCGACACTTTAAATTCTTACTTAAAATAATATTTTCATTTATATTTGGTAGAACTAAGCGTTCGACCAAAAGAACTAACAAGCCCAAAAATGCTAACAGTAATATCCAATTTATTAAATTTTCCACCGCAAAGGGATTTTGAACCATTTGGAACAACGGCAATGTCATTGAAAAAGAGTCTCTTTTTTGATTATCAATGACAAATATTCCAGCAATAAGCGCGGCCGATGACAGAGTAATCAAAGTATAAATCAGTGTCATTGCATGTTTTGCAAATAGTTTGATTTTTAGCATTAAAAAAATAAATACTGTACAACTCAATAGTGTCACAATTGATATTAGGATATACAAAACTAATGCCAAAACTATAGAAATCCAAAAATTTATACCTGAACGCCAACTAGTTAAGAAGAATTGTAAAAGCAGTGGTAAGGTATACGGAATCACATTCATGGCAACAGTTATTACTTTGCTCAGAAATATTTCTCTTTGTAAAAATGGCAACATCAATAGGTCTTTACTATTATTAGCAAAGAAAATATTGTAAATTCCCAACATCCCTTGAGATAGAGACATGAAAATAAATTCAAAACTATAAAATCCAAAAACTCCGGGTAATTTACTCAAATCAAGTTGAGAGAATAATAAGCCATACATCAACAAAAATATAAATAAATTTAATAACAACTGGGCAACTAATTTCTTCGTTAGTTGAGGGCCATTAATAGCTTTTCTTCGATAACGATTTGTCACTTTGGGATTTAATAAACGTAGATTTACAGATAACAAGGTTTCTAAATGACTAGGCATTTACCTCACCTTCAATCTCATTGAACAGCTTGGAATCATCACTGTCAGTTAACTGCAAATAAATCTTTTCAAGAGATTCATTATTATATTGTTTTCGCAAATTTGTCATTGAGCCTTCATAAATGAGTTCACCAGATTTTAAAATAGCTAAATCATCACATAGAGTTTGTGCCATTTGTAGATCATGGGTCGAAAAAAGAACTGTTTTCCCTTTATTTGCTTGTACTTTCATCAATTGCTTTAAATCAAAAACAGCTTGTGGATCTAAACCTTGAAACGGTTCATCTAAAACCCAAATTGCTGGGTCAGACAATAGTGAAGCTATCAGAACTGCCTTTTGCCTAATTCCATGTGAAAAATTACTCATAACCTCATTTTGTCGATTCTCCATATGAAAGAGCTCCACTAATTTTTTACGCAATGGCAAAATATCTTCATCATTTAAGTCATAAGCTTTTGCCACTAAATTCCAATACTCTGAGGCGGTTAATTGCAAGAAAACATCCGGTGTATCAGGTACGTAAGTTATCATCTTTTTTATTTCTGATCGATGTTGTGACAATTCCATTCCATTTATTTTAATTGAGCCAGAATTAGGCTTATGAATACTGACTAAACTCTTGATAGTAGTCGATTTACCAGCACCATTATGGCCTAACAATCCAAATATCTTTCCTGATTCGACTGTTAAATTCAAATCAACCAATGCTTTTTTATCATCGTAATTTTTTGACAAATTCTTGATCTCAATCATAAAAATCTCCAATCTTGCTTTAGTTGTGTCAAAAGCTTATCAGTTCTTCAATATTCTTATTGGATTTCTTTACGATTAAAAAATAATTTGTTTGCATTATTTGATTGACAAATAAAAAAGATACCCCATCACCTGGATTACCTTTTCATTAAGAAGCTAATTGTTCGAGAACATTCAAGACACCCTCGTCATTGTTTGAATCAGTCACGTTTGCAACTTGATCTTTAATCTTTTGTTCAGCATTTTGCATGGCATAACTATGTGGTGTGATTTTTAACATTGGCAAATCATTTTCATTATCGCCAAAAGTCATGATTTCATCGTCAGCCACATTATATTTCTTTTGAAGTTCACGAAGGCCGGCAGCCTTATTAACTGTATCTTCACTGATCAATTCTGTATTGTATCCAGAAGTTTGACTAGATAAACCTAGTGGCAACATTTCACGTAAGCTCTTCATCTTGGCATTGAAGTCAACCTTAGAATCAAAAGTTACTCCGATACTAGTAATTTGGTCTTCTAAACGTTGAGGTGTAGCCGTAGCCAAATTTGGTACACGCAATAGATGATTGTAGTAGCGATAAGTCATATCAAATGAAGCTTGAGAAATATTTTCATCAACATAAGCTGATTTATAGCCAACAACTAAGTGTTCAGCAATATCACTAGGTGCAAATTGGTGATTGATCACATCCAAAGTCTTTTTGACTGCATCCGCTGGAATTTCTTGAACTAATAATGGTTGACCAGCACTATGAACGACCGCACCATTTTGTGAAACGAAGTCCATTTCTTGGTTAAATTCATCAAATTGATTGAGCAAACGTTGATATTGAGAGCCTGATGCTGCTGCCACATGAATATCTTTGGCACGTAATTTTTGTAGGATTTCTCCAAAGCGTTGATGGTTATAAGAGTTTTGATCATTGAGGAAAGTTCCGTCCATGTCAAAAGCTACTAATTTAATGGTCATAAATTGCCTCCTTAAAAACATCTTTATATCATATCACAAAAAGATAACTATTCCCTAAAAATAAAACCAAGAGTATTTTTTATTATATAATTATATATAATTTATTAAATAGGAGGTTAAAATGACCCCACATACAAAAAATATTCTCGTGGCAATCGATGGCTCACAAAACTCTAATCGTGCCTTCAATCAAGCTGTCCAATTAGCACAACGATGCAACGCCAATCTCTATTTGACCCGTGTCGTGGAAGATTATTATTTAAATGAAGATGACGGTATTCTACAGATGGTCAACTACGAAGATGATCCAGAAGTAGTAGCAGCCCGCGATGATTTAAATCAAAAATTTATGATGACAGTCTATCCCATCACAGATACCTTCTTAAGAATCGGTGATCCTAAAAAAATAATTGCTGATTATTTGGTCCGAGGATTAAAAATCGATCTATTAGTAATCGGAAAATTTGGAAAAAATAATAATCGACGCACCAATTTAGGTAAAATAGCTCGATTTTTAAAAAATAATGTTTCTTGCCAAGTACTAATTGTGGAATAACATAAAATGATTTTTTAAGAAAGTGTTTTATTCAAATAAAGAAATTTAAATTACCAATTTTTTGTATCTCAATATTAACTTACCAACTATAATTGCTAAATAAAATATAGTTAGGAGTTTCGATATGACATACAAATTAATTGCCATCGATATTGATGATACTTTATTAACTAGCGCCAAAACTATTTCTGGTCAAACTAAAGCTCAAATTCAATTAGCTTTAGAAAGAAATATTAAGGTCGTTCTTTGTTCCGGTCGTCCACACAAAGCAATGTACAAATATGCTCAACAATTGGGTATCTATGGAACAAATCAATATATGATCACTAACGGTGGCGCCATCATCGAAAATCTCAACAGTGATATTATTTTTCAAAATACTCTGCCAAATATTTTTTATCATTATTTCGTTGATTTTGTCGATAAAAATTCTCTATCTTACTGTGTCTTCGATGTGAGTGGCAACGTCTATACTAGTAATCATTCTGATATTGATCCTTTTACCATCGCAATGGCTTTTGAAAATGGTGACGGCTTACACATCAGAAATCCTGAAGAAATGCCAAGTGATTTCGAGATAACTAAAGCTGTAATCAATGGCAACGAAGAAAAAATCAATCGCATTACTGATTTTATTAAAGCTGAATTTAGCGATTACTTCGTCGTTAGAACTGGTATTGGTTATTTAGAGATTTTTCCTAACAATGTCAATAAGGGAAATGCTCTCAAACATTTAGCCAACCATCTAAACATAGAACTAAGCGAGATCATTGCCTTTGGTGACCGCGACAATGATATTCCTTTATTAGAAACTGCTGGATTAGGAATTGCAATGAAAAATGCCACTGTTGGTACCAAGGCTGTCTGCGACTACATTACTACTGACAACAATCACGATGGCGTCGGTAAAGCATTGGCAAAATTTGTCTAAAAAAAGAGAATTGAAGTCGACTGCTTCAATTCCCTTTTTGATTAGTAATTCAAATGTTTGTCTTGATCCAAAGCACTGATAGCTTTAATTTCATCTTCATTTAAATTGAAGTCGAAAATGTCAAAGTTTTCCTTAACACGAGCAACTTTAGATGATTTAGGAAAGACTACAAAACCTGTGTCGATATGCCAACGCAATACTACTTGAGCGGCAGTCTTATGATGCTTTTCGGCGATTTTGTTGATAGTTTCATCTTCTAGAATCAAGTGACCATGTCCAATTGGTGAATATCCTTCGTTAACAATACCATTGTCTTCGTCAAATTTACCCAATTCCTCTTGAACCTTGTATGGATGACGTTCGATTTGGTTGACCATAGGCTTAACCTTGCACATTGCAAAGACTTTCTTCAATTGGTCCTCTGAGAAGTTTGATACACCAATAGCCTTCACCTTGCCTTGTTCATAAAGTGTTTCCATAGCTTTCCAAGTATCAAGCGTCAAATCAAAGTTATCTTCATTTGGCCAGTGAATCAAGTATAGATCCAAGTAGTCCATTTGAAGGTCTGTCAAAGTTTGTTCAAAAGCCTTTAAAGTCTTATCGTAGCCTTGATCAGCGTTCCAAACCTTTGAAGTGATAAACAAATCTTCTCGATCAACGT